>SIAN01000033.1 GCA_009691715.1 Planctomycetota bacterium
CTGGGCCAGGCGTTCGGTCCCTGCTCGCTCAGTCGATCGACGCCGCCGCTGCGCGTCAGGTCATCGAAGGCGCTCGCCGCTTCGACCGTCAGCATGTCACCGAGATCGTCCGCGGCGCCGCTCGGCAATTCGACTGGCGAGATCGTCGCGCCCTGGGCTCGGAGTACGTCGAGGACGGCTCGATCAGCCGAGCTGCCTCCCGCACCGAAGGCGGGAACCTTGAGGTAGCCGAGCTTCAACGTGGAGAGCGGCAGAGCACCATCGAAGTCGAAGCCGAGGCCGACGGTCGCTCGATCGCGTTCGTCACGCCCCTCGATCGCGGCGAAGACCAGCGCGCAGTCGAGCGCGCTGCGGCAGAGCGGCCCGAGCTTGTCCATCGACCAGGAAAGCGCCATCGCGCCGTGGCGGCTCACCCGGCCGAAAGTCGGTCGCAATCCGGTCGCGCCGCACCGCGTCGCCGGCGAGACGATCGAACCGAGCGTCTCGCTGCCGATAGCGAAGGCGACGAGGCCAGCGGTCGTCGCCGCGGAGGAGCCTGCCGACGAGCCGCTCGAACCCTGCGCGGGATTCCAAGGATTGCGGGTCATGCCGCCGAACCAGACGTCGCCCATCGCCAGTGCGCCGAGGGTCAGTTTTGCAATCAGCACGGCGCCGGCCGCGTCGAGTCGCTCGACGACAGCGGCATCGAAGCCGGGCACGAAGTCGCGGTAAGGCTCGGCCCCGAACGTGGTGCGTACGCCCTTCGTGTAGAGCAGGTCTTTGGCGCCCCACGGGATCCCGTGAAGGGGGCCGCGCGACTTGCCGGCGTCGAGCTCGGCATCGGCGGCGGCGGCCTGCGCCAGCGCGCGCTCCTTCATCAGCGTCACGGTGCACAACAGCGCCTTGTCGTGCGCTTCGAGGCGAGCGAGGTACATCTCGGTCAGCTCGACCGACGTGATCGCACGCGATTGCAGCAACGCAGAGAGCTGCCAGACCGGCGCGAAGGCGAGCTCTTCGATGCTGGTCGGCGGTTCGAGCGCGGCGGCCGCAGGCAGCTCCAGGCGGTTGGAGCTCGCGTTCGGCCGGCGGCGTCCTGGCGGAACTGGATCGAAGTGCAGGCAAGGCGCGACCTGGTTGTCGAGCGGAGTGGCGCGCAGGCGGGCGAAGGAACTGCGCCGCTCGTTCACTGACCGTTCGAGCTGGCCGCGTTGCGCGTCGGTGAACTCCAGGCCCGCCAACTTTTCGGCCTGTTCGATCATCGAGCGAGTGATCAACGGCGCGTCCTCCGCGACGGCGGCGAGGGCGTCAGGAAAGAGCGTCGCCCCGAGGCCGAAGCTCCCGCACCAAGCCAGAAAATCGCGCCGCGGCGAATCGGTCGAATGCATCGGTAGCCCTCGGTCGGAAGGGGCGAAAGCCTAAGCGGCGCGAGGCGGTGACGGCGGGCGGCTCCCGGAGCAAGTCGCTCGTAATCGACTCTCTTGATCTTGAGACTCTATCTCAATATTCTCCGTTAGATTGTGCATTGCGGTAGCCGAACGACATCCCGTCGTCGTGTCTCTCGCCGACTCTGAAAGGGTCGTTAACCGCTCATGCGCCTGTCCACCCTCTCGATCGCCGCCCTGCTCACAGCGACTTCGTTCACCGCCCACGCCGCGGGTCAGTCGGCACCGGCCGAATCCGATCTGCTCCGCCGCGTCGAGCAGATCGAACGCGAGAACCACGAGCTGCGCGCTCGCGTCGACCAGCTCTCTGGCACCGCCAACGCCACCGCCAACGACGACCTCGATCGAGAGCTCGCGATGCTCGAGGAGGATGGCCTGTCGCAGGCGTTCGGCAACCTCTACACCAAGCCGTTCCTCGCCCGCGCCGGGTCGATCGCGTTCGGCGGCTACGTGGACCTCGAGTACCGCGATCCGCAAGACGGCGACCGCGACCTGCGCTTCCATCGCCTGATCCCGTTCATCTACGGGCAGCCGAGCGAGCATGTCCGCTTCGCAACTGAGATCGAGATCGAGGACGGCCATGAGGTCGAAGTCGAGTTCGCGTTCATCGACCTCTGCATCTCCGATCCGTTCAACTTCCGCGCCGGGGTGCTGCTTTCGCCGCTCGGCAAGTTCAACCTGGTCCACGACTCGCCAGTGAACGAGCTCACCGACCGGCCGCTGGTCGACTCGTTCGTGATCCCGACGACGCTGCGCGAGGCGGGCTTCGGAGCATTCGGGACCCTCGCCTCCGCCGACTCGAAGACGGGTCAGCTCACCTACGAGGCCTACCTCACCACCGGCTTCAAGGGACTGCTCGATGACGGCACCGCCGGGTTCGACCGCACGACCGGGTTGAAGGGCGGCCGACCGCACGAGGAGCTCGGCAGCGAACGCGCCTTCGAGGACATCAACAACGGCTTTGCGGGCGTCGCGCGGGTCGAGTGGAGCCCGACGCTCGGCGGAGTCATCGGACTGTCCGGTCATCGCGGCGCCTACGACGAGGGCGGCGAGAACGAGCTGATGATCGTCGCGGTCGATGGTGCGCTTGATGGTCGAGTACTTACGAAGTGGGTGGGCGCGAGCGGCTCATGCGCGGCGTTCCTCGACGGCTTCGAGCTGGTCGGAGAGGCGGCGCACTCGGATCTAGAGACCGACGCGCTCGCCGATGCCGCCGGGATTCCGGACCGTGTCGCCGGCTGGTACGGACAGGTGAACTACCGGCTCTATCCCGACTTTCTCGCCGGTTTAGGTCGGGCGAGCTGGCTCGACCAAGGTGCCCACTTCACGCTGGTCGTCCGGTGGGACGAGGTCGACCTCGACGGCGCCGAGCGCGAACGCTGGACCTTCGGCGTCAACTTCCGACCCAACCAGTCGCAGACGGTCCTGAAGTTCGACTACCAACTCAACTCCGAGAGCGGGACGACCGGGGACTCCAACAACGATGCGTTCGTGGCATCGATCGCGACCTACTTCTGATGGCGGCGCTGCCCCTGCTGACTTCGATCGTGATCGCGGCGGTGTTGAGCGACGCCGCCGTCCGCGCCGGCGCCGCCCGCGACGACGGCACCGAGGTGCTGCTGACCAAGGTGCAGGCGCTGCGCGCGGTCTTCCCGGACTGCGACCACGCGCTCGAGCTGCGCCATTTGCTCGCCGAGGACGAACAGCGCCGGCTCGCTGCCACGCTGCAACGTGACCTCGGAGAGAAGGGCTTCCTCGTTTACCTCGGCCTGAACGGCGAGCGCCTCGATGGCTTCGCGGTGATCACCAACGAGATCGGCAAAACCGAGCCGATCACGATGATCGTCGCCGCCGAGCCCGACGGCCGCGTCCGCCGTTGCGCGGTGATGGTCTATCGCGAGTCGCACGGCGGCGAAGTCCGATCGCGGCGCTTCCTCGCGCAGCTCGAGGGGAAGACCGTGGCCGACCCGCTGCAAGTCCACCGCGACGTGCTCCACGTCAGCGGCGCCACGCTCTCCTCGATCGCGCTGTGCAACGGCACGCGCAAGGTGCTGGCGCTGCTCGAACAGGACTTCCTGCGCCT
The DNA here is from genome assembly GCA_009691715.1 of Planctomycetota bacterium. Taxonomy (GTDB): domain Bacteria; phylum Planctomycetota; class B15-G4; order B15-G4; family SIAN01; genus SIAN01. The sequence continues at coordinate 3,505 of SIAN01000033.1, forward strand.
CCCGCAAGACGAGCTCATCGCGAAGGCCCGGCGCGAGGGCGCGAAGTCGTTCGACCTGCGCGCTGCCGGCGCTTCGGCGGCCGCTGTGGCGACTCGCTTCGACGCGCGCCGCCTCGTCATGGGCAGCGAGCTGTCGATCGTCGCGTTGGTGGACGACCCGACGATCGCCGCCGGCGCGCACGCCGTGCTGCAGGAGGCGCTCACCGCCGCCGAGGCGCTCGACGCCGTCCTCTCCGATTGGCGCGACGACTCCGAGCTCGCCGAGGTGAACCGGTCAGCGTTCGCCGGGCCGATGGCCGTGAGCGCGGCGATGGCCGGATTCCTCGACGAGTCGGAGACGCTCTGGCGCGCCAGCGGGGGCACGTTCGATCCGGCGATCGGCGAGCTGGTGCGCGCCTGGGGCTTCCGCGGTGGATCGCCGACGCGACCCTCGGCGGAACGGTTGGCGGAACTGGTTGCCGGCGGCGGCTTCGCGGGCGTCGCCTTCGATCGAGCAGCGTGCACGGTCGCCTTCACCCGTCCGTTCGTGCGCCTCGATCCGGGCGCGATCGGGAAGGGCCTGGCCGTCGACGCGGCGATCGAGGTGCTGCACGCCCGCGGGTTGCGTAACGCGATGGTCGACTTCGGCAGCTCGCAGCGCGCGATCGGTGGCGGCGAGGACGGCGCCGGCTGGCCGGTCGCGATCCGCGATCCTGTCGACGCAACACGCGCGCTCGAGGTTGTGTTGCTGCGCGATCAATCGCTGTCGACCTCCGGCGGCTACGAGCAGTTCGTCGAGATCGATGGCGATCGCTTCCCCCACCTGATCGACCCGCGCGACGGTCAGCCGGTGCGCGACTGCGTTTCGGTCAGCGTGCTCGCGCCGACCGCCGCTCGCGCCGACGCACTTTCGACCGCAGTCTTCGTCGCCGGCGCCGACGCAAGCGCCGCGTTCCTCGCAGCCTTGCCGCCGGCGATGGCCGGCACCGGAGCGCTGCTCGTGCCCGTCCACGGCGTCACGCAGCGCCTCGCTGCCTGGCCCGGCGCCGCCGACTCTGCTCAGGATTCCGCCGCGTGCGTTACACGCTGACTCCGAAGATGCACCTGTCGCGCCTGCCATTGCCGACCCGGGTCGTGCTGACCTGCTTCGTCGTCATGATCGAGAGCGCGCTGCTGGTGGCCTCGCAGAAATACAGCGACCGCGCCGAGTTCACGCCATCCGGCGCGGAGAGCTACTTCCACGGCGACGGCGCGGCCGAAGCTGGCTCACCACCGCTGCTTCCCGGCGAGGACCAGATCGACGACAGCGCACCGGCACAGCCCCGTCCCGCCAAGTCGACGCGCGTCCTCGTCGACATTGTCCACCCGCATCTCTTCACCGTGCCCATCGTGCAGTTCATCCTGCTCCATCTGCTGATCCTCACGCGACTCTCTGACCGCGCCAAGATCGCGTTGACGCTGCACGGCTTCGGCTCGTGCGCCGCGACCTTCGGATTGCCGTTCGTGGTCGCCGGCAGTGGTCACGGGGCGTGGCTCTTCATCGCCGCGGGCGCAAACCTGCTGGGCTCGTTCGTCGGCGTCGGCGCGATCCTGCTGGTCGAGCTGTGGCGGCGGGTACCAGCAGCCGGAAGCTCATTCAGTGAGGTCGAACCAGATCGGCCGATGGTCTGAGGCGGCGCGCGCCGCGGCGCTTTCGACGCGCACGCAGCCATCGATCGAGACCTTTCCGCGGACGAAAACGCGATCGAGCGCGCGCAACGGCCGGAACGCGGGAAACGTCGCCGGAGGCCGCGCGACGGTGCGAAATCCCGCCGGCAGCAGCACGGCCGGCCCGAGCTGCCGCCAGACGTCGTTCAGGTCGCCGGCGATCACGACATCCTCACTGCTGCCGTGATGCTCGTCGACGAGCCGCAGCACGCGACGCAGTTGTTGGCGCCGCTCCGCCTCTGCCAGCCCCAGATGGCAATTGAAGATCCAGAGCGGTCGCGCGTGCCCGTGGACCGGAATGCGGACGTGCAACGCTGAACGACGCTTGTGCAGCGGCAGGGTCAGGCTGAGGTTGTGCGCTGCGTGGAACGGAACGCGTGAAAGCGTCGCGTTGCCGTAGCGGCCGACTTTCAAGTGGTGATTCGGGAACCAAGCGCGCCACGCCATGCCGAGAGCGTCCGCGAAAATGTCGACCTGCCGGTCAAAGCCGGAGCGTCGCGCGCCATCGTCAACCTCCTGCAACAAACAAACGTCGGCATCGATCGCGCGCAGGACCTCGACGATGCGCTCCGGCCGGTAGCGCCGGTCGACGCCGCCGATGCCTTTGTGGACGTTCCAGCTCGCGACGCGCAGACGCATGCGACGCGAGCGTAATCGATGCCGCGGACGATCAGGCCGGCACGCCGACGATCAGGCCGGCACGCGGCCGACGCCGCTGCCTGGGAGAGCGACGGGCGGAGCGGCGCGACGGCTCGCCTTCGCCACCGCAGACGTGCGCACGATCGAGTCGAGCACCTCGACGTAGTCGAGGAAACGCTTGCGCCCGCCGCGAGTGAAGGCAATCCAAGTCGTCGGCCGCACGCCCTCCTTCTCCTCGCGCTCGAGCGCGATGATCGCGGCCTCTTCGAGCGCCTTCAGATGGCGGCTGAGGTTGCCATCCGTGAGATCGCAGAGGTCGCGCAGCTCAGAGAAGGCGATCTTGACGTGGTGGGAGATCAGGCAGGACAGGATCCCGAGCCGCGCCCGCTCGTGCAGCACGCGGTCGAGCTCGGGGTAGGCGAATCGCCCCTTCTGGTCGTCGTCCTTGGGACTGGTCATTCATCGCCCTCCGAGCGGACCGCAGTTCCGACCGTGGGTTCTCCCTCCGCCGCTCGCGACAAGACCGCCGCCAGCACGAACTGCCCGACACAGAAGGCGCCCGCCATCACATCGGCGCGCAGCGCGTTCGCGGCCGGCAGGAGGCAGAGCGTCGCGCCACCGGCCAGCACATAGGCCAGTCCGATCCAGGCGCAACCGCGCGGGACATGGCGGCGCGAGACCATCACGCCGCTCCCGTAAAAGATCATCCAGGTGCCGGGCAAAAGCTCGGGTTGGCCGCGCATCAGCAGCGCCGCCGTGATCACTCCGCCGCCGACGATCGCGGGCATCAAGTCGAGCAGCGCGGCAAACGCGAGGCTGCGCTCCCACTGACGCGGTGAGGCACCGTAGGTGCGCGCGATCCCGATCACGTTGATGGCGAAGCTCGCGGCGGCGGTCGCGACCCAGAGCGAGACGAACCCGGCCGAACCTGGCGTTGCCCATCGCTGGATCACGCCGGCCATGAGCGCGAGCCCACCCGACCAGGCGACGGGCGCCGCGCGGTAGCCGTCGAAACCGCCAGCGCGCACCAGCATCCGGCGGATCTCGAACAGATCTCCGCGGGCGACGTGCGAGCGTCCGAGTTCGTTCATCGCTTGCTCCGCAACAGTGCGGCGAGCCCGCGGCGGCGCGGTGCAGGCTCAATCGCCGCCACGAGTGGTTCAGGAGTCCGCAACTCTGCCTCGGCCTGCTCGTCGACCCGACCGAAGCGGCGACGGCGGTGTGAGAACTCGCGACAGGCGGTCGTCAGTCCATCGTCGTCGAAATCGGGCCACAACACCGGCAGGAAGACGAGTTCGGCGTAGGCGAGCTGCCATGGCAGGTAGTTGGAGATGCGCGCCTCGCCGCCGGTGCGGATCAGCAGATCTACGGGCGGGACGATCGCCGAAGGCAACAGTCGCTCGAGCGACTCTGGCGTCAGCGGACCGGGCGGCAGCGTGCCGTCGCGCTCGCCGCGGCGCACGCGTTCCGCCATCTCGGTCAGATCCCACCAGCCGCCGTAGTCGAGCGCGAGGCAGAGCTGCATCTTCGTTCCGCCGGCGGTCTCGCGCTGGACACGGTCGATCTCGCTGACTGCGGCGGCAGGCATCCGATCGCGCCGCCCGATCGTCGTCAGCCGGATTCCCTGCTTCAGTAACTTCGGACCGCGGCGCTTCAGGTCGCGCACAAGCAACTTCCAAAGCGTCTCAACCTCATGCGCCGGACGCTGCCAGTTCTCGGTTGAGAACGCGTAAAGCGTCAGCGACTCGATCCCGAGGCGCGCGGCCGCTTCGGTGACCCGGTCGACCGCGATCGCGCCCGCTCGATGGCCGGCGACGCGCGGCAACCCGCGCTGCTGAGCCCAGCGGCCGTTGCCGTCCATGATCATCGCGACCGAACGCGGGACGAGCCGACGCGCCTGCGCCTCACGCTCGCGATCGGCCGGAGAGGTGTCGGACATGGGCGATCCCGGCTGTTTCCGGCGGCCGCAGCGTCGCCGGCCTGCCGGCGCGTCCGCTACCGCTTTGCGTTGCAAAGTATCTAGTGCGCGATCGACATCGTCAAGCGGCGACCGGAGAATCTGCTGCGGGCCACGTCGGTCACGCCAGTCCGCCGCCCGCTTCCCCGCCTTCCTCCTCGGCCTGCCAGTAGCTCTCGGCCGCGTTCGGAAAGCTGGCGCCCTTCACATCCTCGGCGTAGCGGCGGAACGCGTCCTGCATCGCCTTCCCGAACTCGCCATAGCGGCGCACGAAGCGCGGCCGGAACCGGGTGAACAGCCCCAGCAGGTCGTGGCTCACCAGGATCTGGCCGTCGCAATCCGGTCCGGCGCCGATGCCGATCGTCGGGATGCGCAGCGACTTGCTCACCTCGCGCGCCAGTTCGGCCGGGATCTTCTCCAGCACGATGGCGAAGGCGCCCGCGTCCTGCAGACCGCGCGCGTCGCGCAGGATCTGCTCGGCCTCGCCGCGCTCGACGCCGCGCGTCTTGTAGGTCCCGAACTTGTGGATCGACTGCGGCGTCAAGCCGAGGTGTCCCATGACCGGGATGCCGGCGTCGACGATGCGCCTCACTGTCGGACAGACGCTCTCCCCGCCTTCGAGCTTCACCGCCTCGACCAGCGCCTCCTTCATGAACGCGCCGGCGTTGCGCAGCGCCTCCTCCTCGCTCAGCTGGTAGGACATGAACGGCAGGTCGCCGACGACGAGAGCCCGCTTGGCCGCGCGCGCCACCACCGACGCGTGGTAGAGCATCTGCGGCATCGTCATCGAGATGGTCGTGTCGTGTCCGCAGAAGACCATGGCGGCCGAATCACCGACCAGGATCAAGTCGATCCCCGACTCATCGAGCAGGCGTGCCATCGACCAGTCGTAGGCGGTGAGCGCGGCGATCCGCTCGCCTTGCTCCTTCATCTCCTGCAGGCGCAGCGTGGTGACCTTGCGGCGTCCGGCGTCCTTCGGTGTGGTGCTCATCGTGGCTCCCGGAGCGGACGGCCAGCCATCAGGCGCGGTAGGTCGTGAGGCTCGCGGGCGAGAAGCCCCACGAACCGCCCTCCCACAGCGCGCGCGTGGCGAGGTCGACGATCACCATGACCTTGGTCGCGAGTTCCACCGGCGACGCGGGCGCTTGCCGCGTGCGCATCGACTGGAGCCAGTCCATCCGCAAGAGATCCTGGTCCGGCACGTTCTCGAACTTCGCCGACTGCTCCTCGACCCCGTCCTGATAGGCGGGCTCGGGCTTCAAGTCGCAGTTCGTGCCCGTGAGCAGCAGGTTGGCCTTGTGGCCGCGCACGATCTCGTCGGGCTTGAGCGCATTGCAGGTCGAGCCGAGCACCTCCATCGTGTGCTCCTTCTCGAACTGCACGATCAAGTGGACCTGATCGTGGTTCTCCATCGCCTTGTCGACGTAGTGGCCGCCGATCGCCGACACGCGGACCGGCCAGCCCGGATCGATCGCCATCAGCAGCGGCGCAATCTGGTGGACCAGCAAGTCGCCGATGATCCCGGTCGACCAGCGCTTGTATCGGCGCCAGCGATGGAACACGAGCGAGTCGAACGGTTGCGGTCCGAGCAGGCCGCACCACGCCTCCCAATCGAGCATCTCGCCGGGCTGCACGGCCGGATCGACGTGGTAGTAGTTCCACTCGCCCGACTTCGAGTTGCGGCAGTAGCCGGTCTGGCTCGACACCGGATGACCGATCGCGCCCGACTGGATCAGGCGGCGCGCCTCGGCGTACTTCGGCCTCATCACGTACTGGGTGCCGACCTGCACGATGCGATCGCTGCCTCGCTGTTCACGCCAGACCTCGAACGCCTGGTCGAGTCGCAGCGTCATCGGCTTCTCGACGTAGACGTCCTTGCCGGCGCGGATCGCGTCGACGGCCATCTGGGAATGCCAGTGCTCCGGCGAAGCGATGAGAACGCCCTGAACATCGGGGAGCTTCAGCAGTTCGCGGTAGTCGCGGAATCCTTGGACCGGGAACGTCTCGCCGTTCTCGCTTTGTTCACGCGCGCAGAGCTCGATCCCTTTGTCGAGATGCGGCTTGCAGACATCGGCAAGAGCGACGACTCGGACGTTCTCTTTGCCTTCCTTGTGCAGAGCGAGGAAGCGCTCGCAGTGGCCGTTGCCCATGCCGCCGACGCCGATCACCCCGATCTTCAACTGCGGTTCGGGACGGGGAGGTGGAGCCGGTGCGGACGGTTGCTCCGCTGGCGGCGCAGGCGGTGTCTCCTGCCCGAGCGCTCCTCGCGCCAGTGCCAAAAGCGACGCGGTCGCGGCACTGGACCCGAGCAAGAAGTCACGTCGGGAGGGAGGTCGCAATCGCATCGGAGTCGCTCGCCGCCGCCGATCAGTCACTGCCTCCAGGCGCGCCTGCGCCAGGAAGGGGGGCGCACGATAACAGCGCCCCCGGTCATCCGGCCGTCTGCGCCAACGGAACCGGTGGGTCGAGCAGCGACAGATCGATCCACTCGCGCAGGCGGTGGCGCGACCGGCAGAGGCGCTGCTTCACGCTGTCGCGCGAAATACGGCTGCGGCGCGCGAGCTCACGGCAACTGAGCCCCGAGAAATGGAAGCCGATCAGAAGCACGCGGTCGAGAGGGGGCAGCTTGCCGAGGGCGACGTGCAGTGCGCGTCGGCAGTGTTCGGAGCGGAGGCGTTCCTCGTCGCATTCGAGCTCTCCTGGTTCGGCGACGACGGTGACCGCTTCGTCATGCGCGACCGGATGCACCAGTCGCCACGCGTCGCGGCGGCGCAGCCGGCGTCGATGCCAATCAAGCGCCACGTGCCATGCGATCCGCAGCAGCCACGCCAGCGCCGCCTTCGGGTGGCGAAGCTGGCGCGCGTGCACGACTCCGCGCAGGAGTGTCTCCTGCGTCAGATCCTCGGCGACATGGTGGTCGTGGACGCGGGCGACCAGAAACCGATGGAGGATCGGCCGGAGCGGAGCGAACTCGTTCGCGGCGCGGTCCCAACTCGAGCGGTCAGCGTGCAGATCGATGCGCATGAGTTGCTCCCAATGGTGTCGGCGTGCCCATGAATGGCGCCGAACGCCAGGGTTCACGCGGAATCAAGCAGCCTGCGGCGCATCGCGGCGGCAGTGGCTTTCGGGTCGCTGGTCGCCAGCAGCGCCTGCGACACCGCGATCCTCCGGATGCCGAGAGCGACAAGCTCGCCGACGTTCTCGGGCGTAATGCCGCCAATCGCAAACAGCGGGCGGCGAGCCGAAGCGACCGCCGCAGCGAGATCGCTGTGTCCGAGCACGCGATGGTCGAGCTTGGTCGTCGTCGCGAAGCAGGCGCCGATGCCGAAATGGGTTGCGCTCCCGGCATGCCCTGCGGCGAGCTCCGCACCGGTGTGGGTCGAGAGTCCGACCCATGCTCCCGGCCGGAGCTGCGCGCGCGCCAGCTCGACGGGAAGATCGTGCTGGCCGAGGTGGACGCCGGCCACCAGGTCGCCAAGCTCGGTGGCCGCATCGACATCGTCGTTCACCAGCACCGGTACCCCGCGGGGCGTGAGCTGTGCCGCGAGGCGTCTCCCGGCGGCGATGCGCTCCGGGGTCGTCGCAGTCTTCATTCGCAGTTGCACAAGGTCGACACCGCCGTCCAAAAGCGCTTCGAGGTGTCCGGCCAGCCCACTTCCGCAGACCGACGGATCGAGAAGCAATTGGAGGTGGCACGCCGAGATGTGCGGATTAAGAACTATACTCACACCGCGATTCCCCCCAGGTTCGACCGTCAATTTGACGCATCCACGTCGCAGCGTCCCGGCGCCGAGGACAGTTTGACCAACGAGGGCGCCCCCGGGCGGTCAGGGGACCGTGGCACCGAGTTTGCCAATCCGCCGCCCCGAACGTTCGAACGCAACACGACGAGGCCACTGACCGAGAGGTCAGGCTCCATTGCGATGGCACTGCAGGGTCACGACAAGCTCCGCCTACTCGTCGCAGACGACGACGCCAACCTCCGTGAGGCACTCGGGGAGTTCTTCTCCCGCGAAGGCTTCGCCGTGGAGTTGGCCGCATCGGGTCTCGAAGCGATCGCACTTCTGCAGCAGCGCCTCTTCGATGTGTCGGTCCTCGACGGTCACATGCCCGGCCTGACCGGACCGCAGGTCTTGCGGCGGTTGCTCGCCGACTTTGGACCGGCGGCGATCCCACCGACGCTCCTCGTCTCTTCGGACATCGCGATCGAGGCGTGGGTGCGCGAGCAGTTCGGGGTGGGCAAGTCGATGGCTTCCGCGGTCGGCTTCGTCAGCAAGCCGATCCGGCTCGACGCGCTGCGTCGGTCGATCCAGCAGTTGCTCGGTCGCCCGCCGGCCCACCCGTTCCACTGATCAAGTTCCGCTGATCACGATCGATTCCAATCTGAGACTAAATCCAACACCGCACAGAGTGATCGCGAGCGCGGCCGGCATGTCCTGCCCGCTCGCCAGAGATGAGGAGAGCGAAGAGCGATGGCGAAGTCCGCGACCAAGTCCGGAACGACCTCAGGAACCACCAAGGTGAGGCCCCTCGGCGAGAACGTCCTGGTCCGCCGCATCGAGGCGGAGGAGAAGACCAAGGGCGGCATCCTCCTGCCCGACGCGGCCAAGGAGAAACCGAAGGAAGGGATCGTCGTGGCGGTCGGCGACGGCAAGCTGCTCGATGACGGCAAGCGCGCCACCATCGCGGTCGCCGCTGGCAATCGAGTGATCTTCTCGAGCTACGCCGGCAACGAGGTCAAGGTCGACGGCCAGGAGTATCTGCTCATCGCCGAGAGCGACATCCTCGCGATCGTCGAGTGATTCCGAGTCACTCGGCGCAATGGACCGTCGAGTGACACCGTCGCTGCACCCCGAACCGCGCATCCGCGGCGACGCACGCCCCTGAACCAGCGCAACCCCACGAACGGAGTCCCCCAGCAATGGGCGCCAAGAAGATTGCCTACGACCATGAAGCACGCGAGCTGATCCGCAGCGGCGTCAAGAAGCTGGCTCGCGCCGTCCGCACGACGCTGGGCCCGCGCGGCCGCAACGTGATCATCCAGAAGTCCTTCGGCAGCCCGACCGTCACCAAGGACGGCGTCACGGTCGCCAAGGAGATCGAGCTTGAGGACGCCTACGAGAACATGGGCGCGCAGTTGGTGAAGGAAGTCGCCGCCAAGACCTCCGACATGGCCGGCGACGGCACCACCACGGCCACCGTCCTCGCCGAGTCGATCTTCGAGGAAGGCCTGCGCAACATGGCTGCTGGCGCGAGCCCGCAAGCGATCAAGCGCGGCATCGAGCGCGCGGTCGAGCACATCCGTGCCGAGCTCACCAAGATGAGCGTCCCGGTCAAGGGCCGCGAGGACATCGAGAAGGTCGGAACGATCGCCGCCAATGGCGACACTGAGATCGGCGGCAAGATCTCCGAGGCGATGGAGAAGGTCGGCAAGGACGGCGTGATCACCGTCGAGGAAGGCAAGGGCTTTGACACCACGATCGAGTGGGTCGAGGGCATGCAGTTCGACAAGGGCTACTGCTCGCCCCACTTCATCACCAACGCCGAGAAGATGGAGTGCACGCTCGACGACCCGTTCATCCTCATCCACGAAAAGAAGCTCGCCACGGTCAAGGACCTGGTGCCGGTGCTCGAGAAGGTGGCGCAGGCCGGCAAGCCGCTGCTGATCCTTAGCGAAGACATCGAGGGCGAGGCGCTCGCGACGCTGGTCGTGAACAAGCTGCGCGGCATCTTCCAGTGCTGCGCGGTCAAGGCGCCGGGCTTCGGCGATCGCCGCAAGGCGATGCTCGAGGACATCGCGGTGCTTACCGGCGGCCGCGCGATCTTCGAGGATCTCGGCATCAACCTCGAGAACCTCCCGATCACCGACCTCGGCCGCGCGAAGAAGGTCGTCATCGGCAAGGATGACACGACCATCATCGAAGGCGCCGGCAAGAAGGATCAGATCAAGGGCCGCATCGCGCAGATCCGCGCGGAGATCGAAAAGACGACCTCCGACTACGACCGCGAGAAGCTCCAGGAACGACTCGCGAAGCTGGCGGGTGGTGTCGCCGAGATCAACGTCGGTGCGGCGACCGAGAGCGAGATGAAGGAGAAGAAGGCTCGGGTCGAGGACGCGCTGCATGCGACGCGCGCGGCGGTCGAGGAGGGCATCCTCCCCGGCGGCGGCGTGGCGCTCCTGCGCGCGGCCGCGACGCTGGGCAGCCTGAAGGCCGAGGGCGACGAGAAGCTCGGCATCGACATCATCCGTCGCGCGGTCGAGCTGCCGCTGCGCTACATCGCGGAGAACGCGGGCGTCGACGGCTCGATCGTCGTCTCGAAGGTGAAGGAGGGCTCCGGCGCCTTCGGCTTCGATGCGGCGCGCCGCGAGTACGGCGACATGGTGAAGTTCGGCGTGATCGACCCGGCCAAGGTCGTGCGCAGCGCGCTGCAGAACGCGGCGTCGGTCGCAACCCTGCTGCTGACGACCGACGCGCTCATCTCCGAGATCCCCGAGGACAAGCCGAGGATGGCGGGTGCCCCGGGCGGGATGGGTGGCATGGGTGGCATGGGTGGCATGGACTGAGACCAGCGCGCTCGCGTCCGCGCGGGCTTGAATCAGGTATTCGGCGGGTTCCCGGGCGTGCTCGGGAGCCCGCTCTCTTTTCATGTGCCGGCGCGCAAGGCCGCTTCGACCAACTCTGCCACCACCGCGTAGCCGGCATCGTTGCAGTGGTTGTCGGGCACGAAGTAGTCGGAGCGCGGGCGGCCGATCAACAGCTTCTCGAAGTGCGGCGCAAGGTCCACGAAACGGCAGTTGACCTCCTCCGCCACCGCCTTCTGCACCGGCCGCAGCTCCGCGCTGACGAACGGGTAGCTGAGGATGACCGGCTCGGCACCATGGCTGCGGCAGTAGCAGACGAGCTCTCTCAGGTGATCGGCCAGCACTTCCAGCGCACCGCCGCCCAAAGGGTCGAGCGCCTCAGCACGGATCTCCCGAGCGATCGAAAGATGGGCGGTCGGAAGCGAGAGGGCGGCGGCAACCGTTTCGAGCCGTTCGGGCGTGAAGCCCTTCGCCAACGTGCGGATGGCTTGCCGGAGTCGATTGGGATCGCCATCGACGACGAATGCCCGCAGGACGTCCGTCGCCGCCTCGTCGAACGCGTTGCGCCGGCCGAGCAGGTTCGCACGGAAGCGGAGCATCCAGGCGAGGGTCGCCGGATCGGCGTCGGGGTGCAACTCGATCGCGCGCGACATCGACTCCTCGGCGAGTGCTGCGCTCCCAGCGCTCTCCGCGCTGCTCGACTGCGTCGACCAGAGCGCGGAAGAGCGAGGAAAACGCCGCAGCTCTTCGGGAAGCACTCGCCTCACCTCCTCGGTCAGACCCGCGGAGACGAGCGCGGCAACGAGTGATTCTGAGGTCGTGGCGTCCGATTGCTCCGTCCGGGCGTCGCGAAGCGCGGCCAGGTCCTCGTCGATCAGGTCGCTCCGACGGGGGCGCGCCGCAACGTCGACCCGTAGGCTGCGCAATCACGGCTGATCTGGGAACTTCGCGATCGCTCGGCTGAAGATCTCGACCGCGGCGGAATCGTCCTTCCTGGTCGTCGCTTTCCGGCCCTCGGCGATCTCGCGATTCCCGCCAGCCGCCGGTACGGCCACGCGCGCGAAGGAGTAGTTTGCTCCGCCGTTCGCCACCTCGACTTCGAGCCGATTGCCCTTCAACTCCCAGGTTGCGTGCACCCCAGTCCCGCCCTCGAACAGCGGCGTCAGGAGCAACTCGCGTTCGTCGATGTCCCAGGTCCACCTGCGGCCGTCCCAGACGCAACCTCCGCCCGCCTGGAGATCGAGCGTGGTCTTCGCGGCCCGCCATCGGGCCGTCAGTGACCGTTCGTCCTGTTGACGCTGAGTCGGTTGCTTGGATGCGAGAGGCGGAAGCGCGCGTCCGTTCGCACGGGTCGCCGCAGCCACACCCTCCCCCACTCGAGAGACATCTTCGAGCGTGGTGGGATTGGTGAAGAGCAGGCGGCAGAGTCGCGGCCGGCGGAGTTCGAAGCGGAACTTCCCCGCGGGCTCGTCGCGCGGCGCGTCGCCGATCTCGAATCGCTCCGGGCGACTCCACATGTCGTTGATGCCGACCATCACGGCGACGAACTTCGGCGGCATCTCCTCGAACTGCCGACTGAGGTTCTCGAGGATGTTTCGCGAGTTGCTACCGGGCCAGCCTCCGTTGACGACGTGGCTGCGCCCGGCGATCGGTGCAGTTCGGAGGAGTTGCTCGAGGCGGGCCGGATAGGAATTCGCGGGATCCGAGGCACCGAGCCCGTAGGTGAACGAGTCGCCGACGCAAAGCACCGCGCAGGGCGCTTCGGTGGCTGGCGTCACCGTGGACTTCGTCAAGGCGACGACGCCGGCGCCGAGCTGCAGGCACAGTTCGACGATGAGCCCGGGCACCACGGTCGCCAGGACGGCTCGGAAGAGGACTCTGCGCGGGCGCATCCCGGCGATCGCAGGCTCGATCGCCGAGCCTCGCCAGCCGATGCGCCAATCAGGGCCCGGGGAATGCAGTTCCCGAAGCGGTCAGAGCCGGACGCCCTCGGCAAGCGCCGCCTTGCTGGTCGCCATCTGGATGCCCTGCTCGTAGTTGCCCTGTTCGCGCTCGAGTACGTGGCTATCGAGGAAGCCGAGATCGACGATGCAGTCGGCGAGCGTCGGCGTCGCCGACTCCTGCTCATGCAGGAGTTCGTCGACCTGCGTCGCGTTCAGCAAACCCTCCCGCGTCGCCGCCTCGCCGAAGCGGAGCTTGAGCTGCTCGGCCAAGCTGATGACACCGAGGACTTGGCCCCACGTGAGCCAGCCGCGGTGCACCGCGAGTTCACCCAGGTGAGGCCGGCTGCGCGCCTGGTTCTTCAGGACCTGCAGGACCGCGCGTGGGGTCAGCAGTCGCCGCAGCACGAGGTATTCACCGAATCCGGTCGACATCGCGATCTCCATGGATGCGCCCTCGAAAATGCGTTCCGAGTGGCCAGCCCTGGAGATCGGCAGGAACCGGGATCGACTTGAGAAGAATCTTCCGACCAACGGGCGGATCAGGCGCCAGCGGTGCGGATGTACGCATTCAGCTGTTCGAGCTCGGCCTCGCGCTCCCGAACATCGGACTGCAGGAAGTCTCGCAGCGACAGGCAGCCGAGGATCCGCCCGCCCTCGACCACTGGCAGATGGCGGCACGAGCGCGACCGCAGGCGCTCCTCGCAATCCGCTACGAGATCGTCAGGACCGCAGGTGACGACATCGGCGGTCATCACATCGGCAACCAGCGTCCGGTCGGGATCGCGCGCTTCGGCCAATGCCCAGACCAGATCACGTTCCGAGCAGAACCCGACCAGCCGACCGCGATCGGCAACCGGCGCCCCGCCGATCCGCTGCACCCGCATGAAACGGGCAGCTTCGCGGACCGAGAACTCTGGCGCGAGCAGATCAGGCGCCGGACGATTCCGTAGCAAATGACGAACGAGCAACATCGACGGCTCCTCTTTTCCGGAGGCGTCAGCACGACGGGCAGCAGCGGCGCCCCACCGAATTGCGGGCCGCGTCGCGAGCCGGCGTCGCGCCGGCGATCGCGTGGATTCCTTCCCGGGTTGCCTGAATAGACACGATCGCGCCCACCGCAAGGTCGGAGGCGATCGAATGCACGCGATCTGGCGCCCCTCTGCCGGCCGGTTCCGGGAGGGGCCGCGGTCAGTGCCCCCGGGAGACCCGCTTGGGTGCGACAAGCGCAAAACTTTCGATCAGCAGTTGGCGCAGCAGCGTTGCAGGTGGCGCACGATCGACGATCAGCGAGACCCCGCCGTGTTTCCCGACGTACGGCGTGGCGAAGAACCGCGTCGGCTGGGTCTCGATCCACTCACGCGCATCGAGGGGGTCGCACTTCACCGCGACCGTGAGGTGGCCACCGTACTCCTCGATCACCGCGAAGGTCCGTTTGCCCGCCCGCCAGGTCGGATGGCCGAACGTGACTGTTTCGGTCACGCCGACGAAGTCCGCAACCAAAGCTCGCAACTGAGCGAGGACACTTGCGGACCGGTCGGCGCGCGGCGACTGCTTGCGTCGCGGCGCGCGCTGCGTCGCGGCGCCGCCATCACGTCACTTCTTGCCGGCCTGCAGGCGGTTGATGCTTCGCGACAGTCGCGACTTCTTGTTGGCCGCCGTGTTGTGGTGGATCACGGCGGTCTTCGCCGCCTTGTCGATCGCCTGCATCGCGTCGGGCAGCGCCTTCTGCGCTCCCGCGAGATCACCCGCCGCGACGGCCGTCAGCACCGTCTTCACCGACGACTTCAAGCGCGAATTCGCGGCGACGTTGCGCGCGCGACGCTTCACCATCTTGCGGTAGTTCTTCTTGGCTGACTCGGTATGCGCCATGGTCGTCCTTGCTCACTCTGTCGTTCGATCGGTCGCCCGATCAGGGTCGTTCGTTGGTTCTGGTATCCGCCGGTCCGGTCACGCGCGCGTCACGGGCGCAACGTCTCGATCTTCTTGGCGACGTCCCGATAGTGGATGTCGACTTCGTAGATGCGCGAGTAGTGCTGGAACGCGTCCGCTCGCTTGCCGGCTTGCTCGGCAACGAGGCCGAGATTGTACAGGATCGCCTTGCCGCGATCGCCTGCGGGGGTCGCCTCCTCGAGCGCCGCCTCGAGCTGCTTCGTCGCCATCTCGAGCAGCCCTTTCTTCTGGAAACACCCGGCCAGCCGGATCAGCGAGTCGGCGCGCGTCTTCGGGTCCTTGACCGCGCGCTGGAACGCCGCGATCGCCTCGTCGAGGTCGCCCTGTTCCTGCAGCACCCTCCCGAGCTGAAACCAGAGCCCCAGGTCGGTCGGCCGCTCCGCGACGCGACGGCGAAACTCGGCCGCTTCGACTTTCCGCTTGTCGACGCGCAGCAGGTCGAGGTCCTCGCGGAAGTTGGCGTTGTCTTCCTGCGCCAAGCGTGTCTCGAGCTTCTTGATCTCGCGGTCCACCGCCTGCATCTGCAGGTCGCCGAGGCGGTCCTTCAATTCGCTCGCATTGTCGTCGAACGCGAGCCCCTCCTTGAGGAGCCGCTCGGCCTCGCTCCACTCCTCGTGCCTGGCGACAAGCTCCGCCAGCCGCCGGCGCGCGCGACCGTCTTTCGCGTTCTGCTGCAGCGCGGCGCGCTGGTCGCGCTCTTCCGCGACGAGGTCGTCTTCGGTCTTGTGGATGCGAGTCTCACGCTCGAACCGCGCCTGCGCGCCGGCATCGCGCACGAGTTCGCGCGACGAGGTCGCCTTCTCGTACGCGCCGCGCTTCAGCGTCACGTCCGCGGCGAGGTTCTTCCGCATCCGGTCGGCCTCGGCGTCCTTGGGATCGGCCTTGAGCGCCTTCTCCAGACACTCGAGCGCCTCGTCGGAACGCCCTTTCATCGCGTGGCCCGCCGCCGCCCGCTTCCACGGCAGCGACAACTTCGGCTCGGCCTCTCCAAGAGCGGCGAAGACCGCGACCGCGGCGTCGGCGAGGCTCGCCGCCAACAGCGCGTCGCCGAGATCGAGGAACGCGTCCGCGTTCAGCGCGTCCTGCGCGAGACTGCGTTCGAGCGCCCGCACCTTGCCGCTTGCGCTCTTCGCCAGCCCGCTCACCGCCGCCGACAGCTTGTGCGGCGACGCGCCGAGCTTCGCCAGCCAGCCGCCACCCTTCTTCTCCGCCTTCTGCCGGACCGCCGCGCACCAGAGTTTGCGCGCGCCGCCGTGGTCGGGCTGCAACGAGATCACCTGCTCGAGCAAGCTCTCCGCGTAATCGAAGTTCTTCTTGCGAAGCGCTTCTTCGGCCTTGGCGAGGTGGGAGGTGACGTCCATGCAACCTTGGTCGCGTGGGCGCCGGTCAGCGTCCGCCGCGGAGAAAAAGGGCCGGGGAGCGTACCCCCCACCCGGAAGGGTGTCCATGCGGCGGCGCCACCCGGCAAGCGAACGCCTGCTCGCGGTAGGCAACGGCGCCGCTAAACGTAACGGCTCCGCGGTGGCTCGCCGACCGCGTCCCTTCCCGCACGAGAGCCCATGGAAGTCGTCGTCTACCCCGATCCCCGCCTGCTCCGGAAGACTGCGCCCGTGGCGCCGATCGACGACGGCGTGCGCGCCAACGTCGCCGAGATGTTTCGTCTGATGTACGCAGATCACGGCGTCGGACTCGCCGCGCCGCAGGTCGGCTGGAGCGTCCGACTGTTCGTGATCAACCCAAGCGGCGACCCGGCGAACAAGGCGGAAGAGCGCGTGATCATCAACCCGGTGCCGAAGAAGAAGGCCGGCAAGGTGATCGGCGAGGAGGGCTGCCTGTCGTTCCCCGGCATCTACGTCGAGGTCGAGCGGGCGCGCCACGTCGTGATCGCGTGGACCGACCTCGAAGGCGTCCCACACGAAGAGCAATGGTCGGACTGGCCAGCGCGGATCTTCCAGCACGAGTTCGACCACCTCGAGAACGTGCTGCTGGTCCATCGCATGAGCACCGCCGACCGGATGCAGCACGCCGAAGCTCTCGACGATCTGCGCCGCGAGTTCGAGGAGGCGTGACCGGCGTCCGCCGGCCGCCACCCATGGAACGGATCGAGGACTACGTACTCGGCGCACCGCTGTCGCGCTGGCACGGCGGCGTCGCCACCATCGGCGTCTTCGACGGCGTCCATCTCGGCCACCGCGCGATCCTCGACCGCACGCTGTCGTGGGCGCGCACGGAACGACGCCCCGCACTGGTGATCACGTTCGGCGTGCATCCTGACTTGATCGTCCACGGCCAGGCGCCGGTGCCGCTGCAGTCGCTGACGCAACGCTTGGCGGAGATCGAGCGCGCCGGCATCGACGCGACGCTGGTCCTCCCGTTCGACGCATCGGTGAGAGAGCTGCCGGCCGAGTCGTTCGCCGAGCGGATCCTCGCCGGAAGCCTCGCGCTTCGCGGCCTGGTCCTGGGCCACGACACCGCCGTCGGCAAGGACCGCCGCGGCGACGCAACGCTGCTCGATCAACTCGGAGCGCGCCTCGGCTTCGAAGTGAAGTCAGTCGGCCAGATCTCGATCGATGGCGAGGTCGTCTCGAGCACGCGGGTCCGCGACGCGCTTGGCCGCGGCGACCTCGAGACCGCGAGCCGACTGCTCGGGCGGGCGCCGTCGCTGCTCGGCCGCGTCGTGCGCGGCGATGGTCGCGGCAAGACGATCGGCGTCCCGACCGCGAACCTCGACATCGAGCACGCCTGCCCGCCGGCCAATGGCGTCTACGCGGTGCTGGCGCTCGTTGCCGGTGAACGGCGCCGCGGCCTCTGCAACATCGGCCAGCGCCCCACCTTCGGCGGCGCCGGAGTGCGCACGATCGAAGTCCACCTGCTCGACTGGAGCGGCGACCTCTACGGCCAGCAGCTCGAGGTCGTGTTCTTGGCACGCCTGCGTGAGGAGCGCCAATTCAGCGGACCGTCTGAGTTGGTGGCGCAGATCGAGGTCGATCGCCGTGCCGCGGAGGCCGTGCTGCGGCGTCTGCCGAGCTGAGCTCTGCTGAGCGCGTGGCCCACGCGCGGCTTGCGGGTTCGCGCCTGCGGGCGGGCGCGCGATGGCACGGCTCGCGGCGTTGACGCTGGTACGGGGCGCCCCTACGATCCTCGCCCGCTTCGCCGGCACGCGCCAAAAGCTCGGGCCGCGAAGGGGTGGGTAGTTAGCTCAGCTGGTAGAGCACGGCATTGAAAATGCCGGGGTCGTTGGTTCAAGTCCGACACTACCCACCATTTCAATTGGCGCGCCCTCCGGCTGCGCGCGGCGCCTGATGCGCTGGCCATCGCTCCCTCGGGTCGGACGGCGGATCTGCCAGCGACGCCCTACTTACGACCAGTCGCGAGCGCGTTTGTGGGTCCATCTGCCGCTTCGATTGGTTGGGCTTACCGGCTTCGGAGCGGCCGGTACGATCCGCCGTGATGAAGGCGGCAACGACGTCGGCAACGGTTGCGGCAGGCGGGCTCTTGCTTACCCCGGCACAGGCGACGTTGGTGGGTCTGCCGACGGAAGGGCAGTTCCTGGTGCGCGGCGCGGCGGGCGCCGGGAAGACGACGGTCGCACTGGCGCGTGCGGCGCATGTCGCGAAGCAACCGCTGTTGCACGGCAGCCCGCGGGTGCTGCTCCTGGCACGCTCGCCCGCGCTTGCCTGCGAACTAGGCAGTCGGCTTGACGCGTTGCCGGCGGCGGTGGCGGCGCGAATCGAGGTCGACTCGCCGATCCGCTGGTGCCAGCTCTTCCTAGCGGCGCACGGGCACGCGTCACGACCGCAGGACTTCGTGCGGCCGCGCGAGCTCGGCCTGCTGATCGGCATCGCGCTCGACCTCGTCCGTCGCCAGGTGAAGCGGCAAGTGCTCCGGCGGCCGCTCGCCTTCTTCACCACCGAGATCGAGTCGATGCTCCTCGCTCTGGGCATCGAGCGTCTCGACGACTACCTGCCGATCGAACGCGAAGGGCGGACGTTGCCGCTCGACGATGAGTCGCGGCGGGCCGTCTTCGCGGTCTTCGACGAACTGCGCGCGCTGGCGGCGCGAATCGGCCGCGTGCTCCCGCTCACTCTGGTGCCCGAGGCGCTGCGCCAGCTTGCGGCAACCCGCACGCCGCCGTTCGATCACGTGGTCGTCGACGACGCCCATCTGCTCACGCCCATCGAACTCAAGCTGGTCCGCGCGCTCTCGAGCGGCGGCAGCCTGACGCTCTTCTCCGCGCTCGAACAGCGCTTCGACCCGCTGGCGGCGAAGCTGACGGCACTCAGACTCGAGCGGCTCGACCGCACCGAAGTGATGCCGACGGCGATGCGCGGGCCAAAGGCCGTCTACAAGGTCGCACTCCAGATCCTGAGGCAGCGCGGCCGCGCGAACAGCAGCGACGTCAAGTCGATCGTCCCCGAGTCGATCGCTGGCCCCCCTCCGCGCGTCATCGTCGCCGCCAACTGGCAGGGTGAGTTCGATGCCCTCGTCGAAGACCTGCTGAAACTGAAGTCGGAGGGGCGCGCCCTGCGCGATGCCGCCGTCCTGGTGCCGTCGGAGCGAGAGCTCGAGTTCCTCGCCGCCGCACTCGCGCGAGTAGGACTGCCGGCGCGCGCCGTCAGCGACGGCGACGTCAGTGACGACGCCGTGCGCGAACGTGACGCCGAGGCGCCACCGGCGGACGACGCGATTCGGCTCTGCACGCTCTCGGTCGCGGCCGGCCGCGAGTTCCCGCTGGTCTACATGCTCGACGTCAACCGCGGCGCCTATCCGCGGACCAAGCACGACCTCGAAGACCACGAACGCGGCCAGGCCGTCGAGCTCGCCGCTCGCGCCCTCCACCTAGCGCTCACCCGCGCTACCGAGGCCGCGACCCTCTTCGCCAGCGAGGGGACCGTGTCACCGCTGCTGCCGAAACGGTTGCTGGAGCGGCGAAACGCGCCGACCGTCGCACCATGAGCGCGGCGCACCTACCGGCGATGAGGGCCGGCTGACCAACACACGCTGAGGCTTCGGACTGACCCTGCGTCCAGGCAACCAACTATGCCCACCGAAGCTGCGCCGCGATCGGAGCCGCCGATTCGGGCACGACTGCGCGAAGTCGTCGCGGACTGCCTCGAACGGATGGAGTTGAACGGCTCAAAGGCCATCGACGAAACGTGCGTGCAACATCCTGATCTCGCAGCGCAGATCCGCCGGCGGCTCGGCCACCTGAAGGACCTCGGTCTTTCCACGACCGCGACTTCGCCCTGGAACGTCCCGAAACAGCTCGGCGACTTCGACCTCGGCGAGTCGATCGGCGCCGGCGGGATGGGCGTCGTCTATCACGCCCGCCAGCGCTCCCTTTCGCGCGACGTCGCGCTCAAGGTGATCCGTCCTGACCTTCAGTGGATGGCCAGTTCACAGTCGCGCTTCCGTCGCGAGATCGACGCAGTCTCGCGACTGCAGCATCCCTCGATCGTGCAGATCCACGCGGTCGGCGAGGAGCAGGGCGTCCCGTACTTCGCGATGGAGTACCTGCCGGGCTGCACCATCGCCGCCGTGCGCGCGTCGAATGCGACCGCTTCGCGTCGCGCGGACAACGACATCGACACGCGACTGCGCGGCCGCAGCTGGATCGATACCTGTGTCTACGTGGCGCAGCAGGTCGCGATCGCGCTCGATCACGCGCATCGACGCGGCGTGCTCCATCGCGACATCAAGCCGCAGAACATCATGGTCACGCCGGAAGGGCGCGTGGTCGTCATGGACTTCGGCCTCGCGATGACCGAAGGCTCGAAGAAGCTCACCCGCACCGGCGCCGAAATCGGCTCGCTGCTCTGGATGGCGCCGGAACAGGTGCGCGGCCGCCACGAGGATGTCCACGAGACCACCGACATCTACGGCCTCGGCGCGACGCTCTACGAAATGCTGACGCTGCGTCCGGCATTCGGCACCGGTTCCGACGAGGTGATCCGGCAGGCAATCCTGAACGGCGAGTTCCCCGCGCCGCGCACGTTGTTGCCCTCCCTGCCATGGGACGTCGAGACCGTCTGTCTTGTCGCCATGGAAAAGGATCCGGGCCGCCGCTACGCCAGCGCCGCCGCGCTGGTCGAGGATCTCGACCGCCTGCTCCATCACCGCTCGATCGAGGCGCGGCGGCCAGGGCTCCAACTGCGCGTGCGGCGCTGGGCCGAGCGTCATCCGGCACTGACCGTCGCCATGGCGCTGATGACCCTTCTGACCGCGACTTCGATCGTCTTCGCGTTCCAGCAGCGCAGCGCGAATCGCGCCACGCAGGCGGCGCTCGAGAATCTCAAGAAGCAGTCGGAGCGTTCGAACCGCAACGTGAAACGCGCGCGATCGGCGATCGACCTGATGCTGACGCGCTTCGCGGACAAACACCTGAAGGACGTCCCGCAGTTCGAGCAGATCAGGGCCTCGCTGCTCGAGGATGCGCTGACGCTCCAGCAGGGATTGCTGTCCGAGGAGGGCGACGATCCCGCAGTCCGCCGCGAGACGGCCGATGCCTACGACCGGCTTTCAACGATCCAGCAACTGCTCGGCAACAACGAAGAGGGGTTGGTGTCGATCGAAAAGGCGATCGAGATCCGCGAGGAACTCCTGCCCCTCGAGCCCGACAACAAGCTGCACCGCGACCAGATCGGTCTCGGCCATCACGACCTCGGCAACGTCTATCGATCGCTCGGTCGCTGGGACGACTCCGAGCGCCATTTCCGCCGGTCGATCGCGCTCTGCGAGGAGTCGATCCGTCGGTTCCCCGCGGACAGCGACGGCTTCACCGTGACGCTGGTGCGCTCGCTCAACGACCTTGCGATCACGCTCGAGGAACTGACGCGACTCGAAGAGGCGGTCGCCTTGTGCCGCAAGGCGTTCGAGTTGATCGAACCGCTCGCGCAGCAGGCTCCGCAGAACGACGGGCGGCTGAGCCAGGTCGCAGCGGCGTTGCAGACGCAGGGTCCGGCGCTCGTGCGACTTGGCCGCTACGACGAAGCGATCGCGAGTTTGTCTGCGGCCGTGCCATGGCGCGAAAAGCTGGTCGCGCTGATGCCCAATTACCTCGAGCACCGGCGCCAGCTCGGCCTGCTGCACTATCAGCTGAGCTACGCGCTGCGGCTCCACGGCGAGGCCGAGAATGCATCGGCCTCGGTCGACGAGTCGATCGAAGTGCAGCGGAAGATCCTCGCCGACTATCCGACCGCGCTCGGCGTGCAGTGGGACCTCGCTCAATCGCTGCACGAACGCGGCATGGTGATGAAGGAACGGGCCGAGATGGAGGAAGCGCTCGCGAGCCTGCGCGACGCGATCCGCTGGTACGAGCCGCTGGTCGCTGGCGCGCCGGATCGCCCCGGCTTCTCGCACGAGCTTGGCTGGACGCTCTCCGACCTTGCCGCGTGCCTCCTCGAGCAGGGCGATGCGACGGAAGCCGAGGCGCTCGTGCAGCGAGCGATCACGCTCCAGACAGCTTGCATCGCGATCGGCCCCAAGATTGAGGCCTACCAGGAGCGCCTGCTCGACCACTTTCGCGTGCTGCGCGACATCCTCCTCGCGCGCAACGACCGCGCTGCCGCAATCGCGCTCGCAGATCGCGCCGGGGCGGTCGCCTTCGCCGATCGCCTGCGCCCCGCCGTCGCGCTCTTCCGCGCCGCAACGCTCGCCCGCTGCGAGGAGATCGAGCGCGCGACGCGGGTGCTCGAGGAGGCTTCGATTGCGGCGATCGCCGGAACGAACGCAACCGCGCCCGCGCCGGGCTCCCTCCACGCCAACCCCGATTTCGACGAGCTGCGCGCGCGACCCGAGTTCGCGGAACTCCTCGCGCACTGGCTGCGCCGCTAAACCGCCTGTGCGGCGGGCGGGCGACCGTGCAGCGCGGTCACCTGAATTGCCTCTCGCTCGGGTCGATCGGAGTCGTGACCGCGCCCACCGGCACGAGGTAGGGCGCTTCGCCGTCGACCGTCGGCTCGCTCGGGAACCAGAAACAGTGCATGGCAAGGTTCAGTTCGCAGCCATCGAGCTGCGTGATCTTGAAGCCGCGTCGCCCTTCCGGACCGGTGCGCCGCTCGACCGTGCACTGGAGCGCGAGCGGCTCGTCGCGCACACCCGGCACGACCTCGATCACGCCGGCGACGATCCCATCAATGGTGCCGAGCAGTCGCCAGAACCAGCGGCCCGGCGTCAGCGCGACGGGCAGCTCGCCACGGCCGGCGGCGTCGAGTTCGATACGGAACAGCTCGAACGCGAACGGCGCCCCGCCATCCAGCGGAGCAAGGGTCAATGCGGCTGACGTTGGCAACGACGCGCCGACGAGTGCGACGCTCACTGGCCCGCCGCGTTCGCGCAGCACGAGGAAGGCGTCCACCGGCACGTAGACCGGCGTGCCGTCGTCGAGCCCCTTGCCGGGACGCCACGCCAACATGCTCCGCCCCCAATCGGGCACTTCGACCGCGCCGAATCCGTCGATCACGAAGCCGCTCGCGAGCGCGTCTTGCTCGGCGGAATGCACCTCGCACTCGATCCGCAGCGGCGCCCCCGGCTCCGTCGCGTCGACGTCGACCAGTCCGGCAACGACTCCGTGCAGCATTGAGTGGAGCGACCAGAGGTAGCGGCCCGGCGTCAGCGATACGGGATCGACTCCGCGGCCCGCTCGGTCGAGTTGAACGCTCGCGGGAGAATCGAATGGCCCGGGCCGCGGCTCGACCGGCATGAACGTGACGCTCGCATCGGGCGGCGGCAGCGTCGCGCCACGCAGCACCAACTCGACCTGGCGCAGCGCCGTCGGCGCCGCAAATTGCAGTTCGACCAGCGACTGCGTCGCGGGATCGATCGTGAGGCGCTGCACTCCGGCGCGCGCACCGCTCGGCGACAGACGGTCGATCGCGAGCGTCGTCGGCCCGTCGAGGAGGAGGCGTCGCTCGAACCGATCTCCCACGACCTCGACGTACGTCTCGTCGGCGTCGATCGGAGCGACGCGATCCTCGATCCACAGCGCAATCCGATCGGGCGAAGCGACACCACGCACGCGGAGCGTCACTTCGGTGCCGCGCCGCGGCGCGAGCTCGCTCGGCCCGATGTCTTGCGCGACGACCTCGACCGCGGCCACCTCGCTCATCCGCTGCCCGTCCCGTTCGGCCCAGAGAAACCAGCGAGTGGCCGGCGCGGCCTCGAACACGAAGTCGCCGTCGCTCCCGATCGGCAGCGCGCTCCCCTCGCGATGCGCGCTTCCCTCGGCCTCGCGCCGCGCCACCGCGATCGTGCAAGGCGGATCGCCATCGAAGCGCGCGCCGCGGCAGATCGGAGGCGCGATGCCGGTCACGCGTCGGCGCGGCCGTTCGAGGTCGAGCTGCAACGTCACCTGCAGCGGATCGGGCCGCGCGACCGCGAGTTCCGCCTTCCAGAGCGGCTCGGTCGCGATGGGGTGACGGTCGAGGCGCACCTCGATGCTGGCCGCACCACCGTGTCGGGTCGCTGCGTCGCGAGCCGGCGTGGAAGGCGGCAACGTCGCTACCACGGCGCGGCCTTGTGCGTCGGTGCGGACGGCGACGGTGTGCTCGCCCTGCAAGTGGCACGGCGTATCACCCCATTTGGTAACCACCGGCACGCCTACCTTCACCAGCAGGTCGAGGCCCGGCAGCGGCTCGCCACGCGCAATGTCGACCACCGTCAGTTCGAGCGCGCTGCCCCGGTAAAGCGCGAGGTCCGTCGTCGTCGTGGTTGCACCGATGTCGACGCGGCTGGGCACCGTCTCATCGCTCGTGACCCACAGGAAGAACGCACCTTCCGGTCGCGGCTCGACCTCGTAGGTCGCGACGAGTGCATCGATGCGCACACCGTGGCGCGGAGGCGGCCAGCTGACGTTCGTCCCGACGCCGATGGTGAGGCCACGCGGCACGCGCCGCTCGCCCGCGGTGGTGATGGCGCCGGTGAAGCGGCCGTCGGGTGGCAGCTCGTCGACGATGAGGCGGACCAAGTTCCAACCGGGCGTGTCGCAATCGGAGAGGACGACGCGAGTCGAGGGTCGATGGCCCGCCACCGAGGCGGCGATCTGCAGCTCGGCCAGGTCGTGCGGCAGGTCGAGCTCCGTCTGCTCGCCCACGATCGGCCGTTCCAAGTGGCACAGCGGCTCGGTGCGCGGCGTCATCACGCCGTGGTTCGAGTGCGAGATCAGCGTCAGCAGCTCTTCGAGGTCGGGCTCTGGCGTGCGCCGCCAGAAGGCGGTCAGCAACCCTTCGCGGCAGGGCGTGCCGTCAGGCGTGACGACTTCGACAACGATGTGGCGTGGGGCGTGAGACGGTTGCGCGCTATCGGGCGCCGCGGCGCTCGCGTTCTCGACCTTGCCCGAGGAGACGGCTCGACTCGGCCTCGCGGGATCGCCGGCGGCGGGCGAGCTCGTGGTCGCGGTCGCCGCCGATTCGACCGCCGCCGCCTACTCCGTCGACTCGCCGTCGCCGCCCGCGCCGCGATCGATCCACCTCCACTGCCACGCCACGCCACCGAGCAGGACCACCGCCGCCGCAACGATCGCCAGCTTCGCCTGCATCGCCATCGCGCCAGCTCCCGGGATCGCGAGCAGCGCGCCCGCCCATTGCCTCGTGGACTCGCCGAATTCCCGCGCGATTGCCCGCTCGATCCGCTTGCGCACGAGCGCTTCGCTCGCGCCGGTCCGCTTGGCGATGTCGCCCGTGGAGAGTTCGTCGAAGTAACGCAGCAGCACCGTCGTCCGGAATGGCTCCTCGAGCGCCATCACGGCCTGCACCACTCGCTGTTGGCGCGCGCTCCGCTCGACCACGTCGGGCGGCGACTCGATCTGCGCGCGAGCCGCTTCGGTCGACTCGGCCTGGCGCGCGGCCAGCCCTTCCCGCTGCGATCGCCGCGAGTCGCTCCGCGCTCGATCAATCGCCAGTCGCCGCGCCACTCGCGTCAGCCACGCGCGCAACCGCGGCCCGTGCGCCGTCGCATCGGGCGGGTTCTCGAGCGACACTCGCAGCGTCTCCTGCGCCAAGTCATCGGCAGCGCTGGCGTCGCGAACCAAAGCGCGCGCCAACCGCTGCACCCATGCGACGTTGGCGAGCAGTTCGGCGGGATCAGCGAAGTTCGGCGGGGGATTCATGGAGAGGGAAACGGCACCGACCGTCCCGGCGTGACAGCTTCGCTCGCCGCTCCACGCATCCGCCGTTGGGAATCCACGAAGTCGCGTAACGCCCCGCCCTCGCTTCGGGATGAATGCGACTCGCGCTGGCGCTGTGCCGCGCATTCTCATGGCGGAGCCTCCGATGTCCCGTACGCCCTCCCGCTCGCCTCGTGGTTCGCTGGCGGCCGCGTTGCTCGTCGCTTGGCTCGCCCCGGGGACTCGCGCACAGAACACCTCGCGCTACGCCGTCGGTCCGCAGGCGAATGACAATTACGGCCACGCGGTCGCCACCCTTTCCGACATCGATGGAGATGGCGGTGCCGACTTCGCCGTAGGTGCGCCGAACTACGACTACGGCTCGCTGTATTGGGTCGACTGCGGGCGCGTCTACGTCTGCAACGGTCGCACGGGATCCGTGATTCGCACGCACACGGGTGCGTCGGCGGGCGATCTGCTGGGCTCCGCGATCTCGACCGCGCCCGACTGCGATGGCGATGGCAAACGTGACTACGCGATCGGCGCGCCAGGCTGGTCGAGCAAGCTGGGCCGCGCCTACGTCTACAGCTCGGCGACCGGCAACGAGATCTGGCACTTCGACGGCGGGTCGGGCGCGCGCAAACTCGGAACATCGCTCGCGATGATCGGCGACGCCAACAGCGACGGTTTCGAGGAGATCGCGATCGGCTGCCCCGAACCGAACCTCGCGACGGGCTACGTCTACGTCCGCGATCGCAACAACAACTACGTCTTCACGCTCGCCGGCGCGCAGACCAACGCCCGCTTCGGCTCCGCGATCACCCGCGTCAACGACTTGAACGGCGACGGCGCCTACGACTTCATCGTCGGCTCGCCGCTCCACGACGAGTGGTTCTGGGGCTCGCTCAAGAACGATGCCGGACGGGTCACGGCGTTCGACGGCCGCTTCGGCACCGTGCTCACCACCTGGACGACATGGCAGGCAAACGCCCGCTTCGGCACGTCGCTCACCAGCCTGCTCGACACGAACTCCGACAACGTGAACGACTTCGCGGTGGGCGCACCGGGTTTTGGGAACAACACCGGCTACGTCTGGACAATCAGTGGCAAGACCTCGCTGCTGCTGCTTCGCATCGACTCGAATTTCTCGGACAACGAGTGGTTCGGCCAGGCGCTCTGCAACGCCGGCGATTGGAACCAGGACGGCGAAGGCGACATCGCCATCGGGATCACCGGCTACACCGGCAGCGGTTGCGGCGCGATCGAAGTTCGCAACGGCAAGACCGGGGCGCTCCTCTACCTGGTCGACGCGCTCTACCACCCGTGGGCCAGCGGCGAGACGGCGAACCTCTACGGCAGCGCGCTCGCCTCCGGCTTCTTCGACAGCGCTGATTGGTCCTACGACCTGCTGATTGGCGATCCGGGCTTCGTGAAAGGCAGCTCGCACCTTGGCGCCTATCACCTCATCGAGCGATTCTGAGCGAGTGCCGGCGCCGTCACTCCTCGCGCAGAGCGATCCGCGCGCCGGTCGGCACCAGGATCGCCGCGTCACTCACCGGCTTGCCGAGCGCCACCCACTGCAGCACCTTGCGCAGCTCGGCCGGGATCTCGACTCCGGCGATCGACTCGACGGTGAAGCCGCGGCCGATCTCGACGGCGGCGCGCTCGTCGAGTCGCGCGCGCAACGTGATCGGCACGCCGACGGTCGGTGGCGGGACGTCGGCTACACCGGCGATCACTCCGCGCGCGTCGCCGAGCACGAACCAGAGCCAGCGGCCGGGGGCGAGCGCCATCGGCTCGGTACTGCGGCCGTCGATCAACGTCATCGTGGCGCGCTTCTCCGCGCGCGCGGTGCCGTCGCCATGCACACCGTCGCCATCCACGCCGACGAACGCGAGCAGCGCCGGCGACGGCAGCGCGCCGTGGTCAACCTCGACGACGACGTCGCGCGCGCCTTCGCCAGCGAGGTCGAACTCGACTTGCGGCGTGGTCGCGGGATCGACGACACGGCGTTGCTCGTCGCCGCCCTCGGCGCCGCGCGTGCGCCGCCAGCCGACTCCGATCGTGGTCGCACCCTCCAACACGAGGCGTCGCTCGAAGGTGCCGCCGTGCGATTCGAACACGCTGCCGAGCTTCGTGACCGCGCCGGGGTCATCCACCGACAAGTCGATCCAGCCGTCGGCCGGACAGCGGTGGACGCGCACCACCACCTCGACGCCGCGCCGCGGCTCGAGCGCCACCGGACCGACGTCCTCGCCGCGTACTTCGATGCGGGCCACGCTGGAGCAGCGGAACCGTTCGCGCTCGCCCCACAGCAGGTAGGTCGTGTCGGGCGTCACGTCGAATGACCAGCTCCCATCCGCGGCCGGCACGATCGGCGCGTCGCGACGTTGCGGCGACTCACCTGCCACCAACTTGGCCCAGAAGAGTTGCACCGCGGCCTCGTCGTAGGTGCCGCGAGCGCGAAACTCCGCTGGCACCGTGCCGAAGAGGCGGCGCGTCGGGCGCTCGACATCGATGCGCAGCGTCGCGCGCACCAGATCGGGGCCAGCTTCATCGAGCACGATGCTCAGCAGCGGATCGCCGAGCGTGAGCATGATCCCATGCTCGAGACCTCGCTGCTTCGGGCTCGGCTCGAAGTCGACCTGGTGCATCTCGCCGTCACGGCGGAACTCGATCCGCCCTTCCTTCGGCAGCCCACGCAAACGCGCGATCCCGTCGTTGCCGGTTCGCAAGTAGTGCGCGTGATCGCGCCAGACCTAGCGGAAGAAACCGCGCTCGGTGATGACGTTCACGGCGGCGTGCAGTTCGACGCCTTGGACAATGCGGCCGGTCGCGCGGTCGAGGACCGTCAATTCGAGCGTGCGCCCGCTTTCGAGCTCGAGGTCGAGGGTCGTCGCGTCGTCGTCGACTTCGACCAGCAGCGGCACCGTCTCGTCGCTGGTCACCCAGAGCTTGAAGGCGCCGTCCGGGCGCTGCGCGTAGACGTAGCTCGAATCGGCCGCGTTCTGGCGGAGGTAGGAACCGTCGGGGTACTCCTCGGTGAAATCCTCGGGAATGACCTCGAAGTCGGTCGGATCGATCAGCAGTCCGCTCGGCGTGCGGCGCTGGCCGTCGACCAAGACGAAACCTCGCAACGAAGGCGTCGGGACCGGTTCCCCGACCACCAGCTTCACCGTGCGCCAGCGATGCGGCCGGCCCGCGATCGCGTCGCCTCGCGATGCGTCATCGCGGACGCCGAAGCTCGCCGAGGCCGGGAGTCCCGGCACCGAAGCGTCGATCCGGATCGAACCGGTGCGCGCCGGGAGTCTCAGCTCCGTGAGCGGGCCGGCGATCTCGACCGCGAACGCGCGAAGGTACTCCTCACGCGGCGCCATGAAATCGTCGTCATTCGGGACGACGCGCGGCAGCTCGTTCCAGAAGCCGCTGAGGCGCCCTTCCAGGCACGGCTCGCCGGCCGCGTTGACGACGGCGACCGGGATCACGGTGCCGGCGAAGTCGCCTGCGACCGGGACCGCCGTCTCGACTGCGATCCGATCGGCGGCGGGCGGGCGGTTCTCCTCCGCCTCGGTCGGTGACGCGATCACCGGCGCAGTCGCCAGTTCAGCGGTCGCATTGGCAGGTTCGAGCACGCGCTCCGCGTCTCTCTGCAGCCACTGCCACGTCGCCGTCGCGCCGAGCGCCAGCACGAGACCCGCCGCAATCCCCGCCGTCTTCGCCTTCGCCGCCATCGCGATCACTCCCGGTCCCGCGAGCAGCACGCTCGCCCACTGGCGCGTCGGCGCGCCGAATTCGGCATCGAGCTGCTGACGCAATTGCGCGAGACCACGTTCGAGCCGCTTCCTCACGACCTCTTCGCTCACGGCCATCCGCGCGGCGACCTCGCGGGTCGGAAGCTCGTCGAAGTAGCGGTAGAGCACGGTCGAGCGGTAGGGCTCGGCGAGGCTCATCACCGCGGCGACGACCCGTTGCTGGCGGGCGCTGCGCAGGACGATCTCGTGCGGCTCGTGCGGCTGACTCTGCGCATCGTGCGGCGCGCTCGCGGCTTCGCGAATGGCACGACTTCGATCCGCGCGGACGCGATCGACCGCGAGCCGTCGCGCGACTCCGCCGAGCCACGCGCGCAGGCGCGCACCACCCTCGACCCGACCGGGCGGCTGCGCGAGGGTGACCCGCCATGTCTCCTGCGCGACATCCTCGGCGGCGGTCGCGTCGCGCACCAACGCTCGGGCCAGTCGCTGCACCCATGCGACGTGCCCCGCCAATTCGATCGGATCGAACGGCGAGGCGGACGAGGACGCGGCGGGTGGTGGCGGAGGCGTCATGCGATGGAGTGATGGAGCCGAAGGTCGGTGCGTGACACACCTATCATCCGCGGCCTTCGCAAGAACGGGCGCCGGAGGGTGAGGTGTGGCGAGAGGATCAATCAGCCGCCGATCGGCCGCGGTGCTGCCCGTCGCGATCCTGCCCGCTCTGCTCCTGCCCACGGCGCTCGTGATCGCCGCGTGCGACGCCGCCCCTGTCGCCAGCCGCGCTCCCATTCCACCCGGCTCCCTTGCTCCCGAGGAACCGCGACTCCACCTGCCCTACAAGGCCGATTGGCTGCTCGCGACCGGCAAGAACCCGCCCGCGCGCGTGAGCCGCTTTCCCGACCGCCGCTTCGTCACGCTCGACAACGCCTTGGTCCATCGCACGATCGTCCTCGCACCCGACGCGGCGACGACCAGCCTCGGCGTGGACGACGAGGCGGAGCTGGTCCGCGCGCTCGAACCCGAGGCGCTGCTGACGATTGACGGCGCGTTGCATGCAATCGGCGGCCTCGTCGGCGCGCCCGATCGCGCCTTCCTGCTGCCACGCTGGCTCGACGAAGCAACGCTCACGCCGCGCTCGACGAGTTTTCGCTGCACCGGCTTCGAGGAAGCGTCGATCGAACCATGGCTCGAGTGGAAGAGCGTTCGCCACGCTTCGAGCGCACCGTGGCCGCCGCGCGGAACCGCGATCGCGCTCCGCTTCGAAGGCACGGCCGCTGCCACGCGCGGCCTTGTCGTGCGCGTCCACCACGAGATCTACGAAGGGATCCCGGTGGTCGGGAAGTGGCTCGAAGTGGTCAACGAGACCGGCCGCGCCATCGAGATCGAGTCGTGCGCGAGCGAGCGGCTCGCGCTGGTCGAGGGCGAATCCTCGGTCGAGAAACGGGCGGGAGGAGGGTGGAGACTGCCGCCGGTCGACGTGCTGTCGGACTACGCGTTCGGCGGCGGCGATCTCGACAGCAGCAGCCGCGTGGCGCTCTGGCTGCACGACCCGGACTACGGCACGCAGGTGAACTACCGGCTCGCGACGCCGTGCGTCCTCGAATGTGCGCCACCGATCGGCCCGGCACAGCGGCTCGCGCCTGGCGCGACGTTCAAGTCGCTGCGCACGTTTCTCGTGCTGCATGACGGCGGCAGCGGCGGCGCGACGGGCGCGGCAGATCGCGAGCGACGCGGGTTGGCGCTGCGCCGTGCGTGGCGAACATTGGCGCCGTGGACCAGCGAGAACCCGCTGATGATGCATGTCCGCAGCGCGGAGCGCGGTGCGTTCCGTGCCGCCATCGACCAATGCGCCGCGGTCGGCTTCGAGATGGCGATCGACACTTTCGGCAGCGGCCTCGACATGGAGAGCCGCGATCAGAGCTACGTCGCCGCCATCGAGGAGGACATCGACTACGCCCACGCGAAGGGCCTCGAGGTCGGCGGCTATTCGCTTTTCTCCAGCCGCTCGATCGCGCCCGACGTCGACGTGATCGACGCTGCCACCGGAAAGCCCGGTGGCGCACAGTTCGGCAACGCGCCCTGCCTCGCGAGCGACTGGGGCACCCGCTACCTCGAACAGTTGCGCTGGTTCATCGAGTCGACCGGGCTCGACCTGCTGGAGCACGACGGGCCCTATCCGGGCGATCGCTGTGCTTCGACCACGCACTCAGGGCATCGCGGCCTCGCCGACTCGCAGTGGGCGCAGTGGCGCCGCAGCGCCGACTTCTACGCCTGGTGCCGTGCGCGCGGGACCTACGTCAACCAGCCCGACTTCTATTTCCTCTGCGGCGGCAGCAAGACGGCGATGGGCTACCGCGAAACCAATTGGTCGCTGCCGCGCGAGCTCCAGCCGCTGCACGCGCGCCAGAACATCTTCGACGGCACTTGGGAGAAGACGCCGTCGATGGGATGGATGTTCGTGCCGCTCACCGAGTACCAGGGCGGCGGCGCCGCAGCGACGATCGAACCGCTCTCTGAGCATCTCGACATCTACCAGCAGCACCTGATGAGCACGCTCGGCGCCGGCGTGCAGGCGTGCTGGCGCGGCCCACGCCTCTTCGACAGCGACGCGACGCGCGAACTCGTCACGCGCTCGGTCGCCTGGTTCAAGCAGCACCGCGCGATCCTCGAGTCCGACCTGATCCACGTGAAGCGTCCCGACGGCCGCGACGTCGACGTGCAGCTCCACGTGAACCCGCGCCTCGAGGAGCGGGCGCTGGCGGTGTTCTTCAACCCGCTCGACGTGGCCGTCGAGCGCGAGATCGTGCTGCCGCTCTATTACTCGGGACTGCGCGAGCGCGCGCTCCTGATCACATCCGACGGCACCCCGCACGTACTTGACCTCGACGCCCGCCGCCGCGCCAGCGTGTCGGTGAAGCTGGCGGCGCACGGCGTGGATTGGGTCGTCTTGAAACGCGGCGACTGAAGGCCTGTGGCGACGCGGTCGCACCGCGGCTCAGCGCCGCTCCTCAGCCTCGTCGCTCGCCTTGACCGGCCCGGCAAGATCCTCCTCCTCGACGAGCACGTCCCAGTGCGCGATCAGGATCTCGAATCGGTGCCGTTCCTCTGCGCGATGGCGTTCGCGATCGGGGAAGAGCTGGCGGATGAGCTCCTCAGGATGGTGATCGTCGTGCGCCGTGACGACGTCGCGCCAAGTGACCTGGAGGCGGAAGTCCCAGCGCGCCTCTTCGCTGGAATGGTGCCGCGGCGTGTGCGCGACGAATTGGAGGATCCGTCCTTGCCGGCGCATCTCCTCCAACTGCGGCAGGTAGTTGCGTTTGAACAGCTCGATGAACTCGGCTGCAAAGCCCCACTTCGCCTTGTAGTAGTACTCGATCACGAACGGCTCGAGCGCCGGCGCTGTCGCGCGCTGCACTTCAGGCGATTCGGCGGCGGGTACCGATGTCGCGCAGCTGAAGCTGGTCAGGAGCGCGAACAGGGCGGCGAAACGCGCGCTGTCTTGCAGCCGATTCATCGAGTGCGTCCCTCCGGCAGCCGCGCAATGCACTCGACCTCGACGCGCGCGCCGCGTGCGAGCCCCGATGCCCCGAGCGCGCTGCGGGCCGGGAAGCGGCCATCGAAGTAGGTGGCGTAGACCTCGTTGAACGCCGGCCACTCGGCCATGTCGACCAGGAAGACGGAGCACTTCACGACATCGGCGAAGGTGCAGCCGCGGCGCTCGAGCGCGGCGCGGAGGTTCTCCATCGTCGCCCGCGTCTCGGCCGCGATGCCGCCCGGCACCAGATCGAAAGTGCCCGGCGCGGTGCCGATCGACCCCGACACCCAGAGGAACCCGCCGGCCTCGACCGACTCGGAGAACGGCAGCGTGCGTCGCGCCTCATCCGGCGAAAGATGAAAGCGCGTCGAGTCGGGAACCACCCCATCGGCGCGAGCCGCGCAACCAGCGGCGAAGGCGAGCAGACCCGCGACGAGCAGTGGTGCAACGCAGCCGATCGAAGTCTTCAACATGAGGACTGAGTCTCTTTGAGGTGGGGACACCCGACGCTGCGCCGCGGGTGAGGGTAGGCGAGCGTAGCGCCGCGGCACGCCGACCCGAATCGGACGACGCCACATCGCCGTTCGAGCGCTACGTTGCAGGAACACCGCCTCGCCCGCCACACATTCGAGGAGCTGCACCGTGAGCCACGCCCAGCGCACCACTCGTCGCGCCTTCGTCGGCCGGATCGGGCAGGCCACAGGTGCCGGCGCGCTCGCCTCCGCATTCGCCACGGTGGCCGCCGAACGACTGCACGCCGCCGTGACTCGCGTCGCCGCGCGGCCGGCTGCCGACGTCGCCAGTGACGAAGAGTTCTGGCTGCCGGTGCAACAGGCGTGGGACACCGACCGCGCGCTGCTCAACCTCAACAACGGCGGCTGCTCGCCGTCGCCGCGCATCGCGCTCGAAGCGGTCTTCCGGCGCTGGCGTTTCGCCAACGACGTCATGTACCACCATCTGATGACCGTGCTCGACCCGCGTAGAGAGTCGGTGCGCACGCAGCTCGCCGATTTGTTCGGCGCCGACCGCGAGACCATCGCACTGGTGCGCAACGCATCCGAGGCGCTCGAGACCGTGACGCTCGGCATCAAGCTCGAACCGGGCGACGAGGTGCTGCTCACCACCCACGACTACCCGCGGATGATCACCTGCTGGCGGCAGCGCGAAAAGCGCGACGGCATCGTGCTGAAGCAAGTGGCAATGCCGTGCCCGCTGCGCGATCCCGCCGACCTCGTCGCGCTGTTCGCCGCCGCCATCACGCCGCGCACGCGCGTGCTCCATTGTTCGCACGTCCACTTCACGACCGGCCAGATCGGTCCGGTGAAGGCGCTCTGCGACCTCGCCCGCAGCCGCGGCATCCTGTCGATCGTCGACGGCGCGCACGCCTTCGCCCACCTCGACGTACGCGCCGACCAGATCGGTGCCGACTTCTACGGCACGAGCCTCCACAAGTGGCTCTCCGCGCCCGTCGGCAACGGCATGCTCCACGTGCGCAAGGAGCTGATCCCGTCGATCTGGCCGCTCTTCGCCGCGACCGACCCGGCGAGCGGCGACATCCGCAAGTTCGAGGAGTGCGGCACCAATCCAGTGCCGGTCATGCTGGCGATCGGCGAGGCGGTGCAGTTCCATCAACTGATCGGCGGCGCCCGCAAGCAGGAACGGCTGCGCTTCCTGCGCGACTCGTGGGCGCGCCCGCTGCAGGCCGAGCCGAACGTCACGATCGTGCCACTGCTCGATCCGGTGCACTCGTGCGGCATCGCGACGCTGCGCATCGAGGGCGTCGATCCCAGCAAGCTGGCCGAGCATCTGCTGAAGAAGCACCAGATCGTCGTCGCCTCGATCGGCATCGAAGACGTGAAGGCCATCCGTGTGACGCCGCACCTGTACACCACACTCTCCGAGATCGGACGATTCGTCGACGCGGTGCGCGAGGTCGCGCGGAGCGGGCTGCCGGGGTGAGGGGGCGCGGCCGTCGCTCCGGAGGATGATGAACGGAATCAAAGGTAGTTGTGGATTTTCATGTACGATCCACAGCCACCATGGGCAACTTCCCAAGAGTCCTCGAACGCTCCCTGACCGCCCGAGCCTCGCGCGACAAGGTGCGGATCGTGCTGGGCGCCCGGCAGACCGGCAAGTCGACGCTGCTCCATCGCGTCGCCGGGACGGAACCCGTCGTCATCGATCTCCAGGACCCGCGAGTCCGGCTCCGCTACGAGCGGCACCCCGGACAGCTCCTCTCCGAACTCGAGGCGTTCGGCAAGACACGCAAGACCATCCTGATCGACGAGATCCAGAAAGTGCCGGCATTGCTGGAAGAGGTCCAGTTCCTCGCCGACAAGAGGACGACGCAGTTCGCCTTCCTCCTCACTGGCTCATCGGCGCGACGACTGCGGCGCAACGCCGCCAATCTGCTTCCCGGCCGCGCACACGTCTTCGACCTGCTCCCGCTCATCGCAAGCGAGCGCGTCAGTCACGAGAGTTCGGCGCTCCTGCCGAGCAACCTGCCCGAAGATGACCAGGCCGGATTCGCGACGGCTTCGCTGGAGCAACGGCTGCTCTTCGGCGACCTGCCCGGGATCGCCACCGCGTCGCGCGACGCGCGCGTTGCGACGCTGACTGCGTATTCCGACACCTACCTGCAGGAGGAAATCCGCCAGGAGGCGGTGGTCCGCGACGTCGGCGCATTCGCCGCGTTCCTCCAACTCGCCGCGCAGGAGAGCGGGCGGATCGTCAACATCGCGGCGATGTCACGCGCGACCGGGCTCGCGGCGGCGACGATCACCAATCACTTCGAGGTGCTGATCGACACGTTTGTCGTCTACCGGATCCCGGCGTTCGACGGCACCGCGCGGCGACGGGTCCAGACTGCGCCGAAGTTCGTCTTCTTCGACCTCGGCGTGCGCAACGCTGCCACCGGCTTCGCACTCGATCGCACGCTGGCCGAAGTTCAGGGCGGTGAGCTGCTGGAGCAATGGGTGACGCTCGAACTGCACCGCCGCTGCCGCTACGCCGGTCGCGGCCACGCGGTCTCCTATTGGCGCACCTATCAGGGGCGCGAAGTCGACGTCGTCCTCGAAACGCCGAAGGAGGTGATTCCGATCGAGGTGAAGTGGACCACCCGCCCCGATCCGCACGACGCCCGTCACGTCGAGGCGTTCCTCGACCTGCACCCGAAGCGCGCGCGCCGCGGTTTCGTCGTCTGCCGCACGCCGGTCGCCGCGAAGTTGAGCGAGCGCGTGACCGCGATCCCGTGGCAGGCGCTTTGACCCGCGACGGCAGCGAACTCAGGTCGTCCGGTAGCCCTTCAGCACCGCCTTCAGATCCGACTTGAGCCACGCGGCGAGTTCGCCGTCGCCTTCGAGCACCCACGACAGCAGCGAACCGTGCAGTGTCGCGAAGAGCGTGCTGGCGAGCGCCGCAGTGTCGCACTTCGCGAGCTCTCCCGCTGCGACCGCGTCGCGCAGCAGTGAACGCAACCCGGCCTGGAACGTGACCGCGCCGGCCGTGGCGTGCGCGCGAAACTCGCGATCGGCGAGTTCGGAATGGAAGAAGGAGAGCGAGTTCGCCACCTCCTCCGTCGTGCGGCCCATGATCGCCATGCAATCAGCAACACCCATCAGCGCGGCGAGCGGAGACGCGTGCTTCTCGCGAGCTCCGGCGAAGAGGAACGCGTGACCGGCCGCGGCATCGGCGGCGGCAGCGAGCAGTAGCGCGCGCTTCGAGCCGAAACGCTGCACGAGCGCGGCGGCCGAGAGCCCCGCCTCCTTGGCGACATCGGCGAGCGTCAGCTTCGACGGGCCAAGCTTCGCGACGACGCGGAAGACGGCGGCAAGGATCTCGGGGTCGCTGGCGAGTCGGGGTCGGGGAGCCATGGCTGGATACTAAACGGCCATTCACTTGCAACTTTATTAGTAAACACCCGTTCACTTACTGTCCGAGGCGCCCGACCGAAAGACTCAAGGAGTCTCCGCCATGCCGACCCGCAGCGCTCCCTTCGTCCGCTCCGCTACTCGGTCGCCGTCAGCCTCGACGGCGACATCGCCGGACCGAACGGGGAGTTCGACTGGATCGTGATGGACCCCGACCTCGACTTCGCCGCGCTCTTCGCCCGCTTCGACGCCTTGCTGATGGGCCGCAAAACCTGGCAGGCCGCGGCCGTGATGCACGGCGGCGGCGGCGGCGGCTTCTTCGGCATGCCCACCTACGTCGCCTCGACGACACTTGGCGCCTCGACCACGAATGGCGCCAAGCCGCCGAAGGGTGTCCCCCTGATCGACCGTGATCTCATCGCACAAGTGCGCGAGCTCAAGGCCACCCCACCGAGCGCCCCCGGCAAGGAGATCTGGCTCTTTGGCGGCGGCGAGCTGTTCGCCGCGTTGCTCGACGCCGGCCTAATCGACTTCGTCGAGCTTGCCGTGATTCCGGTGCTGCTCGGCAAGCGCCACACGCTCCGGCTCGATTCACACCGCATCTATCCGAAGAGCGGGACGGCGTGGATGAGCTACGCCCTGACGAATTGATCGATCTGCCTCTCCTGCATCCTCGCCAGCGTGAGCTGCGCCAGCATCGCCCCCACAAGCGCCAGGAACATGTCGCACTGCGTGTCCCACGGATCGCCCTGGGTGCCGAGGAAGGAGTCGGCGGCCGAGCCGATCGCCAATGCGGTGGCCCATTCGAGCAGCTCGTAGAGGGCGCTGAAGGCGAGGCAGATTGCGACGACGAAGACGAAGAGCCAGCCGCGGCGGGCGACCACGTCCAAGCGCATCAGGATCTCACGCACCAACAGCGCCGGCACGAAGCCCTGCATGAAGTGGCCGAGCCGGTCGTAGTGGTTGCGCGCGAGACCGAACGCGTCACGCACCCAGTCGCCGAGCGGCACGCGTGCATAGGTCCAATGCGCTCCGACGATCAGCACGACCGCGTGGAGCACCAGCAGCCGCTGCGTCAGCGGCGTCAGCGGGAAGCGCTTCCACGTCGCCACCAGCAGCGGCGCAGCGATCAGCACTGGCGCGACTTCGAGCCACCAGGTCGGCCGGTCGTGCGGCTCGATGCCCGACACAATCAGGGCGACGCCGCAGAGCGCCAGGAGGACCAAGGGGTCGCGCGACGCTGAAGCTTTCACGGCCGGAAGCCTATCGGACAACGCGTGCCGCGGCGCTTTCGACGATTCTTCCAAGCTACGATGTTTGCCCCTCAGGAGCCGCATCGATGGCCAGCACGAACAGCTTCTCCTCCCGTGGCACGCTCGACGTCGGCACGAAGCGCTACGAGATCTGGCGCCTCGCGGCGCTGAAGGGCCACGGCGACCTCGCGCGCCTGCCGTTCAGCTTGAAGATCCTGCTCGAGAACCTGCTGCGCACCGAGGACGGGATCGCGGTCACGAAGGCCGATGTGCTGGCGCTGCTGAATTGGAACGCGAAGGCGGAACCTGACAAGGAGATCGCCTTCACGCCCGCGCGGGTGTTGATGCAGGACTTCACCGGCGTGCCGGCGATCGTCGACCTCGCGGCGATGCGCGAGGCGATCGTGAAGCTGGGCGGCAAGGCGGCGCAGGTGAATCCGCTCGCGCCCGCCGAGCTGGTGATCGACCACTCGGTGCAGGTCGACGCCTACGGCACGCCCGAGGCGTTCACGGTGAACGCCGAGCTCGAGGCTTCGCGCAACTCCGAGCGCTACACCTTCCTGCGCTGGGGGCAGAAGGCGTTCCGCAGCTTCAAGGTGGTCCCGCCCGACACCGGCATCGTCCATCAGGTGAACCTGGAGCACTTGGCGCGCGTCGTGTTCGTGAACGAGGCGGGCGCCGCCTATCCCGACACGTTGGTCGGCACCGATTCACACACGACGATGGTCAACGGGCTGGGCGTCGTCGGCTTCGGCGTCGGCGGCATCGAGGCGGAGGCGGCACTGCTCGGCCAGCCGGTCTCGATGCTGATCCCCCACGTCGTCGGCTTCGAGCTGAAGGGCAAGCTGCCGGAAGGCGCGACCGCCACTGACCTCGTGCTGACGGCGACGCAACTGCTGCGCAAGAAGGGCGTCGTCGGCAAGTTCGTCGAGTTCTTCGGCGACGGCATCCGCGAGCTGTCACTGGCCGACCGCGCAACGCTCGCCAACATGGCGCCCGAATACGGCGCGACCATCGGCCTGTTCCCGATCGACGAGGAGACGCTGCGCTACCTTCGACTCACCGGCCGAAGCGACGAGCAGGTCGCGCTGGTCGAGGCGTACTGCAAGGAGCAGGGGCTCTGGTGGACGCCGGGCCAGCCGGCGCCGCAGTTCAGCGACACGCTCGCGCTCGACCTCGCGACGGTGGAGCCGAGCCTCGCCGGCCCGAAGCGCCCGCAGGACCGGATCGCGCTCAAGAACAGCAAGGCGGCATTCGCCACGTCCGTCCAGCAGATGGAACAGGAGCGCGCAGCGCGGCTGAAGGCGAAGGGGAAGAGCGACGCCGAGATCGCGGCGCTGCCGAAGTCGGCGAAGCTCGAGCTCGACGGCACAACGCACGAGCTGAAGCACGGCTCGGTCGTGATCGCGTCGATCACCAGCTGCACCAACACCAGCAACCCGTCGGTGCTGGTCGCGGCAGGGTTGCTCGCAAGGAAGGCGCGCGCGAAAGGGCTGCACAGCCAGCCATGGGTGAAGACCAGCCTCGCGCCGGGCTCGCAGGTCGTGACCAACTACCTGAAGAAGGCGGACCTTCTAGGGGATCTGGAGGCGCTCGGCTTCCACGTGGTCGGCTACGGCTGCACGACGTGCATCGGCAACAGCGGACCGCTCAAGACCGCGATCCACGAAACGGCAAAGAAGAACGACCTCGCGGTGGCGGCGGTGCTTTCAGGCAACCGCAACTTCGAGGGGCGCGTGCATCCGCTGGTGAAGCTGAACTACTTGGCGAGTCCGCCGTTGGTCGTCGCCTACGCGCTCGCCGGTCGCGCCGACATTGACCTCGCAGCCGAGCCGCTCGGTACCGGCAAGGATGGCAAGCCGGTGTTTCTCAAGGACTTGTGGCCGACGCAGTCCGAGGTGAACGCCACGGTCGCGAGTTGCGTCGACAGCTCGATGTTCCGCTCGACCTACGCGAACGTCTTCGCCGGCGACGAGCGCTGGAATGGGCTGCCGACACCGCAGGGTGAGTTGTTCGCTTGGGACGAGAAGTCGACCTACGTGAAGCTGCCGCCCTACTTCATCGACCTGCCGAAGTCGCCCGCGCCGGTGCGCGACATCGCCGGTGCGCGCTGCCTCGCCGTGCTCGGCGACTCGGTCACGACCGACCACATCTCTCCGGCCGGCGACATCCCGGCCGACAGTCCGGCGGGCAAGTACCTGCTCGAACGCGGCGTGAGCAAGAACGACTTCAACAGCTACGGCGCGCGCCGCGGCAACCACGAAGTGATGATGCGCGGCACCTTTGCCAACGTCCGGCTGAAGAACCTGCTGGCGCCCGGCACCGAAGGCGGCGTGACGCTGCATCTTTCGTCTGACGCAGGGGGCGCGACGTCGCCCGGCACGCCAATGTCGATCTTCGACGCCGCGATGCAGTACCAGCACGAAGGTGTCCCGCTTGCGATCCTCGCCGGCAAGGAGTACGGCTCCGGTTCGTCACGCGACTGGGCCGCGAAGGGACCGCGCCTGCTCGGCGTGAAGTTCGTCATCGCCGAAAGCTACGAGCGCATCCATCGCAGCAACCTGATCGGCATGGGCGTCCTGCCGCTGCAGTACCTGCCCGGCCAGACCGCGCAGAGCCTCGGCCTCACTGGCCGCGAGCGGTTCGACGTGACCGGGCTTGGCGACGGCACGGCGAAGCGGGTCAAGGTCACGGCGAAGCCTGGCCATGGCGCCCCGATCGTCTTCGAGGCGCAGGTCCGCATCGACACCCCGAAGGAAGTCGACTACTACCGCCACGGCGGGATCCTGCAGTACGTGCTGCGGCAGTTGTCGCGCTGAGCCGCTTCGCGCTGGGCTGCGTCCAACCGGGGACGGCACCATCGCGCAAGTGCAGCGACCGGGGCGAGAGCGCTTCGGTCAGGCGTAGCGGCGCAACACGTCCGCGAGGTCGTTGCCGACGGCGACGACGATTTCGTCGAGCTCGCCGCTCTTCAGGGCGAGGCGCTCGAGCGCGACGGGATCCGGCTCGACCTCGGCCTCCCGACCGAGCACGCCGACGATCGCCGCCTCCGCGCGATGGCCGATGATGTCGGCGATGTGGACCGCGCTCGCGAGGACCTCGTCCGTCTCGGCCGGCGAGTGGTGGTACTGGATCGCGATGCGCAACCGCTCGGGCAGCTTCCAATGCTCGATCACGGCAGCTCCGACTTCGGCGTGCTCGATGCCGAGCAGTTCGAGTTCGGCGACGCACAACGGCGTTCCGGATTTCTGCGCCACCGTCAGGGCGGTGATGCGGTCGCCATCGAGGAAACGGGCGAGGATCAGCTTGCCGACGTCGTGCATCAGCGCCGCGGTGAACGCCTCGGGCGGTACGACGCGGCGACGACGTTGCGTCAACCCCTGCGCCGCGAACGCCGCCGCGACGCTGTGGTTCCAGAGCTGACCGTCGGAGAGGCCGTACTGCGGAAGCGCGCCGAGCAGCCGTTTGCGGGCGACGACGCTCATCGCGATCTGCACGACCTGTTGCGCACCGAGTCGCATCACGGCATCGCGGACGGTCGCGATATCGCGACCGCCGGAGAACAGCGCCGAGTTCGCCAGGGCGAGAAGCCGCGGTGTCAGCGCCTGATCGAGCGCGATCGCCTCTTCGACGTCCTTCAACTGCCAGTCGCTGCGCGACAGCAGCGACGCCAGCCGCCCCGCCGTCGCCGGCAGCGGTTCGAGCGCTTCGATGGCCTTCTCGATGCCTTGATGGTGCAACAACATCGATGTCCCCCTGTTCTTTCGGGCGTTCCGCCCATCGAACGGCTCCGAACCGCGACTTGAGGTTTGCCGGAAACGCCGGGCAAACAGTAGGCGAGCGGCCCCAGGCGGGGGATGGCGGGGCACCGCCGGATCGGAACGTGCGGCCGGGGGGACGCAATGGATCGAGAAGTCCGGCGACGAACCGTTCTCTGGAATGCGAGGACGGCGCGACGCCGCTCCACTCAATCGCACCACCGAACGGAGATTCGTCATGAAAACGTTCCTACAGACTGCCGTCGTGTTCGTCCTGCT
>SIAN01000060.1 GCA_009691715.1 Planctomycetota bacterium
CTACAGCCTGCACCGGAACATCAGCGCCCCGCCGCCCCAGCCGAAGGTGTCGAGTTCGAAGCTCGGGCTCAGGACGAAGTCGGCGGTCGGGGTCGCCTGCCAGCGGAAGTAGAAGCTCAGCTTGCCCTGGAAGGCGGGATGGCGGACGTCGTCGCTGGCACTGGTGCGTGAGCGATGGCGGCCGGAGACGCGATCGAGGTAGACGACCGTCTCGCAGTCGACCCGCTTCGAATCGAACAGCGGCGCGCGCCAGCCGGCGTAGCCGATGAATTCGGAGCGCAGCTCGCTGTCGTCGACGGCGGGCGTGACGACGGTGCCGGGCACGGCGGGCGACTCGGCGTCTTCGCGGTAGTTGAGGAACTGCGCGCCGAAGCGCAGTCGTCGCGGCCGCTCGTCGGGAGCGAGGCCGGGCTCGTCACGCTGCCACTCGGCGTTCACGCGGAACAGGTCGCGATCGCCCTCGAAGGCCTCGTCGAATCCTTCGGGGCCAAGCGGCGTCGACTGCTCGCTCTGCGCTTCGTACTCGGCGTCGACGAAGCCGCGCTGCGTCTCCGACCATTCGATCGACTGGAGCAGGCGCGCGTGGATCGCGCTGAGGCGCTGCTCTTCGGCATCATCGATGTAGCGGATGCGCGACGGCGTCGCATCGTTCACGAGCAGCGTCGTCTTGCCCCACGGCAGCAGCCTTGCCTGCAGTTGCAGCGACAGGTTGTCGGCGTGGTGGACGACTTCGACCGTCTCGAAGCGGTCGGAGACCTCGTCGATGGCCGAATCGGCGCGGATCCACGCCAGTTGAACGAAGTCGCAGCCGGTGGCAGGGTCGCGCCACGTCCACGCCAGGCCGGCGTCGATGCTGCCCTTGTCGCCGGCCAGCACGAGCGGTGCGCCGAGCGACCAGTGGTCACCGAGCGCCAGCTCCGGCTGGAGCGACACGCGGGTGAAGTCGCCGTCGAGATCGAGCCCCTGATGCGCGCGGACGCGGATCGCGAACGCATCGACGACGTTGGCCTTCAGCTTGAGCTCGTGGTCGTACCAGAGCGTGTCGGCCGTGACGCTTCCGAGCGCGAGTTGCCAGCCGGCGTCGGCTGCCAGGAACG
Source organism: Planctomycetota bacterium (assembly GCA_009691715.1). Lineage (GTDB taxonomy): Bacteria > Planctomycetota > B15-G4 > B15-G4 > SIAN01 > SIAN01. The sequence continues at coordinate 1,098 of SIAN01000060.1, forward strand.
GCTGGACGCTTTCGAGTGGCTGCGCGAACGACAACAGATTGAGGAACGCCTCCTCGTCGAGGTCCATCTCGCGCGGACCGATCTCGTCGCCGCGGATCGAGTCGGGGATGGTCTGGGCGTGCGCCGACGGATCGAGCAAGGCGGCGCCAGCGAGCGAGGCGAGGACCAGCGCGGCGTTCTGCGCCGGGCGTTTGCGTGGCATTTAGAGACAGTTCCTAGCGTTGTGGAAAGGCGGGAATGTTACGGACCGCCGTTGATGCCGCCAATTGCGGCGGCGGAACCTCCGCGCGCATCGCGAGCGCGGCTTCCCGTGACGGTAGCTACGCTGCCGCGCCACGATGGCCCGCTCGCCCTCGATCGCCGCAACCGAGTCCGCGCTGTTCGGAGCCATCGCGCTTTGCGGATTCGCCGCGTTCCACGCCGGTGCGGTCGCTCCGACCCATGCAGTGCGTTCCGACGACCGGCCGGAATGGAAGAACCCCTACTTCCCAGAGTGCAAATGGAAGCTCTGGCGGAAGGACGAGGAGGCCGTGACCGACGCGCGGGTCTTCGTCCCGCCAGCGACGGCGCCGCCTTCGAGCATCGTGCTGCCCCTCGATGCGAAACGGCTTTGGCCGGTCGCAAAGCCGGCGAAGGGGCGTTTTCTCGAGCTGTCGAACGCGCGCTCGAAGGAGTTCGCCGGCACCTGGGATGACGTCTACGCCAGCTGGTCGGGCACGCACGGCTGGGTGCGTGACCGCTGGGCGGCGCCGCTCGGCAGCGCCGTCGCCGGCGACAAGGCGGTCGCTGGCGACGAGGCCGTCGGCATCGCCAGCGCGATCATCGCGGTGGTCGATCAGGCGCCGATGGAGAGCCACTCAAAGCTCGGCATCAACTACTACCACCAGTCGACGACCGGCATGGCGCACACGATCACCAACTCGGTGATCCCGCCGAACACGCTTGCCTACGAGCGGCTCTATTTCTCATCGGGGCTGATCTGCTCGCCGTGCCATCTGTCGTGGATCGACGAGGGCGCCGCCAATGCGGCCTTCACCACCGACCTCTATCTCACGCTGATGCCGACGCTCTTCAACTCGGTCGGTTCGTCCGACAGCGAGACGATGGCGATCACCAAGTGGGTGATCGCGGGCGCGTACCTGAAGCCCGAGCTGAAGCTGCGACTGAAGGAGAGCGGCCTCTACGCGTCGGCGATGCTGTGGCTCTGGAAGTCGTGCCTGCCGATCGAGGCCGACTACGACGAGGAGTGGCGCCATCGAGTCGCCTATGCGGCGGTGGGCGATCGCTTCGCGTTCCCTGGCGGCTACGGCGCGGCCGGCATCGAGCGTGGCGACATCTGCCTCGCCTACCACGAATACGACGATGCCGAGCACCTGCGGCGCATGATCGACGCGGCGCGCGAGCTCGACGTCGCGCCACCCGAGGCGGTGGTGAACTTGCTCGAACAGCAGGGCGGCACGAAGCACCTGGCGCTGAAGAAGACGATCGGCGTGCTGCAGAAGCCGGGCGAAGAGGTGGTCCTGCGCGTCTCCGCCGAAGAGAGCTTCGACCTCGACGAGCGGCCGCTCGCGTTGCGCTGGAAGCTGCTCTACGGCAACCGCCGCACGCAGGTGGAGCGCGACGGCGACGCGCCGGTCTGGACGATCCGCGTTCCGTGGGACGAGACGCTGCCGGAAGGGCGCACGACGCTGCTGCTGATTGCGAACAACGGCGTCCACGACGGCAACCCGGCCGCGGTCACGATCTACCGCCAGCGCGGCGAACTCCCGCCGAGCGGCGGCGGCTACAACGACTACACCTACGACACCAAGTTCTCGAATCGCCGTCCGATCATCGTGGGTCTGCAAGACATCACAGTGAAGCCGGGCGACACGCTCACGCTGCCGATCCGTGCGATCGATCCGGAAGGACAGCCGTTGCGCTTCACCAAGCGTTTGGGCCAGCCGGGCGAGTTCGATGGCAACGTCTTCACCTGGAAAGTGCCGAGCAAGGAGCCGCCAGGTGCGCGCGCCCTGACCGTGATCTGTTCCGACGGCACTGCCGGCAACAGCTACGAAGCGCAGACGATCGCGCTGCAGGTGAAGCAGAAGGTCGTCGCCAGCATCAGCGCCGACGCGGTCGCGGGCGTTGCTCCGCTCACGGTGAAGTTCACGAGCGGGGCGATCGGCAGCGGCGGCGGCAAGGTCAAGGGCGACTGGGCGTTCGCGCCGCGCGCGCCGGGCCGTCCGGCGATGCCAGCCGTGGAGACGAGCAACTCCGCGAGCGCCACCAAGACCTTCGACCAGCCCGGCATCTACGACGCGTGGCTCAAGGTGAAGGCCGGCAGCGACGAGGACATCGCGCGCATGACCGTGTTGGTGACCGCGCAGGCGCTGCCGAGCGGGCGGCCAGCGGCGCTCGTGGTCGAAGGCAACGGCGTTTTCCTCGCCGACGGCGACACGACGCCATCCGCCTTCGACGGCACCGACTTTTGCGTCCCGTCGGCCGGCACGAAGAGCGCGAAGTCGATCGAACACACTTTTCTGCTGCACAACATGGGCGATTCGCCGCTCGCTCTCGGCAAGGCGGCGATCACCATCAGCGGCGAGGGCGCCGCGTCGTTCGCTCTCCTCCATCCGCCGCGCTCGACGGTGGAGCCGCAGGGAAGCAGCCGACTGGTGGTGCGCTTCCTGCCGAAAGCGCCGGGCCTCCACGCGGCGACGATCGAAATCAAGTCCGGTGCAACGACGATCCGCTTCGGTGTGCGGGGCGGCGCACCTTAGTACTCCGGGAGAGTCGCGCCACGGATCCGGGCGCGCGCCCGATCACTCGATCGCGACGGTCACGCGATTCGTCAGCGGTCCGTGCATCCCCATTCCTGGTCCATGTACGCATGCCTGAAGGTGGTACACGTCGACGGCGATCCACTGGCTGATGACGGTGGATCCCCACCTGCACCGCTTCGATTCGTTTGCTCGGATCGACTCGATTCCGCCCCATGTCGTGCATGCGGCGTCGGCAATCGGCGCTGCGCCGCGTGAATGGCGCGCCGCGTCGGGGTCGGCATCGTCGGGCGACCTCTCCGGCGAAACGCCGCGAGGCCCCGAGTGCGATTCAGCGGGGGTGCTCGTCGTGCGTCGGCACGAGCAGCGCGATCGCTGCGAGATCGAACCCGGTCAGCCATCGGTAGCGCAGCACGATCGCCAGGCGGTCGAGCGACTCGTCGGCGAGCACGTCGGGCGATGGGGCGGTTGCGTCGTCGTCCAGCAGATGGAGCACGACGGCCTCCTCGATGAGGGCGACATCGACCTCGAACCACTCGGCGACGACCGCGACCCGGTGGTAGTGCCTTCGGCGGGGCGGGTTCGGGTCGCTCATGATCCGCTCCTCACGCGCGCTCCGCCCTCGATCGCAGTGGAGGAATCGGCTCCGGGTTCGCGCGCGACCTTGCGCAACTGCTCGAGCAGCGCCGGATCGGGTTCCTTCGGGAGCGAAAGGACGGGAACGACGAAGAACTCGCCGCGGCTCCCATCGGCGCGCGGCAATCCCATTCCGCGCAGGCGGAGCCGCGTCGCAAAGCGGAAGTGCTTCGGGATCTTCACGGCCGCGACCCCGTCGAGCGTGGCGACGTCGACGCTCGCGCCGTCGAGCCATTCGCGCAGCGCGATCGGCACCACCGCCTCGATGTCGGCACCGGCGAGTCGATAGGTCGCGTCCGATTCGAGACGCACCGTCAGGTAGAGATCGCCCGGTTCCGCTCCGTCCTCGCCGGGCTCCCCGAGGCCCGCCAATCGCAGCGTCGCTCCGTGGCGCACGCGATCGGGGATCTTGAGCTCCACGGCGCGCTCGCGGTGGACGGCGCCGACTCCGCCGCAGCGGGCGCAGACGTGCTCGCTCGCACGGCCCGTCCCGCCGCAGTCGACGCAAGTCGCGCGACCGGAAAGTGAGAAGCTGCGAGTGCCGCCACGGATCGCATCGCCGAGCGTGAGCGGCAGCTCTGCGCGCACGTCCGCGCCGCGATGGCGGAACCGGGGATGGCGCGCGCGCCCGCGCGCGCGGCTGCGCAGTTCGTCGCCGAACAGCGAGCCGAAGAAATCGGAGAAGCCGCTCCCGCCGAACGTCCGCGCGAATTCGTCGGCATTCATGCTGCCGCTTTCGGGCGGCGGCTTGAACGACTGGCCTTGCTTCCAGTCGCGCCCGAGGCGGTCGTACTTCTCGCGCGTGGCCGGGTCGGAGAGCACCTCGTAGGCTTCCGACACCCGCTTGAACGCCGTCTCCGCGGCGGCCTTGTTCTCACGATGGCGATCGGGGTGCCACTTCATGGCCAAGCGGCGGAACGCCTTCTTGATCGCGTCCGGAGCGGCATCGCGCGCGACACCGAGGATCTCGTAGTAGTCCTGGAATTCCATCGCTGGCCGGTCCGATAGGAGGCGTCATCGGAATACGCGGAATACGCCGCCGCCGCGGACGATAACGCGATCACGCCATTGCTTGCCGTGGTTGCGGGCGCAGTCGCCTCGCCGTGACGGCGATGCCTACCTTGTGTGGGAGCGGCGGCTAATGTCGCCGCGCAACTGCTGACCTGCCCGCACTCACGATCGAGTCGTCGCGATGCGTACCGTAGCCCTGCTCATCGTCGTCTTCGCCGCCATGGCGTTTGCACAGCAGTCGACGGACCCGGTGTCCACGCCGCTGCCGGCCGTTTCCGGGATGGCCGTGCGTGAACTGGCCGCGTTCATCGACACCGAGACCGCGGCGGCGCGGACGGCAGAGGGCCTCAAAGCCGCCGCGCCGGCTGACGACGCGACCTGGCTGCGACGACTCAGCCTCGATTTGTGCGGGACGATTCCGCGTCGCGAAGAGGTCACCGAGTTCCTCGCCGCGCGCAACCGCGACAAGCGCGAGCGCAAGATCGAGGAGTACTTCACCAGCGCGAACTACGCCGCGCACCAGGCGCAGCTCTGGACGAAGTGGCTGCTCCAGGATGGCGGCCGCAATGGCGAGCGGATGGAGGGAACGCTCGAACCGTGGCTGCTCGAGCAATTCGCCACGCGAGTCAACTTCGCCACGATCGTCCGCGAGATGATCACCGCGAGCGGCGTCGTCGAGGGCGCCAATCCCGGCGGCTTCGTCCTCACCTATCACGACTCGGTCGAGACGCTGACCGGGGTCACGGCGAAGGTGCTGCTCGGGCTGCAGATCCAATGCGCCCAGTGCCACGATCACCCGTCCGATCACTGGAAGCAGGTCGAGTTCAATCGCTTCGCGGCCTTCTTCTCCGGCGTGCGCGGGAACTACGTGCCGCGCAAGGGGATGGGCGGACCGGTGGTCTACAAGCTCGAAGATCGAGGCCTGTCGGCCGAGCTCCTCGCTTCGCTGATCCGGCTCAACCGGCGCGCTGGTTCAGCCATGAGCAAAGCGAAGGGTGGGCGCGGCGAGGCGCCGATGCAGGAGGGCGATCCTGCCGCCGAGGCGCCGTCGGGCGAGCGCCCGATGGGATCGATGGAGTCGATGACGTCGAGCATGGGCGCCGCTGCTGCGGAAGGGAGCGCGTGGACCGAAGCTCAGACCGCAGCGTTCAACGAACTCGCCGATCATTGCCGCTCGATCGCCGATGGCGTCGATCCGCTGGCGCCGCTCGAAGTCGATGCGAAGGCGTTCGAGAACCTGCGCGAACGACTGCCCAGCGATGCTCGGCTGTTGGTCGACGACTACGGCGAGCGGCGCGACAAGTTCGGCCTCGCGGCGTTCCTCGGTGGCAAGGCGTCCGAGGTCGACGGCAAGTCACGTCGCGCTGCGCTGGCCGGGTGGATCACCGATCCGGCGAATCCGTGGTTTGCCCAGGCGATCGTCAATCGGCTCTGGTCCGAGCTCCTCGGCCGGGGTTTCGTCGAGCCCATCGACGACCTGTCGGCGGCCACCAATCGCATCCTGCCAAACGTGCTGTCGACGCTCGCTAGAGAGTTCGTCGCGAGTGGCACCGACATGCGCCACCTGATCGGCGCGATGGTGCGCACATCAGCCTACGCCGCCGGAAACTCGGAGACGGCAGAAGTAGTGGAGCGCGAACGGGAGGAACGCTGGTTCGCGGCGCACCCGATCCGCTCGCAGACGGCGTCGCAGTTGACCGACTCGTTGCTGCGGGCGCGCGGTGACGTCGATGCCACCGTCGGCGACCGCCATCAGGTGCGAGTGAGGGAGGAGCTGTTTGCGGACCTCCAGCGCAGCTATGGCCGGGAAGTGCCCGGCGCGCGCGAGAACTGGATCGCCCGCATCCCGCAGGCCCTGCTGCTGATGAACAACAAGGCGCCGGTCAGCAGCACGCCGCGGTGGCGCGGACGGCTGCATCGCGAGTTCATCGATGCGGCGAAGTCGCGGGTCGAGCGGTTGAACGGGATCTACCTTTCGCTGCTCGGGCGGTCGCCCGATGCCGCCGAAGCCGACGCGCTGTTCGAGCGCCTTGATGCAGCGCAGCGGTCGGGACCGAAGGCGTTCGAGGACGTCGTGTGGGCGTTGCTCAACACGACCGAATTTCGGGCGAATCGGTGAGAGGCATGCGATGAGCCGCCGCATTGAATGGTCCGACGGCAGCGTGCCGGGACGCACGCGCGCTTACTCCCGCCGCGATCTGCTCGGCTGGCTGGCTCGCGGTGCGGCGTGGTCGATTGCGGCGCCGCCGCTGCTCGGCTTGATGGCGCGCCAGGGTCTTGGAGCCGGCGTTGTCGGCGGCGGTGCGAACCCGACCGCCAAGAAAATGATTCTGCTCTGGCTCGAAGGCGGGCCGAGCCAGTTCGAGACGTTCGACCCAAAGGCCGGCACCACGACCGGCGGGCCGTTCCCGTCGATCCCGACCACGATCCCCGGCTGCAGCTTTTCGTCGTTGCTGCCAGGAGTCGCGGCGCGCGCCCACCACCTCGCGGTGATCCGCACCGTGACATCGCGCGAAGGCACGCACGCACGCGCTCGCGAGATGCTGCACACCGGCTACTCGCCGAACCCGAGCGTGCCGTTCCCGGCGTTTCCGGCGATCGTCGCCCACGAGATCGGCGATCTCGACCACGACCTGCCGGCGTTCGTGCAGGTGGACGGACCACCGTCCTCGGCCGGCTACCTCGGCATCGCGAGTTCGCCGTTCCGCGTCGACGACGCGACCGGCAACGTCGGCAACCTCGCCTATCCGCCCGGCGTCGACCCGGCACGCCTTGACCTGCGCGAATCCCTGCGCGACGTGGTCGACGCGCGCATGCGCCACGGTGCCGGCGTGGAGGCGGTCGAGTCCGATGCGGCCCAGCGCCGGCGCGCGCGACGTCTGATGGACTCGGCCTTGCGCAGCGTCTTCAACCTCGAGAGCGAGGACGATGCGAAGCGCGATGCCTACGGCCGCAACAGGTTCGGGCAAGGCGTCCTGCTTGCGCGCCGCCTGATCGAGCAGGGCGTCGCCGCCGTCGAGGTCGTGCTGGACGGGTGGGACTCGCACGACAAGAACGCGACGCAGCACAAGATCCTCTGCGACATCCTTGACCCGGCGCTGTCGACGCTGCTCGATGACCTCGCAGAGCGCGGCCTCCTCGATCAGACGCTCGTCGTGTGTATGGGTGAGTTCGGTCGCACGCCGGGCATCAACACGCGCGAGGGGCGCGACCACTGGCCGAACAACTTCTCCGTCGTGCTCGCCGGAGGTGGCGTGAAGCCGGGCGTTGTCTATGGCGAGACCGACGAGCTCGGCGTCTCGGTCAAGGGCCGCCCAGTGCAAGTCGCCGATCTCTTCGCCACGCTCGCCAAGGTGCTCGGCATCGACGGCACCAAGGAGTTCAATCGCGACCGCCGCCCGGCGACGCTGGTCGACAAGAACGGCATCCCGCTCGACGAGATCATCGTCGGGTGAGGGAGGGTCGGCGGATCGGTGGCCGAAGGCGGCGCGCCGCACTCGCGAGACGCGTTGGTGCGCCCGCCAGGACTCGAACCTGGGACCTGCGGTTTAGAAAACCGGGAGAGGGAAACGCGAAGTCGCGAGCAGACCGGGAGTTACGCGATTCGGCGGAGCGGCGTGTCCCCGAAACCGTCGTACTTTCGGGCGACGTGTCCCCTGCGTTCGCGGCGTCAACCGGCGCGCAAGCGGCCGAGGGAAGTGCGCCCGCTCGCGACCCGCTCGCGCTCGCGGACGACCTGCTCGCCGCGGCTGCGACGTCGCGCAACCCGGAGCCGCTGATCGCGGCCGCGCGGGCGCTCGTCGCGGAGGCGCGCGCCGCGGCACTCGGCACGCGGCGGGGGGAGCGCAGCGAAGGCGGAGCGAGCGGACCCGGGGCGACCGATGCGGCCGCCCGCTGACAAGGCGGCGCGAGGAGCGAAGGCGATGGCGAAGGCTAGGCGAGAGACGGGATCCGAGGCGGAGAGGCTCGCGGCGCTGCTTGGCGCGGTTCGGCACACTTCGGCACTGATCGACGCGCCCGCCCCCGTCCGGCTGCGCGCGCTCCCCGAGTCGTCCATCGCGGCGAAGGCGAACGCGATCCAGCTCATCGCGTCGGGGCTCCGCCTCTCCGAAGTCGCGCGCCGACTCGAGCTCGGCCGCCGGACGCTCTACCACTGGCTCGCGGAAGACGTGGTGTTCAACGCCGCACTGACGGACGAGCTCGCGCGCCGCCGGCAGTCGATCCGCGAGGCGGCGGCGGCGACGTGGCTCGCCGCGCTCGACGTGCTCCGTGACGTGTTCGAAAGCGGCTCGACGCCGGAGCGGCTCCAGGCGGCCGCGCTGGCGCTGAAGCTCGCCCGGCCGCTGGCTCGGCGGAAGGATCGGGACGACGAGCGACGCGGCCGCGAG
>SIAN01000061.1 GCA_009691715.1 Planctomycetota bacterium
CGGTGATACGACCGCAAACACACGCGGTCGGGTGCACAGTCGTCGACGTCGCGGCCGAAGTCATCGCACGCTGACCGACAGATTCTGCCATTTCCGAAGCTGTGGACCGCAGATTCGGACACGGCTGAACGATTGCACCCTACGGGCCAGCGCGGATCCGACCGGCAAGGCTCAGAGCCTCGCCAAGCTCGATGACGATTTCGCCAGCAAGGCCGGGGCAGCGGACGCGAACCCGGCATGGACCGGTTTCAAGACCTGAGCGTCGACCGTCGGCGCACCGTGGCCGCGCTCAATCTCCGCGACCGGGGCCGCGCTTGCAGTGGAACAGTCCCCGCTCCTGGATGATCTGAGCCACTTGTGGCGGGACCGCCGCCTGCCAGGTCGGGTCGCCGGCGCGGATCTTCGCGAGCACGTCGCGCGAGAAGATCGGCAGACACTTCGAATCGATGTCCCGCAGTCCTTCGATCAGGCGGTTCTCGATCAGGTAGGCGTGCAGGTGCCGCAGGTTCGGGTTGACGCGCAGGTTGTCCGCGCTGATCACCGCGCCGGTCGCCGGCTCGAGCAGGGGATAGACGTAGAGCTTCAGGTTGTTGCGGAACAGGCGGCCGAATGACTCGAGGATCCCGCCTTCGAGGTCGGTGTAGTACTTCTCGTCCAAGATCTCGCGCAGCGTCGGCACCCCCATCGCCATCCCGATCATCTTCTTGGTGAAGAGGAACAGGTAGGCCGCGAGCCGGTGGAACTCGAGGTAGTTCGAGATCAACACCGGCTTGCCGAGCGCGCTCAGGATGTCGACGCGATCGAGGAAGTCGCGCGGATCGATCTGGTCGCCGTCGCTCAGGGTCTGGAGCGTCATCTCCATGAGCACGACGATCTCGTTGCCCTGGACGTCCGGCTCCTGGACGAACCGCGCCTGCGCGCTGTGGAGCATGTCGAGCGTGAGGTTCGTCACCGGACGGAAGCTGCCTCGCTCGACCAGGATGCACTTCTTGTAGAGCACGTCGGCGGGCTGCACGACCTCGCCGCTCGCCATGAACATCGCCGCCTTCGTCAGCCCCTTCTGGACGAGGTGGAGCGCCATGACGCGGTTGTCCACGTCCCGGAATGCGGGACCGCTGAACCGGATCACGTCCACCTCGATCCGATCGCTGGTGAGATTGTCGACGAGCGCGTCGACCAGCGCCGCCGGATCGCCGAACCGGTGGATCGCGCCGTGGATCAGGTTGACGCCGACGATGCCGAGCGCCTCCTGCTCCTGGATGTTCTCCTTGTCGAGCAGCCGGACGTGGATCACGATCTGCGATGGCGGCTCGCGCGGCTTGGTCTGGAACTGGATCCCGAGCCAGCCGTGCGCATCGTCCTTGCGCGTGAAGCTCCGCGCCGCGACGGTGTCGGCGAAGACGAAGAACCGCGTCGTCTCGCCGCGCTTTTGATCGAGACGCTCGGTCAGCAGCCCGAATTCGCGATCGAGCATCGACTGCAGCCGCTGCTGGCTGACGTAGCGCTCGCACGGGCCGTAGATCGCGTCGCTCACGGTCATGTCGTAGGCCGACATGGTCTTGGCGATGGTCCCCGACGCCCCGCCGACCCGGAAGAACCAGCGGGCGACCTCCTGTCCCGCGCCGATCTCGACGAAGGTCCCGTACTTCGTCGGGTCGAGGTTGATCTCGACCGCCTTCTGCCGCGTGTCGGGCGTCTCTTGGTTCATGAAGCACGCATGCTCGCAAACTTCCGGGCTCCGGGGTACCGCATTCGGCAGGAGCGTCGGCGCGCAACTCCCGTCGTCCCGGGTCTTGTGGAACCGGGCGAGATCGACCGATCATGTCGCGAATCTTCCCGGAGAGTTCCTTCGATGCTGGCCACTGCCTTCGCACTCATCGCTGGAGTGACCGCGCAGGACGCCGCGCCCGCCGCCGCAACACCACGCCGCATCCTCCTCCTCGCCGGCGCCGACGACGACCACCCTGACGGAACGCACGAGTACGCGAAGTCGGCGATCCTGCTGGCGCAGTGGCTCGACCGCTCCGACGTTGCGGCGGCGGTGAAGACCGAGGTCTGCTTCGACGGCTGGCCGCGTGACGAACGCGTGCTCGACGCGGCGGATGCGATCGTGCTGATCGCGGCAGGAGCGGATCGCCGGCGCGACGATCATCCGTTCCTGTCGAGCACGCGGATCGACGCGATCGCGCGACAGATGCGGCGCGGCTGCGGCCTCGTGGTGCTGCACTGGGGGCTATTCGTGCCGCGTGATGGGACGGACGAGCGGTGGCTCGAGTGGATCGGCGGCCATTTCGACTACGAGAGCGGACCGCCGTCGGGGACGTGGGCGTCGCGAATCCGGACGATCGATTCGCGCGTCGACCCGCTGACGCGTCACGCGGTGCTGAACGGCGTCGGGCCGTTCGAGCTGCACGAGGAGTGGTACGACCGGCTGCGGTTTCGCACCGGCGACGAGCGCCTCACTCCGCTGCTCGAAGCGCGCGCCGACGACGACGGCCCGGCGCGCGACCGGCGCGAGCGCGTCGTCGCTTTCGCCGTCGAGCGCGCCGACGGCGGACGCGGCTTCGGCTGCTCGGGAGGGCACTTCCTCGCGAACTACGAGCAGCCCGAGTTCCGCCGTCTCCTCCTCAATGCGATCGCCTGGACGGCGAAGATCGAAGTTCCGCGCGACGGGGTGACGATCACGGCGCCCGAGCGCAAGCGCGTGCTCGTCGTCACCGGGCACGACTATGCGCCCGTGCAGGACGACGCCGGCCTGCACGGGCGCATAGTTGCACCATAAGGGGGCGAGCGAGAGCGAGTCCGCCACCGATCAGGGCGACGCGAGCTTCCACAGCTCCGTGAGGCGCGCCGCCATCCACGGCACCTGCGAGCACCAGTCGCGGATCTCGACCGTCTCGCGCAGCACCGCCGGGTCGCCGCCGTCCTCGACGATCCAGCGACGCGCGAGCTCTTCGGCCCGAGCGAAGTGGCGGAGCGCCGCCTCGTGCCGTTCTTTGCGCTCGACCGTCCACGCGATGTGGAAACCGGCGATCGCGGCGACGCGGCGATCAAAGGACGAGACGCCCGGCGCGAGCAGCATCTGCTCGATCTCAGGCGCGACGGCGCCGCGGTCGCTCTCGATCACGCAGCGCAGGAGCGGCAGCCAGTGGACGAGGCGTGGCCGCGCCTTCCCGTCGTCGCGCTCGCTCCGCGGCACCTGGCCGGCGAGCGGTGCGACCTCGGCCGCCAGCTCGGCCGCCTCGAACGTCCTCCCCTGCACCAGCGCGACGTCGCGGAGAGCGGACAGCAGCTCGACGAGCCCAGCGCCGATCGTGTCGGGATCGTCCGTGACCAGCAGTTCGTTGCGTCCCTTGAGGATCGCATTTTCCAGCATCGCGCGCGCCTCCGCGGAGCTTCCCGCCGCGAGCAGCACCGCGCCGAAGCTCGCGCGAACCTCCATCGCGGCGAGACGCGCGATCGGCCGCTGCGCGTACCATTCCTCCATCGACGCCGCGTTGTCGTACGTCGACTGGGCTTCCCGGAAGGCTGCCGCGACCGCACCGAGCCGGATCTGGCAACGGACGAGGATCGCGATCCCGCGGAACAGCTCCGCTTCCGACTGGGAGTCCGTCCGTTCGATCCGCTCGATGCGCTGGATGGCGGCCCGCAGCGTCGCCTCCGCGGCGGTGATCTCGGGGAGCCCCCCTTCGGCAAGGAGCGCGCTCGCAAGAAGGCGGCAGGCGCCGCCGTGCTCCGCGTTCAGCCGCAGATCGTCCGGCCGCCGCGCGAGCGCGGGGATGTAGGCGTCGATGGCGGCGCGCGCCGCGGCGATCTCGCCGGCGCGATCGCCCCGCTCGTGGCAGATCAGGAGCCGCTCGCGGCGGGCACGGGCGCGGATGGGGAGGAGCTCCGGCGCGTCGCCGAGCGATCCGAGCAGCGTCGTGATCTCGCGCTCGGCGTCGGCGAACCGCCGCTCGCCGACGAGCGCGCTCACGACGAGCTGGCGCGCTTCGGCGATCTGCACCGCATCGCCCGCCTCGACCACGCCGTCCCGCGCGGCGAAGCCGCCGATCGCGTCGCCGAGCAGCGGGAGCGCGTCGCCGAACTTCCCGATCTGCGTCTCGATCCGCCCCATCGCAAGCAGCGTCGACGCGCGGCTGCGGCGGATCGCCGGGTCCTCCTCGCCGAGCGCCGGCAGCTCCTGGATGATCGCGTGCGCCTCCTGCTCGAGCCGCAGACGCGTCTCGGCGTTGTCGATGCCGCGGTCCGCCTCGAGCTCGGCGATCGTCCCGAGCATCCGGTTCAGGACACCGAGCGTGCGAAGGAGCGCGTCGCGCGAGCTCCGGCGCTGGCTGTTCTGCTGCCACGCGACCGCGCTCGGCGTGCCGATCAGCACGAACAACACGAGCGCCGCGACAGCGGCCTGCGCCGGCTCGCGCGCGATCCAGCGGGCGACTCGCGTCAGGAGCCCCGCCCGGCGCGCCTCGATCGGGCGGCGCTCGAGGACGTGGCCGAGATCGCGCGCGAAGTCCGCGGCCGTGGCGTAGCGGTTCGCCGGCGCGTGGCTCATCGCGACCTGGCAAACGGTCTCGGCATCGCGCTGAACAGCGGCGTTGCGCGCGCGGATCGGCGGCAGCCGGCCCGAATTGATGGCGGCGGCCAGCGCGACGCGATCCGTCGCGCTGAACGGCAGCGCGAGCGCGAGCAGCTCGTAGAGCGTCGCGCCGAGCGAGTAGACGTCGCTGCGCGCGTCGACCTGGTCGAGCTCGCCGCGCACGATCTCGGGCGGCGAATAGGGCAGCGAGCCGATCTGCGAGCCGCTCCGGGTGATCTCCGACGCGTCCTCGGAGCTCGCCAGCCCGAAGTCGAGCAGCACGACGCGGCCAGCGGGCGTGACCATCACGTTGCTCGGTTTCACGTCACGATGGAACACGCCGCGGCCGTGCGCGTGGGCCAGCGCCTCGGCGACCTGCCGGACGATCCGCACGCAGGCGTCGCCGTAGCTGCCGGCGAAGAGCCAGGTCGCGGCGGCGGCGGCCTCGTCGACCTCGGGATCGGCGGCGACGCGAGCGACCGCGCGGGCGAGGTCGGAGCCAGTCAAGGTGGCCGGCGGCCGCTCGCGCAGCTCGGCGACGATCTGCGCCAGCGTCGCGCCGCGCAGGTACTCCATCGCGAAGTAGGGCGTCCCGTCCGAGTCGCCGACGAAGTGGATCGGCACGATCGCCGGATGCTGCAGCTTCGCGACCGTCTCGACCTCGCGCCGGAAGCGCGTGCGCGTCTTCGGGAAGAAGAGGTAGTCGGGTCGGATGACCTTCAGCGCCACGTCGCGGCCGAGCGACTCCTGGCGGGCGAGGTAGACGACGCCCATGCCGCCGGCGCCGAGCCGCCGGATCAGCCGGAACTCGCCGAGCCGTTCGGGGATCCGTTCGTCGTCGTTCGGCTTCGCGGCCAGCAGGTCGAACGTCTGCAGCCGGGCGAGCCGCTCACGCAGCGCCGTCGCATGGGCGGGATGCTCGGCGCAGATCCGCTCGATCGCGGACGCGCCCTCCGATTCCATCCGGTCGAGGCACTGCTCGACGAGCGACTGCACCGATTCCGACTCGTCGCTGGTCACCACGATCCACGCGTTGTCCTGCTCCTACCGACCGGCAGGACCGCAATCATGCCACGCACGAGACGTTCGCCGGCCGCGAGCACGATCCGATCGGCGTGAATCGATCAGCGGCCGACGCGCGCCTGGCTCTCATATCCCTCCCTCCGGTCGCCGCCCTCGCCGCCGACGTTGACCACGGTCGCGCGGCCGAAATCGAAGCAGAGAAGACGTATGGCCCAGTTCCCGGGCGCGCTGTCCCAGCCGAGCGAGCGGAGCAGCATGAAGCCCTCGCGATCCGGACCGGTCCCGAAGTCGAGGAGGGTCAGGTCGAGGAGGCCCCATGGCTCGTTCGCGGAATCGGCGGCGGGTCGCGAGTCGTGCCGGAAACCCGCTCCTGCGACGTACATCGAGCGTTCCAGCGTCGCGGCACCCTCGTCCAGCGGCCGCCAGCAGAACGGAAAGAGCAAGTTGAAGAGGAGCAGCGAGCAGCGCTCGGCCGGCAGGCTGTCGATCGTGACGTCCTGCTGCGCCGTCCCGCGTCCGATCGCCAGGTGGAGCGGCTGCCCCGCGCCAGCCGCGAAGGTCACGTCGGAGAACGTCGCGTAGTCGGGCGTCGCTTGCCCGTTCACCGCCGTGATCACGTCGCCCGCGCGCACGCCGGCGCCCGCGAGCGCGCTGTGCGCCGGCACGTGGGTGACCAGCACGCCGTGCGCGTCGAGCGGCACCTGGTTCTCGGCGCGCAGCTCGTCGACGACCGTGCAGCCGATCAGGTGGACGCCGCCGCCTTTCTCGACGTTCCACGCCATGCAGCCGCCGAGCGGCAGCGTGGCGAGCAGCGTCATTGCGATGAACGAACGGCGAATCGAGTTCGAGCGGCACATGACCGGTCCTCCTTGCGGCGCACCACGTCGCGCCATGGAGAACACCAACGCGGGCGGTCGGACGTTGCGCGAGGATTCGACGCGACAAGGCGCGATCGACGCTCAGCCCGGCGATGGCCCGAGCGCCTCGGCGAGCCCGGCGAGCGCCCGATGGAGCAGGCTGCGCGTCGCGAGCTCGCTGCGGCCCATCTGCTCGGCGACCTCCTTGTGCGAGAGGCCCAGCACGCGCGCGAGCGCGATCACCTCGCGGTGCTCCTCGGGGAGCTGCTCGAACGCCCGCTCGAGCCGGTCGAGCTGCTCGTGCGCCGACGCGTCGCGCGACGGCGTGAGGAGGCTCCTGCAGGCGGCGGCCATCTCCGCGTCCGCGTCGCCGCCGGGGAGTCGCTCGCTCCTGGCCGCGCGCCGGTCGCGATTCCAGAACTTCGCCTTGTTGCGGAGGAGTCGGATCGCCGTCGTGAAGAGCCAGCGGCGGAAGTTCTCCGATCCCTGATGCTGGAAGCGCTCCGCGTGCTCGAGGATCTCGCGGCAGATCGAGCTGACAAGGTCGGCTGACTCCTCGCGCGCGCGCAGCCCCGGGTTCATGCGCAGCCGGACGAAGGCGCGCAGCTTCGGCAGCTCCCGGACGAGCAGCGCGCCGACGACGTCGGCGTCGCCCTGGGAAGCAGGCTCCATCAGGTCGTCGCGGTCGTGGCTCATCGCGCCTCCTGCGGTCGGCCCCGCCGCCCGGGGGAATGCCCGGCAGGAGGCTAGCGCCTGGGATGACCGCCGCACAACGCCACGCCGCCAACGTTGATGAATCTAGCAAGCAGCGCCACTGCCGCCGGTCCGCGAAGTTCCGTGGACCGCCCGAGCGCCGCTCTCCCAGGAGGTCCGACATCGTGAACTCGAAGCGCATAGCGTCATCTCTACAAGCCGCAATCCGGCTTCACGTAATACGTCTTCAAACCACCGAGACTTATCACCAACCCGAACATGACATACCACACAGCTTTGTCCCGCCGTCGACGCAAGCGTTGGCGCAAACATCGGATGCGCCGAAAGCACCTCCGCCTTGGAACGCTCCATCTCCGAAACAAAGGGCGTTTTTACAGAGGTGAGATCGACCAGGAGCTGGTCCTCTCGTAGTTGAGGACAGATCTCTTCGAGTACCGCGCCCGTTACACCGATGGGTACCGTGACCACGACAACATCAACCTTAGCGACCAAAGCGGGGATTGTGAGCGCAGTACCAACATCAGTGACCAGGACGTTGCATCCGCGGTATCGGAATAGATTCCCGCACCAAGAGCCAAGTTGCCCTAGCCCTCCGATAATACAGACAGTATATAATGGAGATAAACAATTCGTCATAGAAGATGCGCCCGCTATTCGCGACATCTAAGAATAGGAAGATCAATTCACTTTCCGCAAGTAGCGAATCTGCGGTCTCGACATTGCAATGCGCATAGAAGCAAGTTTCTGCACGGCTCACCGCCCGAGTCCGATGATGAGCTTGCATTTGTAATGGCGCACGAGATCGCACATGTTCAAAGAGATCACTACGCGCTCGAACGATACGCGATCAAAGCGCAAGATGGCTTCGATTGGGTCAAGCATGTACTGAATCCCGATGACAGCGTGTTGTTACCGGAAGAGCGAGAGGAGGCGAGAGTCGCCGCACGTGATGCGCGGCTTCAGAAGTTCTCGCAGGCGCAGGAGTTTGATGCCGATCGGGTTGGCGCATACAGGGCACTCGCCGCCGGAGTTAAGCCAGGCGCAATCGCAACTTCGTTTGCGCGGATGCATGATGAAGAGAAGGCGTGGCGCAGCAAGCTCACTCCCGAGCAGGAATCTGCGCTGAAGGCAACGCGCGACCACCCGGAACCGGACGCACGGTTCAAGGCGCTTCAGCGGATCTACGGCAGTTCGGTTGGCGAGTGGAAGGCAGCACATTGACCGACCATGAACGAATGCGATGAGCTATCGCTGCTAGTGGACTGATAGAAACGTGACCGGCGGAGACGAGCGAATATCCGCTGCATGAGTGAAATGGCCATAGTTGGCACTCAGGAACACCGCAGGAGCGAACATGCCTGCCGAGGTGGACCTTAATGCCGAAGGCGCTCTGGGCCGCTTCGCTAAGGGCTCAGGTAGCCGGTCATGTTCCAGACGACGTGAGCCGGTGGAACCGATACACCGGACGGATCGGTGACCGGGTTGGGGTTGAACAGCCGAACCTCAGAGCCCGGGGAGAAGACCATCCCAAGGACGCTGTGATATGAAATCGAAGAAATTTGACCCATTGCGTCCATCGTTCCATATTCAAATCGCAGCGCGTCGATGCGGACCGTGAAGGCGCCGTTCTTGTATTCACCGAACGAGCAAGGGCTTGGATCGGGATATACCACATTGCCAGTATACGGTGGCCAGTAGTAGTAACAGGTTGGCATGCTGATATCAGTCAACGTCAAATAGCGCCCAGCAGGCACCGTGTAGAGGGTGACGTAGTCCTGCGA
>SIAN01000034.1 GCA_009691715.1 Planctomycetota bacterium
AGCGCAGCCACGCCATCCTGCTCGAACGCCTCGGACTCGACCTGCCGCGCCGGCTGCAGATCCCGCCGCCGGCCGTTGCGGCAAGTGCACCAATGTAGTGACAACTTTTGAGCCGAAATCGACGTAAGTCCTTGTCAGGACTCATCTGGTTTTTCTGAACTGCGGAAGTTGGGCTAGCCAAGCCGCGTCGCCACAGCGCCAACCAGCACGTCGCGGCGCGTCAGCGCGGGGATGTCTCGATCGTCGCCGGAATCTCGACTCCGAGCTCGATGTCGAGCTCGACTCCGAGTCGGCGCGCAGCGAGTCGCAATTGCGCCTCGCTCAGCAGATCAAGTTGCTGCAGCAGCACGGCGCCCCGATCGACACCTTCGAAGTCGGCGGGCGCCGCGTCGATCACGGCGACGAATCGCGCGAGCAAGTCGCGATAGCCATCGCCGTGCGGCGTCAGGCCCCCCGCGTCGCCGCGGAGCGACGCCGCGCAGTCGGCCAGCACAAACCAGGGATTGCGCGCCGTCGCTAGCGCGCTGCACTGCGCCCGCATCTCGAGCCACTCCTCGATCTTGCGCGGCGCGAAGCCAAGCCGACCCAACGTGAACAACTCGCCCCAGACCTTCCGCGACAGCGGGAGAAAGCGGTGCGCGTCTGCCAAGTGCGCACTCTCATGTCGCAGCACGGCGTCGAGTGCATCGGCGAGCAGCGTCGCCGGATCCTGCTTCGGATCGCGCTCGCGCCACGCGGCGAGCGCTCGCAGTTCGAGTTTCGCCACGACCTCCGCCGGCTCCTCGATCGCGCAACGCTCACGGTGGCCGCGCGCAGGCTCGACCGGGTCGGCGCGCAGACGTGCGTCGTCAGCGCCAAGCCGCCTCGAAAACGCCAGCAGGCCATCGATCTGATCTTCAATCGCGGCGATATCGATCCACGCGAAGCGATCGAGCGCGGCTCCGGCAAACTGCGCGCCCGAATGCTCGAGCCACCCCGGAATGAGCGTGCCGTCGATCCAGGAGACCCGCGCCCGCTGAGGTCCGGCTTCGCTGCTCGCCACGACCGGCGCGAGGAACAGCTCGGGCGGCAGGCCACGGCGCTGTCCCACCACCAGCAAGCGGCCCCCCTCCGCAAACCAACCGGGGAGTCCGCCACCGGTCGGGTCGACCAACTCGCCGAGCGGCCAGATCGACTGGCGCGAGGCGCTCGCGAGCGACGGCGCCCCCGAAGTCCGTTCCGCTGCAAGGTCGATCGCGCCAGTGAACACATCGAAGGCCGGCGCCTCGCGTCCTTCCTGGTGCGCCCGGTAGGTCTCGATCGCCAGGACCTTCAACTCGGCTTCGAGGTGACGCTGCTGCTCGAGGCGGGAGCGCAGCTCGTCGGCCGCGTCGACGCCCTGCCCACGTAGCGGACGCAGGACCGCCGACGCCTCCTCGATGGCGCCAAGTCGGACGAGCGCGCGCGCGAGGTCGAGTCGATCCGATGCCGTGCCGACCGCAACGCCGTCCCCGAGCCTGGCCGCGAGTGTGCGAGCCGTCTGCCACGGCGAGACATCGACGCCGAGCCGCTCGAGCGCCCGATAACGCGTGGCATCGGCGTCCAGCGCGCGAACAACATCGCCGCGCAGCACCCACAGCAGCCGCCGGACCGAACGTGCTTCGGCATCAAGTTCGGTGGCGGACTCCCACGCCGCGAGCGCTGCCGCGGCATCGCCGCGCATCGCGTGGCAACGAGCCAGCACCAACGTCGGCAACGGTTCGTCCGCGACCAGCGCGAGCTCGCGTGCGAGCCAGTCGACGTCGCCGAGCGTGGCGCTGGTCGACAGCCGCGCCAGGAGCCGGCGTGCGACCTCCGAATGACGAGGCGCGCGTGCCAGCGATCGTCCAAGCAACTCGAGCGCCTCGCGCGCGCGCCCCTGTCGCTCGCGGCAGTCGGCGAGCAGGAGCACGCGCTCGAGATCCCACGGCTCGTCGAGCAGAGAGCTCTCGAGCAGCGTTGCGGCCCGTTCACGCAGCATCGGTTCGGCGATGAAGCCGCGAATCTCTCCGAGCTCGAGGTCGGGAACGTCGGGTCCGAGCGCGTGGGCTTCCGCCAGAAATCGGCGGGCCGCTTTCACATCGCCGTCACGTAACGCGAGCACGCCAAGTCCGAGCTTCGGCCAAGGGGATGCTGGATCGAGGGACTGCGCACGCTCGAAGGACTCCTTTTGGCGCGTTGGGCTGACTTGAATGCGTCCCCACAGATACCAACGTTCGGCGGAGGTCGGCTGCGCGTCACGCAGAGAGCGATAGATCGACAGCAGCTCACCACGCCGATGGTCGGCGATCGCGACGTTCTGCAGCGCGCGATGCGCGGCCACGAAGCGGGGCTCTCCCGAAACCAGCGCGCGGAGAAGCGCGAATGCCTGCGCGTGATCGCCGGCGTCCTCGGCGCGGCGGGCCTGAGCGAGCTGGCGCCACGCCGCTGCCGGGACCGGTTGTGCCGGCGACTGGCGCAGCGACGAGCATGCACAGGTAACGAAGAAGAGCGCCGACGCGAGATATCCTCGCGCCGCGATTGCGACCCGCCATCGTTCGTTGTGGAGCCCGCCTTCCACCATGCTTCCTTCCCTGCTGCTCGCCGCCTCGCTCAGCACTGCGATCGACACTCCGACGATCCCGTACGCGTCGAAGTACGACGCCGCATTCGCCGAAGCACGCGTCCGCAACGTACCAGTGCTGATCATCGACTTCGACGGTTGGACCGAGGACAAGCAGCAGACTCAACCCGAGGCCTTTTACTCGGACAAGGATTTCTTGACGCAGATCGACGGCGCCGTGGTGTTGCTGGCGAGTCAGGAGGACCATGGGTCGGTCAAGGCCACGATCGACGGCACGGATCGAGACGTCTGCAAGCTCTTCGGCGGGGTTCACTGCACCACCCACCGTGACGTCTTGCCGAAGCTATTCACCGACTTCGGCAAGGACGGTCAGCTGATCTCACCGCTCTTCGTCGTCGCATCGCCGGATAAGAAGGAGCTTGTGCGCTTCGAGCACGAGGAGCTCCCGCGCGACCTCGTCCTAGCGCTGAAGGGTGCGTCGAAGCTCCTGGGACCCGGGATGAGCCGGACGGTTCACCGTCAGCTCCAGTCCGGGCTGGAGCGAGTTCGTCGCCTCGTCGAACTCCGCGAATACGCAGCGGCGACGGCGAGCCTCGAGCCGTTGCAAAAGATCCCCGGCACTTTCGCGTTGAACGCCGACGTGAAGATCGCCGCAAGTGGGATCGAAGAAGCGGGCAGAGCGCAGACGAACCGGGCGAAGGAACTGTGGGAGGCGGGGCGCCGTCTGGACGGCATGATCATGCTCGACGATGTGAAAGCGTCGTTTGGCAGGCTGCCGTCCGCCGTCGAGGCGAGCGCGACCATCCGCCTTTGGGAGAAGGACGCGGCCGCCAAGGCGTTCATGGCCGGACTCCAGGCGCACCGCGGCGCACGCCAGATCTACCAACAAGCCGTTGCGCAGGACGCCGCCGGCGATCGAAAACGAGCGGGCGAGACGCTTGAGAAGCTGCTCCGACAGTTCCCCGATTCACAATTCACGAATCGCGCCAAGATCCTGAGAGACGCGGTGAAAGGGCGCTGATCGGGCCGGAGTTGACGGTTGCCGCGAGTCGGCACCTGAATCCGAAATGTGCAGTTCACAACCCATTGTATTGCAGTAGCTTACGATCTAAACGACTTTGTTCGTATCTAGTTATCATGCGATTGGCACGCACGTTGGTTCATGTTACCGGTCGCCTTAAACCGTCGTATGTATTCACATAAGACTATATCTGCATTGCACTTATGTCACTTTATGCGACACCAATCGCATGCGGCACCTCGATTGCTCTGCATCCCGCCGGCGCAAGGCGTTTTCGGGAACTTGACGAACTTCATTGGCACGTGGGTTTCGGCTCGGTTCAGTGACGCAGGCAAGGAAGAAGAAGTGACGCGGGAATCGTGATCCCTGGCTGAAACGGTTTTCGCGGAAAGTTCGGGGCGGCTTCCGGGGGGAAGCCGCCCGCTTTATTTTCGGCCAATCCCGTTGAGAGTCGCGCGTGAGTCGCGCGTGGCGGGAGCGCATGGGGATTGAACCCACCTAGGGCCTTTGTAGGGCCCCACAACGGATTTGAAGTCCGTGCGGCACACCAGCACCGATCCGCTCCCACGCTGGTCGAAGCCATGATACGTCTGCTTCACCGGATCAGTGACCGGCGACGACTCTCATGGCGCGTGCCGCCCCAACCATGATCTACCTCGACAACGCAGCGACGACACGGCCATGCAAGGAGGCGGTCGCCGCGGTCACGTTCGCGCTCACCGAGCGGTGGGCGAATCCCTCGTCCTCGCACGGCGCCGGCTTGGCGGCGCGCCAGACGGTGGAGACGGCACGCGAGACGATCGCGAACTGGGCCGGCATCGCGGCGCCGGGCGTCGTTTTCACGTCGGGTGGCACGGAAGCCAATCACCTCGCCGTACTCGGGCTCCCGCTCCGCTCGGGAACGACTCGAATCGTCTCGACCAATGCAGAGCACCCCTCGCTCTCCCGAGCGCTCGATCGTCGGCGCGACGTCGAAATCGTCCGCGTCCCGGTCACTCGCCAAGGCGGCGTCGATCTCGAGCGACTGCAGGAGGCGCTTGACGAGCGCGTCGGGTTGATCGCGCTGTTCGAGGGTCACAACGAGACCGGCGCCCGCAATCCGATCGCCGAGATCGTCGCTCTTGCGCGTGCTCGCGCGCCACGCACGTTGATCCATGTCGACTCGGTGCAGTCATTCGGGAAGCCGTCAGCGCCGCCCTTCGCCGCCGGCATCGACAGCGCTGCGGTCTCAGCACACAAGGTCCACGGACCGAAAGGAGTCGGCGCACTCCTGCTCCGGACGCGCACGGCGATCGAGCCGCAGCAGGTCGGTGGCGGACAGGAATCCGATCGGCGCAGCGGCACGGAAAACGTCCCCGGAATCGCCGGCTTCGGAGCGGCCGTAGTGGCGCTGGCGGCGACACCTGTCCCTCGTTTCGCCGCTCTCGCCGCACTTCGCGAACGGCTCGCGCGTGAACTGGTCGCGAGAATCCCCGGCACCCGAATCCTGGCGAGCGGCGGACCGGCGCTGCCCCACATCGTCGCCGCCGTGCTCCCGGGAGTCCGGGCGGAGGTCGCGCTGCATCACCTCGAGGCAAGCGGCATCACGGCATCTGCAGGCGCCGCGTGCCACGCGGGCAGCCACGCGCTCTCGCCGGCGCTGAAGGCGGTCGGGCTGACGGACGACGAGATTCGTTCCACGCTGCGCCTGAGCTTGGCGCGCGACAGCGAAATGTCCGACGTCGAGGCAGTGCTCGAACGGCTCCCTGCGATCGTGGCGAGACTGCGCGCGCTTGGGGCTGCGCGATGATCGCCGATGCCGCGCTGGTGCGCTACGGCGAGATCGGCCTCAAGGGCGGCAACCGGCAGGAGTTCCTCGATCGCCTCGCGCGCAACCTCCGCTATGCGCTGCAGCCCTTCGCAGGTGCCACGGTCGAGCCATTGCGAGGCCGTTTCCTCGCGCGGCTTCCGGGTGACTGGAGTGACGCGACGGCGGCCCTCTCGCGCGTCTTCGGCGTGACTTCGGTCTCACCGGCGAGGCGCATTCCGGCAGAGATCGCCGCAATCGCCGAAGCCGCCGCGGAGGCCGCCGAATCGGCATGCGCCGCGACGACCCACGCGACCTTTCGCGCGAAGGCGAATCGCGCGGACAAGCGCTTCCCGCAGACCTCGATCGAGGTCGAGCGCGCGGTCGGCGGAGCCGTCCTCGCGCGCGTCCCCCGCTTGCGCGTCGACCTCGACTCGCCCGACCTCGTGCTCGGCATCGAGATTCGCGACGAAGCGACGTTCCTCTACCACGAGCGCATCGCCGGCCCCGGCGGCCTCCCGGTCGGATCGACCGGCCGCGCGCTCGCGCTGCTGTCAGGTGGCATCGACAGCCCGATCGCGGCGTGGCTCGCGATGAAGCGCGGCCTCGCGCTTGAGGCGCTCTTCTTCCATTCGGTGGAATTCACCGGCTTCGCGGCCACCGAGAAAGTGAAGGAGCTCGCGCGTCTGCTGTCGCGGTCGTCGCCCCGGTTCGCGCTCCACCTCGTCCCGTTCTCACCCGTCCAGGTGGCAATCAAGGAGGCCTGCGAGCCGAGCTATCGGACGCTGCTCTACCGCCGGATGATGCACCGGATCGCCGTCGTTCTGGCCCGCGCCGATCGCCAAGCGGCTCTGGTCACGGGCGACAATCTCGGTCAAGTCGCGTCACAGACTCTTGAAAATCTGGCGCTCACGGCAGCCGCGTCCGAACTGCCGCTGCTCCGCCCCCTGCTCACCTACGACAAGGAGGAGACGATCGCGCTGGCCCGACGGATCGGGACCTTCGAGATCTCGATCCGACCCGCGCTCGATTGCTGCACCGTCTTCCAGCCGCCGCGACCGCGGATCCGCGGCGACGCTGGCGATGTCGCGAGGGAGGAGGCGGCGCTCGATCTCGAGCGCCTCGTCGCCGACTCGATTGCAGGTCTCGAGACGTGGGTCTTCCACCACGGTCAGCCGGGCCGGAAGGTCGATCGCGGCGCGAAGGTGCAAGAGGCCTGATCGGACCGGGCCGCCCTCGCTGTCACTCGGCGCTCGCGCGCTCCGGCACGACCGGCTTCCCGATCTCGCGAAGCAGAACGTGCAGGCGCGCCATCAGCCGCTCGGCCTCGATCGGATCGTCCTCAGTCCGCTCCCAGTCATCGACCGTGCGGCTCGCTGATCGACCGGCGGAAGGACTGGTCTCCTGCTGGACTCGCACACGAACGGTCAGCACAGCGTTCTCGACTTCGGTCTCGGCGAGCAGCCGTTGGCGCAGCGCCTGGTGGCTCACTGCCGCGTACGCGCCGTAGACCCACCCCGTCGTGAAGGTTCCATCGTTCAAGTCGAGCGACTGCGGCGGGTAGCGCTCCCGCACTGCGGTCTGCAGCAACTGAAGCACGGCCGCGGTGCCGACCTCGGTGTAGCGCCGCTCGACCCAGAACGGATCGTCGCCACCGACGCCGAGTTCGCGGAACAGCCCGCAACCCTCGACCGCACCGCACGCGAGCAGCAAGCACAGCAGCAGCCGGCAGATCGACGGCCGGCCGACACCGCGGCCATGCGCGTCGGGTTCGATCGAGTGCATCGGGATGCTCCTGGAACGGAGAGGTTTGACGGACGCGGCCGGTTCACGCCTTGCGGCGTCGATTGGAAGATCGCTCATTCCTGCGGCGTGTTCTTGATGCGTTCGCGGACGAGGAAGCGGATCGGCACTTCCTCGAAATGGCCCGCATCGCGCAACACGTTGCCAAGCCAGCGCTGGTACGGCGCGCTCACGATCTTCGCCTCGTTCACGAACAGCACGATCGTAGGCGGTCGGATATCGACCTGCGACGCGTAGAAGATCTTGCCGGTCTTCCCGCCGCGGATCGGCGGCGCCCGCCGTTCCATCGCGTCCTTGAACAAACGCATCACCTCGCCGGTGCCGAGGCGCTTCCCCGCGGCCTCGTGCAGCCCGATGACGAGGTCGAGCGTCTCCTTGATGCGTACGCCTTCCTGAGCCGCGATGCAGGTGATCGGCGCGAATTGGAGGAAGTCGAGTCGGTCGCGGACGTAGGCGCCGAATTGCTCGAAGTTCTTCTTGCCCTCGACGAGATCCCATTTGGTCAGCACGATTACGAACGGCTTGCCCGAATCGAGCAGCAGGCGCGCCAACTGGTGCTCGATCTTCCCGATCTCCTCGAACGAGTCGATCAGGAACAGCGCGACGTCGCTGCGGCGGATGGCGCGTTCGGAGCGCGCCTGCGCGTAGAAGTCCGGCGAACCCTGTACCGAATTGATGCGCCGCAGCCCGGCGGTGTCGACAACGACGCACGTCCTCCCGCCGTGGTCGAACCGCAGATCGACCGCGTCACGCGTGGTGCCCGGAACCTCGCTCACGATCATCCGGTCGTCGCCGACGATCTTGTTGACCAGCGTCGACTTGCCGGCGTTGGTCCGTCCGACCACCGCGATGCGCACCACGTCGCCTTCGGGCGCCACCTCAGGCGCGGACGGCAGCAGCTCGAAGATCTTCTCCCGCAGCTCGCCGACATTGCGATTCGCGACAGTCGAGACGCAGAACGGCTCGCCGAGACCCAACTCCCACAGCTCGGCCGACGACTTCTCGAAACCCTGATGATCGGCCTTGTTCGCCACCACCAGCAACGGCTTCCCGAGCTTTCGCAGTCGCGCCGCGATCTCACGATCGGGATTGGTCACGCCTTCCTGCGCATCGAGCACGAACAGCAGCAGGGCGGCGCCGCGCATCGCGATCTCGATCTGCGCTTCGACCTCTTCCTCGAGGCCGAGCTTGTCGACCACGCCGATGCCGCCGGTGTCGACCAACTCGCATCGGTGGTCGTTGTGGTGCAACTCGACGGCGACGCGATCGCGCGTCACGCCGGGAGTCGGGTCGACGATCGCGATCCGGGAGCGGACCAGCGCGTTCAGGAGCGAGGACTTGCCGACGTTGGGGCGACCGACGATGGCGACGACTGGGAGCGACATGACGACTACCTCGGCCGCTGCCTCACGGCAGGCGCAGGAACTTGTGGGTCTGCGGAATCACGCGGACATCGCGAAGGTGGCGCTCGGCGGCGGCGTGGCACGCCTCGAGCAGCGCCAGCGGAAGCTCGGGGAAGCCACCCGTGCGCGGGGTTTCGGGCTGAAGGATCAATGGGATCGAGGGGCTCTCCTCCGCCACCAGCTTCGCCAGTCGTCCAACCTCGGCGACGTCGGTCGTGGGGCCAACGATCATCTTGGCGACGCGCTCGGTGCCGCGGCACGCAACCAGGAACGAGCGGTGGTCGGCCGTGCGGTCGCCTTCTTGTGCAACGCTGTCGAGTTTCAAGTCGAAGGCGACATGGTCGACATGCGCCGCAAGCAGCGCCATCTCGGGCGCGTTCACGCCGGCCGTCTCAAGGTGCAGCCGGCGAGGTCGCAAGAGCGGCGCAAGCGCGGCGAGGAACGGAGCCTGCTCAAGCGGCTCCCCACCGGTGAACGAGACCCAGCAGCGACGCTGCAGATCGAGCTGATCGACGGCCGCCGCGACGGCCGCGAGGCCGCACGGATTGCGGCACCGCTCGATCCCTTCCGGACGGTGGAACTCGGCAAACTCCGTCCGCACCAAGGCTTTGGGCGTGTCGCAATATCGGCAGCGCAGGGCACATCCAGCCATCCGGACAAAGACCGTCCGCGCGCCGACCGTCGCACCTTCGCCCTGGAACGAGGCGAAGAGCTCTTGGAGGTGCCCGTCCGGAAGTTGAGCGACAGACATCCCGACGGCACGGCTGAAGCGGGAGCACCGGCACCGGCAGCGCCGGTCCGAGCGCCCCGGCGCTTACTTGCCGCCCTTCGCGGCGGGCTTTGCGGCCGGCTTCGCGCCCGCGGCGGCTGCAGGGGCTGCCGCCTTCGCGCCAGCCTTGCCCGCGGGAGCTGCCGTTGCGGCGGCACCCTCCGCTGCCGGCGCCGCCTCCTTCTTCGCCGCCTTGACCGCCTTCACCTTCAGGCGCGTCTTCACCTTCGGCAAGCCGAAGATCGAGGCACCGTCCGCGAACTTGCCGTCCTCTTCGAGCTTGATCACGCGCTCGACCCGCTTCCAGACGTTGCGGGCGCGGGTCATCGTCGACTTGACGCGCAGACTCTTGTGGATCGTCACCAGGCTCTCCAGTTCGCACCGGCGGGTTGCCGCCGCGAAGCGTTGTGACCGTCCGGTGACGGCGTTACGACTTCTTGAACTTCTTGATGTAGGCCTTCGAGAAGCCGCCCCCGACTGCACGGACCTCGACGAGCAGTTGTTTCAGCACCGGGTCGTCCTCGGAAGAGGCCGGCCCGACCCGCAGCAGCGCCTCGCTCTCCTTCACGTCCGCAGCGCACGCCTGGAATCGCATGGCGGGGAACCGCTCCCCGAGCGCCTTCTGCAGGCGCTGCTTGTCCGTCGTGAACCGCGACCTCCAGTCCTTGCGCGTCGTGTCGGTCAACTTTTCGCTGGCGGCCAGCACCCAGAACTCGACGTTCGCGGAAGCGCGCGCCGAACCCTGTGCCGAGGCGGCTTCCGCTGTCGCCCCGCCCTTGGTCGCTTGGTCGCCATCCACCCCCGAGGCCTCGTCCGCGGCACGCCCTTTCGAGCGCTCGTTCGGATTCAGCCAGCGAGCGAGGAAGCTGTCCGAGGGATCGGACGACTGCTTCAACGTCGGATTGCCGTCCCCCCCTGCACCATTTGATGCGAAGGGCCAAAGCGAAAGAGCATAGGCGACGCCTACGAACAGCACCAGTACCGCGGCGAGCCCGCCTCCGAGCCGGGCCAATGGGAGAGCGCCCACCCCGCCGACCAGGCGCTTCTTGGCGGGAGGCAGCACGGTCGCATCCCAACTGCGGCGCTCTGGTGCCGGTTTCGTGGCGAGCGCCGGATCGAACGGCGCCTCGCGCCCCGCGTCCGATGCGCGCGACCGTTTCGGCGCGCGCTCAGCGTTCGTTTCGCGTACCCGCTCGAGATAGGCGCCGCGCAGCTCACGCTGCGGTGGCACCGAATCGCTCGGAAGCTTCTCACCGGGCTTGGTCAGGAACGACCGGCCGCTGTCACGATAGATCTCGAGCGGGTGCTTGCGACCCCGCATACGTGGCTCCCCACCACGAACCCCAACGACGACGGAATCAACTCAATGCCGTCGAATCGGACGATCCCGCATGCTCTCCGCATGCCGAAGCCACCGCCAAGCGCCTCGCCGGGAGTCACGATTCGGTCGCGGATGATCGCGAGCGCTGACCCGCTCGTCAACGTCGCGTACGCCGTCGACGTGGTTTGACCGATTTCCGCTACGGCGAAGCGAGCTCGCGGACGCGTCGGACGAACGGGCTGTAGTGGTAGGTCGCGCCGGTCGCTTCGTGCAGCCGCTTGAGCCGATCGTGGTAGCGCTGTGACAACAAGTCGAGCGCGGCCGACTTCGTGGCGTCGCAGAAGTAGACGCGACAGCCGAGCGGGCGGCCCTCCCTGGCCGTGCAGAGCCCCCCTTCCCACCACGGGCACAGCTCCGGATCGCCGCCGGCTCGCAGCGGAGTCGACGCGTCGAGCGCCGCCAGCTCGAGATCGGTGGCGAAGAGCGTCATCCCGCTCTTCTTGAAATCGCAGCATCGCCCGGAGAGCTCGCAGCGAGGGGCGAGCGCGGCGAGCTCACGCGAAAGCTCGGCGTAGAGCTCACGCAGGCCATCGAGCGCGGCCGTCGGCATCGCCGGCACGCCGCTCGGTCCGGGGTTGGCGTCAGCGCTCATCGCGTCGTTTTCGGCGGGCGAACGGCACCTTCGGTCGCGGCTGCGCCGAGGGTGCGCCGAATGGCTTCTTCAGCAGTTCTGAGTCGCGCCCCTCTGGCCGGAACTCGAGCGTCTTCTTGCCGCGAATCTGCTCTTCGATGTCGGCGATGAGCTCTTCGGGCGTCTGGTACCGGACCTCGCGCTCCTTGGCCATCATCTTTTCGATGAAGTAGTGCATGTGCGGCGAGATTTTGCGGCTCTTCAAGACCTCCGAAGAGAGCGACGCGAGGATCTGCGCCGCGAGAATCTCCTGGTTGTCCTGGCCACTGAAGGGCAGCTCGCCGACGACGAGCTGGTAGAGCGTCGCGCCGAGCGAGTAGATATCGCTGCGGACATCGAGGTCACCCTGTCCGCGCGCCTGCTCGGGAGAGATGTAGGCCACCGTCCCGACCGTGGTCGGTGCCGCCGCGTCCGTCGCGACGGTCGCGCTGCCTGGTGCCCCGCCCCCGCTTTGCGCCCCGTCGCCCACGCTGGACGCGAAACCGAGGTCGATCAGCTTCACTTCGTTGCGGGCGGTGATCAGCACGTTCGCCGGTTTGACGTCGCGGTGCACGACGCCGTTCTGCGCGAGGTAACGCAGCGCGCGCGCGACCTGCAGCACGATGTAGAGCGCGGCATCTTCGTCGAACTCCGTGCCGTCCTTCAGCAGCTCCTGCAGCGAGCGCCCATCGACGAACTCCTGCAGGAAGATCAGTCGTCCGTGGACCGTGCCAACCTTCTCGCCCGCGACGACGTTCTCATGGCGAAGCCCGATCAGCAGCTTCGCTTCGCGCAGGAAAGCGCTCTTGGCCTTGGCGTCGCCGTCGAACTCCCGACGCAGCACTTTGATCGCGACATCGCGTCCCGCCTTGCGGTCGCGCGCGCGGAGCACGATCGCCATGCCGCCGCGACCGGCGACACCGACGATGTCGAATCCCGGCACCTCGGGAACGTCCTCGCCCTCGACGCGACGCAGGAAGTCGAGTCGTTCGCTCGTGAACAGCCCGTTCGCGACCGCGAGTTCGAGCGGCTTCCGGCGGGTCGCCTGCCCTTCCTTCAGCAGCTTCTCGGCAGCGGGGCGATCGAGCGCGCCGCGATGCACCAGAAGCGCCAACAACTTGAGGTCTTCTTGGTCGCCCATGGTCCCCGCTTGCAGCGCATCGCTCGATGCGAAGAAATTGCAGTTGGCGAGTCTACCACCACAGAGAGCGCGTCCCGGGCCGCCGAGCGGACGTGTTTTCGGGATGCCCCCAACGCCGCTTCACCTGCTCAATCCGACTGGCGCGCACCGCCGACATTTCGCCCCGGACGGAAGATCGGGATGGAGGGACCGCGGCACCGCAACGGCGGGCCGCGATCTGTGACCTCGGCAAGAACAGCCAGAACCGGGAGATCGACCTGTGGCGCGCAACCTCGCCGGAAGTCCGATCCAGAAATACTGCGAGATCCTCGATGAGTTCGTGAAGATCCGCATCTTCACCGACGACGACATCGCCGAGTTGCTTCGCTCGCGTTCGGTCCAGAACCGGACCGCCTACCAGCAGATGGTGGTGAACGCCTGCATCGTCAACTTCCAGGACGAGATCGTCCCGCTGTTCAAGAGCAAGAACCGGATCCCGTGCAAGACCTCGGCGCTCGAGGAACTGCTCTACCAAATCTGCGTCGAGGTGAACCCGCTGCTCGAGATCCACCAGGTCTCATTGCCGGTGGCGGACGATGCGGGAGAGTGCGGCCAGCTCCACCTGCTGACGCAGCCGGGGCTCCGCAACCAGAAGGCCTCGAAGCGCGACCTCGATCGCGTCGAGGCCGATCTGCGGCGCGCGGTGATCGGCCAGGACGCGGCGATCGATTCGGTGGTCAAGTCATTCCGCAAGGCGGCCGCCGGAATCAAGGACCCGCGCCGCCCGATCGGCGTCTTCCTGCTGGTCGGCTCGACCGGCACCGGCAAGACCGAGCTGGCCAAGATGGCCGCGCGCCACCTGTTCGGCGACTCGACGCGAATGGTCCGCATCGACTGCAGCGAGTACGCGCTGCCGCACGAGTACGCCAAGTTGATCGGCGCCCCGCCAGGTTACGTCGGCCACAACGAAGGCGGCCAGCTGACCGAGCAGATGAAAGAGAAGAAGGCCGGCGTCGTCCTGTTCGATGAGATCGAGAAGGCGCACAAGAAGGTCCACAACCTGCTCCTGCAGATCATGGACGAGGGCTTCCTGACCGACAGCAAGGGCCAGATCGTCCCGTTCAACAAAAGCTTCATCCTGATGACCTCGAACGTCGGCGTGGAAGAGATCCACTCGATCCGCGATCGCGTCGGCTTCGACTGGAAAGCGCGGGTGAACGTCGGCCGCGACCAGGTGAAGGAAGCGACGATCGAGGCGATGAAGCACGCGTTCCGGCCCGAGTTCATCAACCGCCTCGACGGCGTGCTGGTCTTCAACGCGCTCACCAAAGCGCACTGCGAGCGGATCGCGAAGAACCAGCTGGCACTGGTCGCGAGCTACCTGAAGGAGAGCGGGATCGAGCTCGAGTTCGCGCCCAGCGTCGCTCGCCAAGTCGCGCATCAGGGATTTAATCCCGAGTACGGAGCGCGCGAACTGCGCCGCATCATCCAGGCGCAGATCGAGGAGCCTCTTTCCGAGCAGATCCTGCGCAGTGAGTTCCGTGTCGGCGACCGCGTGCGCGTCATCGCTCGCGGCGAGCGCTTCAGCGCCCATCGCGTCGCGCGCGCCCGCCCGGTCCGCCACCGCTCCGCGACCCCACCGGCGATCGACCGGATCGACAGCACCGACTCGCACTCGGAACACCTCGCCCCGGCGTGAGCCCCACCCACCGGGATATGCTCTGCGCCGGTTTCACCCGCATCCAGGAGCGTCCCGTGCCTCGTGCCGTGTCCGTGCTGCTCGCCGTCGGATCCATCCTTGCGACCGCAGCGGCAGCGCCGCGGCAGGCGGGCGGCGGTGCACCGGCTCGCGGCGCCATCGCAACGCTCGACGACACGCCGAGCGATCCGACAGCGATCGGATTCCTGCAGTCCGTGGTCGACCCGCGCGTCTACTCGCTCGACAGCATCGGCACGACCCGGCTCGCCTCGCGGATCCGCGCCACCTTCGACGTGACCGATCCGCTGGCCAAGCAGCCGTCGACGAGCCTCGATCTCGACCTCGACTACGACTACGCCACCGGCGCGCTCTCGATCAAGCCGACTCTGCCGCCGAGCGTGGCGCAGCAACCGATCGTCGTGCATGCCACCAACGCCGCGCAGAACGCCCTGTCGCAGAAGCCCTCGCGCGCCGCCGCCGTCTGGCGCGTCACGTTTCAGCAGGACGGCGATGAGATCCGACTCGACTATTTTCCGCGCAATCTCGCAGGGCTAATCGAGTCGTACTCCGAGTGGCACCGCCAGGACGGCACCCCGCTTCGTCGCCGGGTCAAGTCGCGCGTCCCGCAGGACGGGGTCCTCACCACGGTCACCCAGGAGATCGCGTTCGACTACGAGGAGGTCGATCGGCGACTGCTGCTGAAGGAGCTGAAGCCGGTCGAGGCGCACGGCTCGCAGTTCAGCTTCCGGTTCGAGTACGCCGCCAAGGATGGAGTCAACCTGCTGAAGAAGCTGGTGCAGGAGAACCAGGGCTGGCGGCTCACGCTCGAGTTCGAGTCCAAGATCGAACGAGCGACCGAGCGCGCGCCGAAGCGTTGAGCATGTCGAACGTGGCGGAGCATCGCGTGGGATCTTCGTCCTGGCGCGCGTTCTCGCATGCAATGACGCTCGTCGTCGTGGCGGTCGGCGCGGCTCCCACTGCCTCGGCGCAGCAGCCCGCCATTCCGGAAAGCGTCGGCACCATCGACGGCGCGCCGATCGCCGCCGATTCCTTCGCCCGCTTCGTGCTCGCCGAGCAGGGAAGTTCCGGCGTCGGCACCGAGGCGCTCGACTTCCTGATCCAGGAGCGGCTGATCGAACTCGAGGCGCGGCGACGCGGTGTCGTCGTGACCGAACTCGACATCGACTCGCGCATCGCCGCGCTCGAGACCCAGTTGCGAGCGCAGAGCAAGGGCCGGATCGGCGTGGAAGACCAGCGCGTCGCGATGAACGTCGACATCGCGATCTTTCGTCGCGTGCTGCGCAAGGCGATCGCCGCTGAACGGATGATGCGCGACGACTTCGGCCTCGGCGACGCCGACGTGCGACCAGAGAAGCAGAGCCTCTGGTTCCAGGAGCAGCGCGCGCGCGGTGGCGTGCGCACCGAGGGGCTCGCGGCCGAAATCGCCGCCGAGTTCTCGATCGAGTTCGCCGACGAGCGCATCACCCGGACTGAATGGGGACTGCGCCTGTTCCATGCGCTCTCCAAAGCGGACGCCGACCGCATGTTCGACGAGTTCATCGGGATCGAGCTCCTGCTCGCCGCGGCCCGGAAGGTTGGCCTCGACGTCACGCCGCAACACGTCGCGCGCGAGGTGCAGGAACGGACCGAGCAATTGCTGGCGAAGTTGAAGGACGCCGGTATGCCGACCGAGGGCGTCGACTACCTGTCGACGCTGAAGGCGCGCGGCGACGATCCCACGGCTGTCGTCGGCAGCGATCGGTTCAAGGCCGAGATCCTGTTGAAGGAGCTCGCCCGCCAGCGCCACGGGAAAGACGACTGGCGCGGCTACTACAACGACCATCGCGCCGAGTTCGACCAGGCGTTCGGACGGCGCGTGCGCGTTGCCACGATTTTCCTCCGCGCCGATCCCGAAAAGGGCGGCAAGAGCCTGCGCACTTGGCCCGAGGCGACGGCCGAGCTCGACCGGATCCGCCAGCGCACGCTCGCCGGCGACATCCCGGCGGCAGAGGCGTTCTCCAGCTTCGCCCGCCAATTCTCCGAGCACGACTCGGCAAAGCGCGGGGGCGACCTCGGGTTCCTGTCGGAGGCGCAGCTCGAAAAGCTCGGCCTGCCGGCGAAGCTGATCGATGAGAAACCGGCCACCCTGTTCGGCCCACTCACGACCGCTCCGGGCGTCCACCTGCTCCGGATCGTCGAGCAGCGCGCCGCCTCGCCATTCGCCGAGATCTGCGGCGAGGTCGAGAAGGCGGCTCGGCGCGCGCTCTTGCAGGAGCTGCGCAAAACGGCCAAGGTCGAGCGCGGGATCTGAACGCCGCACCCGCGGGGAGGAGACGACGATGCAGCTCGCACGCGTGGTTGGGACGGTGGTCTCGACCGTGAAGGAGGCGCGCATGCGGAGCCTCAAGCTGCAGGTCCTGAAGCTCCTCGACGAACAGGGGCGACCCACCGGGGCCTATCAGGTCGCGGTCGACGCGGTCGGTGCCGGCCAGGGCGACGTGGTGCTCTTCGCCGGTGGATCGAGCGCGCGCCAGACCGAGTTCACCGATGGCAAGCCGACCGATGCCACGATCATGGCGGTGGTCGACTCGTGGGACGTCGACGGGAAGGTCGTCTGGTCCGCGCATGGCGAGGAGGTGGCGACGTGAGGCTCGGGCGCGTGATCGGCCGCGTGGTCGCCACCGTGCGCGCGAAGGGTCTCGACGGGGAGAAGCTGCTCGTCGTCCAGCCGCTCGACGCCGCGCACCACGCGGCAGGCGCAAGTGTGATCGCCTGCGACGTCGCGCAGAGTGGCCTCGGCGATCTCGTGCTCTGGGTCGGTGGCCGCGAGGCGGCGCTCGCGCTTCGGCGCACGTTCGTCCCGGTCGACGCGACGATTCTCGGCCACGTCGAGCCGGCTTCCAGCGTGCCGGCGCAAGCCTGAAAGGTCGCTACGACGATGCAACTGTTCCGCGTGATCGGCCCGGTGGTCGTCCCGGTGCGCCACCCGTTCCTCGACAGCAAGACGTTGCTGCTGATCGAACGCCTCAAGCCCGACGGCACGCCCGAACCGGCGCACCACCGCGTCGCGATCGACACGGTCGGCGCCGGGCCGGGCGACCTCGTGCTGGCGCTCGAAGAGGGCAACTCGGCGCGCCAGATCTTCGATGACCAGGGCGCGCCGGTGCGTCACGTGATCGTCGGATTCGTGGACGAGGTCGAACTCGACGGCAAGATCACGCTTCGGAACGAGGCCCGGGTGGCGTCGAGCGTGACCACCCGCACGGAGCGCGGGCGATGAGGTCCTACCCCTACAGCGAGGCCGAGCTGCGCCAGCAACTCTGCGACATCGGCCGCATGATGTACGAGCGCGGCTTCATCGGCGCCGCCGACGGCAACCTCGCCGCCCGCATCGACGACGAGCGACTGCTGGTCACGCCCGCCGCGGTGCTCAAGGGCTTCATGACGCCCGACATGCTGGTCGTGACTGATCTCGACGGCAACGCGCTCGACGGCGGCCGCCCGTCGACCGAGATCAAGATGCACGTCGCGCTGCTGCAGGAGCGCCCCGACATCTCCGCCGCGCTGCACGCCCACCCGCCCTACACCGTGTCGTTCTCACTCGCCGGCATCCCGCTCTCGCGCTGCGTGATCCCCGAGATCGTCGTGACCATCGGCATGGTGCCGACGGTTCCGTATGCGACGCCCGGCACCAAGGAACTCCCCGATTCGCTGCGCGAGCCGATCAGGAAGTCCGACGTGCTGCTGCTCGAACGGCACGGCATCGTGACCGTCGCCGACGAGATCTGGAACTGCTTCAAGCTGCTCGACATGGTCGAGCACGCGGCCAAGATCACCCACCTCGCGTTGCAGCTCGGCGGCGCGAAGGTGCTCGACCGCGACCAGGTCGACAAACTGGTGAACTCGCGCTACGACCTCGGCGTCGGCCAGCGCAGCACCATCGCCGAAGACCTGATGGCGCGGCTCGCCTGCTCGCAGCCGCTCACGCGCAAGCCGGGGCCGTGAAGGCGTGACCGGCGCGCCGCGCAGCGTCTCGCTGGACGCCCCGCGCATCCTGGACGTCCCGCGCATCCTGGACGTCCCGCGCATCCTGGACGCCCCGCGCATCCTGATCGACGCGACCGCTGGTGCGCGACCCGACTGCTCGGGCATCGGCCGTTACGTGCATGAACTGCTGCGCGCGATCGCGGCGGAACCATCCGCGCAAGACCTCGAGATTGGCGTGCGCGGCAGCAAATGGCGCGATCGCGGCTGCCTGCCGATCGCCGCCTTCCCCGTCCCACCGACGCTGCGCCGGCTCGCCGATTGGCGCGATCGGTTCGGACTGCGCGGCATCGACCTCGTCCACGGACTCGACGTTCGCTTGCCGCCGAATCGTCGGTTGGCGCGCGTGGCGACGCTGCACGACCTCTTCTCGCTCGAGCGGGACGATCTCGCAGACGCCGGATTCCGGAGCAAGCGCACGCGCCAGTACCAGGCGCTCGCTGACGGTGCCGATCGAATCGTCTGCGTCTCGGCCGCGACCGAAGCCGCATTCCTGGCGCGATTCCCGCAGGCGCGCGGCCGCACCACCGTCATCCACCACGGCGTTGATCCGCGCTTCGTGCGCCCCGATGCCGCGACGCTCGCCACATTTCGCGCGCGGCACGCGCTGCCGCCGCGTTACCTGCTCTTCGTCGGACTGCTGTCGACGCGCAAGAACCTGCTCGTGCTGCTCGAGGCGTTCCGTTCCGTCGCGGCGCACGACCGCGACCTGACGCTGGTCCTGGCGGGTCAGCGAAGCCACGGCTTCGCGCCGATCGCGGAGGCGATCGAGCGTCACCCCGCGCGCGCGCGCATCGTGCTGCCAGGATTCGTGCCCGACGCCGAGCTGCCGGCGCTCTACGGCGCGGCCGAGTGCCTGGCGTTCCCGTCGCTGCTCGAAGGCTTCGGCTTGCCGATCCTCGAAGCGTTCGCCTGCGGCACGCCGGTGGTCGCGAGCACGTTGCCGGTCTTCGCGGAGGTCGGCGGCGAGCTGCTCCTTTCCGCGCCCGGCGACGATCCGTCGGCGTTCGCAGCGACGCTCCAAGCGGCGCTGGCGCAGCGCGTCGACGGCGCGCTCGCAGCCCGCCGGATCGCCCACGCCAATCGATTCACCTGGCCGGCTGCGGCACGCGCGACGATCGCAGTCTGGCACGCCGCGATCGCGGAACGGACAGGTTGAGCGACCGGCGGCTAGAACGGCGGGATGGATCTGCTGCGCCAACATCTCCTCGCCGTCGCGGTCACGGTCGCCGCTTCGCTTGCGGCATCGATCTCTCCGGCGCAAGACGCCGCCGGCCCCACCAGCGAGCCGACGCTCGCTCGCGAGGCCGCGCTCGAGGCGAGCCTCCCCGACGCGATGCGCCGCGAGCTCGAGAATCGGCTGCGCGTGCTCAATGTCGCCGCGCATCCCGATGACGAAGATGGCGCGCTGCTGAAGAGCTTCGCGCGGCAGGGCGCAGAGATCTGGACGCTCTTCTCCACTCGCGGTGAAGGCGGTCAGAACGCGATCGGGCACGATCTGGAGCAGGAGCTCGGCAGCCGGCGCGAGGAGGAGACGTTGGCGGCGAGCGCGGTGGTCGGCTCGACGCCGTGGTTCCTCGGCTTCCCCGACTTCGGCTTCAGCAAGCGCGCGGACGAGACCTTCACGCGCTGGGGTGGCCGCGACGAGGTGGTGCGTCGCATCACGTGGGTGATCCGGACGTTCAAGCCGCATCGCATCTTCACCAACCATCCGCAGACCGGCGGCCACGGCCACCATCAGGCCACCTCGATCGCGCTGCACGAGGCGATCGTCGCCGCCGCCGACCCGGCGCGTTACCCGGAGCAACTGGCGGAGGGTCTCGCCGTCTGGAGCGCCGACGCGCTGTTCGTGCGGATCGGGAGGGACGATCCGGCGGCCGAGCTGACGCTCGCGATCGACTACGACGTCGCCGTCGAGGGCGATCCGGCCGGCAAGACGCTCGCCGAGATCGCGCACACGGCGTTGCTGCGTCACGCGAGCCAGGGGCCTTGGCGCGCGTTCGATGCGGCGGCGAAGCATGCGGCCCGTTACACGATCACCTGGAGCTCACCGACGTTGCGCACGCTGCGCGAGCTGCCGCAGCGAACGACGCCGTTGCCCGAACGCAGCGCGACTGCGGCGTTCACGATCGCCGATCTGCTGGCGCTGCTGGCGAGCCCGGCGTTTTCGGGCACGAACGCCCCGAGCCAGGCGCGCGTCGACCACTGGCTGACGGCGCTCGCAGGTGCCGAGCTCGCGTTTCCCGACGACGAGGGCACGACGCCGCGCGGCGCTCTGCTTCCGGGCGAGCCGCTGCGCTTCCTCGTGCTGTTACATGGCCGCGATCCGCTCTATCGCGGGGCCGAATGCGCGGCGGCACTCGAACGACTCGAACCCGTCCTGACCCTTGAAGGGCCTGGCGAACTGACCGCGCAAGCCAGTGCCGCCGCGATCGCGGCCCGCCCCGAACTGCGCGCGACCTTTCGTGACGCGCTCGCCGCTGCCGCCACGCTCACCGTCGCGAACGCGGCACCGTGGTCTTGGCCGGCGCCGGAGCGGACCGTCGGCCCATTCTCCGGCAGCCACCGCCACCCGTTCACCGCCCGCGTGACCTTCACCCGCGACGGTCGGCAGCTGGCGACGCTGCGGCTGCCGATCACGAAAGCGATCGCGCCGGCGCTGGTCGGCGCGCTTTCACGCGATCCGCTGCCGTTGGTGCGTCCACCGGGAACCGCCCGCGCGAACGGCGCGCTGCGGCTGCGCTTCCCGACCGGCCGCGTCCCGCAAGGCGAGCTGCACCTGCGCGCGCCCACCGGCTTCCACTTCGAGTCGCTTGGTGCGCGCCTCGACGCGCTGCCCGTCACGCTGCCAGCGGTCCAGAACCTCGGCGACACCAGCGCTCCGCTGTTCGAACTGCCGTTCACGCTGGTCGCGCGCGAGCTCCCGCCCGCCGACCCGGAACGAGCCACGCTTCGCCTGCCGCTCGCCTTCGCGCTCGAGTTCGCCGACGGCGCTCCGATCGCCACCATCTTGGGCGAGCTCGCGATCCTCGACGTCTTGCCACCGTCCACGAGCCGCATCGCCTTCGTGCCGGGTGCCGACGGCAGCGCCGGCCTCGCGCTCGACGACCTCGGCGTGCCCTGCACGCGGCTGTCACCCGAAGCGCTCGCCCGCGAACCGCTCACCCGCTTCAGCCACGTGCTCCTCGATGCGCGCACGCTCGGAACGAGCGAGGCCCTTCGCCAGCAGTCGGCGCGCCTGCGCGAGTTCGTCGCGCGCGGCGGCCACGTCGTCGTGCTCTACCACAAGACCAGCGAATGGAACGAGTGGGCGAAGCTGGAGCAGACACCGGCACCGGCGCGCCTCGAACTCGCGGACGTGCGCGTCTGCGAGGAGTCGAGCGCGATGACGATCCTGGCCCACGGCCACCCGCGACTGCTCCACCCGAACGTCATCCTGCAGCGCGATTTCGACGGCTGGACCCAGGAGCGCGGCCTCTACTTCCCCGAGAAGGGGGAGAAGCTGAGCTACGACGACCGCTACGTCGAGCTGCTCGCCTGCGCCGATGCTGGCGAACCGCAGCACAAGGGCGGCCTGCTCGAATGGCGGAACGAGGCGGGCGGCACCTTCGTCTTCTGCGCCTACGCGCTGCATCGCCAGCTGCGCGCCGGCCATGGCGGCGGGTGGCGCCTCTTCGCCAACCTGCTGGCGCTCCCCCCCGCCCGCTGAACGACTCGCGCGACCGCAGCGCTACCATGCCACGCCTTCGCGGAACGCGCCTCGTGGGGAGGACGCCGGCGCCGGCCCATCTCGTCGGCGCGCGTCGAGGGAGATCGACGGAATGAAGCTCCGCCTGTCGGTGATGATGTTCCTGCAGTACGCGATCTGGGGCGCGTGGCTGCCGATCCTGTTCCCCTACCTGATGGGGCACCTCGGCTTCACGCTCGATCAGGTTTCGGCGATCTTCGCGGCCGGCGCGGCAGGAGCGATCATCGGCCCGTTCATCGCAGGCCAGGTCGCCGACCGCTTCTTCGCCACCGAGAAATTCCTC
This sequence comes from Planctomycetota bacterium, assembly GCA_009691715.1. Classification (GTDB taxonomy): domain Bacteria; phylum Planctomycetota; class B15-G4; order B15-G4; family SIAN01; genus SIAN01. The sequence goes on from SIAN01000034.1 coordinate 22,249, forward strand.
GGCGTGAGCCATCTGATCGGTGCGCTATTGGTTTGGACGCTGTCCGAGACGACCAGCTACACCACGTTTCTCGCCATCTCTGCGGTCTACGGGCTGATCTACGCGCCGACACTCGCGCTCACCAACTCGATCTCGTTCCATCACCTCGAAGACCGCGACCGCGACTTCGGGCGCGTACGCCTGTGGGGCACGATCGGCTGGATCGCGGCGGGCATCGCGATCGGCCACTGGCTCGGCACCCAGCACTCGCCGGCCGGGCTCATCGGCGCCGACCTCGAGAAAGCGTGGAACGCCGGTCGCGCCGACGCCTTCAAGCTCTCCGCACTGCTCGGCGTCGCGCTTGGCTTCTACTGCTTCGCGCTCCCGCACACGCCGCCGCGGAAGGATGCCGCCCAGAAGAGTGCTGTCGCCCAAGCACTCGGCTACGTCAAGCGCCAGCCGCTGCTCACGTTGTTCCTGCTCGCAGTTCCGATCAGTTGCGTGCATCAGTTCTATTTCGTGCACACCTCAAACTTCCTGTCGCGCTACCAGAGCGGCGGCGCAGGCGAATTTGCGCAGTCCATCAACGACGTGCTCGGCGTCGGCGGCGGCGGGTTGATGACGATCGGCCAGATGTCGGAGATCGTCGTGCTGGCGCTGGTCACGGTGCTGGCAAAGCAGATGTCGCGCAAGTCGCTGCTGGCGATCGGCCTGCTCGCTTATGCCGCGCGCATGGCGCTGTTCGCCTACACCGACTCGGCGGCGACCGTGCTGCTCGGTGTCGCGCTGCACGGACTCTGCTTTGGCTGCTTCATCTTCGTCGCCTTCATGGTGGTCGACGAGGAGACGCCGCCCGAGGTGCGCGCGAGCGCGCAGAACCTCTTCAACCTGGTCATCGTCGGCATCGGAATCATCGTCGGCAGCTGGTTCGCCGGCTCGCTGATCGGCGGCTGGGCGAAACGGGCAGTGCTCGGCCCGGAGAGCGATCCCGCCGCGGTGATTCCCGACGAACTGCAACGCGACTACTACACCCACCTTTTCAGCGTGCCGATGTGGATCGCGCTCGGGTGCCTGCTGGTGCTGCTGGTCGCTTACCCAGGCGGAAAGAAGCCGGCGACGAACGCCGTGGCCGGCGCGCGCTGAGGGACGGCGCCCACCGCTTCAGCGCGGCCAGCTCTGCCAACGCACGCTCACCTGCGCCACCAGCATCGCGGCGAGCGCGGCGTGGCCGTCGGCGGTGAGGTGACCGTCGACCTCGTAGTAGGCGCCTAGTGGCGGGACCCTCCACTGCGCCGCTAGATCGCAATAGAGGACCTCATCTCCGGCGGCGGCGCGCTTCGCGACCAGCTCGGCCAATGCCGGGAACGGGCGCCAAGCGGCGACGGTGGCGATGTGGACGACCAGCACGCGGACGCCACGCGCTCGCGCTCCGTCGAGCAGCGCGTCGAGGCAGGCGGCGTTGACGCTCCACCAGGTGCCGACGCCGAAGAGCTGGCCGAAGCGGCGGTCGGCGCCCTTCCACATGGTCCAGACTCGCGATCGCTGCTCCAGGAACCGTCCGACCGCACCGAGGTTGTCCGCAACCCCCGACGCCACCGGCCGCCCCGCCTCGACGCGGAAACGCGGTTTGCTGAAGCCTTCGGCGTGCCGGTAGGCGTGCAGCGACCGCTCGAAGTCGTCGAGGATCACGCCGACCACCAGCAGGTCGGGCGGCTCGCCGGCGAAGACCACCCGCTCGCACGCCTGCCAGATCTGGTCGACGCCGAAGCCCGGCTGTGCGCGGTTGACCGCGACCGCGCCGAGCCGCTCGGCCATCACCGCGCCGTACGACTGCGCGAACGTGACGCCGGTCCCGAACGTGAACGAGTCGCCGACCAGCGCGATGCGCGGCGCCCCTAAGGGCGGCGGCGCGATCCCCTCGCGCTCGTCGATCCGGAAGCCGTCGGCGTCGGCAAGGAACGGGAACTCCCGCCCCTCGGTCCGCCAGCGGAAGCTCGTTCCCGGCCGCATGCGCCAGCCGAGGCCGGGATCGGCGACGAAGTTCTTCCGCTCGCGGTCGGCCGTCTCCCCCACCTGCGCGCGCGGCTCGGGCGGCAGGATCCCGAAGAGCGCCAGCAGCAGTTCGAGCAGCAGCAACTCGGCGACCAGCGTCGAAAGCGCCAGCGCAACGCGCTTCCAGAGCGATCGGCGCGGGGCGGCGGCGGACGGGTTCGGCGTCACTCCGCGCTGCCGCTCAATGGTGATGGTGCTTGTCGTGATCTGCGCCGCCGCCATCTGCGCCGCCGCACGGGTGGTGTCCCGGATGGACCGGCGTGCCGACCGTGGCACCAGCCGGCTTCGCGGCCATCTTGCGCTTGCGCAACGTCAGCATCTCGGGCGCCTCCATCAGACAGGTGCCGAGCAGCTTCCAACTGCGGAAGAAGACCGATGCGCTGCTACGCTTCAATTCCGGCGGCGCGGAACCGACGTCGGGGAAGCCCTTCGCGTCGGGCTTCACGTTTTCCCAGTTCGAGAACAGCCGGCCCCAGTCGCTCTGCAGCACGTCCTTCATCCGCGTCTTCGCAAAGCGCGGGTACCAGAAGGTGTCGTGGTAGGCGACGCTTGCCAGGTAGGCCCACGGCGCCAAGAAGGTCTTGAGCGACCACTCGACCGGCTTCTTCAACGGTCCCCAGTAGATCTTGTGCTGCATGCGCGAGGCGAAGGTCATCTTCTTGAACGGGCCGGTGAAGTTCCAATTCTGCTTCGCTGCCTCGAGATCGCCGACGATCTCGATCTTGGCCGGGTCGCCGCAGCCGAGGCCTGCCTCGTGCGCGAGCCGGATGAACTTGATCGACATCGGATCGATGCCCATCAGCTTGGCGGCGACCGCGTCGATCGCGACCTGATCGGCGGATGCCAGCAGCACGTTCTTCACATGCGGCACCATGCAGCGCGGACCCGGCCCGTCGCCGGCGAACGTCCCGTCCATCACCGCGAAGATCCCGCGGTGGATCTTCTTCTGGATCATCAACAGATCGACCAGCGTCTCGTGGATCGTCGGATGGGTCCAGTGGCGCTTCTCGTTCAAGAGCCCGCCGAACGCGTTCTTCATCGCACCGGTGGTGGTCGTGAAGATGTGCGTCTTCACCGTCGGCAGGTGGAGGATGTTCTCGCCGATGAAGCGCTTCGGGATCGAGAAGCCCTTCGGGAAGACCTGGTTCAACGTGAGGAACTTCTTGGTCAGGTCCCCCACCGCATCGCCGACCGGGATCCACTCCTCGCCTTCGTAAAGGTGGACGTTGCGCAGCCCGTGGGCCTCGACCACGTTCAGCTGCTTGTTCTCGCGCTCGCCCAAGTGGGCGTCGATCACGACCGTGCGGTTGTGGCAGGCGTGGATCAGCTTCGGGTCGAAGCCGTCCTGCTTCATCGCCCGGATCACCCCTTCGAGCTGCCACGGCGTGGTCGAGCTGCCGGGATAGAAGAAATGCCAGCTGATGTTGACCTTGAGCGCGGTGTCAGCCGTCTTGTCGAGGTGCTGCTGGTAGCCGGCGAGGTTCATCACCTCGTGGTAGTCCTTGAGGACGGTACCCGGGGTGGTCCGGAGAATTGCGACGGGGGTCTTCATGGGGAGCAGTTTCGGGTTTGCGCCTGCTGGGACTTGATCGGCCGGGATCGTAGCCCGGCGCACGGCAGACCCGAGCGGTTCGCTCGCGACCCATTCAGGAGATCTCGATCTCCGTTCGTTGCCGCGTCGCCGCTGCGGCACTCGGATCAGTCGTCATCAGTCGTGATCGGTCGTCATCGGTCGTCATCGGTCGGCGAGGACGGCGGCGAGGGTGCCTCACCGTCATCGGTGTAGCCGAGCTTCGCGAGCTCCGCGGCGAGTCGCCTTGCCGCTGCCGTCGTGAGACCGGCGCCGCGCTCATGCCCTTCGTACAACTCGAGATTGCGCAGCCGTTGCTTCTCCATCAGCTGGAGCAGTTGCCGGTCAAGCGCCTTGGCGATTTCTGGATGGTCGAGCTTCACGTCCAGCGCCAGCGCGGCGTTGCCAGCACGTACTCCGCGTGGGCCGGAAGCGACATGCTGAACACCGCCCGTTCCTCGAACGACTCGAACCGGGCGTCCTGGCCACTCGTCTGGGCGAAGAATTCGTGACTCGGGAGGCCCGGGGTGGCCGCGATCGCGGTCGCAAGCACATCGACGCTCGAGACCAGCGTCGCGACGCGGGACGCTGCGAGTCCCGGGACACGCAAGATGAAGGGGACATGCGTCCCCTCCCGCCACACAGGGTCGTGCCAGAGTTGATCGTGCTGGCCGAGCCCTTCGCCGTGATCACCGGTGAAGACGCTGGTCGTCCGCGGCCAGGATGCGCGTGCTTCGAGCCTGCCGACCAAGGTGCCGACGACATCGTCGACTTGCCGCAAGCCGTTGTCGTACCCGACGATCTCGCGTTCGAGCTTCGCCATGGATTCTTTGGCGGTGGCTTCATTCTTGTTGAACCAGATCTTGGTCGGGTCGATTCCGCGGCGCTCGATCAGGCGGCGAAGGGTCGCGTCGGCAGCGAGCTCGGCGACTCCGTTGCGGCTGAACGCCCTCGGAGGTGAGTGCGCATCGAACAGATGGATCCAGAGGAAGAACGGCTCCGGCACCTGATCGAGCCACTCGAGAGCGTCCTTCAGCGCCTCGCGTCCGGGGCGCTGCGCTCCGGCGGGGCTCCGTCCAAATGAGCGAATCCGGCCGCGAGCCCGGTCACACACTTCGTCGGCGAAGCCGTGACGAAGCCCGCCGTGTTCCAGCCTTCGGACGCGAGGATCTCGGCGTAGCTCCGCAGGCGGGAGGTCGATTCGAATTCCGAGGCCTTGCGTGACGCCTCGGTCTTTCCAGGCCTCACCTAGGTCACGCCGTGTTCGAGCGGATAGGTGCCGGTGAGGATGGTCGCGTGACTCGGGGTCGTCACCGTGAACGCGGATTGGCAATTCTCGAACACCACGCTCTGCGCTGCGATCGCATCGATCTGCGGGGTCGTTCCGCGCGGGTAGCCGTAGCAACCGAGGTGATCGGCTCGCGTCGTGTCCATCGTGACGAGCACCAGGCGCGGCAGCGTGGTCGCCTTGGCGCCCGGTTCATCCCGATCTCGCGAGATCGACTGAAGCGTCGCCAACAGCGCAACAAGAGCGACTATCGGCATGAGGATTCACTCCTGGCCATCGAACCAGCGGTTCTTTTCGCGGCAACAGTAGCCCGCCCTATCGCCGTCACTCACCGCCCTCGGAACAACCCGCCCCACCTCGTCTCGAGCTGCTCGATCGCGCAAAGCGGCGGCGTCGCGACCACCGTTCCGGCCGCGTCGCGGGTCGCGAGCCCGAGTCGCTCGAGCTTGTGCAACGCGTCTTCCTCCTCGAAGTCGACCGCCACGCCGGCGCGCTGGCCGAGCCACTCTTCGACCCTGCGATCGAGCGCTGCCGGCGTGATCGGACCGCCCGCGCGCAGCAGGAGCACCCACGCGAGCAGCGCCTCGCCAGTCTCCTGCGCCTCCGCCTCATCCAGCAGATGGAGCAGGACGCCGAGGCCCGAGTCGAGCGTGCAGCGATGCAGGTGCTCGGCGAGTTGGCGGTGGAGCACGTTCTTGCGGCCGAGAAACCGCGCCCATTGCCGGAACAGGAACGTGACCAGCAGCGCGAGCCCGGCGCACTGCCCGATCGCCAGCGCACCGGTCTGCGGTTCCTCCTTGCGCAGGCCAAGGAACACCAAGAGCCCCAACCCGAGCGCGTAGAGCGACGAAATCAGCTTCCAGTTCAGCAGTTGCAGCGCACCCGCCGCCGCCGGCACGCCGATCAGTGCGCGGTCGAACAGCCCCATCCGCACCCGCACGCCGGGAAAGAGCGCCTCGACATCGTGCTTCGGCACATCGCGATAGAGCCGCAGCGAGATCCCTCCGGGCCGGGCTCCGAGCTTGCCCGCCAGCCGCTTCGGATGGTCGAAATGCGCGCTGCGCTTGAAGCGCGCGAAAACGCAGAAACGATCAAAGGTGGCGACTGCGACCGTTCGCCGGCGCAGGCCGAACCAGCGTCGCTCCACCGTTTTGCGCGTCGTCTCGATCCGGCGCCACGCGCGCAGATCCTCGAAGTCGGCGAGGTCGAGGTCGAGCTTGAGCCCGAACGACGACTCGATCCGCAACGCGCGTTCGAGCTCCTCGATCGAGACATCGACGAAGTTGGCGCGCACCAGCAGCCGGCGCAGCGTCCGCAGCAGATCGGTGGCGAGCTCACACTGGTCGTTCGACCGGGCGGCGACGTCGCCATCGGCCAGGTCGAGTCCGGTCCACGCCGCGCGCATCCGTTCCTTCACCGCGAACAGTTCGTGGTGGAACTGCCCACGCAGCGCTGCCGCAACGCGCCGGAGCATGGGCGCGTCGAGCCCTCCCGCCGTCCCGTCGGCGGCCAACAGCTCGATCAGTCGCGACGGGTCGCAGGGGAGCGCGTGCTCGCCCGCCGGGTCACTCATCGACCGGCAGCCTTGAAGATCGGCAGCGCTCCGAACGCGCCCTGCGGATCCTGCGCCGGCGAGTCGGGCGCGAGGCGCCAGTCACGCTGCGCGCGGTCGATGAAGCGCGGGTCGCCGCCGACGAAGCAGTCGATCAACTCGGCCGGCTCGAAGCGCACGACGTCGCTGCCGTGCCCGCTGGCGATCGATCGCAGCAGGCGCACCTGCGCCGTGCCGAACTTGCGGTTCTTGCGCTCGAAGCCGTTGCCGCGATTGTCCACCGCAGTGCATTGTTCCAGGGTGGCTTCGAGTCCGTCGGGCCGCTCGCAGATGGCGAAGAACCCCGCGGCACCGTTGCACGCGAACAGGCAGCGCGAAAGCGCGAAGCGCGAATGCTCGCCGGTGAAGTTGCCGACGTTCAGGCCCATGCCGATCGAATCTTCGAAACGGCAGTCGGAGAGCGCGAGCGTGCGGCCGGTCGCCAGCAACTGCGCACCGACGCCGTTCCAGCGGAAGTGGCAGCGCTCCATGCGCGATTCGCCCGGCAGCGTCGTTCCGCTGCCGACGATCGTGGCGCCGAAGTTGAGGTTCTCGCGGAACACGCAATCGCGAACCAGGAACGGAACATCGCCGCTCGGCAGCTCGAGCGCGAGGCCGAAGCGCGCGCCGCGGAACTCGCAGCGATCGAACTCCCACGCTGGACCGTCGACTTCGCGCGCGACGACGCCGCGGCGCACGAAGCCCGCGCCCTCGCTGCCCTCGAAACGGCAGTCGCGCAGCGCAACACGCCTCGGCGCCCCGGCCGGGTCGACCCGGCCGTCGTCGAGAACGACGCCCTCTTGACCGCCGGCGAACGTGGAGCGCTCTATCGTGAGCTCGAGCGCAGAGCCAGCGTCCGCGTGCAGCCCTTGCTGCTTCGCGCGCGTGCGCACGCCCTCGACGCGCAACGCGACCGATCCGGCGGCGGCCGTCAGGTCGATCGCGACCAGCGTCTCCTCGATCAGCAGATCGGTCAATTCGGCGTCGAGCCGCCCGTTGCCGCCCGGCCGCACGACGACGCCCGCGCTCCCGCCACGCAACGCGAGGCTTTCGATCGCGACGCGTCCTTCATTCGGAAGCACCAGGACCGGCAACCCGTCGATGCCAAGCAGTTCGGTCGAACCCGTCCCGTAGCCGACCAGCCGCACGCCGGCCGGCACCACGATCGGCACCGCCTCGCCCATGCCCACGGAAAAATAGCCGACCTGGAGTCGCACCTCGACCCACGGTTCTGCGCTCATGCTGCGCATGGCGAAGGCGCGCGCGATCGTCTTGAACGGCCGGTCGGCAGTGCCGTCGCCGCCGCCGCCGCCATCGTTGCCGCGCCGCGAATCGACCCAGATCTGCGGCGTCGCGACCTGCGTCGCGAGTGAGACCAGCAACGAAGCCAGCAGCGCCATCGTCCGTCTCCTCAACTCGTCAGTCGGCGGCGGTAGACCTCGCGCGGCGGATTGAGATAGCCGTGCCGCAGTTGCGGGAACCGGTGGCGCAGGTGCTCCTGCAGCCGGCGCATCCCGCGCGCCGGCGTCGAGGCGGCGAGCCCGACCACGTCGCAATACGCTTCCGGATCGATGTTCAAGTTGCGCCACTGGATCAGCGCGAGCCCGGTCCGCTCGATCAGCCGCTCGAGCGCGGCCACCTCGGCGTCGCTGTCGGTGAAGCCCGGGAACGCCAGGTAGTTGATCGACGCGTAGCCACCGGCACGACGCGCGACTTCAAGCGAGCGGACCACCGCGTCGAAGCCGTAGGTGAGCGGCCGGTAGTAGGCCTGATAGGGCTTCCGCTGCGCGCTGTTCAAGCTGACGCGGATCGAATCGAGCCCGGCGGCGAACAGGCGTTCGACCGCGTCGGGCCGGCTGCCGTTGGTGTTCAGGTGCAGCGTGCCACGCTTTGTCTTCGCTCGCAACGCGCGGCAGATCGCCTCGATCCGCTCCGCCTGCAACAGCGGCTCGCCCTCGCACCCCTGTCCGAACGAGAGCATCGCACGCGGCGCCGACTTAAGGTGCGGCAGCGCGAACTCGAGCACCTCTTCGACGTCTGGCACGAACGCGAGGCGGTCCTGCGGCGACGGGATCGGCGCGTCGGGCTGCGCCGAGATGCAGCCGACGCACACCGCGTTGCAGGCCGGCGCCAGCGGGACTGGGCACTCCCACCGCTCGTAGAAGAGGTTCTTCGCGTTCGCGCAACCGTAGGTGAGCGCGCAGTTGCGCGACAGATGCGCCACCAGCCGATTCGCCGGCCACCGTTTCGTGAGCCGCGTGATGCGCCGCGCGAGCTCGCGCTCCGAGAACTGCTCGGGGTCGTGCTTGACGTCGGCCTCGACCCGCGCGGCCGGCACGTGGAAGCGCCCCTTCCACCAGCACAGCGCCGAGTAGCTGAAGAGCGGGAGCAGCGGCGCGCCGCGATCGCTCCGATATGCCGACAAGCCGAAGACCGAGTAGCCGGGCGGCAGGAAGGCCGCGGCCGCGCCATGGCCTTCGAGCGGCGCGAGCCCCTCCGGCCCGAACCCGACCGCGGTGCGACCGGGCAACGCGTAGAGCGAACTTCCGTCCGGCAGTGCGATCAGGTCGTCCGGATCAACCGGTAGGAAGTCGCGGCCGCGCCGGAACGCCGGCGCGACTCCCGGCAGCTCGACGAGCTGACCGGCCGCATCGGCGACCACCGCGCAAGGAGCCGCCGCAGCGGCGCGGGGCGCGGCGGGCCGCCGCGCGCGTTCCGCAGATCGACGCGGATGGGTGCGGGCCGGGCTGCTCAAGGCACGATCGCGATCACCGTCGCGTTGGTGGCGTAGACCGGCTTGGCGGCCCAGACGTAGGCCGACCAGTAGCTGTTCTGGCCGGACAGCGCCGGATCGAATGGCCCGCCCGTGTCGATCGTGATCGCCGCGCTGCCAGTGGCGTCGAGCACGCCAAGAGAGTTGACGAAGAGCGCCGTGTTGGCCTGGTCCAACGTCAGCTCGAACAACCCGTCGTAGTCGAGCGGGAGATGGACCGAGCCGATGTCGATCCCGGTCGTCGTCGAGAAGCTGCCGAGCAGCCAGTAGTTCTCGCCCGCATGGTTCGGGCCGACGTTCAGGTCGAACGCCACCACCCCGCCGGTCGCCGCCGACAACACGTCGACGTCGGTGTGCAGGTCGAGATGGATCTCATCCGAAGTCATGTCGAGGCTGCCGCTCCCGCCGTCCGGGAAGAACGGCCGGGAGAAGTGCGCCGACACGTCGAAGCCGATGTAGTCCCCGAGGTACCAGCCGTCGGTGTTGGCGTAGTCGAACCCGGCGTCGGAGACGGGGTACTCGCGCCAATGGAGGCCACCGTCGGAACTGCGCGCAACCCAGTTCCAGAGCAGGTAGTTGTTCGGATCGAGTCGGCAATCCCAGAAGCTGATGTTCAGGTTGCCGTGTTCGTCAACCTCCGCCCACGGCATCACCTGGTGCGAGTTGGTGGCATCGCCGACGTTGACGAAGTTCTTCTTCCAGGTCGCGCCGCCGTCGTGCGAGCGGAGGACATAGATGTCGGCGTTGGTGGCGGGCTTGTTCCAACGGTGGTAGGCGACGTAGACGCTGCCCGAATAGGGGCCGGCGGTCATGTCGACCGTGATGCTGAAGATGTCGAACAAGCGGAAGAAGTTGTTTGGCAGCGTCGACGGGACCTGGAGGTAGGTGCCGGCGATGATGTCGGTGCCGAACGTGGTGCCACCGTCGAGTGACTTGTCGACCACGACTTCGTACTGCCCGCGATCGGCCCACATCACCCACAGCTCGCTGTTCGGCCCATAGGCCACGTCAGGCGAGATGCCAGCCTCGCCATTGGTGTCGTTCACCCGTTGCACGTCACGCCAGGTCGCCCCGTCGTCATCGGAGACGGCGGTCCAGATGGTGTCGCCCTGCGCGGTGAAGAAGCGGTCCCACGCCACCGCGATCTGCCCTCGATGCGGACCGTTCGAGCGGTCGGTGGCGGAGGAGACCTTGTCGTTCGAGCCGTCGAGGTCGACCAAAACCGGCGCCTGCCACGTGAGTCCACCATCGAGCGACCGATAGGCGTCGACCGCGCTACCGCCAGCGCCGTAGTACTGGAGCAGCGTGATCACCGGAACGCCGCTCGGCGTGATCACCACGCTGCAATCGCCGTTGAAGCCGAAGCCTGGCTCGTTGAGGATGACGCCGCTGGTCCAGGTCAGACCGCCGTCGAAGGTCGTGTACCAGGTGGTCAAGGCGCTGCCGGTGGCAAAGTCGATCGCCGCACCGACGGCATGCAACTCATCCGTCGGGTCGATCGCGATCGAACTCTCGCACTGCGCGCCGCTGCGACCGGCGTCAGGCGTCTGGTCGGGACCATCGGGCGGCGAAGGGGCACGGCCCTGCTTGCCGAGCTTCTGGTGCGCGCGAAGTCGTGCCAAGTAGGTGGCGTCGCGTGCGCCGCTCGCCGGTCCGATCGGCTCCTGCTCGCTCGCGGCGCCGGTGGATTGCGGCGCCGGCATCGCGATCGCAGTCGGCGACACCGTCACCGACACCGTCACCGTCGCGAACAGCATGGCGGCACCACCGGCAAGACCGGGCAGCACCGAACGGCAGAGGCGCGTGGATCGGAGGCATTGCGCCATGACATCGCTCCAACAAGCAGCGGAGGCGAGAAACTTCGGCAGCCGATCGCGGCCTACTCACCACCAGCCTGCTGCACCAGCGGCGGGCAACCGATGGTGCGTCCGAGAGGGTTCGAACCTCTGACCTTCGGCTTCGGAGGCCAACGCTCTATCCAGCTGAGCTACGGACGCAACGTCACCCGCCCTGGAAGAGCGATGCGACGGCGCGTCATCCTGCCGGGGCGCGCAAGTGAGTCAAGGGCGGCCGCCCGCGATCGCCAGAGTTCCGCGAAGCTCAGCCGTCCCCGTAGCCGAGAGCTGCCATCTGCCGCCGCTGGTCGTCCGAAAGCGGCACGCGCTGCGCCGCCAATCCCTGCGCCTCGAGTGCGCCACGCCGCGCCAAGAGCAGCGCCCGCAGCCGCGCCGATCGCTCCGGGTCGCGCGCCAGCAGATCGAACCGCTCCATGGCATCGGTCGCCTGGTCGAAGAGCTCCGCGACGCTGCTCCGGCCGGAGTAGTCGTGCCCGGTCTCGATCAGGCGCAACGGCCAGCTCTGCAGCAGGAACGCGCTCCCCTGCTTGCCGCGTTCGAGGTGCGACACCAGCGGCAGGTCGCGCTCGAACTCGCGCCCGTCGATCAGCGGCCAGAGCGACATGCCGTCGCCGAGTCGACCTTGTGCCTCGGGCGGCAGCGCGCCCAGATGCTCGAGCAGGGTGGCGGGCAGATCGACCAGCGAGACCGGCGTGTCGAAGCGCCGGCCGGCACCGCCTTCGGGTGGTCGGATCAGCAGCGGCACATCGACGATCTCGGCATGGAGCGTGAACCCGTGGCCGAAGCCGCCGTGGTCGAACAACTCCTCGCCGTGATCCGCCGTGACCACCACCAACTCGTCGCGACCCGCTGCCGTGGCGCGGCGCCGCTCCAGGAAACGGCCGACGATCTCATCGGTGTACGCGACCGCCGCGTCGTAGCGCGCTTCGAGGTCGGCGATGTCGGCGGGCGTGACCTCGGCGCGTCGCTCGACCTTGCCCATGCGCATCACGTCCTTCCAGACTTCGTTCTGGAACGGGAAGTTGCGCGCGCCGGGACGGCGGAAGCGGTCGCGCCAGGCGTCCGGCGTCAGATAGGGCCCATGCACGTTCATCAGGTGCAGGTAAAGGAAGGTCGGCCGGCCGTCGTCCTGGGCAAGGAGCGCCTCGGCATGGGCGACCAACTCGCTCACGTCCGGGTATTCGCGCGCCTTGTCGTTCTGGTCGAACCAGAAGGCGTCGAAACCCTGGTCGAAGCCGAACAGCGGCGAGGCGTTCGGATTGCCGGAGACGCCGATCGTCCGGTAGCCGACGGTCTGCAGCCGTTCGGAGACCAGCAGGAGCTCCGCCGGCAGCACCGCGTATTCGTGACAGCCGTGGCGAGTCGGATAGAGGCCAGTCAACAGCGACGCGGTGCTCGGTTCCGTCCAGCCGCTCGGGGCGAGGCAGCGCTCGAACAGCAGCGCATCGGCGGCAAACGCGTCAAGCCGCGGCGAGGTTCCGCCACCGTAGCCGTAGCAGCCGAGTCGATCGCGCCGCAAGGTGTCGATGACGATCAGCAGCACGTTCGGGCGGGCGGAACTTGCCGGTGTCGGCGCTGCTTGCGGCGCTGCTTGCGGCGCTGCTTGCGGCGCTGCTTGCGGCGCGCCCGCGGATCCGCTCGCTACCGTGCAGCGGATCACACCGCCGGCGATCGCGATCCCGACCGAGACGACCAGCGCTCCCTTGGCAAGGCCGGTCACGGTCTGAAGAATCTCCCGGCTCGCCGCCCGTCCCCGGAAACCGCGCGAATGGTACGCATCCTCCCCTCGCCTCCAACCCGCGCCAGCCTGCGCGTCGCCATCGTGCGCGCGCGCTTCAATCCGGAGGTGACGCAGCGACTGGCCGCCGGCGCGACGGCGACGCTGCGCGCTGCCGGTGTTCCCGACGGCCAGTTGTTCGAGCTCGAGGTGCCGGGCGCGGTCGAACTTGCCTTCGCCGCCGACTTGGCGATCCGCGAGCTGAAGGTCGATGCCGTGGTCTGCCTCGGCGCGGTGATCCGCGGCGAGACGGGCCATTACGACCTCGTGTGCCGCATCGCCGCCGACACCCTCTCCCGCCTCGCTCTCGAGCGCAGCGTGCCAGTCATCTTCGGCGTGCTCACCTGCGACGACGAGGCGCAGGCGCTCGCGCGTGCCGGTGGCGCGCAGGGCAACAAGGGCGCCGACGCGGCGCAGGCGGCGCTCGACATGATCGACCTGAGTCGCGCCGTCGCCGCGCAAAGAGGGGCCTGACCGATGCGCCGCCGAACCCGCGCCCGTGAACTCGCGCTGCAGTTCCTTTACACGGTCGAAATGAAGGGCGCCGACGCGCGCGACGAACTCGATGATTTCCTGGTCGCCGCCGGTGCCTCGCGCGTCGCGCGCGCCTTCGCAACGCAGCTCATCGACGGCGTCCTCGCGCAACAGGTCGCAATCGACAAGGTGCTGGCGGCGACCGCCACCAACTGGTCGCTCTCGCGCATGCCGCCGGTCGACCGCAACATCCTGCGGCTCGGCGCATTCGAACTGCTGCACTCGACCGATGTGCCGGTCGAGGTCGCTCTCAACGAGGCAATCGAACTCGGCAAGCGCTACTCGACGGCCAACAGCGGCAGCTTCATCAACGGGATCCTCGACAAGGTGAAGTCGCGCCGCACGCTCCCTGTCGCGGTCAAGAACCCACCCGATGCGAGCGACGAGGACGAGCCGCTGCCGCCCGACCACGAGGACGCGCGATGATCTTCGCCCGCCTGCGCGACAGCCTGCGCAAGACGCGCGAAAAGCTGGCGGGCGGGCTGTCGAAGCTGTTCGGGCTGAAGCGCGAGCTCTCCGACGAGTTCCTCTCTGAGCTCGAGGCGGTGCTCTTCGCCGGCGATCTTGGCAGCACGGGACTGAAGGCGATCGAGCAGCTGCGCGCCGAGTACCGCGAGCGGACGTTGAAGACCACCGACGACGTGCGCACGCGGCTGCGCGCACTGTTGCGTGAAAAGCTGGGTGCTCCCGAGCCGGAGCTGCGGCGCGCGGCGTCGGGGCCGACCGTCGTGCTGATCGTCGGCGTGAACGGCTCAGGCAAAACGACCTCGGTGGCGAAGCTCGCCAAGCGCTGCACGCTCGGGGGCAAGAAGGTGATGGTCGTGGCGTGCGACACCTTTCGCGCGGCCGCCGTCGAGCAGCTCGCGACCTGGGCCGGACGGATCGGCGTGCCGATCATCAAGAAGGAGCAGGGCGCCGATCCAGCCGCGGTCGCCTTCGATGGCGTCACGGCGGCGCTGAGCCAAGCCATCGACGTCCTGATCGTCGACACCGCCGGCCGGCTGCACACGCGCGACGACCTGATGCAGGAGCTGCGCAAGGTGCGCCGCGTCCTCGACAAGAAGATCCCAGGCGCGCCACACGAGACGCTGCTGGTGCTCGACGCAACCACCGGCCAGAACGCGATCCGGCAGGCCGAGGTGTTCACGCAGGTGGTGCCGCTCACCGGCGTGATCCTGGCCAAGCTCGACGGCACGGCGAAGGGCGGCGCGGTGATCTCGATCCGCGAGCGCCTCGGCATCCCGGTGCGCTTCGCCGGCGTCGGCGAGACCGCCGACGACTTCGAACCGTTCGATCCCGAGCGCTTCCTTGACGCGCTGCTCGAAGAGCGCGGCGAGTCTGCGGGGTGACCGCGCGCCTGCTGGTCGCCGCGGCGGTGCTGGTCGCGCTGGCGACGCAGCCGCGCGCGTTCGACCTGCTGGCGCTGAAGCGCGCGGCGCTGCTGCTGGCGATGGTGCCGCTGCTCTTCACGCGAGAGATGGGCACGCTGTTCGTCCGCTCGGTGAGCGGACCGCTCCGCTGGCTGGTGTGGGCGCTGCTCGCGAGCGGACCGATCGCGGTGCTCGGGCATGGCTTCTGCGATGCGTTCTCGCGCGGACAGTCGCCCGCGCTGCAAGTCGTGCTGCAGGCGATGAGCGAGCTCGCGGCGTTCACTCTGATCGCATTGCTGGTGCGCGAGGTCGCGTGGGAACGCGCGACGACGCTGGTCCGCGGGCTGGTCATCCTCGGCGCGCTGCTCGGCGTGGTCGCGCTGCTGCAGGTCTGCGGCCTCGACCTGATCTACGGTGAGGCGAGCGCACGCGTGGCCGTCGCGACGTTCGGCAATGCCAACGCCTTCTCGGCGTGGATGGCGCCGGTGCTGGCGCTCGCCGTCGGACTCGCGACACGCAGAAACGGCGGCGCCGCGGCACGCCTAGCGGTCGTGCTGGTCGCGGCCGCGTTGGTCGTCGCGCGCGGCCGCGGCGGCTGGCTCGCCGCAGCGGTCGGCGGCGCTTGCGCCTTGGTCGTCGCGGCGCGCGGCGGACATGCGTGGCGGCGCGGCGCGCTGCCATTGGCGCTCGGAATCGTGCTCGGGATCGGCGGTGCGCTCGCGACGGGTGCCTCGAGCGAGGGCGGCGCGAAACCGCTCGGGCTCGGGCTCGAGCGCAGCAGCAACCTGATCCGCCTCGACGTCGCGCGCGCCACTCTCGACCTCATCGAGACGGCGCCTTGGATCGGCCACGGACCGGCCTCGTTCCGCAACGAGTACCCGCTCCATCGCCTCGAGAAGGAGGCGCAGACGCCGACCCGCGAAGGCGCCGCTTCCGAAGTCGACCACCCGCACGATGAGTGGCTGCGACTGGCCGCCGACCACGGCGCGCTGGTGGCGCTGTTGGTCGCGCTGGCATGGCTCGCGGCCCTGTTCGTCGCGGTGCGCGTGCCGAAGATCGCGCGCGAGGACGACGGCGGATTGCGTGCGGCAGCGATCGGCGCGCTCGCGGCGTGGTGGGTCGGCTCGCTCACCTGGTCGACGCTTTACGACCCGGCGACGGCAGTGCAGGGCGCGATCCTGCTCGGCATCGCGGTGGCCGGCTCGCCCGAGATCGAAACGGCGGCGCCGCGCGGCCGCTGGCTCGCGCTGCCGATGCGCGTGGTGTTCGCGCTGGGTTTCGCCTGGCTGGCGCTGCCGACTGCGGCGGCGGAGTTCATCGAATGGGAGTCGACCCGCGACGGATCGTCCGACGTCGCAACGCTCCGCCAAGCCGCCGAGCTCGATGCCGGCAACGTCGAACGCCAGTACGCGATCGGCACGCGCCTGCTGAACGCGGCGCGCGAACAGCGTGACGCGGCGGCGCTGACGCTGCCACTGGCGCAGGAATGCTTCGAGCGGGCGATCAAGCTGTTCCCACGCCACGTGGCATCACTCGCTGGCGCGGCGGAAGTGCGCGCGCGACGGGGCGACGCTGGAGCAGCGCGGCGCTGGCTCGCCCGGTTGCGCACGCTCGAGCCTTGGCGCGCCTCTCCGCAGAAGGCGCTGATCGCGCAGACGGAGGCGCTGGTCGTCGAGGGCGAGCTCAGGATCGCAGTGCAGCTCTACGCCGCACTCACGGCCGCAACCCCAGAAGACGGCGCGCTGCTTCGCGCGTTCGCGCTGTCACTCGAGGCGATCGGCGACGCGCCGGGATTCCGGCGGGCCTACGCCGATGCGCAGGTCGCGTTCGCTCTGCCCGCGCTGGCCGACGGCCGAAGTGATGAAGGACGAAGCTATCTCGACTTCGCTCGACGCAAGCTCGCGGAGCTGGCCGCGGCGGCCGACACGAACGGCGCACCAGACATCGCGACGACCGCTGCGCTCGCCGAGATCGAACTGCTCGACGCGCTGGTCGATTTGCAGAAGAACCGACCGGCCGAGGCGGCGGCGCGTCTCGCCGGACTCGAACCAGCGCCGGTCGCTGCTGCGCGCGCGGGCGCGACTCCGACCGCGAAGAAGCTGATCCGGATGATGGGCGCCGCGCCGGCACTCGTCGACGAGGCGAGGCGACTCAAGCTCAACCAGTGACGGCTGACGCGGCGCTGTGCGCCAACTCGTTGGCGACGCATTTCTTGCAGCTGCCGAAGATGCGCAGCGAATGCGACGTGATGCGGAAGCTGTGGCGCGCCGCCACTTCCTCCTGCAGCACCTCGATGCGCGGCTCCTGGAACTCGATCACGCTCCCGCAGGTCGCGCACATCAAGTGGTCGTGGTGCTCGCGCCCGAGGATGTGCTCGTAGCGCTTGGTGTCGCCGCCGAGCTCGAGCATGTCGAGGAAGCCGCCCTCGACCAGCAGCGACAAAGTGCGGTACACCGTCGCCCGCGAAACGTCGTCGCGGTCGCGGCGGAACGCCTCGTGGATCTCCTCCGCCGTGAAGTGGCGGTTGGTGCCGAAGACCCGCTTCAGAATCCGGCGGCGTTGCGAGGTGAGCTTCAACCCCTTGCCGCGGATGAAGCGCTCGAACTCGCGCTCGACCCGCTCGGACGCCGCGACGAGGGCAGCTCGCCGCGGAGCCACAGAACTACGGACGCCGCCCGAATCATCCGCTGCGTTCATGCACGCGATCCCTCTTCATCCGTTGCGTCGCCGTCCGCCCCATCCCCGAGTGCGCGACCGTAATACGCACGATAGAGGATGGCGGCCGGCACCCCCATGCGGAAGGCCCAAGCGATGGCGACGTTCAGCAGTGTCGTCCTGATGACGCCGTGCCGCTCCCAGCGTCGAGCACTCACGTGGATGCGCCGACCGGTCGCGACGATCCGACCGAGCCGACGCAGCCGCTTCGCCAATCCGAGGTCCTCGCACAACGGCAGCGGCGGATAGCCGCCGATGGCGACGAAGTCGCGGCGCCGCAGGAGCAGCCCGGAGTCGCCATACGGACAGCCGTGCTGGACCGCGCGCCGGGTCGCAGCGGCCTCGATCCACCGGTAGGCGCGCCGATCGCCAACGATCTGCTGACGAAACACGATCGCACCGACGCCCGGCTCGGCCAGCAGCAGCAGCGCCTCCTCGATCGCGCCGTCCTCGAGCCAGCAGTCGGCATGCAGGAAGAGCAGGTGGTCGAGGCCGGCCGCCGCGGCACCGGTATTCAGTTGCGGCCCGCGGCCCGGCGCGCAGCGCACCACGCGCGCTCCGCAGGCTGCCAGCGTTGCCGCCGCGGACTCGTTGCCGCCGGCATCGGCGACCACGATCTCGCCGACTCGATCAAGCGCGGCGACGCGCGGGACATTGCTCCGCAGCGCGGCGCCGTCGGCAAGCGCCGGGATCACCACGCTCACGCGGAACCCCAAGTCGCTGGTCGGTCGGTCCAAGCGCGGTACTCAGTGCGCCATGCCATCCCGAGCGACACCGATGTCGCGGCGGAAGTGCATCCCCTCGAATTCGATGCGCGAGGCCGCCTGGTAGGCGCGATGGCGCGCCTCGTCCATCGAGCCGCCGATCGCGGTGACGCCAAGCACGCGGCCGCCGTTCGTCTGCCAATGGCCGAGCTCGAGCTTGGTCCCGGCGTGGTGGAGTCGCACGCCCGGCACCGCCGCCGCTCCTTCGAGACCCGACATCCGGCGCCCCTTCTTGAACGGCCCGGGATAGCCGCCCGATGCCAGCACGATGACCAACGCAGCGTCGGGCAAGAATTCGAGGCTGCCGAGCTCGTCGAGCCGCCCCTCCGCGGTCTTCTGCGCGATCTCGACGAAGTCGGTCTTCAACCGCGGCAGGATCACCTGGGTCTCGGGATCGCCGAAGCGGCAGTTGAATTCGAGCACGCGCGGACCATTCGCCGTCAGCATGACGCCGGCGTAGAGGACGCCGCGATACTCGATCCCCTCGCGATTGAGCGCGTGCAGCATCGGGATCAGGACACGCGCCTCGATGTCCTCCTGCAGTTCCGGTGTCCACAGCGGGGTCGGCGAATAGGCACCCATGCCGCCGGTGTTCGGGCCGGCATCGCCATCGAAGACGCGCTTGTGGTCGCGCGCCGGTTCGAGCGTCAAGATCGTCTTGCCGTCGGTGATGGCGAGGACGGAGAGCTCCTCGCCGAAGAGGCACTCCTCGACCAGGAGGCGATTGCCGGCGGCGCCGAACTCGCGGCGCACCATGATCTGCGCCACGCCTTCGAGCGCCTCGCGACGATCGTGCGCGATCACCACGCCCTTGCCCGCGGCGAGACCGTCGGCCTTCAGGACCACCGGCCACTGCGACTGCTGCTCGGCGAACCAGAGCTCGGCGTGGCGCGCATCGTCGAACACGCGCGAATCGGCCGTCGGGATGTGGTACTTGCGCAGCAGCGTCTTGGTGAAGACCTTGCTGCCCTCAAGCTGCGCGCCCGCCTTCTTCGGCCCGAAACAGAGCAGCCCATCCTTGGCGAATTCGTCGGCGATTCCGGCGACCAGCGGCGCCTCCGGCCCCACCACCGTCAAGTCGATCTTGAGATCGCGCGCGCAGCGGCGGAGCCCGGCAATGTTGTCCGCGGCCACGTCGACACGGGTCGCGATCTGGCCGAGCGCATCGGACCCTGGCGCGACGTAGAGCCGCTCCGTCCGCGGCGAGCGCAGGATCGCCTCGGCGATCGCGTGCTCACGCCCACCCGACCCGACCAGGAGGATCTTCATGCCGGCCATGCTGCTCACGCCAAAAGGGGCGGGGACTTTAGCCCGGATCCTCCATGAACCCCTACTTCGGCTCGGTCTGCCGGCGCATGACTTCGTCGGAAAGCCGCGTACCTTCCTCAGCGTGTCGCGAGACCCGCATCGTCGGAACCGCGGCTTCCCTCCTCGTCCTCAACCGACATCCCGTCGCCTCGCGACGGGGCGCATGAATGACCCGGGCTACCATGCTTCGCCGTCACGAAGCGCCCGTAGCTCAACTGGCTAGAGCAGCGGTTTTCTAAACCGCAGGTCGCAGGTTCGAGCCCTGCCGGGCGTACCATCCGAAGCGCCTGCTCCGACGCAGTTTACGTCGTCCGTTTCGCAATCCGACGCAGAGTACGGTTCCTCGTCATCGTGCGAGGAAGTGCGCGGAGCGGCAGGCTCGTGGCAGGCGACAGGGGACATTTTCGGGGACACGCCGGACACGCCGGACACGCCGCTCCCGTCGGTTCCGGTCGCCGCCGCAGTCGCCGTCGCCGCGCTCCCGTCCGCGCTCGGAAGGGGCAGCTTCGCGACGGCATCCTTGAGGTCGAGCAGCCGCAGATCCGTGTACGTCTTCATCGTCAGCTCGACCGTCGAGTGCCGGGCGAGCGCCTGCGCCGTGCGCGGGTGCGCGCCGGTCGCCGTGAGCCACGAGACGAACGTGAGCCGCAGGCTGTGGAAGTCGACGACGACCCGCGCGTCGTCCGCCGCCTTCACCCCGGCGGCCGCCAAGTCG
>SIAN01000035.1 GCA_009691715.1 Planctomycetota bacterium
ATCAAGCGGAGAAGGACGTGATGGAATTGGCGGCAGGAATGGTTGCGCTTGTGGTCGGGCAGGTGGCGGGCGGGGCGGATCTGCTGGAGCGGCGGACTCTGGCGAGCGGGGTTCCGCTCGCGGTGCTGCAGGTGAAGGACGCTTCGTTGCAGTCGTTTCTCGCGTTCGTGCCGACGGGGCTCGGCCACGACGCGGCAGGGCGGACGCAGTGGGCGCATCTGCTCGAGCACATGTTGATTCGCTCGACCGACCCAGAAAGCTTGAGCGACGGCGACATCCGCTTCAACGGCGAAACCGGCGACGGCTCGCTGCGGCTCGACGTGCATGCGCCGTTGGCCCAGGCACCGCAGGCGGCGGCCAAGCTCTGCGCGTGGTTGCGCGCGACTGACTTCGACGCCGAGGTCCTCGAACGCGAAAAGAAGAACATCGCGAGCGAGATCGCTTCCACCACGCCGCTTGGCTACGGCCACAAGTGGGCGACCGCGGCCTGGAATCAGGTCGTGCGCCACAATCGCAGCGTTGTCAGCGTGCAGGGAGATGTCGACGCCGCGACCGTCGAGGCGATCGTCGCGCACGCCGCGAACACGCTGAAGCCAGGCAGCTCGATCGCGCTCTTCGCCGCCGGACCGATGCCGGCGGACGAAGTCACGCGCCTGTTCGACGCGCAATTTGCCGGCGCCAATGCGACCGCCGCTGCAGCCGCCGCGCCCGTGGCCGCCGCTCCTGCCGCCACCACCGCTGATCCAGCCGCCGAATCCGACGGCCTCGTTCACGGCGAGATCACCGCCACCTGGGACCTGCCGCGCGCCCACTTGATCGAGTGGTACCTGCTGCCGGACTCGATGCCGGAAGAGCGCCTCGCTGCAGCGACGCTCGCGAACGCGCTGTCGATGACGCTTTCGCAGGATCCGCTGCTGAAGCAGTCGGGCGTCATCGCGATGGCGAGCGCCGACATCGTCCTTCCCACCGGCCGCGTGCTGCAGCTCTCCGCATCGCTTCCCGAGAAGTCGCTTCCCGGCGACGCCGCGTCCGCAACGCGGATCGCCTTCCGCCGCGCGCTCGACGGTTTCGGCAGCCGGCCGCCGTTCCGTTCGCTCGACGAGCTGGTCGCGATGACGCGCAACGAGCTCGCGGCCGGCCTCCCCGACCTGACGCTGCTGCGCAAGCAGATCGCCGGCCGGCCGAATGCCGAGCTGATGGAAGCCCAACTGCTGCTCGGCATCGCCCACCGCGAGTGGTCGTCGCGCCTCACGCTGCCGCAGATGGTCGCCGCCTCGCAGCAACTCGACGCGGCCGCTTTGAGTTCGCTCATCGCCGATCGACTCACCCCCGCGCAGGCGAGCGTCGTGCTGCTCTTGCCGCGGCGCT
Source organism: Planctomycetota bacterium (assembly GCA_009691715.1). Classification (GTDB taxonomy): domain Bacteria; phylum Planctomycetota; class B15-G4; order B15-G4; family SIAN01; genus SIAN01. Next base: position 1,369 of record SIAN01000035.1, read on the forward strand.
GAGCTCGCTGCCGCGCTGGCCGCTACCGCTTCGGCTTGCCGCCCTTCGACCCCTTCGCGCCCATCTCCCCGTAGCGCCCGAGCACGCGTTCCATGACTCCCAAGTGCTCCGGGATCCAGCACGCCGACGTCTCGCGCAGGCCGGCGCCTTCGACCACGTTCATGATCGAGCGCGGGTCGGTCTCGTCGTGGTTCACGCCGATGATGTGGCCGAGCTCATGCGCGCCGGTCAGCGCGAACGAACCGGCGTAACCGTCGATGAGGCAGCGGATCGTCTTGATCCGCAGGTTCTCTTCGGTGCTGCTGGCCCAGACGTACTTGCCGTCGAGGAAGCGCCGGTCCTTCTCGCTGATCGGCGGCACCAACGCGTCCTTCTGGAAGATCGTCCGCAGCATGAAGGTCGAGTAGATCTCGCAGCGCCCTTCCCCCGGCCACGCGCGCCCGCCCGCCGCTGAGTCATCGCCCGCGATCACCGCGCGCCAGTATTTGCTCTCCTCGAGCCCCTCCGGTTTCACATTGGTGAACGAGATGTTGAACGACACGCCCGGGATGAAGCTGCCGTCCTCGTTTTTCAGGAACAGCTTGTTCAGCTTCCCGAACGTCCGCGCCAGCAGTTCGTCGAGGATCCAAGTGTCGAACGCGACGTCGTAGCCGCGCGTGATCAAGCCGAGCGCGGTCAAGTCCTTCTCGATCGAGCGGACCGCCTTGCTGGTCGCGTCGCCAAACCAGACATGCACGATCTTGCTGCCCGGCTCGGCCTGGTAGAGCGACGCCGGCCGCACGCGCAGCAGCGGCCCGAAGTCGGGGTCGTAGTAGAGGCGCGGATCGTCGTTCACCGGCCCGCTCGCGCCGAGCTTCCACGGCGTCCAGAGCTGGCGCGCCGAACGCAGCGTCGGATCGAACAGCGGCCGGCAGTTCTCATCGGAGTCGTAGCGCACGTCGCGCAGCGCGGCGATCACGTCGGCGAGCTTCGGCTTCCTGCCCGTCTCCGACAGAACGCGCAGGAACGTCTTCGCGTGGTCGAACGCGCGGCGCATCCGCGGCGGCACCGGCGCGTCGCCGCGGCGCGCCGGGTCGTCCTGCCACGCGTTCGCCAGCGCCGGATCGATGGCGGTGAACAGCCGCGGCTGCCCGTCGAGCAGGAACGCGTCCTTCAGCAGGTCCGCCGCGCCGGGCGCGTGCAGGCAATTCGCCGCCGCCGAAACCATGCCGTCGGTGAGGAAGAGCGGGACGCTCCAACCGGCTGCGGCGATCGCGCTCGCCGTTGCGTCCGCGAGGTCGGGCTCGCCGATCAGCACCAGCCGATCGACGCCCGCTTCTTTCCACTTCGCCAACAGCTCCGGCGCCACCGCTGCGTGCGGCGCGACGAAGAGCGGCGCCGCAAGCTTGAAGCGCGCCTTCAAGTTGCGCTCGAGCGCCGCGGCGAGTTCCTTGCCGCGCGCCGTCTCCTCGACCACGAACGCCGGCTGCTTCGAGTGGCACGGCACTTCGAGGAAGTTGCCGATGACGACCGCCTGCTCGACCGCGCTCGTGCCGAGCCAGCTCACTGCATCGTCGACGGCGACCGAGGGCGCTCCCGGTCCGGCACTCCCGACCAGCAACAGCGCGATCCCGAGCTTGCGCGCCTTCGCGACGTAGCTTTCGACCGTCGCGCCGCTCGCCGCTGCCACGATCAGGTCGGCCTTCTGCTTCTTCGCCGCCTCGCACGCCGCGTCTGCTTTCTTCGGATCGTCGCCGTCGTCCTGCTCGATCCACTGCGGCGCGGTGAAGAAGGCTGCGCGCTCGGCCTGCGCGAGCGCGGCACGGACTCCGGCCAGCGACTCCCGCGTCGCCTCCGCCAGCGGCCCGCTGATCGGCCCGGCGAAGAACACCTTGCAGCTCTCCGGCGGCGCGGACCGGCCGGCCGGTCCGCCAAGCAGCGTCAGCAGCACGGCGCCAACGGCTGCCAACGCGGCCAACCTAGGGGTGCGCGTCATCGTTCCTGCTTCCCTTCTCCGAGCTGGGGCAGCGCGAAGACTAGCTGCCGCTCGGATCGCGGCGTGACATCGGCGCGCGCGTCGTTACGTTCTCGCGCCTCATGAAAGTCGTCCTCACCGGAATGGGAGCCGTCACGGCCGCTGGCGCCGGTGTGCCGCGCTTCGTCCACGCCACCGACGGCTGGCGCACGGCGCTGGTCCCGGCCACGCGCTTCGCGCCGCCCGGCCTGCCGGTCCTCGACGTCGGCGTCGCGCCCGACGATGCCCTCGCCGGTGAACCGAGCGACGATCGCGCGCTGCGCCTCGCGCTGCCGGCGGTGGTCGAGGCGTTGCGCGCGGCCTCGATCCGCCCGGCGGACACGGCGCGCCGGGTCGATCTGCTGCTGGTTGGCACATCGCTCGGCGGCATGGAGACGGCGCTCGCATTGCAGCGCTTCGCTCACGGCTCGACGGAGCCGCCGCGCGATTGGAAGCAGGCGGGTTACCACGGGATCGCCGCGACGGTCGCCTCGCGCCTCCATCTGCGCGCGCAGGTTGCAACCTGCAACTCGAGCTGCACTTCGGGGCTGGTCGCGCTGCTGCTCGCCAGCGAACGGATCCGTCGCGGCGAGGCGCGCATTGCACTGGTCGGCGCAGTCGACGCCTTGTCGCCGTTCGTCTACGCCGGCTTCTACGCGCTCGGCGCGCTCGCGCCCGGTCGCTGCGCGCCATGGGACAGCGCGTCGACCGGAATGGCGCTGGCCGAGGGCGCTGGCTTCCTCGTCGTCGAATCGGAGGAGAGCGCGCAGGAGCGCGGCGCCACCGTGCTGGCGGAACTGCTCGGCGTCGCGTCGACGCATGACGCGCACCACCTGCTGTCGCCCCATCCCGAAGGCCGCGGCATCGCCAGCGCGCTCGAAGCGGCGTTGGCGGAAGCGGCGCTGCCGTCGTCGCAGCTCGGGCTCATCGTGGGGCATGGCGTCGGCACGCCGCAAAGCGACTTCGCCGAGCTGCGCGCGTTGGCGTCCGTGCTCGGTGGCGAACGGACCAGCGGCGATCGCGTGCCGCTCACGTCGTGGAAGGGCGCGCTCGGCCATCCGCTCGCCGCCGCCGCGATCCTCTCGGTCATTCGCGCGGTCGCCTCGTTGCAGGTGCAGCGCGTGCCACCGATCGTCGGACTGCGCCACCCGGTCGCGACCTTTCCGGTGCGACTGCCGAAGGAACCCGAGCCGCTGCGCTCGCCCTTCGCGGCGGTGCTGGCGTCGGGGCTCGGCGGCCAGGCGGCGGCCGCGATCGTCCGTCGCGTCGCGCCGCCGCGCGTGGAGGCGCGCGTGGAGGCGCGCGTCGAGTCGCACGAAGTCGCGGCGTTTGCGCCCGCGCGCGCGCCGGCGCCACGCGCGATCCGGCCGCTGCGCATGGTGCGCGATGAAGTGGTGATCGTCGCGGCCGCGCTGGCGGGTCGCGGCGATCTCGCGCAACTGAAGCTCGCCGAGTTCGAGCAGCTCAACCCGGCGATGAGCCTGCGCCATCTCCCCGAGGAGGGGCAGCTCGCGTTCCTGGCCGTGAAGCAGGCGCTGCGTGAGGCGAACGAGCTGCCGCCGCCCGGTCGCGACGTCGCGCTGGTGGCCGGCGTCGGCCTCGAATCGCTGCCGGCGTGCGCCCGCTTCGCGCGCACCGTCGTCGACAACGGCGGCGAGTCGCCGAGCCCGGCGCTCTTCGCCTACACCGCCGCGAACGCGATCGCGAGCGCCGTTGCCTCCGCCTTCGGCTTCCGCGGGCCGTCGATCACCGTGGCGAGCGGATCGTTCGCGTCGGCGCAGGCGCTGCTCGATGCGGCGCTCCTGCTGGCGGAGGGGCAGGCGCGCCGCGCCGTGGTGATCGCGTTTGCGCCGGCCAGCGAAGAGCTCGACCTCTGCCTGAAAGCCGCCGGGGCGGTGTTCCCCGCCATCGACTCGAGCAGTAAGACCGCGCCGCCGATCGCCGCGGCCCTGGTGCTGGCGCGCGCCGGCGACGCGGGAAGCGACGCGGGAAGCGACGCGCCCGCGCGAACGATCGCGCTCGAATTGCGCCGCCGGAAGCGATCGAGCGTGACCGCGCCGGCCGGGATGCCGCCGCTTTACCCCCTGCTCGGTGCACAGGCGGTGATCGAACTCGCCGAGGTTGCGCGGCGGCTCAAGGCGGAAGGCGGTCCCGCCGTGCGGCTGCGTGCGATCGATCCTTGCACCGGTGGCGCGCTGTGGATGCGGGTCAAGCTGCAGCGCGCGGCACCGATCGCAGCCGTAGCGCCCTTTGCGCCCGGAAGCGCCCGCGGCTAGCCTGCCGCGCTTCCTTCAGGAACCGCGACCGCTGTCCCGATGAGGCGGTCCATTCCGGCTGCACATCCCACCTCTCCCAAGTTCTCGAATCGACTCCCGGAGACCGATCGCCGTGAGCCAACCCGCGGTTGCTGACCACCTTCTTTCCGAGCGTCGCGTCCTGGGAGCCGCCTGGGACAAGTTGATGATGTGGCTGTTCCTCGGCTCCGACGCGATGGGATTCGCGGCGCTGCTCGGGGTCTATGCCGCGCTGCGCTTCGGCGACGAGCGCTGGCCGATTCCGCAGGAAGTCCTCGGGATCAACTTCACCGCGCTGATGACCTTCGTGCTGATCTGCAGCTCGGTCACGATGGTCAAGTCGTACGAGGCGATCCAGAAGGACGACCGCGTCGGCTGCTGGCGGTGGCTCTTCGCCACGTTCCTTGGCGGCGTCTTCTTCCTGGCCGGTCAGTGCTACGAATACACCCACCTCGTCGAGCACGGCATCACGCTCGGCAGCAGCAACTTCGCCGCGACCTTCTTCTGCACGACCGGGTTCCATGGCTGCCACGTGCTGGGCGGCGTGATCCTTCTCGGTACCGCTCTGGCCAAGGTCTCGGCCGGGCAGATCACCAAGTACCAGTCGAACTTCATCGAGAACGTCGGTCTTTATTGGCACTTCGTCGATCTGGTCTGGATCCTCGTCTTCACCTTCATCTACCTGGTTTGACGACGCCCGCAGGTGCCGGACACGACGGAAGCCTGAGTCTGACAACCTCGAGCGTGACAGCGACGAAAGCCTGACAGCGACGGAAGCCTGAAAACGGCCGGATCTCTTCGATCGGCGCAGGCGGCGAGACGGAGCACGACACGACATGGACCAAGCTGCAGATCAAGGTGAACGCGACGCGCACGGTGGCCAAGCAGCAGGTCACGCCACCGGCGACGCTGCAGGTCACGACGCCGGCCACGCCCACCACGGCGGGATGTCCAACTTCACGGTCTTCATGATCCTGCTGATCGTGACCGTCGCCGAAGTCGGTCTCGCCTACATGGACATCGCCAAGTGGTTGAAGGTCACGACGTTCATCGTCATGGCGCTCTACAAGGCGGTGATGGTCGCCTACCACTTCATGCACCTGAAGTTCGAGCGGCGCGGCATGTGGGTGATCGCGTCGGCGCCGCTCTTCCTCGGCGTCCTGATCACGATCGGCACCTACGCCGACGCGGAGAAGGGGACCGATGTGTTCAAGAAGGGCGAGCTCAAGCCGTGGCTCGAGAAGCCCGCGCATGACCCGGCGGCGCCCGCCGAAGGCCGCGGCGCACCGGAAGGTCCAAAGCACTGACGCAGGACCCGTCGCCGCTGACCGATGAGGAGCGGGCGGCCGATCGCCGCTCGCTCAAGCTGATCGTCGGCTGGCTCGGCGGCTGCGCCTTCCTCGGCGGCCTTTTCCTCGTCTACGCCATCGGGAAGGACTGGGTCTGAGCGAGCGCACGCCTTGGGGCGCGGTCAGCGGGCGAGCAACGTGAAGTGCTGCAGCGCGGCGGTGTCGCGCACCTCGATTTCCAGCGGAACGCAGACGCAGAGCGCTCCCGCGGCGCGCAGCGTGTAGTCGCCGGTCGGGAGCAGCAGCCGGAAACGTCGCAGCGCGGCGTGGTCGCCGACGCGCTCGGCGCCGGCGCGCGGCCGGAGCAGGCCGCGCACGGAGGTCGCGGGGCACGCCTCGACCTTGAGGTTGCTGTCGCGCAGCGCCTCCGCGACGGCGGAGACATCGACCCGCACTTCGACTTCGTGGAGCGCTGGCAGCGCGACGGTCGAGCGCGTGGTTGAGGGCGGGCGTGCCAGCTCTATCTCCCAGTACGGAAAGAGCGTGTTCGACGAGTTCGTGCGCGACTCGCCGACGGCCAGGACGAAGCGTTCCGGGAGGTCGCCGCGGAACTCGGCGATCCCGTCGTCGCAGCGAGCGTCGACCTCGAGCCGCTCATGCGACGGCTCGCAAGCGATGACTTCGAGCGGCGTTGCTCCGGCCGGTTTGCGCCCGCCCTCCTCGATCAGATCGAGGCGGAAGAGCGGCAGCGGCGCGAGCGCGACGCGTCCTAGGTCGGTGGTCGAGTCGATGACGAGGCGCGGCAACGCGATCGCTTCGGACGCGGCGTAGCCCCACGCCCGCACCGTGATCGCGGTCGCGTGCAGCGGCAGTTCCTCTGCCAACACGCCATCGGCGGCGGTCGCGCGCCAGAAGCCGCTCTCTTCCTCCGTGTGGGCGGCCCCCTCGCGGTCGGTGCGGATGAACTCGCAGCTTGTGATCGCGGCGCCCTCGATCGCCGCGCCCGTGGCGGCATCGACGATCTGCAGCGTGACGGCGGCGCCGCGCGTCTCGAATGCCGAGGAGTTCGAGAGCGCTGAATCGAGCGGCCGAAGCGGCGGGAGCTCGAGGTCGATCGTCGCGGCGCCCGGCGTGAACGGGCCGAACTCGTGACGGAGGAAGCGCTGGTCGCCCATCGTGTCGGGCGAGCCGGTGGCGAATGCGCCGCGCACCGTGATCCAGCACGACGAGTTCTCGCGCAGCGGCAGATCGAGTTCCTCGATGCCATCGCCGTCGTCGTCGATCAGCAGCAATCGGTGCAGTCCGCGTCCACAGCACTCCTGTCCGCTCGCGGCCCGCTGTTCCGGCGAGGCGAGGCACGCCTGCAACGACACCTCGGTGCAGCAGCCCGTCGCCAGCGCGCCGGCAGGCCGCACCAGCCGCAATCGCAGTCGCCCTTGCGGTTGCACGGTCAGCGCCACCTCGCTGCGCGGCGCGGGCGGTTCGCGGAAGCGCTCGATCACGCCCTCGCAGCCCTCGATCAGGAGCAGCACGCCGCGCACCCGGTCCGGCGGCAGATCCGCGGTAAGCGCCAGCTCACCTGTCCGTTCCGTCGCCGTGACCGCGGCGCGGAACGAGCTGCCGTCGGCCTGCAGCAGTGATGCAGTGGCCACGCCGAACGGAGCCAGCGCGAGCGGCTCGCCGTCAGCGGTGGCGAGTTCGAGGAACAGCGCGGTCGTGCGCGGCAGTTCGAGCCGCAGGTCGGCGCGCCGCTCTCCCGGCGCGAGCTCGTCGACCAGGAACGAGTGCAGCGAGCCGTCGTCACGCACGACCCAGAGCTGCTGGCAATGGGGCGCCACGTCGGCGAGCTCGAAGCGCCCGCTGGCGAGCGAAAGTCCTTCGGCGCGGCCGAGTTCGAAGCCCGGCTCGCCCGGAAGCAGCATCAGCGTGTCGTCGCCGCGGCCGCGACCCTCCGCGACGGCGGCCCAGACGCGGAAGTCGATGTTGGCGGCGGCGGCGCGCGCTCCGAGCGGGCGCGCGAGCTGGAGCACATAGGCGCGCTCCCACGAGCTGGTGACCAGCGCGCCGCGGACCGCGCGACCTTGGTCGTCGACGACGAAGCCGGCGAAGGCGATCGGCCGCGGCAACACGAGATCCGCGAGCGACACGGTCGAGCCGTCGACGACCTGCAAAACGACCTCGCCGTAGCGCTCGTCCTTGCTGGCCCAGAGTGTGAGCGGCTCGTCGCGGGAAGCCGCGAGCACGCGGTCGGTCACGCGGAAGACCGCCGGCCGCGTGGCGAGCGCCGTTGCGATGAAATGGCCCTGCAGGTCGCTCACGGCCACGACTTCGCGCGAGGAAGCGAAGCGTTCCGCAACCTCGTCGGTCAGCGGCAGTGCCGGATCGAGGTCGACCAGCTCGGGCGGGCCCGGCCGCGGATCGAGGCAGACTTCGACGCCTGGTTGCGGCGTGCCGAGATCGTCGACGACGCGTCCCGTCGCGACGCCACCGCGGCCGATCGCGACCGTCCGTTCGTGACGGCCGTGCTCGTCGATCGGCAGCGCGACGACGGTGGCCGCGTAGGGCGGCAGGCGGCGGGTCGCGATCAGCATTTCGCCAGCGGGAAGGCCTTCGAGCAGTGCGGCGCCAGTCGCGTCGCTCTGCGCGCGGGCGATGACCAGCGGTTCGTCCGATTCGCGGTAGGCGAGGAACGGCACCTCGGCGATTGGGCGGCCGTCGTCGGCGTCGACAAAGCGGAGCGCGAGCGTGGCGTCGCCGAACGGCTCGGCAGCGGCGGCGGTGGTGAGAGACTCATCGTCGTCGCCGTCGCCGGCGTCGTGCGGTGTCGCAGCGCTCACCTCGCGCTGCGCGTCGACGATTCCTGGAAGTCGTTCGCGCGCTCCATCGCGCGAGCTGCGCGGAGGGTTGCGCTGCAATCGATGATCGAGTCGTGGCACGCCGGCGAACAGGCCCCAACCCGCGACGCTCGCGGTCGCGACCAGGAGCAGCGCCAGGAGGCGCGGCAACAGCCGCGGCGGCGGGTGCGCCAGCGACGTACGCGACGGATGCGCCGGCGGTGCCGGCGAGTTGCGGTGAGTGGTTGGGGGCTGCACGGGTGCGACGACCTCGAAGGAAGTGCCCGTGTCCTGCGGCGCGCTCTCGAGCCAGGATCGCGGTACCGCCTTCTTCGGACGGTGGCGCAGCGCTGCTGCTTGGCGCGAACGGTTGGTCGGAACCGATTTCTCGCGCGCCGCGCGCCGGCGGCTGCGTCAGCGAGCGCGCAGCACGATCGGCGCGGCAGAGTCGGCGGAGCGGTCGCCGGCAAGACGGGCAGCAACCTCGACTTCGAGCGGCTCGATCTCGAACAGCATCGCCGCGGCCTCGAAGCGCCAGCGGCCGACCGGCAGCAGGTAGTGGAAGCGGCGCAGTTCCGGATCGTCGCTGACGCGTGACGCGCCGACTCGCGCTCGCGTGGCGCCGAATGGCATGCCGACCGGCGTCGCGAACAGCGTCTTGTTGCCGCTGCGCAGCTCGGCATCGACCGCAGCGAGGTCGAGCGCGACCGTGCGCTCGAACAGCGGCGGCAAAGTGAGCTCGGGAAAGGCGATCAGATCTGCGCGACCGAGTCTCAGCTCCCATTGCGGCTGCGACTCGCCGGACGCGGTCCATCGTTGGCGGCTGCCGTCGCCGATCGAGACTTCGAACACCTCGGGGAGATCGCCGCGCAGGAGCGATGTGCCGGCGCTCGCCCATGAGGCGAGCACGTTGGGTGAGGCGGCGACGGGGAACTCGGTGCGCAAGGGCGCGCCGCTCGCGTCCCGGATCTCGACCCGCAGCACCGGCAACGGCTCCAGCGTGATCGGGGCAAGTTGGTGGAGCGGAGCGCCGTCGAGCGGAGGAAGGTCGATGGGCGCTGCATCGCGGTAGCCAAACGCGTGGACGCGCAGGCCGCGCGCGACCTGCGGCACGGTCAGCGTCGTCGGCGATTCGCCGCTTTCGGTGTTGGCGACGTGGTGCCACTGCGCGTCGGTGCGTCGGTTCGGATCGGTCAGCGGGAGCTCCACCTCGAAGTAGCCGCCGATCGGTGCGCGGGTGGTGGCATCGAGCAGAGAGACGCGCAAGCCGGTGGTGTGCGTGAGCTGCTCCCGGAAGGCCTTCTGCGCGAGCGCCTTCGCGGCGGCGGCTTCCTCGCCCGAGGCTGGCGGAAGCAGTGCCGGCGGCAGCTCGATGATCTGCCAATCGTTGTGCGACGGGTCTGGCGAACTGACCGGCGACCGAACCCCCGGAGCAAATCGCCCGAGCGGCAACTCGGCACTCTGCCAGCCGGCGAATGACGATCGCGCACGGAGGAAGAACGGGCGCGCCGACTGCACGATGAGCTCGAGATCGCTCGTCTCACCGAGGTCGACGGTGGCGCTGCCGCCGAAACCGCAGCAGTCGAGCGTGATCTCGGCGCCGTCCGAGTTGCGCGGCGTAGGCCGACCGGGCGGCGCGAGGCAGGCGTGGACCGCGAGTGACCAATGGCGCGGCAGCCTTGGTGCGTTGGCGGGAAGCACGAAGCGCAGGCGGAGCGAATGCTCCACTGAGGGCGGCAGCGTGCAGTCGATGCGTTCGCGCCGTGCCGGCGGTGTGGTGAGGCGCTGGGTGAACGGTTCGTAGCCGTCGAGTGTGATGCACAGCCCCGCTGCCTCGATCGGCGGCACGGCGAAGCAGACCGCGAACTCGGCCGGACGTGAGAAGGGCGTGAAGGACTGCGGGTAGATCAGGCGGCCATCGCGGAGGAGGAGTTGGAAGGCGATCTGGCAGCGCCACGGTTCGTCGAGTACGAGGGCCGTGCCGCTCTTGTCCGTCAGCAGCAGGTGCAGTTGTGTCGTCTCCGGTACGACCAGTTCGATCCCTTCGCGGGCCTCGCCCGGCTGCAACATCGCGATCGAGTGAGAGCGCATCTCGTTGTCGGGAGTGACGGTGAGGAGCTGATCGAGCCACGCTTCGAGTGCGGTGAGCGTGAAGCTGCCGTCGCCCACGGTGAGCGCCTCCCCGCGATCGAGCTCGAACCCGGGCTCTCCCGGAAGCGTGGTCGCCGTGGTCGCTGTGGTCGCCGTGTTCGACGCAGCTTCGGCCCCGGGCTCCCCGAACACGCGCGCCATCGTGAGCGAACTGCGGGGTTCGGTACCGCGTGCGACCAGGCGTCCCGCCAGCGGTCGTCCGGCAGCATCGACCACGCGACCGCGCAGCGCCGCGTGGCGCGGCAGGCAGGTCGGCGAGCACGACCCGTTCACCGTCGTGCGCCAGGGTCGTCTGCGTGATGCCACTGCCGCGGTCCCACGCCATGATCCGCAGCGGTTCCTCGCGCTCTGGCTTCAGCGTGTCGTCGACGATCCAGACTCCGCCGTAGCTCGAACGCACGGCGGCGATCTCGAAGCTGCCGTCGCGTTGCGTGGACGTGGCCGGCGCCGACCAGGGCTCCTGATCATTCCTCTGTGACGCGGGGCCTGGCCGCGGATCGAGGAAGAGCGTGGCGCCTTCGATCGGCGCACCGACATCGTCGATGACGCGACCGACGAGCGGCGCGCCGCTGCCGACGGCGACGCGCCGTTCCACGTGCTCTCCGGCTTGCAGCCAGAGGCCCGCCAACATGGGCGCGTGCGGCGGGCGGCGCGCGGTCTCGACCAAGAGCACGTTCTCAGGCAGCCCGGTCACGCGGGCGCGGCCGTCGGCGTCGCTCGAGCCGCGGAAGAGCAGGTGCTGGTTCGGCCGCTCAGTCCAGAGGACGAACGGTAGATCGGTGAGCGGTGCGCCGCTCACTGCGTCGACGAATTCGAGCGTGAGCGAGCCGTGGCCGACGTAGCTGGGATCGGGTGGTTCGGTGGATGCAGTGGCGCGATCGCCGGCACTGCTTGGTTCGGCAACGGTCCGCTGGGTCGCGACGTGCTCGTCCGTAGCAGTCTCAGGCGCAGCAGTCTCAGGCGCAGCGGTCACAGGCGCAGACGATGCCGATGCCGATTCGCCGACGCCGCGTGCGCCGAGATCGAGTGGCGAGAGTGCGCGCGGCGGGCCGTCGAGCAAGAACCAGGCGCCGATCGCGCTGCCGACAGCGAGCAGCAGTGCGCCGGTCAGGGCGATCGGCAAGGCGATTCAGGCAGCGTTGCGATTCGCTGAAGAGCTCAGCGCAGTTCGTCGCGAGGCCGTTCGCGAAGAGCTCCATGCTGAACCCATCGAATTGCGCCGCTCCTTGCTCAGTGATGGACTTCGCGCACGAGGTTGCGATTCCACGTCGGCACCTCGACGATCAGCTCTTTGCAGTTGCCGTTGGGGACGGTGTGGCAGGCGAGGCGCGAGTTGGGCGTCACGCCGGGCGCCTCGTCGAGCTTGTCGTTCTCGGCTTCGGAAGCGGCGTTGCAGCTCTCGCCGCCGCGCTTGACCTTGACGTGACAGGTCGAGCAGGCGAGCACACCGCCGCAGGCGTGGTCGATCGCGACGTCATGCGCCAGCGCGATGTCGAGCAGGCTGCCCGGCAGGCCATCACGGCCGTAGGGGATCTTCGCCGGATCGACCGTGACGACCTGCTCTTCGCTGCCATGGATGAAGCGAACGGTGTAGCCGCTGGTCGGCAGCTCGAACTCGAACGGCTTCAGGTAGGGATTCTTGCCGCCCATCGGGCGTCGCTCCGTGTGGTTTCGTTCCGCGGGTCGGCCGTCGTCGCGTCGTCAGGTCGTCACGTCGCCGCGCGCGCCTTGCCCTGACCGCGGCCGAGTTCGAGCACGCGCTTCCATTCCGCCGGCGTAACCGGCGTCACGCTCAGCCGGCTCCGCTTCACCAGGGTCATCGCAGCGAGCGCCGGATCGCGCTTGATCTGCTCGAGCGTGACCGGCTGCGCCAGCTTTTCCACCAGCTTCAAGTCGACCATGAACCAGGTCGGCTTGGCGCGGTCGCTCTTCGGATCGAAGTGGATGTCCTTCGGGTCGAACGCGGTGGGATCAGGCGTCGCCGCGCGCACGATCTCGGCGATGCCGACGATCGAGGAGGGCTCTGCATTCGAGTGGTAGAGGAAGGCGAGGTCGCCGACTGCGACCTGATCGCGGAGGAAGTTGCGCGCCTCGCTGCTGCGGATGCCGTCCCAGCCGGTCGTCAGGCCCGGCGCGCGCGCGAGGTCGTCGATCGAGTAGGCGGTCGGTTCGGTCTTGAACAGCCAGAAGCGCTGGGGCACGGACGGCAACTCCATGATCGGCGGGGCGAGGCGAAGGTCGCGACGTTAGCGGTGCCCCGGTCGGAAGCGCCGACGTTGATTGACTCGCCCTCGCGCGCAGGGAAGATCCGCCGCTTCCATTCGCTTCCTGATCGGCCGACCCGATGGTCGCCCGGATCGGTTCAGCGATCGCCTCCCTGAAGAAGGAGATCGAACCTTGACCGCACTGCCGCTGCTTTCGACGCTGCTCGCCACCGACTTCGACTGGACGTTCCTGATCCAGGGACTGACCCGCTGGGCCCACATCCTGTCGGGCATCACTTGGATCGGGCTGCTCTACTTCTTCAACCTGATCAACATGCCGACCCAGGGCAAGCTCGACGGCCCGACCAAGAAGGCGGTCAATCCCGAGCTCCTGCCGCGCGCGCTCTGGTGGTTCCGCTGGGGGGCGATGAGCACGGTCGTGTTCGGGCTTTTGAGCTTCTACTTCGTGTACATCAAGGGCCCGTACATGCGCGAAGGCGGCGCGGAGGGGCCGCTGTCGGCGCGCGCGCTCTGGATCATGATCGGCATGACGCTCGGTCTCGTGATGTGGTTCAACGTCTGGTTCGTGATCTGGCCGACGCAGCGGACGATCATCCGTGCGACCAAGGAGGGGCAGAAGCCGCCGGAGGGAGCGCCGGAACGGGCGAAGCTCTTCTCGCGCATCAACTTCGTGCTGTCGGGTCCGATGCTGCTCGCGATGGTCGCGCCCTCGACGGGCATCGGCACCGACGCGCTCTCCATGGCGATCGGCTTCGGCGTGTCGCTGGTGGTGATCCACTTGATGTTGCGCGCGTCGACCAAGGCGGGCACGTCGATCTGAGCGCGACGGAGTCGGTACTGCACCTAAGCGACTCGAGCCCACGTCCGCCGTTCCAGTCCTGGAACGGAACGGCGGACACGATGCCGCAGCACAGGCGCGGCGCAGGCAAGAGTCCGGCAACTCGTCGCAGGTGCGATCTTCCGGCGACGGACCGCAACCAAACCGCTCGTTGACTCATCGCGGCGGGGAGGCGAGCCGATCGTCTCCCCGCCGTTTCGTTTTTCTGGGGGAGAGTGGGAATCGGAGGACGTCGCGGAGGCGGCGGTTCGGAAGGCGGCGGGTGCTTGGCTGGAAGATCGCGCCCGCGACGGATGTCCGGCAAATGTCCGAGAGTTGCGAACGAGGCGGCAGCTGAGGGTTCTTGATGCAGCAAGCGAGGCACGATCGCTCACCTGGGCGGACGCCGGAGCAGTGGGCGGCGCTCGTCACGGAGTTGCGCGATCTGTTCTGGATCGCGCCAGCGCAGCGGCCGCGGGTGGCGGTGTCGAGCTGCCTGCTTGGCGAGGCGGTGCGTTGGGACGGCGGGCACAAGCGGAACGACGTGCTGATCGCGGAGCTCGCGAGTTGGGCGGAGCTGGTCGCAACCTGCCCCGAGGTCGGGATGGGGATGAGCGTGCCGCGGCCGCCGCTGATCGTCCGGGCGTCGGGCGGGAACCTCGCGCTGGTTGAGCGCGAGGGCGCGACCGCGAGTGGACGCGACTGGACGGCGGCGCTTGATGTGTTCGCGCGTGATCGATTGCGCGCGATCGCTCCGCTCGACGGGTTCGTGTGGAAGAGCCGGTCGCCGTCGTGCGGGGCGGCGGGCGTGACGGTGCACGAAGTGGCGAATGGCGCGACGCGCGCGGTGGCGACCGGTGCGGGGATCTTCGTCTGTCGCGCGCGCGTCGCGTTTCGCGGCGTCGCGGAGATCGAAGAGAGTGGCTTCGCGCGCGAGTCGACAGCGGCCGCGTTCCGGATCGCCGCGGAATGGAGCCTCGCGTGGCGGAGCGCCGCCGGCAGTGCGCGCTCGATCGGCGGTGTCGCGCGCGTGCACCGGAAGTTGCGCGACTGGTGGATCGCAGTTGCGACGCCGCTCGCGCGGCGACTCGATCGGGTGGCAGGCGAGTCGCGCGGTGTGAAGCCGAGCGGCGCGGGAGCGTGGGCCGCGGCCTATGAGCAGGTCGCTCGTGGAGGACTGCGCGCGCTGGTCGGAGTCGCGGCTCGATCGCGGGGCGGCTCATCCTCAGTCTCGCGCGAGACTCGCCATCGGGTCGCGGTGCGGATCGTGCATCGACTGGCGGCGCGCCATTGCACCAAACGCGGGCTCCGGTCAACATCGTTGATTCGTTGAAGGAAGAGCCGAACCGCGGCGAGAAGAACCGCGCCAAGAAGAACGGCGCCCTGAAGGAGGATCGCGATGCAGAAGCGTGGAATCGGGATTGCGGCCGTGGCAACCCTTGGCGCGGTGGCAGGCTGGCTGGTCTTGGAGGCGCGGGTCGCCGTCGCTGCGCCAATGAGCGCCGCGCCGATGAGCGCCGCGCCGATCGCGCCCGCGGGCGTGGCCGTCGCCGACACGAAGATCGTTCTGTTCAACGGCAAGGACCTCACCGGTTGGAAGCGCGTGCTCGACAACGCGAACGCCGATCCGGCGAAGACGTGGAGCGTCGTCGATGGCGCGATCCGCTGCAGTGGCCAGCCCTCCGGCTACATCCGCACCGAGCAGTCGTTCAAGAACTACTTCCTGGTGATCGAGTGGCGCTGGCCGGAGCAGCCGACCAACAGCGGCGTGCTGCTGCACATGCAGGGCAATGACCAGGTGTGGCCGAAGAGCGTCGAGGCGCAGTTGATGAGCGGGCAGGCCGGCGACTTCTGGCTGATCGACGGCGCGACGGCGAAGGTCGACGACGCGCGCCGCAACCCCGACGCGACGATCAACGTCAAGGCGCTGGCGAAGGCCGAGCACAAGCCCGGCGATTGGAACCGCTACCAGATCACCTGCATCGACGGCACCGTCGTCCTCGTCATCAACGGCGAGCTGATGAACATCGGCCGCGAGTGCACCCCGAACGAGGGCTTCATCTGCCTGCAGTCGGAAGGCAGCCCGATCGAGTTCCGCAAAGTCGAGCTCACCCCGATCCCGTGACTCGCGCGCGATCCCCAACGGTGACGAAACCGACAATCTGATCCAGACACAGAACGTCGGTTTCGTCACCGCCGCCTGCAGGAGCACCGCCGACGCTCAGTTTCGTCGTTGGATTGCTGCTCGCGATGGGGCCTGCGATCGGCGATGGCGCCGACGAGTTCGCCCGGTTTGCCGCCGCGGTCGAATCGAGGGACTTCGACGCGGCGAATCGGGCGTCAGCGGCGCTCGACGCACGGCTGCGCACCTTGGGTGAGATTCTCACCGCCGAACCGCCCCCGACGGCCGCCGAGCAGAAGGTGCTTCGCGACGAACAAGCGGCGATCCCGGCCGCATTCGAGCGTGTCCTGCGTAACCCACGCGCGCCGGTCGACCTGCAGGCGAAGCTCGTCGCGAGTTCGGCGCGGGCCGGAGCCGAGGGGGAGAAGCTGACGCTCAAGGCGATCGAGTGAAAGCACATCGAGGAGGCGGAGGAGCCGCTCGCCGCGGCGTTGGCGGCACTTGGAACCAGGCCTGACGCGAAACGCCTCTCGCTCTACGAGAAGTACCTGAAGGACTCGCGGGTGAAGGTCGCGAAGTCGGCGATCCTTGCGATGGGGGCCTTCTTCGGCGAGAAGGAGGCGGTTCGCAAGAAGGTCGCCGGGATGCTCGTTCGCGCCTACGACGGCACTGGCATGGGCGGCGAGGACGGCCGGCAGCGCAACGATCCCAAGTCGGCGTTGAACCAGCCGGGTGATCGGATGGCCGTGCGCCACGATTTCCAGTACCAGCTCGCCCGACTCACAGGCGGCGTCCACTTCTCGACCTCGGATCTTTGGGCCGCGTGGTTCCGCAACAACCAGAAGTCGAAGTGGCGCGACGGCGTCGACCGTCCGGATGTCAAGTTCGACGGACTCGAAGGCGGCAGGTGACAAAACCGACAATCTGATCCAGACACCGATCGTCGGTTTCGTCACCGCTCCATTCCGGTGGGTTTCAGCTGCGGACCGCAGGCCCCAGCGGAGTTGCAGTGTGCGGTGACACGTGCACAAGCGCTCGGACCTCGGCGGCGCTGTTCCCGGATCGAAACGTGTTGCGCCTGTTGCGCCGCCGCCACCCGCATCGATCTCGATTTCCCGCTGTCCTCGGCGGCGCCTTCCTCCCGTCCCCGTTGTCTCGTGCAGTGGTGGGTTTCATCTGCGAAGCGCGCGCCGCGCCGCTTCGTCAGTTGCGAACCCCGAGAGGCGAGCGGCGCGCCGCGCCGTCTCGCCGGCGCGGGCGTGCAGCAGCCGGCGGCAGCGCCGCCGGCTGCTGCAACGTCACATTTCGTGGAGGGTCGCGATGCCGAGCAGCGTCAGGCCCCGCTCGAGCGAGGCCTCCACCAGTCGCAACAACGACAGCCGCAACGCGCGTGTCGCCGGATCTTGGCAGTTCACCACCGGGTGCAGCGTCTTGCCCTCGGCATCGACTGCGGTGTACCAGGAGTTCAGCTCCTTCGCGAGCCGGTAGACGTAGTCCGCGACGTGGTAGGGATCGAGGTCGCGCACCGACGCCGCGATCGCCGTCGGCAGCTTGGCGATGGTGAGCACGATCCCCGCCTCTGCCGGCGTCAGCCGACTGGCATCGACCGCGGCGTTGCCCGCGCCATCGAGCCGGGCCGCGCTGCCGGTGGCCTCGGCCTTGCGCAGGATCGAGCGCAACCGCGCCAGCGCGTAGAGGCAGTACGGCCCGGTGCGGCCGTTCATGTCGAGCGCCTCGTCGACATCGAACTTGACGGTCGAGCGCTTGCTGAACTTGAGCAGATGGAACTTCACGGCGGCGAGCCCGATCCGCCCACCGCGTCGCGCGATCTCCTCCGCCGGCAGCTCGGCGTTGCGCGAGCGCACCTGCGCCGCGGCCGCCTCCTCGACCGTGTCGAGGAAGCCGTCGGCCTCGATGATCTCGCCCTCGCGTGATTTCATCTTCCCGTGCGGCAGCTCGACCATCCCGTACGAGAGATGGTGGCAGCGCGCGCCGAGTCCCGGCACCACCCGTTCGATCACCGCGAACAGCTGTTCGAAGTGGAGCTCCTGCTCGGAGCCGACCACGTAGACCACCTCGTCGAACGCGTGGCGCTGGTAGCGCCGCATCAGCGAACCGAGGTCCTGCGTGATGTAGACGCTCGTCCCGTCACTGCGCAGCAGCACCTTCTCCTGCGGCGGATCGGCGGGCGTCTTGCCGGGCAGCTCGAAGATCACCGCGCCATCAGAGTTCTTCCGTGCGTGGCCCTTCGCCAGCAACTCGCCGACGATCTCCTTGCCCTGCAGGTAGACCTCCGACTCGTAGTCGACGAAGTCGAAGGCGACGCCGAGCCGCTGGTAGGTCTTCTCGATCCCCGCCAGCACCCAGTCGTTCATCCGCCGCCACAGCGCGCGGATCTCCGGATCGTTCGCCTCCCACCGTCGCAGGTAGTCGCGCGTCTCCGCGTGCAACTGCGACACCTCGGCCTCGAATCGGCGCGCCACTGCCGCCTGCGCCCGCTTCAAGCCCTCGCCGCGCCGCGCCTGCGTCACGTCTTCGCCGTGCGTCGCGAGCCACACCGCGTAATCGCTCTCGAGCGCTGCGTCGGCCGCCATCTTCTCCGGGTACTGCTGCGGCTTCATTTTCGCCGGCTTCCAGTCGAGCTTGCGTCCCGCCTTCTCCTGCTCCTGCAGGAACCGCTTGCGCAGCGTGAGGTCGGCGCCCGCCTCGATCGAAGCGCGGTTCGTCGCCCGATAGGCGTCGATCTCGGTCGCGCCCAGTCCCGCCGCCCACTGCTCGAACTCCTCGGTCGCCTTCTTCGCGAACAGCGAATAGAGCCGGCCGACCAGGTGATCGCCCTTCTCGCCGGTCGACTCGGGCGAACTGCCCGGCGCGAACCGCGACCACGCGACCATCGATTTGCAGATGTGGATGCCGCGGTCGTTCACGATGTTGTAGCGCGTCAGTTCGTGGCCATGGGCGCGCACGACGTTGCTCATCGCGAAGCCGAGGATCGTGTTGCGCAGGTGGCCGATGTGGAGCGGCTTGTTGGTGTTCGGTCCGGAATACTCAACCAGCCACTTCTCCGGCTTCAGCGCTGGATCGCGCCCGAACGCGGCGCCCTCTCGCGCCACTTCGCCGGCCACTGCTGCGAACAGCAGCGGCCGCGCGAAGCGGACGTTGCAGTAGCCGTTCTCCGCTTTCACGGCGACGTAGCTGCCATCGCCCGCCAAGGCGCTCGCGACCTTCACCGCCAGCAGTTGCGGGTCGCTCTTCAACTCCTTCGCGAGGCTGTGGAAGCCGATGGCGAGATCGCCGACGTCGGCGTTCTGGGCGTCGCTGGTCTTGAGCCCGGCCGGGTCGTTGCGGCCCAACGCGCGGGCGGCGGTGTTGAGGAACTCGAGTTCAAGCATGCGGAAGTTTTCGATCGACATAGACCAGCGATCATCGAAGGCCGTCTTACCGCGGTCAACCACGGTGATCGGAGTTTCGGGCGAGTTGGCAAGATGCCGGGCCACTTGCGCCGGATCGCATCGAGGGAGGAATCGCATGGGCCTGCACCACCGGTCACGTCACCCGCCGCGACGCCCCGTCTCGTGGTTCGTCTCGTGGTTCGTCGCGCCGCGTGCCATCGCAGCCGGCGCCCTCGTCTTGGCCGCGCTCACGCAGTGCGGCGACGATCCAGCGCCAACGACGGGCGGCGGTGTTGCCGAGGCCGGTGTTGCCGAGGCCGGTGGTGGCACGCCCGTCAGCACCGCCCAGGAGTTGACCACGCTGCGCGAGATCGCGGCGGGGCATTACGGCGAGGCCGCGCTGGTCGACGGCGGCTGGAAGAAGGCGCACGACGTGCTCGAGCGGATCGCGGCGCGACCTGACGCGCAGCCGAGCGATCTTGTCGCGCTGGCCTGCTCGAAGCTCAAGATCCATCAGGACGATCCGGCGGCGCAGGCCGCGGAAGTTCCGAAGATCCGCGAGCTCTGCGCGCAGGCGCTGCGCCGCGACCCGAAGTCTGCGGCCGCCCATTACGTGCTCGGCGTCGTCGCCTTCGATCGCGAGATCGATGCGGCCCTCGCGAAGGGCTCGTTCGAGACGGCCCACCAGCTCGCACCCGACGACATCCCGACCCGAATGCGGCTCGCCGAAGTTCTGAACGAACTCGGCGAGCGCGACCGCGCGATCGAGCTCTACAGCGCGGTGCGCGCGATGGGGCGGGAGTTCGTCGGCGCCTACTACATGCCGGCGATCTACCGACTCGCGACCGCCCATCGCCAGCGCAAGAAGGTCGACGCCGCGGCGGGCATCGACGACAAGAAACGCGCGGGCGAGATCCTGGCCGAGCACGGCGCGCTGCGCAAAGCGGGCGTCGCCGATCCCGATGACGATGAGATCAAGCTCGGCAACTTCGGACGGGTGCTGCCGCCGCGGATGACCGGTGGCGCAGGCCGCGCGCCCGCGACTCCGTCCGCGTTGCGCTGGACGGCGCACGCGCCGACGTTTCCCGACGTGAAGCAACTCCTGGACTTCGCGCTCGCGGATGCCAACAGCGACCTGCTGCCGGATGTCGTGGTGCTCGGCGTCGGCGCCGATGGCGCGAGCGCGATCTGGTTGGCCGCGCAGGACGCCGCCTCCGCGTGGTCGGTCGTGCGCGTCGCGACGGTTCCAGCCGGCGTGACCCGTCTCGCCGTGATCGATCTCGAGAACGAATACGGCCAATGCCTGCTCGCGCTCGGTGGTGGCAAGGCGGCGCTCTTCTCGCCGAATCCGGACGGCAGCGCGGGGTATGTCGATACCACGGCGCAGCTGCCAGCGCTTCCCGCCGACGTGCGCGACCTCGAGCCGGTCGACTTCGGCCATGACGGCCATGTCGACTTTGCGCTGGCATCCGCCGATGGCGTCAAACTGATTCGCAACGACGGCGTGCCGATCGACGACGAGACCAAGGAGCGACAGGGCGCGGTGAAGTTGCTCGACGCGACGGCGCTGGCCGAAGGGCTCGCCGCCACCGGTGTGAGTTGGGTCGCGATCGAGGATTTCGACAGCGATCAGGACATCGACTTGTGCGTTGGCGGCGCCGGTTCTCCGACGACGATCTACACCAACCTGCGCAAGGGGCGCTTCGCCGCGATCGCCGCCGACCAGAGCGGTTTGCCGGCCGAGCTGCCGATCGAGCCGCTCTTCGCCGACCTCGACCACGATGGCCGGCCGGACGCGCTCCTGCCGGGAACGGCTCCGAGCTGGCAGAAGAACCGCGGCGACGGGACGTTCACGGCCGGCGGCGCGCTGCCGGAACTCGCCGCGCTTTGGCATGGGCAACCGCAACTCGCTGACATCGACCTGAACGGCGAGCTCGACTTCGTCGGCCGCGATGCCGACGGCGAACTCTCGATCCGTTTCGGTGCGCTCACGGCAGCGGGGACGGTCGCGAAGCAGGGCGTGAAGATCGGCGCCGGCCGGCAGGAGCTCGCCGATGTCGATGGCGATGGCGACTGGGATCTGGCTGCGCGCACCGGAGCCGGGAGCGGCGAAGGCGTCGGCCTCTGGTGCCTCGAAGTGCCGGCCGGTCGCTCTTTGGCGCTCGACCTGCGCGGCGGCAAGGACAACCGCCAGGCGGTCGGCGCGATCGTCGAGCTGCGTTACGGCTCGCGCTACTCGCGCCGGCTGATGCGCGGGACGCAGTACGTCGTCGGCATCGGCGGGGAGAGCAAGGCCGAACTGGTGCGCATCAGCTGGCCCAACGGCGTGGTGCAGCACCTGATCGACCCGCAGAAGGCGAACGACGAGTCGAAGCTGGTGGCCACGCGCGCCTGCACGTCCGGCAGCAAGCCGGCGGCGCTCGCCCACTTCGCCGTCCCGCAGAAGGAGGGGTTGGCCGGCAGCTGCCCGTTCCTCTACACGTGGAACGGCACGACCTTCGAGTTCGTGAGCGACGTGCTCGGCATCACGCCGCTCGGGCTGCCGATGACCGAGTCGATGTACGTGCCGCCCGATCACGACGAGCTGGTGCGCGTGACCGGAACGCAGCTCGCGGCGCGCGATGGCGAGTACACGATGCAGGTGACCGAAGAGCTGCGTGAGGTGACCTATCTCGATCGCACGCAGCTGTGGGTGATCGACCATCCCGCGGATGTCGAGGTGCACCCCGAAGAGCGCTTCTGCTTCCCGCCGTTCCCGCCGCAAAAGATCCACACGGTGAAGGGCGCGCTGGCGCCGGTCGCCGTGACCGATCAAGCGGATCGCGACTGGACCGCGGCGCTCGCCACCATCGACGGCACGCACGCGGTTCCGTTCGAGCCGCTCGACTCGCGCTACCTCGGCCTGGTCACGCGCCACCACCTCGATCTGACGTTGCCCGACGCGGTGCGCACGGCGAAGAAGGTGCGCCTGCTGATGACCGGCTGGCTGCTGTGGACCGACGCGAGCGTCAACGTGCTCGCCTCGCGCAACGGATCGATCAGCTTCGTCCCGCCGATGTTCTCGGTGCCCGATGGCGCCGGCGGCTGGCGCGAGTGCGGTCCGCCGGTCGGCTTTCCGGCGGGCAAGACCAAGACCATGGTCGTCGACGTGAGCGAACTGCTGAATCGCGCCGATCCGCGGCTCCGCATCACTGCGTCGATCCGCCTCTATTGGGACGCGATCCGCATCGCGGTCGACGACGACGACGCTCCGATCACCGTGACCAAGCTCGAGCCGAAGCGCGCGCGCCTCTGGTCGCGCGGCTTCTCGGCGCCCGTCGCCGACGCCCGCACCGATCAACCGGAGCGCTTCGATTGGGACCGGCGCGAGCCGTTCGCACGCTGGAACCAGCATTCCGGGATGCTCACCCGCTACGGCGACGTGCTGCCTTTGCTCGGCGCCATCGACGATCGCTACATCGTGATGAGCGCCGGCGATGCGATCGACCTGCGCTTCGACGCGACGACCACGCCACCGAAGCCGGACCTCGCACGGACCTATCTGGTCTTCTTCGACGGCTGGGCCAAGGACGCCGATCCCAACACACTCTTCAGCCAGACGGTCGAGCCGCTGCCGTTCCACGGAATGAGTGGCTACCCCTATCGCGCCGACGAGCACTATCCCGACGACGACGACCACCTCGATTGGCAGCTCGAGTGGAACACGCGGCCGGGACGACGGCTGATCCCGTCGATGGTGCCGGCGTATGCCACACCAGGCATCAATCCGATCGGGACAGGAACTCCGACCGAAGGGTCGTAGCGACCCACGCGCGAGCGTCGTTTCGTGATTCGCACCGGCGCAACGCGGCATCGCGTCGCGCACGTGAATTGCGTTTGCCGCCCGCCGCCGACTTGCGTCGCCTGCCGCGACGCGAACGGCGGCGGGAGGCACGATGAAGCAACGGCGTCCGTCGCAGCGATGGGCTCAGTTGGGCTCGGCTGGCGTGCTGGCATTGGTCGCATCGGGTTCGGCGGTCTTCTGCGGTGGCGGCAACGGCGACGGGGCGCTTGAGATCCCGGCTTCGACCGCGCTCGCGCGTGAATTCGCGGCGGCACTGTTCGAGGAGGATCGCTTCGACGACGCAGAGCGCGTGCTCGAGGCGCTGCTTGCCCGGCGTGATGTCGAGCCGGCCGACCATGTGCGCTTGGGCCAGGTCTTCTTCGCCCGCTGGGTGATGAAGGGCGACGACCAGACGCCGGCCGAGGTGCTCGAAGGCTGGGCCCGTTCGGCGCAGCAGCATTGCCGCGCGGGTCTCGCGTTGTCGGAGGCGCAGGCAGCGGGCCACTACGTGATTGGCGTGCTCGCGGTGAGCTATGCGGCGGATGGCACTCCCGAGGACGCGGTCGCGCCGCTCCGTCGCGCGCATGAGCTGGCGCCAGACGACCTCGCGGCGAGCTTTCAACTGGCGATGGCGCTCGAAGACAGCGGCAAGCGACCTGAGGCGACCGCGGTCTTCGAGGAGCTCTACGCGCGCGGTGCGGAGTTCACCGGTGTCTACTGGCGAACGATCCTCTACCGACTCGGCCGGCTGCTGTTGCGCCGGGATGCGGACAGCGTGGCGCGCGGTCGCTCGATCCTCGACGTCCACAAGGCGATGCCCGATTCGGAGAGCGACACCAAGGACCGACAGGATGCCGCCTTCGGCTCGCTCGGGAAGATCCGGGCGCGGGCGCGGGTCAGCGGCGATTCGACCGAGGTCGCGCCCGCCACGGTGCGCTTGCGCGCGCCCGAAGTGGTGAGCGCCGGTGCGCGCGGCGCGGTGCGCGCGTTCACCCTCGCCGACGTCGACGGCGATCAGAAGGACGAGGTGATCTGGATCGACGATGGCGGATTGGCGCTGCAGCACATCGAAGGCGCGGATCGCGGACGCGTGCGTCGTGTCGCCGACGGCGACTTCAGCGGAGTCGTCGCGGCGGAAGTCGAGGGCGACGAGTTGCATGGTGTCCCGCTCGGGCGCACAAGCCTGTTTGCGCTCGGAAAGCACGGCATCTGCCTGTTCACCTCGTATCCCGATGGCACGCTCATCGACGAGACCGCCCAGTTGCCGCCGGAAGCGGACGGCGCCACGCCGGTGAGTTCGTTGCTGCCGGTCGACTTCGACCATGACGGCAATCTCGATCTGCTGCTGCTGGCGCCTGACGGAACGCTTCGGCTTTGGCGCAATCGCGGCGTGCCGCGCAGCGCGGCCAACGGCGAGAAGCTCGGGCCGATCACGTTCGAGGACGCGACGGCACCGGCCCGGTTCGGGGCCGCGCGGGCGGCGTGGGCGCTGACCGAGGACTTCGACGACGACCACGACGTCGACCTGCTGGTCGGTGGCGCGGGACTGCCGACGCTGTTGCTGTCGAATCTTCGGCGCGGGGCGTTCGAGGCGTGTGCGGCGACGGCGACCGGTCTGCCCGACGGGATCGCCGAGGCACCGTTGATCGGCGACGTCGATCAGGACTCCCACGTCGATCTGCTCGCGTTTGGCGATCCGCCGCGGTTCCTGAGTGGCGACGGCGAACTCCGTTTCAAGTCGGCGGCGCCGCCGCCCGGCGTCGCTCGGGCGACGGGCGCCGGCTCGTGTTTCGTCGACGCCGATCTCGATGGCCGGGGCGAGTGGCGCGAAGGAGCGCTCGCGACCGACCTCGAACTCGACGGCGATCTCGACCTGCTGTCGATCGAGTCGGGAAAGGTGGTCGCGCGACGCGGCGAGCTCGAAGCGGCGCCGCGTCGCGCGCTGTTGCTGTTGCGCGGCCGGCGTGACAACCGGTTCGCGACCGGCGCCATCGTCGAAGTGCGCAGCGGCGCCCGCTACCAGCGTCGCTACGTGCGCCATCCCGTGCAACTGTTCGGCTTCGCCGACAAGAACCCGCCGATCGTCCGCGTCACCTGGCCCGACGGCGTGACGCAGCACCCGTTGCAGGACCAGAAGCGCGAGAATCTCGCGCCGATCGATTGCGCGGCGAAAGCCGCGATGGTGTTCGTCGACTCGACGACTGTGCTTCTCGATCTGGCGCACGACCAGCGTCTGGTGGTGATGCAGAAGAAGGGGCCGCCTGGCAGCTGTCCGTTCCTCTACTTCTGGAACGGCGCGAACTATGAATTCCTGACCGACGTGCTCGGCGCCACGCCGCTCGGCCTGCCGATCGACGAGACGCGTTTCGTCATGCCCGATCACGACGAGCTGGTTCGTCTGCCGCCGTCGCGACTCGCGCCCATCGACGGCGAGTACCGCTTCCAGATCACCGAAGAACTGCGCGAGACGACCTACCTCGACCGGGCGCAGTTGTGGGTCGTCGATCACCCGGCCGACGTCGTTGTCCATCCCGAAGAGCGCTTCTGCTTCCCGCCCTTCCCGCCGACCACGCTGCACGCGTTGCATCGCATCGAGCCGGTGCGCGCGCGTGACCAGACCGGCCGCGACTGGAGCGGCGAGCTTCGCGATCAGGACGACGTGCCAGCGGTGCCGTTCAAGCCGCTGCCGCCGCTCTATCGCGGCCTCGCGACCGAGCACTCGTTCGAGCTCACGCTGCCCGCGGACGCGCGCGAGGCGAAGCGGATCCGGCTGCTGTTGACCGGTTGGCTGCAATGGGGCGACGCCAGCGTGAATCTCGCCATCGCGCGCAGCGGCACGCTTCGCTTCCTGCCGCCGCAGCTCGCCGTGCCCGACGGCAGCGGCGGCTGGCGCACCTGCGGACCGCCGGTCGGTTTCCCGGCTGGCAAGACCAAGACGATGGTGCTCGATGTCACAGAACTCTTGAACCGCGCCGATCTGCGGCTGCGCGTCACGTCGACGCTGGAACTCTATTGGGATCAGATCACGGTCGCGCTCGACGCTGTCGATGCCGTTCTAACAGGCACCGACGATGCGACGCTGCACGTGACGAAGCTCGAGCCGAAGTCCGCGCGGCTGTGGGAGCGCGGCTTCTCGAAGCCGCTCGCGCGCGAGCCGTGGCAGGCGGAGCGCTACGACTGGGACCAGCTCGAGGCGATCCCGCGCTTCGACCAGCACCACGGAATGCTGACGCGCTACGGCGACGTCTGGCCGCTGCTCGGCGCGGTCGACGACTGTTTCGTGCTCTTCTCTTCGGGCGACGCGCTCGATCTGCGTTTCGACGCGACCACGCGGTCGCCGCCCGCGGCCGGCACCCGGCGCACATTCCTGCTCTACCTCGACGGCTTTGCCAAGGACGGCGACGCCAACACCGTCCACTCGCAGACCGTCCATCCGCTGCCGTTCCACGCGATGAGCGGCTACCCCTATCGCGCCGACGAGCACTACCCCGACGACGACCCGCACCTCGACTACCAGTTCGAGTGGAACACGCGGGCGGGGCGTAGGCTGGGGCCGCGACTCGACGCCGCCGCGCAGCACTGAATCGAGCGTTTGCAGCGCGCTGCACTGGGAGAAGTCGTCGATCGCGCTCGGGGAGAAGCGGCCGCGATCAAGCGGTTTGTGCCACCGGTCGAAGGCGATGTGGGTGCGGTGGACGGGATCGCCGCGCCCCGTTCGTTTTCGGTGCGGAGCAGGGCATGCGGTTCACCTGGATTCTCAGCGTGGTGGTGGCCTCGACCTTCGTGTCGGCGTGCGGCGGCGGAGGTGGCGGCGGCGGCGGCTGACCAAGCAGCGCGCAACTGTCGGCGACGCTGACGTTCCCTGCGGAAAACTGCCTCACGCCGGCTGGGACGATCACCGTGCGTGGTCCCGCTCGCGCCCGGGTCGAACGTGCTGACGATCGCGCTCGCTGACGTGAATGGACGCACCGACACCTCGGCGCTCGAGCTGACCGTCGAGCGGCGCGTGCCGTTCCTGGCGCTTGAAGCCGCATTCCCGGCATCAGCGACGAGCTGGTTCCTGCTCGACGCGCTGTCGGGACTCGTCGAGCACGACCCGACCAGCGGACTCGCGATCGTCCACTCCGCGCCTACCGACGCCGGCTTCCCGGACGGTTCCGACACCATCGCCGCAATGCGACTGCCAACGGCCGCCGACCAGGTCTACGTGCAGTCGCGGACCGACGGCGTGCTGCGCTGCTTCGACGTTGGCACCTCGACCTAGACCACCATCAGCGACCCCGGCAACGCGATCGGCAGCGGTCCGGTGGTGTCGGTGGCCAATCCGGGCGCGCTTTCCTCGGACGGCACGGCCTTCTACGAGCTCGGTTTCCTCGAGGACCGCGTGCTCGCGATCGACACGGCGACCGGCGTGCGCACCATCGTCTCCGATCCGACCGTCGGCAGCGGGCCGTCGTTGAACGTGCCGCTCGTTTCCGTGCTCGACGAAACGAATGGCCGCCTGCTGATCTACGACCAGGGCGTGACCTTGCTGTTCGCGGTCGACCTATCCACCGGCGCCCGCACGATCCTCGCGAGCGGAGCGGTCGGTGCCGGCGCGCTGCCATCGCAGCCCTCCGCGATCGAGCTCGACTCGCCGAACGACCGCGTGCTGCTCGCCGATGACGACACCTCGATCGTCGCCATCGACCTGTCGACGGGCGATCGCACGGTGGAACTGGACTGGACGACCGATCCGGAGGACGGCGCTGCTGTTCGACACCAGCAGCTCGAACGTCTTCGCCTGGGACGAAGGCGCCGGGAGCATCACCAACGTGCTCGCGACCCGCGTCGGCGACGGACTGTTGCCTTTGCGGGCGAGCAGCCTCGCGCGCCATCCGACGAACGGGCGGCTCTGGCTCGCGGACGTCGACGGCGACCGGATCCTCGAGATCGACGGGGCGACGGGCGACCGCGAGGAGGTCGTCGGCGCCGGCGCCACGCCCGCCTCGACCTTGACCGCGCCGTCGACGATTCGCTGGCGCACCGCGACCTCGCGACTGGTCGTCTCGACGTCGCCGCCCGCGACCTTCGTCTCGATCAATCCCTCGAGCTTCAGCAAGACGCAGTTGTGGGACGGCCGCATCGGCGGCGGCGCCAACCAAGACATGCTCGACTTCGGGCTGCGGGACGACGGCACGGCGCTCGGCGGCGCGGGCCTGACCGGCGACCTCGTCGCGGTCGACCTCGCAGCCGGCAGCGCCAGCTCGATCGCGATCACCGACGCCGGTGGATTCGTGATCGGCGATCTGCGCGGTTGGGCGGTCGACGATGTCGCCGGGATCGCCTTCGCGAGCGACCCGACGCAGTACGCGATCGCCGCGATCGACCTCCTGACCGGCGTGACGACGGCGCTCGCGTCCGACCTCGCCGGCGTGGGCCCTCTGATCGGCGCGACTGGCATCGCGCTCTCGCTGGATCGGACGCTGCCCTACGCCAGCGGGCGCGGCGCCACGGGCGCGCTGCTCGGGATCAACGTCGCGACGGGCGCGCGGACGGAGCTGTCGCCGGCGTCGGCGGCGGTCGGTCCGTTGGCAGGCGAGTGCACCGGCTTCGCGCTCTCACCCGAGGGCGGCTGCCTCTGGGGCACGGCGCAAGGCCGCGCAGTCGTGCTGTTCGATCTGGCGACCGGCGAGCGGGTGCTGGTCAGCCGCTGAGCGAGCAGGGATGTCACGCCGGCCGAACTCCTCGGCTGTACTCCGCGGCGAGCGCTGCGGACCGATCGCGTCCCCTCCTCGCCCTCAAGGAGGAGCCGGCGATGCGGACGATGACGATGCGGACGATGGCGATCGTGGCACTGGCCGGTGGCGCCGGAGCGCAGACCAACCTGCTGCGAATCCGCGGCGCGTCGAACAACGACACGTTCGGCGCTTCGATCGGCCCGGCGGGCGATGTCGACGGCGACGGGATCGGCGACCTGCTGGTCGGCTCGCCCAAGGACCACACCCACGGGACCGATGCGGGGCGCGTTCGGGTGCTGTCGGGGCGCGACTTCACGCTGCTGCGCGAGCACTTCGGCGATGGGGCAGCCGACCAGCTTGGTTGGGGCATGGGCCAGGAAGTCGGCGACATCGACGGCGACGGCTTCGATGACTACGTGCTGGGCGCGATGCAGACGCCTGACCTCATCACCTACGGCTACGGCTACGTGCGCGCCTACTCCGGGCCGACCGGCGTGATGATCCGCGAGTGGATCGGCACCGAGCTCGAGGCGGCGTACGGCGATCGACCGACGGTGATCGGCGACCTCGACCTCGACGGTTTCGCCGACGTCGCGGTGCCGGCGATCTACCACGGCACCGGCGCCACCGACTACCGCGGCGCGGTCTACATCTACTCCGGCAAGGACGGCTCGACGATCTGGCAGAACGCGGGCACCAATGCCTTCGAGAACTACGGCTACGGATTGGCGCGGGTGAGCGATGTCGATGGCGACGGAGCGGTCGACTTCGCGATCGGCGCCATCGGCCGCCAGGTGACCGGCAACTGGCGCGGCGGCGCTGAAGTCTGGTCGGGCAAGAGCGGCCCGCTGCTCTTCTCCGAGATCGGCGGCATCGACGACTGGTTCGGTTGCTCGCTCGCCGATGTCGGGGATCTCGACGGCGATGGCGTGCCTGACCTCCTGGTCGGCTCGTTCAACGACAACTACCCGCCGAAGCCCGGCGAGGCGCACGTCTACTCGCTCAAGACCGGTGCCGAGATCTTCTGCCTGAGCGGCACGGTGGACGGCGACCTGTTCGGCCTCGCGGTCGCCGGACTCGATGACGGCGACGGCGTGCGCGACTTCGCAATCACGTCACCGACCGGCGGCGCCACGCTGCCTTACACCGGCCACTGCTATGTCTATTCGGGCCGCCGCGGCCTGCTGCTGCGCGACCTCACTTCGGGCGTTCCCGACGACGCGTTCGGCATGGCGGTCATGGCGCACGCCGACCTCGATGGCGACGGACTGCGCGAGTTCCTGGTCGGCGCGCCTGAGGCGGTCTACTCGACGCCCAACGTGCCTGGCACGTTCCACCTGTTCACGTGGGCCGATTGCCACGCCACCGCCCAGAACTACGGCGCCGGCTGGCCGGGCACCCACGGCGTGCCATCGCTGACCGCGAGCAACCCGCCGTGGCTCGGCGAGTCGATCTCGATCGACTTGGGCAACTCCTACGGTCAGCCGACGATCGCGCTGGTGCTGCTCGGCTTCGGCAAGGCGACGCAGCCGTCAAGCTGGGACGGCGACTTCCTGGTGGCGACACCGTGGATTTCGTTCAGCTTCGCGTTGCCGGCGGGCGGGCTGTCGCTGCCGCAAGAGGTCGATCCCGACGTATCGCTTTGCGGGGTCGAGGTCGACGTGCAACTGCTGCATGTCGATCCGGGTGCCAGCGACAACAGCGCCTTCAGCGCGGGTCTCGAGCTGATCCTCGGCGGGATGTGACCTGAGCGGAGTCTGTGTCGAAGGTGCGCGGCGCGGCGGGAGGAGTCATCGAGCTCACCGCCGCGCCGTGTCGGTGTTGGTTTCGATGTCGGTGCCGGTCAGCGGGTGGCGGCCTGCGCGCCCGGCAGTTCGACCAGGCGGCGGTAGCGCTGCACGAAAGCCTCGGGCGGGAGCTTGGCGGCGGCGGCCAACGCGGCGAGCTTCGCCGGATCGGCGAGGTCGTCCTTCTCCAGCCGGATCATGTACTTGCGCGCGACCTTGTAGCTCTCGGTCGTGATGTCGACCTGGCGCACCAGTGTGCGGCCGGTTTTCGGGTCGTTGAAGGAACCGAACGGCATCGGTGCCAGGTGCCCCTCGGTGATGGCGACCATGCCGCCGGCCTCGGCGTGCTGGCCGCGCATCAGCTGGCGCATGTACTCGACCGCGCCGCAGCCGAGGTCACGGGTGTACTCGATGTCGAACGGGATGGCGTGGGCGCAACGCAGCTCGTAGCCGATCGACTTGGCGACGATGGTCGCCTCCTGCCCGCGGGCCTTGAAGCGTTCCTTCACCAGCCGCGTGAGCAGGCGGTGGAGGTGGAGCTCGGAGAGGCGCAGATTGTCGTGCGCATCGCGCTCGCAGTCGGGTTGCACGCGTGCGATGTCGTCGGCAGTGAGGCGCAGCGCGATGCCCTCGGCCAGCACCGCGACGCCGAACGGCCGGCCGGAAACCTGGCGCTTCAGCATCGCTGTGTCGAGCACGTCGACCACGTCGTCGAGACGGATCGGCAGGTCGCGCTCGAACTCCTCCGGGATCACGGCGAGCGTCGCGCCGGCCGCCTTGGCGATGCCGAGCGCCAAGTGTCCGGCCGAGCGGCCCATCGCCACGACGAAGAACCAGCGCCGCGCCGCGTAGGCGTCGGTCATCAGGTTCTCGACGATCTGCGCGCCGACGTGACGCGCGGTCTGGAAGCCGAAGGTCGACTTGCCGCCCGGCAGCGGCAGGTCGTTGTCGATGGTCTTCGGCACGTGGACGATCGGCAGCTTGCCGCCGAAGGCCTCGCAGGTTCGCTGCGCCGAGTGCGCGGTGCCGTCGCCGCCGATGGTGAGCAGGGCGTCGAGGCCGAGCTCGCGGATCGACTGCACGGTCCGCGTCATCCGCCAGCCGGGATCGGCCGCGCCCGGCTCCTTCACGGTCGGGTTGTCGCGTGCGATGCCGAGGATCGAGCCGCCAGTCGCCTGGATGCGCGAGACGTAGGGGATCGTGAGCAGTTCGGTCTCGCCGACAGCGCCGGCGATCAGGTGCTTGAAACCGTCGCGGATGCCGACGACCTCGAAGCCCGAGTTGACCGCCTCGATGGTCGCCGCCGAGATGACCGAATTGATTCCCGGCGCCGGTCCGCCGCCGCAGAGGATCCCGATCCGAGGCTTCTTCATTGTCATGTGGCGCCCTTCGTTCGCGGCGCCGGCCGCGCTCCCGTCACTCCGGCGCGATCGCCGACTTCACCGCGACGATCTCGAAGTTCGACGCCTTGCCGCCGAGTTCGGCGATCACGGTCTCGCCGACCTTGTGGCCCATCAGCGACCGCGCGAAGTTGGCGCGGTAGTCGAGGCGGTCCGCATCGAGGTCAGCGTCCCACGGCCCGAGGAAGGTGAACTCGCGCACCTTTCCGGTCGTGATCTCCTTCAGCGAGACGGTCGAGCCGATCGTGACCTCGCCGTCCTTCAACAGCGCCGCCGTGATCGACTGGGCGCGACGGATCTCCTCGACCATCTCCTCGGCGCGTTTGGTGAGGCGCGCGCGTTCCTCGAGTGCGGCGGTGTACTCGGCGTTCTCCGAAAGGTCGCCGAACGCGGCCGCGCGCCCGACCGCCGCGAAGATGTTCGGGAGGTCGACGTTGGTGAGGTGCTCGTACTCGGCGTTGCGCTTGTGGATGCCGTCCTCGGTGCAAAAGATGACCGACGGATCGAGGTGAGGCGGCAGGACCTCCTCGCGCTTCGCGAGCTCTTTGTGCACCTCGCCGAACACCTGCATCATGATGATCTGGGTGTGGTCGGTGAGGCCGCGCAGCATCTCGATCCGGCGCTTGAGCAGACGCGCGTTGTCGAGGTTCAAGGTCTTCACCAGTCCGCGGAACTCCTTGCCGTTGCCATCGGTGAGCTCTTTCCCGACCTGGCGCTGCAGCGCGCGCAGCCGCGGATCGGGCGCCTTGCCGGAGCCTTCTCCCATCGCGAGGCAACGCTCGACCAGCGCCTTCTGCTCGATCCCCTCGAACATTGCGGCGTAGCGCGGATGGACACAGCGGCGGCGCGCGAAGACCAGCAGTTCGGGATGCGCGTCGAGGCGGCGCATCGCCTCGTTCAGCAGCAGCTTCAAGTCCTCCACGCGGCCGGCATCGAGGAGTTCCGGCACCAGCATGTCGAGCAGGCGCGCGCTCGACAGCTTGAGCAGGGCGAGGAGGCGGTCGGGGTAGGTCGTTCCCGAGAACTCGCGGAAGTGATCGAGGGCGCGCTTCTCGTGCTTGGGGTTGCCGAGGTCGGAGAGGCGGCGGAAGAAGGTCCGCTCGTCGCTCATCTCCTTCTTCAGCTGTTCGTCGAGGACGAGACGAGTGAGCTTCTGCTGTTCGGCGATGTCGTCGGCGAGGAGGAGCAGTTCGAGCGAGGACGACTCATCGGAGGCGGAGTGCTTGCGCGCACCTTCGCACAGCACCGGGAAGAGATCGGCCATCACCTTCGGATCGGGCGTGCCGCGTTCGGCGATGCCCTTCAGCATCGTGTTGGCGAAGTCGAGGACCTGCTTCGCCGTGATCGCCTTCTTCATCGCGACGAGGCGGTCGTCGGCGTTGACCTGGCGCCAGACGATCTTGGTGCCTTGCAGTTCCACGTCCGCGCGTTGCAGCGCCGCCTTGCGCGCGCTGGTCCAGAACCGGCTCCACTTCGCGGCGGGGACGATCGCGCCTTCGAGGCAGCCGCGCACCATTGCGACATCGGCGGGGCGGTTGAGCTGCCGCAGGATGCGGGCGATCACCTCGCCGGGGTCGTTCTCGCACATCGCGCGCAGTTCGTCGGCCTTGAAGTGCTTCAAGACGCGCCAGTCTTCGGGCGACAGCGGCTTCAGCGTCTGCATCGCCGAGCGGACCGGCATCGAGTGCTTGCGCCCGCCCTCGAACGTGATCGTCAATTCGCGCGCAACGAGGTCGAGACCATCAATGACGCCGACGCCCCAGCCGGTGGCGTGGTGGGCGTAGCAGCCGACGTCGTAGGCCCACATCTTCTGCAAGTCGGTGAGCGCAGCGTCGATCGCCGTGTCGGCGCGCAGGCCGCAGGCGTCGAGGAAGAGCTCGAACGCGGGGCTCGACGCGTGGAAGTCCTGCAGCGCGCGGGCAAGTGTCGTGCGATGGCCGCGGTCTTTCTCGAGCGCGCCGGCGATGAAGGAGTGGAGGCGGACGCGCTGCTCGGGCGTGCCGCACTTTTCATAGTGCTCGACGGCGAAGGTGAGCAGGTGACCCGCCTGCGCGCGCTTGTTGGTCGTTTTCATTTCTTCCGCGATGCGCAACCAATCGTCGAGCCGATCGGGCGAGGAGGCGAAGGCTTCCTTGAATTTCGCCTCGAGCGTCTGCGAGGCCGCCTTGCGCGCAAGGTTGAAGAGCTCGTCGAAGACTGGATCGGTGGGTGGGCTCAAGGTGATCCTCGGCGACGGAAGCTGCGCGAAATTGGGGCGGCTAGGATAGCGAGCCTTTTCGCGCCCCAAGCGACGCAGAACGCGGTGCGGCAGGGCGAAGGTGCGCGCAGGAGGTGCCGTGGCGTCGAAACAGCTGCAGCCAAACCGGCCGAAGAAGGCGTTGAAGAAGGCCCCGCCGGCCTACCAGCGCTTCGTGCGCCGTTTCCCGGGGCTCGGCAAGGCGTGGGAGCAACTTGGGGACGCCGGCGCCGAGGCTGGGCCGCTCGACGCGAAAATGCAGCGGCTGATCAAGTTGGCGCTGGCGATCGGGTCGCGGCAGGAGGGGGCGGTGCATTCGGGGGTCCGCAAGGCGCTGGCGGCCGGAGCGAGCACCACGGAGGTCGAGCAGGTCGTCGCGCTGGCGGCGTCGCTGATCGGGCTGCCGGCCTGCGTCGCGGCGTTCTGCTGGGTGAGCGAAGAGGCGGCGACAAACGGGCGCGGGTGAGGCAACCCCTCCCGCGACAGCCGCTGTGAGCCTACTCTGGCGGTCGCTCGTTAGATTCGGCGCCGACTCGATTCGACTCGACTCGCGACGATGACGGCGCGACCGACCGATCCCCTCGCACCTTGAAAAGGAGTCTCCGATGAACGCGCGTGCGACCCGTCCGCCGACTCCTCGCTCGCTGGCTCTGGGACTCGGTGCGCTTGCGGCGGCGTTGTTCGCGCCCGCGGCGTCGGCGCAGTTGCAGGTCACGTTCCGCGATGCCGATCTCGGCGGCACCGTCGACGTCGTCATGTCGGCGCCGATCGGGACGACCTACATCACGATCGTCAGCCTGACCGAAGGGCCAACCTATTTCGGCCCGAAGCATCCGGTCGGCTACCTCGACGTCGACCTCGCGCTGCTCGACCTGTCGTTCCTGCTGCCGAACTTCTTCGCCACGATGGCGGCGCCTGGCAGCGTGACCGAGCAGTTCGACCTCGACCCCGACCCGACGCTCGACGGGATCGTCGCCAACCTGCAGATGTGCTCGTTGGTGAGCGGCAAGCTCACCGAGAAGTCGAATCTCTGCAAGATCACCTTCGCCTTCCCGGATGCGTGGCATCACTCGGTCGCGTCGCTGATCAACGATCCGACCGGAGTTCCGGCGATCGAGCTCGATGATGGGCGCATCGCGCTGTTCGGCGCGGCCGGCGTCAACATCGACGCGTGCGAAGCGTGGGAGCCGTGGCGGCAGCTGTCGAGCACGCTCGCACCGTTGCCGGTCGGCCGCGCGGCGCACACCGTGACCAAGCTGCAGGACGGGCGCGTGCTGGTGTGCGGCGGCGCCGACATCAACCTGGCGGCGCTCGGAACCGGCGAAGTCTACGACCCGTTGACAGACACCTGGACTGCGACGGCCGCGATGACGAGCGTCCGCGTCGCGCACAGTGCGCGCCTGCTTTCGGACGGCCGCGTGCTGGTCGCTGGCGGAACGACCGACATCAGCGATGCGCTCGCCGGCGCCACCCATGCGCTGAAGAGCTGCGAGCTCTACGACCCAGTGACCAACAGCTGGAGCGCCGGACCGAACATGGCGCGCCCGCACGTCGCGCACATGGCGGTCACGATGGCGAGCGGCGACGCGCTGATCGGCGGCGGCGGCACCTATTCGACGATCTTCGGCATCCGCATTCCGGCTATCGACAACCACGCGCAGGCGTTCCAGCTGCCGGCCGGCAGTTGGACCGCAGAAGTGACGATGAAGGCCGCGCGCGCCGGTGCGAGTGTGGTGCTGCTGGCCGACGGCCGCGCGCTGGTGTGCGGCGGCATCGGCGGCTCGATCACGTCGCCGAGCAATCTCACGTCGTCGGAGACGTTTGATCCGGTGCTGGCGAAGTGGACCACGCGCGGCGCGATGAGCGTGGGGCGGTCCGGGATGGCGCTCGCCGTGCTGTTTGGCACCAACCGCGTGCTGGTCGCCGGCGGCGCGACCGGCACCAGTGTCACGGCGCCGGTGCCGACCGATCTGGTCGAGCTGTTCGATCCGGTCCTGAACGTGTTCACGGTGAAGGCGCCACTCCCCGAAGCGCGCGCGGGTGCTGCGGCGATCGTGCTGGGGAGCCACCACGCGGCCGTCTTCGGCGGTGTCGGCGGCGTGCCGACGGCGGTGGCGATCTATCACGACTGAGATCAGTCACTTCGCCGCCCGAGGCGCCGCAGAGACCGTCTGATGGTGGCAGTGGCAGCGCTCGTGAGGTGGGTCTTGGCGCTCGCGCACGCGGGCGATGCCGGTCTCAGCGATGTCCGCTTCAATGACGTCGGCTTCGTCCGTTTCAATCGCGACGTGCGGCCGATCCTGGCCGATCGCTGCTTCGCCTGTCACGGACCCGATGCGAGCCAACGCGAAGCCGAGCTGCGCCTCGACACGCGCGAAGGGCTGTTTGGCTTGGTGGGTGGATCGGGCGACGCCATTCCAGGTGTCGTCGTGCCGGGAGCTCTGGCGAAGAGCGAGCTTTGGCGCCGCGTGGCCGAGGCCGATCCGGAAGAACGGATGCCGCCGGTCGATCACGGCAAGGCGCTGCCGGCCGAGGCGCTCGCCACGCTGCGAAGCTGGATCGAGCAGGGTGCGCAGTGGGAAGGGCACTGGTCGTTTGAGCCGGTCGCACGGCCGGCGGTGCCCGCGATCGACGGTCGCGATCGATTTGTCCGCAACGAAGTCGACGCGTTCGTTCTCGCCGCGCTTCGCGAGCACGCGCTTGCGCCCCAGATCGAGGCCGATCGCACGACGCTGATCCGGCGATTGAGCTTCGACCTGACCGGATTGCCGCCGACGCCGGCCGAGGTAAAGCGCTTCGTCGCCGACGCCGCGCCGGATGCCTTCGAGCGGCAGGTCGACGCGCTGCTGGCGTCGCCGCACTACGGCGAGCGGATGGCGATGCAGTGGCTTGACCTGGTGCGCTACGCCGACAGTGTCGGCTACCACGGCGACCAGGAGGTGAGCGTTTCGCCGTTCCGCGACTGGGTGATCGGCGCGTGGAACGAGAACCTTCCGTTCGACCAGTTCACGATCGAGCAGCTGGCGGGCGATCTGCTGCCGTCGCCGACGCTGCAGCAACGGATCGCATCGGGCTACAACCGGCTCGGGATGATGAGCGCCGAGGGCGGCGTCCAGCCGAAGGAGTA
Source organism: Planctomycetota bacterium (assembly GCA_009691715.1). Classification (GTDB taxonomy): domain Bacteria; phylum Planctomycetota; class B15-G4; order B15-G4; family SIAN01; genus SIAN01. The sequence goes on from SIAN01000035.1 coordinate 38,579, forward strand.
TCTGGCGAAGTACGCCGCCGAACGGGTGCGCAATCTCGGCGGGACGTGGCTCGGCGCGACGCTCGGTTGCTGCGAATGCCACGATCACAAGTTCGATCCGTTCGCGACGCGCGACTTCTATTCGTTCGAGGCGTTTTTCGCCGACCTGCGCGAACGCGGGCTCTATTCCGGCGCCGAGGGCGACGGCAACTGGGGGCCGAAGATCGCGGTGCCGACCGCCGAGCAGGCGGCGCGGCAGGCGGAGCTCGAGCGCGCGATCGCGAAGACGCAGCCGGGTTGGACGGTGTTGCGGCCGGCGACGGCGGTGAGCGAGGCGGGCGCGGCGCTCACCACGCAGGACGATGGTTCGCTGCTCGCGAGCGGGACGAATCCGGCGACCGATGTCTACCGGCTGACGTTCGACGCAGTGCCCGACGTCGTGACGGCGATCCGCATCGAGGTACTGCCGGATGACTCGTTGCCGAATCGCGGACCGGGGCGCGCCGGCAACGGCAACTTCGTGCTGAGCGAGTTGGTCGCGCGGGTCGGGGCGCGCGATGGGGCGGCGGCGCCAGCGTTGTTGGCCTTCGCGGGGGCGGCCGCGAGCTACGAGCAGACCGGAGCGGCAGAAGGCAATCCGTACGGCAAGTGGGCGGTGGCGGCGGCGATCGACGGCGACGCCAAGGGGCCGACCTGGGGCTGGGCGGTGATGGAGCAGGCCGGTCGCGCGAACGTCGCCGTGTTCGAGCTGGCGCAGCCGCTCGTCGCCCCAGCTGCCGCCCCCGCTGCCGCCGGCGCCGTGATCCGGCTCGAGCTCGATCTGCTGCAGCGGCTCGACAATCCGCAGCACACGCTCGGGCGCTTCCGTATCGCCGTCACCAGCGCTCCGATGGCGCTCGGGTCGATCGAGCGGCTCGCGGCGCTGGAACGCGAGCGCGCCGCGCTCGACGCCGCGATCGTCCACACGCTGGTCGCCGAGTCGGTCGAGCCGCGGCCGATCCGTGTCCTCGCGCGCGGCAACTGGATGGACGAGACCGGCGAGCTGCGCGAGCCGAGCGTGCCTGCGTTTCTGCCACAGACGGCGATGCCGGCCGATCGGCGGCCCACGCGGCTCGACCTCGCGCGCTGGCTGGTGCATCGCGATCACCCGCTCACGGCGCGCGTCTTCGTCAATCGCCTGTGGCAGCAGTTCTTCGGCGCCGGCCTTTCACGCAAACTCGACGATCTCGGCGTGCAGGGCGATTGGCCGAGCCATCCGGAGCTGCTCGATTGGCTTGCGTCGCGCTTCGTCGATTCCGGATTCGACGTCAAGGCGCTGGTGCGGCTGCTGGTCCACTCGGCGAGCTACCGGCAGTCGTCGCGCAGCGATGCTCGGCGCGACGAGCTCGATCCCGCCAATCGCTGGCTGTCGCGGCAGGGGCGTTTCCGGCTCGACGCCGAGTTGGTGCGCGACCTGGCGTTGCGCGCGAGCGGTCTGCTGGTCGAGCGCGTTGGCGGCACCAGCGTGCGGCCCTATCAGCCGCCCGGCTACTGGGCCTATCTCAACTTCCCGACGCGCGAGTGGCAGGCGAGCAGCGGCGAGGCGCTCTGGCGGCGCGGCCTCTACACGCATTGGCAGCGGCAGTACCTCCATCCGTCGCTCATGGCGTTCGATGCGCCGAGTCGCGAGGAGTGCACCGCAGAGCGCGGGCGCTCGAACACGCCGTTGCAGGCGCTGGTGCTGCTGAACGACCCGATCTACGTCGAGGCCGCGCGCGTCTTCGCCGAGCGGATCGTGCGCGAGGGCGGCGACTCGTTCGCGGCGCGCGTGCGCTTCGCCTTCGCCCGAGTCCTGTCGCGTGCGCCCCGAGCGGAAGAGGTGGCCGCGCTCGAACGGTTGTTCGCGACGCAGCTTCAGGCCTATCGAGCGGACGTCGCCGCGGCGCGGCAGGTGATCGCCGTCGGAGCGGCGCCGGTGGCGAGTGATCTAGGCGGCGGCGATGGCCGCGTCATCGAGCTTGCCGCATGGACCAGCGTCGCGCGGGCGCTGCTCAATTTGCACGAGGCGGTCACGCGCAACTGAGATGACGAAGCGTGCTCGAACCGGGAGTCAGTAGGGAAGACTGCATGGATCGAGCGACCGAAATCGCCCGCCGTACCTTCCTCGCACGCGCCGGTCTCGGCGTCGGCTCGATGGCGCTGTCGTCGCTGCTTGGCGGCACTGCTCGCGGCAGTCCGCGTTGGCAGGCGGGCGGTAGCGCGCTCGGCGGGGCGCTCGGCGGCGCTCATCACGCACCGAAGGCGAAGCGGATCATCTGGCTCTACATGGCCGGTGGCATGAGCCACCTCGATACGTTTGATGAGAAGCAAAAGCTCGCCGCGATGGACGGGCAGCCGATGCCGGAGTCGATCACGAAGGGCCAGCAGATCGCGCAGTTGCAGGGCTCGGCGCTCAAGTGCCTCGGGCCGCAGCATCCGTTCGCGAACTACGGCGAGTCGGGGCAGCGGATCGCGACGCTCTGGCCGGAGCTCGGCGGTCGCTGCGCGGACGACCTCTGCATCGTGCGCAGCCTCTACACCGACGCGATCAACCACGATCCAGCGCACGCGTTCATGAACACCGGCTCGATGAACTCAGGCCGGCCGGCGATGGGCTCGTGGCTCTGGTATGGGCTCGGTGCTGAGACGGCGAGCCTGCCTGGTTTCGTGGTGATGGTGTCGACCGGCAACTTCGGCCAGAAGCAGCCGATCGCCGCGCGCCAGTGGCATTCGGGCTTCCTGCCGAGCCGCTTCCAGGGCGTCGAGTTCCGCAGCACCGGCGATCCGGTGCTCTACGTTAGGAACCCGCCGGGAGTGTCGCCGGAAGGCCAGCGCGCCGTTGTCGACACCGTGCAGGAGCTGAACCGGATCGCGCAGCCGGAGTCGGGCGATCCGGAGATCGCGACCCGCATCAGCCAGTACGAGATGGCGTTCCGGATGCAGACCAGCGTCCCCGATCTGATGGACGTGAGCGACGAGCCGAAGCACGTGCTCGATCTCTATGGCACCAAGGGCGGCGACGGCAGCTTCGCCGCCAATTGCCTGCTCGCGCGCCGGCTCGCCGAACGCGGCGTGCGGTTCATCCAGCTCTACCACCGCGACTGGGACCATCACGGCGCCGTGAAGTCGCACGTCGCCGGCTCGGCCGCCGAAGTCGATCGCGGTGCCGCCGCGCTGCTCGTCGACCTGAAGCAGCGCGGCCTGCTCGAAGACACGATCGTCGTCTTCGGCTCCGAGTTCGGCCGCACCCCGATGGCGCAGGGCGACGGCCGCGATCATCACCTCGCCGGATTCACCCTGTGGCTCGCTGGCGGCGGCGTGAAGCCCGGCTTCGCCTACGGAGCGACCGACGAACTCGGCTACCACGCGGTCGAGGACAGAGTCAGCGTCCACGATTTGCACGCGACGCTGCTCCATCTGCTCGGCATCGACCACGCCCGCTTCACCGTCCGCTTCCAGGGCCTCGACTCGCGCCTGACCGGCGTCGAGCCAGCGCGGGTGGTGAAAGAACTGCTCGCGTGAAATGCTGCGCTCGCCAGCCGGGGCGACGCGTCGCCGTCCTTGACCCTGCTCGCCGCCGCACCTAAGACCTGCCGACCCTGCGCGACGTCTCTCTCGCAAGAGCAAGCCGGCCGCGCGTCCTCGTCCACCGGTCGGGCCGTAGCGCAGCTTGGCTAGCGCGCTTGCTTGGGGTGCAAGAGGTCGGGAGTTCAAATCTCCTCGGCCCGACCAATGGGATTCGATCCTAAGTTCGGCTGAATGCGGCACTTGCGCATACCCGCCTTCTCGGCGGTGCGGCCAAAGGACCAGCAACGATCGGGGTCAACTGACCCAGATCGGGGCTTCCTGAGGAGCACCGACGTGAAGAAGCATG
>SIAN01000001.1 GCA_009691715.1 Planctomycetota bacterium
GCTTCCCGGCTTCCTCAACTTCCTCGGCTCCAAGAATCCCGGCGCCGAAACCATCTGGAAGGGTCTCGAACGCCTCACCGATATCACCACCGCCTACCAACTGTTCCTGTCCACCGCGTAGCCAGCAGTGTTCAGCGGGGGGACTTGTGGGGTACGGTCAGCCACTCAACGGGGGATGTTTCACTACATCGACTGCAGCAACTCACGCCGAACGATCACTCAGGCGAGGTTTCGCCTCGAAGCGCTGAAAGGCGCAAGATTTTGGCTCAACTGCGGAAGTAGGGCTAGCCCTGCTCGGCCGCAGTGTCGTGGCGGCAAATCAGCAAAACTTCTGGAAGCCCTAGGAAATATCGGGCCGTTGGTCGTCGCACTCGATGAGGGCCCCTCGACGGTGTCGGCAACGTGACACTCGGACGCTCAATCCAAGGTGTGGACGAGCCGTCCAGCCGAGTAGGTGCGCAACACCTGGGCGCTACGCCAGGACGCAGCGTCGAGCGCAACCGGATCGCAGCTGACGATCGCGAGGTCGGCGCGATGGCCGACGCGAAGCACCCCGAGATCGGCCTCGCGAAACGCTGCGAACGCGGCGTCCCTCGTCGATGCCGCGAGGGCCGCCTCGGCGTCGAGGCGCTCCTGTGCCGTGAAGACTCCGGCGAACGAACTCTCTGGGCTCGTTCGTGTCGTTCCGGCGACCAGGTTTCGCAGCACCGAAAGCGGCTCGACCGGAGCGTCGGTGCCGTTGCATAGCACCGCGCCAGAATCCAGCAATCGGCGCCAAACGTAGGCCTTTTGGTCGGTCCGCTCCCGGCCGATCCTGGCCGGAACCCAGGGCGCGTCCGAAGTCGCGTGGCAGAACTGCATCGACGCGATCACGCCGAGACGCGCGAACCGCGGGACATCGATTGGATCGAGCAACTGCGCGTGCTCGATGCGGAAGCGGTGATCGCGGCGCGGCGCGTCAGGGTGGTTCTTCGCGTCGTTCGCAAGCGCCGCGGCGTAGGCATCGAGCACCAGCCGGTTGGCCGCGTCGCCGATCGCATGCGTGCAGAGTTGGAATCCCGTCGCCAACGCGCGCGTCGCCACCTCGGTCAGCCGCTCCGCGTCGATCAGCGCGAGGCCGCGATGGCCCGGCCGGTCGGCGTAGTCGGCGAGCAGAAACGCTCCGCGCGAGCCGAGCGCGCCGTCGGCATAGAGCTTGATCGCCCGCACGGCGAGGAACCCGGTCAGCTCGCTCCACGGCCCGCGCGCGAACCGATCGTCGAGCAGCGGTCGGTCGTCGCCGTCGAGCATCGCGTGGATGCGCACCGTGAGTCGCCCCGCGGCAGCTTCGCGTTCGAGCAGGGCGAGCCGCGACGCGCCGATGCCGGCGTCGTGCAGCGCCGTCACGCCGTGCCGCGCGCACTCCGCCAGCGCGAGCGCGAGCGCGGCACGTTCGTCGGCGTCGTCAGGCGTCGGGATACAACTCGCCACGAGGTCGACTGCGCGGTCGATCAGGACGCCGGTCGGCATTCCGCGCGCGTCGCGCAGGATCTCGCCACCAGCCGGTGCGACCGTTCGGTCGTCAATGCCGGCGAGCGCAAGCGCGCGCGCGTTCGCCAGTGCTGCGTGCCCGTCGACTCGTTGCAGCAGGACCGGATGGTCCGGGGTCGCGGCGCTGAGCCCGGTGTGGTTCGGGAAGCCGGTGTCAGGCCAGTCGTTCTGATCCCAGCCGCGGCCGCGCAGCCAGCGTCCAGGCGGCGTGCCGGCGGCGCGCTTTGCGGTGCGTGCGATCACCTCGTCGTAGGAGCGCGTGCCATTCAGGTCGAGTTCCCGAAGTGAATGCCCGAGCGAGAAGAGGTGAGCGTGCGCGTCGATGAATCCGGGAACGACGCAGCTGCCGGGAGGCCCGTCGTAGCGAACGGTCGCCGGACCGATCCAGCTCGCGGCATCGACTCGCCGCCCGACGGCCACGATCGAATCGCCGCGAAACGCGACGAACTCGGCGATCGGCGCGACCGGATCGAGCGTCCGCACCCGCGGCGCGAAGATGATGGTGTCGGCCGGCGCCAAGCTGCGTCCCTGGGTCAGCAACATCGTCGCGAGCAGCGGCGCGAGCATGGGGATCTCCATGAAACGGTCGCGCTAAGATACGCCGCGTGGCGCCGCATCCGGCGCGATGAGCACGAGTGGAGATCTTCGCGTGACGCCTGCCGAACCCGCGCCGACTCGCCGATCGTTCCTCGCCTCGCTTGCCGCCACAGCGGCCGCGGGTGCCGCGTTGCCGGCGACGTTCGCCTGCGCGTCGCCTTCCGCTGCGACCTCCGCTGCGACCTCCGCTGCGACCTCCGCTGCGGATCGTCGGGCGGTGGCCGCTGATCCGGGGGCGCGCTGCATCGCGTCCGACAACGGGGTCGCAGCGGTTGCGACCGCGGTGGCGGCGATGAGTGCCGGAGCGGCGCCGGTCGACGCGGCGGTCGCAGGCGTGAATCTGAACGAGCTCGATCCCGAAGACAACTCGGTCGGCTACGGCGGGCTGCCGAACGAGGACGGCGTCGTCGAGCTTGATGCTGCCGTGATGGACGGGCCGACCCACCGCGCCGGTGCAGTCGCGTCGATCCGGAACATCAAGACGCCGTCGCGCGTCGCCCTGCAGGTGATGCGGCGCAGCGACCACGTTTTGTTGGTCGGTGAGGGGGCGTTGCGGTTCGCACGCGCCCACGGATTCGTCGAAGAGAGTCTGCTCACCGAGAAGTCGCGGAAGCTCTGGCTCTATTGGAAGGAGACGCTGTCGGCGACCGACGACTGGTTCCCGCCGACGGACGACGAGATCGCCAGAGACCCGGTGCTGAAGCGCCGTCCGACGGGCACGATCCACCTCTCCGCGCGCAACGCGGCCGGCGACTTCGGCTGCACCACGACCACCAGTGGGCTCGCATTCAAGATTCCCGGACGGGTGGGTGATTCGCCTCTGATCGGCGACGGCCTCTACCTCGACAACGCGGTCGGGTCGGCTGGCGGCACCGGGCGTGGCGAAGCGTCGATCCTCGCGTGCGGAGCGTTCGCCGTGGTGGAACGAATGCGCGCCGGCCGCTCGCCGCTCGATGCGTGCCTCGACATCCTCAGTCGGGTCGTCGACCAGAGCCGGAAGAACGGGAACGCCGACGGCAACGGTCGCCCGACGTTCAACCTGTCGCTCTACGCGCTGGCGAAGGACGGGAGCTACGGGTCGGCGTCGTTGCTGGCCGGATGCAAGTTTGCCGTCGCGGACGCAACCGGCACGCGGCTCGAGACCGGCGGCCATCTGTTCGAGGCGACGGCGCGTTGACTGCCGGCGCCCGCGACGATCGCTCCGCGCCAGCCACGGCTCTTGCTTCGCCCCCGGGGAGGCATTAGACCTCTGCCCGTCGTCGGCCCGCCTCCGCAGGGAACGTCCCGCGCGAGGCAGTCCAGAGCGGGGTGGAGCCAGAGCGGGGGCAAGTGAGTTGCCCCGCCGAGGGTCAAGCCTTCGCCGTCGCGATGGTCCATGGCGGCCGCATCGCACGCCGACGACGCCAAGCCTCCGGGAAGGGGGGCGCCACGAGGATCGGATGGCCACGCGCAAGAAGGCGAGCTCGACTTCAAGTCGAGCCGGCAGCAAGTCAACCAAGCGAGCCGCGCCGGCGAAGACCACGCGGCGCAAGGTGCGGCCAAGCGCGTCGGCAGCGAACCAACCCGACCAGTCGCGCGCTTCCGCGAAGGACGACGACGTCGACGAGGACCAGGCTGACGGCGACGCGCGCGACGACATCGACGAAGACGATCCTCCACCGGTCGCGACGCGGCCCCGCGCGGTCCAGCGCTCGGTGGCATTGCCGGTGACAGCGGCTCCGGCCGGTTCGCGCGCGCCTCACGCAGCGCCTCCGGTGGCGGCGCGCGCACCGACCGCCGCCGGCGCAGCGAATCGACCACCGCCCGCCGCTGCCACTCCCTTGCCGCCGCTGCCAGCCTCGCCAGCGCGCGCAGGGTCGCGTCCGTTCGTAGTCGCGCGCGGCGAGGACACGGTCAAGGTGTTCGCCGAGACGCTCCGCCACGCTGGCTTCTACGAAGCGGTCGAAAACGCGCAGATCAAGTCGGGCAAGCGTCGCGAGCTGTTCGAGGTCGCCTGCAAAGTCGACTTCATGCGCGGCGTGCGGCGCGAGAACGAGCCGGTCAGTTACGTCGACCCGAAGCTCGTCGGGCAGCTCTTCAGCGGGCTGCTCGACCGCGGATTCCGGATCCTGCGGGTCGTGGAGACGCGTGGTGAGCTGTCGCGCTACCTGTGCAATCGCGCGGTGAAGCAGGTCGGCAATGCGCTTGGTTACGACGAGTCGTGCTACGAGCTCAAAGATCTCGCCGACGACCTCTCACCGCTCGACCTCGGCTCGGTCGGCAAGCGACCGACGGGTCGCACCTGGAAGCAGGCCGACTTCCGCATCGTCTTCGCCAAGAACCGCACGGACGAGCATTGGGGGCCGGCGCTGGTGCTCTGGAATCTCTGGCATGTGATGGCCACCCCGAGCGATCTCCTGTCGCTCGAGTACGGCATGGACGCCGGCGACGTCGCGTTGACTCTGCTCGAGAAGCTGCCGGTCCACTTCGCGTTGATCGACGCGGTCCACTCACGTGATGGCGCGCCCGGGACGGTCTTCCCTTACGAGACTCTGAAGGCGATCGACGCTGCCGCGCCCGACAGCGCGCAGCAGCATCGCCTCGGGTGGATCGTCGCGGGCAGCGATCCGCTGGCGGTCGAGGCTGCCGGCCACAAGTTGCAGGGACTCGATCCGCAGGTCGATCCGATGTGTCTGCGCAAACTGCGGAAGCTCACGGGATGGAAGTCGCCGGCCGAAGCCGAGGCGCTGCCGACCTACCCGGGCTGGAGGGGTGTCGGCAATCGCATCCGCGAAGCGATCGGTGCTGACAAGCCGGTCGACGCGGTCCGCCTCGCGTTGTTCACGGCGGTGCAGCAGGCCGATCCCCGCCTCTTCCCGCCCATCGCCAGCGCCTATGGGGCGATCCGGTTGCGGCAGAAGGTCGAAGTCTACGTCGACGAGCTCCGGCGTCGCCACGGAGTGCGCGCCGGAGCGGTCGTCGGTACGGCACGTGCATCGCCGATCAGCGCCGCGGCGCACCCGCAGGACGAAAGCGACGATGGCCAAGCGGGTGGCGCAGCGCTCGATGACGACGGCGACCCGCCGACGTTTCACTGAGATGAGTTGAACGGAGCGGACCGTGCCTGCGAGGGTGGCTGCCAGCGCGTCTGGCAGCGCGCTCGCCAACTCCGGCAGCCTCGGATCAGTCGAGCAGGCCGATGAGCGCGGCGAGCTCAGTCGATTCGTGGAGGAAGCTGCGACCGGCGGAGAGCCGGGAGGCCACCGGCGGGCGGCGGATGTCGTAGATCAGGCCCAGCGCGAAGGTCGCTGACTCGCGATCGCGCGAAGTGTGTCCGGGCTCGCGCAGCAGGTCGAGCAGTGGCTCGAGCGCGAGCGGGTCGCCGGTGTAGCCGAGCGCCAAGATCAGCGCCGATCGCTCGGGGCTCGAGCGGTTGCGGCCGCTGCCGAGCTCGCGCACCAGCAGCGATGCGCAGGTCGGATCGAGCCGTGCGAGCGCCCGCGCGGCGTGGAGTCGCACTTCGGGTGCCGGGTCGTCGAGCAGTCGCTGCTCGAGCAGCGCGACGGCGCGCGGGGCGCGAAGCAAGGAAAGACCGGCGACGGCAGCGCGGCGAATCTCGGGCGCGCCGTGGTCGATGAAGTTCGCGACTGAATCGAAAGTCGCCGCGCAGCGCGACAGGCCGAGCGCGCAGAGCAGCGCCGCCTGCTCGTCCTGTGAGCGCGTCTTGCGCAGCGCGTCTTCGAGCGCCTGCACCGCGAGTTCAGCGTCGCCCTGGCGGGCGAGCAGCCCCAAGCCGAGCTCGGCGAAGACGCGCTGCTCAGCGCTCTCGTGCTGGAGCGCATGCTCAAGCCGCAGTCGCGCGGTGGTGCCGCCGATCTGGCCGATCGACAGCAACAGGAAGCGGCCGACCAACGCGTTGCTTTCGTGATCGATCGCCTTCACGAGTTCGCGCACCAGCGTGTCATCACCGCGAGGGGCGGCCTCGCCGATCGCCAGCGCGGCGGCAGCGCGAATGTCGGTGTCAGAATCGCGGTCCACCAGCAGTTCGAGGAGCAGTGGCACCGCCGCCGTCTGCCCGAGCAGTCCGAGCGCCGCAGTCGCGGTCGCACGGATCAACGGCGCCTCGTCGTCGTTTCGCGCGAGCGATTCGAGCAACGGCAGCGCCGCATCGCTGCCAGAGAGCCCGAGCGCTTGCACGACGAGCGCGCGCAGTTGAAGCGGTGCGGATGGGTCGCGTGCGTAGCCGCCCACCAGTGCCGGCAGCAGCGGTTCGCCTTGCAGAGCCAAGGACAGGCTCGCCAGCGCGCGCATGCGCGTGCGCTCGACTTCGTTCTGGAGGTGGAGGCCGTCGAAATTGGAGTTCGCAATCGACAGCAGCCGGTGGCGCGCCGCACCCGGCTCGGCGATCCCGGCGGCGATCAGCGACTGCTCGCGCACCCGCTTCTGTTCGTCATCGAGCAGGCTGAACAGGCGGGCGACGTGATCCGGAGTCTCGAGGAAACCGCCGCGCGCGAGTGAGAGCGCCGCCGCGCCGCGGACCCGGTCGTCGCCGTCTCGGAGCAGCAGCGTGAGGCGAGTCGAGACATCGTCGCGGTAGAGCGCCTTGCGGTGGTCGCGCAACGTCGTGTCGACGAGGTGCGGAGGCAACTGCTCGCGGCCGGCCCCGCGTTCGAGCGGCGCTGGCTCGTAGCGCAAATAGTTGCGGCTGAACCAGGTGCGCCACGGCGAGCGAGCGGCGTCCGGAAGGAGGCGGTCGTCGAGGGGGTTGTTGACGGGGCTTTCGACATCCCGCCGACCCACTTGCGGGCGGCCGGTCACGGGTGCAGCCGGAACCTGCCCGAAAGCTGCGTCCCCCGGCGATCCGAACGCGCAAGCCAGCGCTGCCACGAGCCGGCGCGATGCGATGCGGGGGAGGTCGATGAGGCAGGCGAAACGTGGCATGTCGCAGGGATTCCGAGCGCTCGCGATCCGGACGACCCCAGCACAGCTTGTGCCGGGGGGCGAGCGGGTGGGTACCTCAGTGAGCCCTGAGGCTAAAGCCCGGCGACGGCAGACCTCGCGCGACTCCGCGCAGCGTGCCCTCCATGGGCGCACGGTGGAGCCCCCAACCAGCGAGCGCGTCCGTTGCCTGCGAGCATCGGGCGGTGCAGTACGGGCGGACGTGTTCACCGTCACGCCCAGCTGCGGAAACGGCCGGCGCCCGAATAGAAGGAAGCGCGGCGGGTCGACCACGATGGGGGGCGGGATGAACAGCGGCGCACGCGCGGCGTGGACCCGAGAGTCTCGGAGCTTCGCGTCACGTCTGCTTGGCGTCATCGGTGCTGCGCTGTGCGCCTGCTCTGGTGACGGCGATCCGGCGTCGGAAGGCGCAACTGCCGACGAACTGGCGTCCGTCGTGGAGAAGCCGCGAATCGGCGTCGTCTTCGGCGAGGTGTTCGAGGGCTACGAACGAATCCTGTTCGACGCCGCGCGTCGCCGCAATCGCGCGCTCGACGTCCGCGCCGGCTATGGCCACGCGGCTGCAAGCGAGCTCGCCGTCCAGGCCCTCATCGACAACCGCGTCGGAGCGATCGTGTTGTTCCCATCGTCGCCGGACTTGTTGCAGAGGGCCAAACGGCTGGCGGCAGAGAGCTCCGTGCCGATCCTGTTCGCGTTGCGCAGCGATGGCCGAAGCGGCCCATGGGCCGGCGTCGCGAGCGACACGCTTGCAGCCGACGCCGGTGCGCGAGTCGCGGAGTTGCTCGGCGCCGATGGCATCCGCGAGCCGACCATCGTCGCGTTCGAGGATGCCCGCTGGCCGGAATCACATCGGCGCGTCGAATCGGTGCTCGACTCGATCGAGCGGAAGTTGGGGCGGGTGCAGGTCCGACTCCGCATGTTCGAGGAGGGAGGGGTCGAACCGACCGTTGCGAAGGCGATCCCGATGATCGGTCGCATCGGACGCGTCGACCTGTTCGTCGCTGGCGACCCTGCCAGCACGGCAGCGGCGCAAGAAGCGGCAACGCGCGCCGGGTACGCGGCGACGGCGTTCGTCGTCGGGATCAGCGACGATGCGGAGCGGCTCGCGACGGCAGCCGCGAGCGCGCGCACGGTGCTGATCGGCTACGAACGCGAGGCGTGCGTTGAGGCGATCTTTGCCGGACTCGACGCATTGACCGCGACGCCGCCGCCCGATCCCGCGGTGGAGCTGCGATTCACCGTTCCCTGCCAGATGCATGCGCCAGCGGCACCACGCTGATCGCACGCGGTGATGTCGGGCAGTAGAGCTCGCAGACTCCGCAGCCGGTGCAACCCGCGGCGCGCACCTCGACGCGGCCGGCGCGGTCGAGGCCGATCGCGGCGCTGCCGAGCGGGCACCGATCGACGCACTCACGGCAGGGCTCGCCGAAACTGCGGCGGCAGTCACCGTGATGGACCTGCGCGATGCCGATTCGGATCGCCTCCTTCGGCACGAGCGTGAGCGCGCCGCTCGGGCAGGCCTTCATGCACGACAGGTCGTCGCAGAGCACGCAAGCGCGCTGGCTCGGGATGAGCTGCGGCGTTCCGTCACGCGTCGGGTCGCTCGAACCCAGAAACTGGAGGGCGTGCACCGGGCATGCGGCGACACAGCGGCCGCTGCGCTCGCAGGTGGCGGCAAATCCGACCTCAGGCAGTGCACCTGGCGGCCGCAGAGGCGGCTGATCGAGGCGGGTGCGCAGTCGGTCGAACGCGGCGCGCGCCTGCGGGAGGCGGCCCTGAATGGAGCGTGACGCACTCTCGACACCCTCAAACAGCGCGCGCAGACCGGTCGCAAAAAAACGGCGTCGGGGAGGTACTGCGGAGTTTTCCGCGCGATCGATGGGGCGCTCCTTGGGGGTACCGCATTCTTCAGCGTCCGGCGCAACGAACTCTTTTCTGTCGGGTTCCGTCACAGCACCAGAGTTCCACGGCTCTGGCGTTCTCGAACCTTGCCCCAACGCATCCTGCGTCTGCGGTCTGGCTTCGGAAAATTGTTCGGTCTACCATGAGGCGACCAAAGTCCGAGCCGCGAAGCTCCTGCCTGGCGCAACGGCGGTGTCAGTTCGGTAGTTCGCGCTAGTTTTTCAACCGGAACTCGAAGCAGTCACGGACCGAGCCCGACTCTGGCTCGGTGCGTCACGAACGTGGACGGTCTGAATCTCGATCAAACTTGAATCGATTGGTGGCGCGTCGGAGGCGGGTGGATCCTCGCTCGTGCGGGGCTCGCGGATGACGTTGAACTCGTACCCCCACAAGGATCAGCAAATGACTCGACAGGGTGACGGGCGAAGCAATGGAAGGCGCGGATTGGCGTGTGCGATCACGCTCGCGTCGACCGGGCTCGCGTTTGCCGGAACACAGTTTTCTCCGAACGACGCGGACTTGGCGTTCACGCAGTTGCGCGCTGAGGTTCCTGGACTTCGCGCGAATTGGGACTTCGACAGCGGGTTCCCGACGTTCATCTTCGGCAAGCCGATCCGACTGTTCGGCGTCCCGGAGACCGACGCTGACTACGAAGCGGCCGCGCGGCAGTTCGTCGACGCCTTTTCCGGCCTGTTCGGCTGCGATTCGTCGTCCCTCGTCACGGCGGACGTCCATCACATCCTGATGTCGAACATCGGCACGACGAACAAGGTGTCGGTCAACTTCGCGCAGATCGTCAACGGCGTTGAGGTCATCGGCGGCACCATCGCGTTGCTCTTCAACGCGGATGGCGCGATCGTCGGCATCGAGAACCACGCGATCCCGAATGCGGGCGACCTCGATGTCGTCCCGACCATCACCGCGGAAGCCGCGCAAGTGCTCGCGCGAAATGCGTTCGGCAGCGCGGCCCGTGTCGGTGGCGTCGAGTTCGGCGTGGTCGAGAATGCGGCGGGCAACGGCGGCGTGATCGCTTGGTCGGTCGAACTTCTCGGCGGTTTCGATCAGGTCAAGGGCCTGCCGATCAAGGAGAAGATCTGGGTCGACGCGAATGACGGCTCGATCCTCCGCCGCGAAAACATGATCCACACGTTCACCGACCTCAAGGGTGAAACTCGTCAGTGGTGCACGCCGGGTGTGCTGCCCGATACGGCGGGAAACCCGATCGCCCGGTTCCTGCTGATGCGTGGTGATGTCAATTCAGCCGTCGGCAACACGGACACCGACCCCGTTGGCAACTGGACGATCACCTATTCCGGTTCGGCGGTGCAGACCGTGACTTGGGCCTTCTCCTCGACGTCGACGTACGCGTGGGTCGATGACAAGGCCGGTACCGATTACACGAAGAGCGCTTCCGTGACTCCCGGTATCAAGAACTATACCGGGCTCAACTCTGTGCCGAGCGAGTTCAATACCGCGGAGATGAACGCGCAACGCAACGGCGTGCTCGTCCGCGAATGGGTCATCGGACTCGACCCGACCGACACCATGATGAACTTCAGGCAGCGCTTGAACGTCAACCTGAATTCGACCTGCAACGCCTATTACGACGGCAGCTCGACCAATTACTACAAGAAGGGCGGCGGCTGCAACAACACCTGCTACTCGACCGTCGTGGCGCACGAGGTCGGCCACTGGGCCAACGACAAGTACGGCTCGAACAATGGCTCGGACGGCTTCGGTGAAGGCACCGCCGACGTCTGGGGCATGTTCATCTTCGATACGCCGATCGTCGGAGAGGACTTCTTCACCAGCGGCGGCGACATCCGCGACGGCCGCAACAATCGTCAATACTGCGGCTCATGCGGCGCGGGCTGCTACGGCGAAGTCCACGTCGACGGCGAAGTGCTCATGGGCGCGTTCTGGAGCGTGCGTGAATACCTGAACGTCACTCACGGCGACGCGGCCGGCGACCTCGTCATCGACACGCTGTTCCACTCTTGGTACGTCGCGTACAACGCGAAGACGATCTGCGACACCAACGAGACGCAGATCCTCACCCTCGACGATGACAACGGGAACATCGACGACGGGACGCCGCACTCGGGTGATATCGAGCACGGGTTCGAGGACCAGGGCTACCCCGGCTACTACTAGATTCGTGATGCATTCGGATCCCCGGGCGGGGTGCGGCGACGCGCCCCGCCCGCGGTGATCGCAACGTCCGCGATCGACTGCGCGCCGGCCTCCGGGTTACCTGGAGACTGGCGCGCAGTGTTTCGTTGCGACCGCGGCGCGTGACGGGCTGCGGCGATCCGTCCGCGCCTATGCTCCCCGCTTTTGCGGGAGAGGGTGACGATGGGCGCGCGAGTGACGGTGATCGCGGCCGGCGACCTTGGCACGCGGCTGCGGGTAGATGCTGTCGACGCCGACGAGTGGAAGCGCCTCCTAGCGGGCAAAATGCCTGGCTTCAGGGATGGCGACCGCGCCGCGCTGGCGCGGCTCGCTGGGTTCAGCCGCTTTGCAGCGCAGCCAGGGCAGTTCTTGCCGTGGTCCGGTGCGGAGGGCACTGCTGGACTCGTTGTCGGGCGCGACTCGAAAGTTCCCGTCACCCAGTCGTTGCGCAGCGCCGCGGCGCTCGCCGCTCAACAACTGGCGGATGGAAGCTCGGTCGGATTCGTCGTGTCGCCCGGCTTGCACGACGGAGGCGGGACGACTGGCCGCGTGCTCATCGGAGCCATCGCCGAGGGGTTGCTGCTTTCCGATTACGGCAGCCGGCGCAGCAACCAGCGCGAAGCCGCCACGGGCTCGATCGAGGTCGCGATCGTTTCTTCGCTACCGGCCACGCAGGTGACCTCGGCGATCGAGCGAGCGCGAGCACTGGTGGCTGGCGTCTTGCTCGCGCGTGAGTTGGTGAACGCGCCGGCGCAGGAGCTCGGACCTGCCGAACTGGCGGATGCGGCGGTCGAGGTGGCGCGCCGTCACGGCTACGGGATCGAGGTGATTCGTGGTGCCGACGTCGAGCGCCGCGGCTTCAGGATGGTCGCGGCCGTTGGTCGTGCCAGTGCGAAGCCCGCGACGGTGACGCTGCTGCGGCGGTGCCCGAGCGACGCCGCGCCCGCTGTGGCGCTGGTTGGAAAGGGGGTGACGTTCGACAGTGGCGGACTCTCGATCAAGCCGGCCGACTCGATGGAATTGATGCGCAAGGACATGGCCGGCGCCGCCACCATCCTCGGGGCACTTGATGCGATTGGCCGCTGCGGGATCGAGCTTTCGTTCGTCGCCGCGCTGCCCTCGGCCGAGAACATGATCGGTCCCGACGCGTTTCGTCCCGGCGATGTGCTCACCGCCTACAACGGCATCACAGTCGAGATCGGCAACACCGACGCCGAAGGTCGCCTCCTGCTTGCTGATGCGCTGGCGTGGGCGCGCGAGCAGAATCCGCTTCGAATGATCGACTACGCGACACTCACCGGCGCGGCGCGCGTGGCGCTCGGTCCCGACCTGCCGGCGCTCTTCGCCAGCGACGACGGGCTTGCCGCGGCGGTCGAATCGGCGGCGCGTGAAGGCGACGAGCCGGTCTGGCGCTTGCCATTGTGGAACGGCTACGAGCGCGCGCTTGACTCTCCCTTCGCCGACGTAAACCACGTCGGCAGCGAAAAACGAGCCGGCGCGATCCTCGCCGCGCTGTTCCTCCGCCGTTTCACCGGCGGGTTGCCATGGGCGCACGTCGATCTCTACGGCTGGGAGGATCGTGGCCGCCCGGAGGCGCCGAGGGGGGCGAACGGCATGGGAGTGCGCACGCTGTTCAACTTCGCCGAACGTCTCGCCGATCGCAGTTGACGGCTGCCGCCGCGAGTCGCTCGATTCGGAGTCGCCCTCGATGCGTCAGCGCCGGCGCAGGATCAGCATCGTGTCGAGCTGCTTGTCGTCGAGGTCGCGCGGGCGTGTCCAGTCGTAGCAGAAGTCGTAGGTCGCCACGTGCTCGAACTCGGGCACTGCGGCCAGCAGCGCCTTGGACTGCTTTGCGTTGTACGTGCGGAACCACCAGCTCGACTCGTGGCGGCGCACCTGATCACCGGTCGTCACGACCAGGCGCGAGCGGACCCGTTCACGCCGTTCGCCGGGCTCCGGTGGCCAGCTACGGATATTGCAGACGACGCGCGTGCCGTCGCGTTCGCCGATCCAGCGCTCGTGCTGGCAGCGGCGCCACGGGTACCAAGTGAGGTGGTACCCGAGCACATAGATCCCGCCCGGCAGCAGCGCCTCGGCGACGGCGCGAAGGTGGCCGCGGGCACTCTTCTCATCGAGCAGGTACTTGAAGGTCGAGACCAGGCAGTGGGCGAGCTCGAACTTCTCCTTGAACCGGAACGCCTCCATCCGCGCGACGCGGAGGTCGGCCTCGAGCCGAGCGCAACGCAGCCGTTCGCCCGCGAAATCGAGCATTGGCTGCGACAGATCGAAACCCGTCGGCCGCCAGCCCCGCCGCGCCATCTCGAGCAGCAACCGTCCGCTCCCGCACGCCGGCTCGAGCACGCGCCGAGGCGTCCGTGCGCGCTTCACGCGGCCGAACCGCTCGAACGCCTGCTCGAGGAAGAGCCCCTCCTTGGTCGTGTCCTCTTCAAAGACGATGTCGTACAGCAGCGGCGTCTCGTACCAGTCAAGCGTCTCGTATTTCGCCATGGGATCTGGCGACGTTACCGCCGCCGCGCCATCCCTCTTCCGCCACGATCCTGACCCAGTTCAGCTGCGAACGGCGCGCGTACCCGCGCGCTCGTTCGTCAGCTGCAACCCCCGAGAGGGCAGCGGCGCGCCGCGCCGTCTGCCCGGCGCGGGTTTAGGCTGCGGGCCTTCGGCCCGTCAGCCTCAAACCGCGAAGTACTTGGCCGACCGGTGGTGCACGACGATCGCGGAAGTCGACTGCTCCGGATCGAGCTGGAACTCCTCGCTCAGCGTCACCCCGATCCGATGCGCCCCGAGCAACCGGTTCAGCACCGTCTGCATCGCGAGATCGGGGCAGGCCGGGTAGCCGAAGCTGTAGCGCGAGCCGCGGTAGCCCTGGCGCAGCATGGCGCCGAGGTCGCGGGCGTCGTCGCCGCCGATGGCGAGGTCGCTGCGGATCTGCCGATGGACGTATTCGGCGAGCGCCTCGGCTATCTCGACCGACAGTCCGTGCAGGTAGAGATAGTCGCGGTAGCGGTTGGCGCGGAACCAGGAACGCGCGATCTCGCTGGCCCGTTGGCCGACCGTCACGAGCTGCACGCCGATCACGTCCATCTCGCCCGAATCGACCGGGCGGAAGAAGTCGGCGATGCAGCGGCGCGCGCCGCGAAGCTGGCGTGGGAAATACATCCGCGCGATCTCCCGCGTCGCGGTCTCGTCGTACACGATCACGGTCTCGCCGATGCTCTGGCACGGAAAGAGGCCGTAGACCGCCTTCGGTTGCAGGATCTCGTCCGCGGCGCAACGCTTCAGCAGTTCGATGTACGCCGGGCGCGCGTGCTCTTCGAGATCGGCCTTCCACTGCGCCTCGCTGCGGGTGCCGCGCTTGAAGCCCCACTGGAATTGGAACAGCAACCGCTCGTTGATCAGCGGCACGAGCGACTGGAGCGGGATCTTCTCGATCACGCGGGTGCCGAAGAATGGCACGTCGGGCACGGGGACGACCGGCAGCGCAGCCGGCGCTTGGAAGGCTTCGTCGTGCGGGACGGGCCGCTCGCGGAGCGAAAAAACGCGCTGCAGCTCCGCCGGCGCGACGTTCGCGACGGTCGCCTCGGTGGCGACTCTCGCCTCGAGTTGCTCGTCGCGGCGCACATCGTCGCTGACCGAACTGCCGGCGTCCGCCGCGGCGCCGGTGGCTTGGTTGACCGTCGCGACTTCGAGCTTCGCCTTCGCTGCGCCGCAGATCTTCGCCGCCAGCGCCAGTCCCTCGAACGCGTCGCGCGCGTAAGAGACCGGCCCCTTGTAGATCGCCCGCAAATCGCGCTCGACATAGCTGCGCGTGAGCGCCGCACCACCGAGCACCACCGGCAGCGTGATACCGAGGCGGTTCATCTCCTCGAGATTCTCCTTCATCACCACCGTCGACTTGACCAGCAGCCCTGACATCCCGATCGCGTCGGCTCGATGCACCTTCGCGGCTTCCAGCATCGCGGAGAGCGGCTGCTTGATGCCGAGGTTGAAGATCGTGTAGCCGTTGTTGCTCAGGATGATGTCGACGAGGTTCTTGCCGATGTCGTGTACATCACCGCGCACCGTCGCCAGCACGATCCGTCCCTTGCTGTCGCCGTCCGTTCGTTCCATGTGCGGTTCGAGCAGTGCCACCGCCGCCTTCATCGTCTCCGCCGACTGAAGCACGAACGGCAACTGCATCTCGCCGGTGGCGAACAGCTCGCCGACCGTCTTCATGCCGTCGAGCAGCAGGTCGTTGATGATCGCGAGCGGCGCATACGTTTCGAGCGCCTTCGCGAGGTCCAGATCGAGTCCCGGCTTGTCGCCGCGGACGATCCGTTCCTTCAGCCGCTCCTCGATGGTGGCCGCGGGCTTGCGCGCGGCCTTCTCCTCGACGACGTTCTCGAACAGCTCGATCAGCGCGTGCAGCGGGTCGTAGCCCGGTCGGCGGCGGTCGTAGATGAGGTCCTCGGCGACCTGGCGCTGCCGTTCCTCGATCTGGAACAGCGGCTTGATCTTGCCGTTGTGGACGATCGCCGCGTCGAGCCCGCGCTGCCGTGCATGGTGCAGGAAGACCGAGTTCAGCACGTGGCGCGCGGCCGGCTTCAGCCCGAACGAGATGTTCGACAGCCCGAGCAACGTGTGGCACTCGGGCAGCCGTTTCTTGATCTGCTCGATGCCGTCGAGCGTCGCGAGGCCGAGCTTGCGGTCGTCTTCGTTGCCGGTGCAGATCGTGAACGTGAGCGGGTCGATCAGGATGTCGGAAGGCCGCATTCCCCACTTGCTGCAGGCGAGATTGACGATCCGCTCCGCAACCGCGACCTTTTCTGCGCTCTCCTTCGCCATCCCCTTTTCGTCGATCGTGAGTGCCACCACCGCCGCACCGAACTTCTTCGCCAGCGGCAGCACGCGGGCCATCCGCTCCTCGCCATCCTCCATGTGGATCGAGTTGATGATCGAGCGGCCGCCGCAGAACGCCAGCGCCGCCTCGATCACCGGTGCCTCGGTCGAGTCGATCGACAGCGGCGCCGCCACCTGCGTGGAGAAGCGCTTCACCGCCGCGCTCATGTCGGCCACTTCGTCGCGCCCGACGTAAGCGGTGCAGATGTCAACGACATGCGCGCCCTCGGCCATCTGCGCGCGGCCCATCGCGACCATGCCGTCCAAATCGCCCAGCTCGAGCAGTTTCTTGAACTGCTTGCTGCCATTGGCGTTGGTGCGCTCGCCGACGATCAGGAACGAACTGTCCTGGCGGATCGTGACCGCGCTGTAGAGGCTCGACACCGACGGCACGAAGCGCACGGACTGCTTCGCTGGCTGCAATCCGGCGCACGCCTTCACTACCGCGCGCAGGTGCTCCGGCGTCGTGCCGCAGCAGCCACCGATGATGCGCACGCCGTCTTCGAGCACGAACCGCTCGAGCCAGCGCGCGAGATCGGCCGGCTTCAGCGGATAGTGCGGCTGCCCATCGACCATCTGCGGCAGGCCGGCGTTGGGCTGGCAGGAGATGAGATGCGGCGCGTTGCGGCAGAGCCACGCGACGTGCTCGCCCATCTCCTGCGGTCCAGTGGCGCAGTTCAATCCGATCACGTCGATCGGATAGGGCTCGAGCGCGACGAGTGCTGCCGACAACTCGGTGCCGACCAGCATCGTGCCGGTGGTCTCCATCGTGACCTGCACCATCAGCGGAACGCGCTTCTTTCGCTGTTCCATCGCCGCAAGCACGCCGCAGAGCGCCGCCTTGGTCTGCAAGATGTCCTGGCAAGTCTCGATCAGCATCGCGTCGACGTCGCCGTCGAGCAGCCCCTGCGCCTGCTCGTAGTAGCTCTTCTCAAGCACTGCGAAGGTCGTGTGGCCGAGCGATGGCAGCCGCGTGCCCGGTCCGATCGAGCCGACGACGTAACGCGGGCGGTCAGCCGTCTCGAAGGCGTCGGCCGCCTTGCGTGCGAGCTCGGCCGCGATCCGGTTGATCTCGCGCGTCCGGTGGGCGAGTCCGAACTCAGCCAGCACCACCTCGTTGGCGCCGAAGGTGTTGGTCTCGACCGCGTCGCAACCGACGGCGAGGAAGTCGCGGTGGATCTGCTCGACGATGTCGGGTCGCGCGAGGTTCACCGTCTCGGAGCAGTTCTCGCAGTCGAGGTAGTCGGCGAGCGGCAGCTTGGTCGCCAGCAGCGAAGTGCCCATCGCGCCGTCGAAGATGACGACGCGCTGGCGAGCGAGTTCGGGGAGCGGAATGCGGGTCATCGGTGCCTCGACGCGGAGGTGAGCTTCTTCGAAACGCGGGCGCGCGCTCCATTCGTCGCGCCCTTCGGCTTGCACGCCAGCGCCAGCAGCGTCTGGAACCACGGCGGCTGCCGCTCGCGCGCCACGATCGCGGTCGTCGCGTCGACGAATCCCGCCGCGGCCAACCACTCGGCGAGCTCGCGCTCATGGAAGCCTGGCCAGCGGTCCTGGAACTTCTCCGCCGTCCAGCGCTCCTTGTGCTTCAGCAGGTCGAGCACGAGCAGCCGGCCACCTGGCTTCAGCACGCGCCACGCCTCGGCCAGTGCTCGCTGCGGCTCGGCAGCGTGATGCAGCGCCTGCGACAGCACCACCAGCTCGACCTCGCCATCGGCGAGTGGCAGCGCTTCAATCTCGCCGTGGCGCAGTTCGAGGTTTGTGACGCCCGACTTCTCGGCCTTGGCGCGCACCCGATCGAGCATCGGCCGGCTCGCGTCGACGCCGATCACCTTCGTGCTCGACTGGCAGAGCAGCAGCGTCAGCTCGCCGCCGCCGATGCCGAGGTCGGCCACGCTGCCGCGCGGCAACAGCAGCACCAGCGCCTTGGCGAGTCCTTCCCAAGTGCGACCCGGCAGGTACTCGTGCTCGATCGCGTCGGCGATCCGATCGAAGTAGGCGCGCGCCTCCTTCTCCCGATCGGCCAGCGCGGCGCGCAGCGCCTTCGCGTCACGCCGCGCCTCGGGCGAAGCGGCGACTGTGGAAGCCAGTTCGTCGTATGCGAGGGCGGCGCCATGGGCGGCGCCGTTCACTTCTGCGCCGGGCACCGAGCCGTGCGCGGCGCCGACGACCGGCGCCCGCGAGTAGTAGCACTTCGTCCCGTCCTTGCGGTCGGCGATCAATCCGGCTTCGCGCAGAAGCGCCAGGTGCTGCGAGACGGTCGACTGGCTTGCCTCGACGACGCGCGTGAGCTCCGCCACCGACAGCTCCGCCTGCGACAGCAGCGCGAGCAACCGCAGCCGCGTCGGATCGGCGAGTGCCTTCAAGGCCTTGCTGGTGGACTGGAGTTCATTCATCGGTAGATCACGATCTAGCGATGAATATCGAACCGATCAAGACCTGGCTTGAACGAGCGCGGCCGGCAGGGAAGTCCCTGCCGGCCGCTCGTCATCGTTACGGATCCTGTCGCGGGAGTCAGCGCACCTTCGACGCGTTCGTCAGCGCGTCCCGCAGCGCCTGCTCGAGCTTCTTGTTCTGCTCTTCGAGCTGGTTCATCAGCTCGGAGTTCGTCTGCTGCTGCGGCGGGTCGACCTGGCGCCACTCGCTCTGCCAGACGCGCACTTTCTTCAGTTCATCGACGCAGCGGGTGAGCTCGGTGCGACGCGGCAGGAGGTCGGGCAGGCGGGCGGCCTGCTTCACCAGCGCGACGAACTCGGGGACATCGGCGTCGCCGGCGAGCTCGGCGACGAGGGGCTCGGCGAGACGCTCGATCGCACCGAACGAGCCGTCGCGGGCATGCACGCTCTGGCGCAGCAGCTCGGCGAACTCGGCGACGGCAGCGTCGAGGCGCCAGCGGGGCGGCATCGCGCCGGCGCTGCTGCCGGCCTCGGCGGCGAAGCAGATGCGCGCCTGCTCGCGGACGGTGGTGGTGCGCGGATCCTCGTAGCGGCAGCGCACGGTGGCGAGCGGGCCGGTCGCGAGTGAGCCGGTCGAGTCCGTGGCGAGATCGAGTTCGTAGAGGGCGACCACCTCGTGGCCGGCGCCCACCTCGCCCGCGTCGACGCGGTCGTTGCGGAAGTCGGCGTGGGCGATCGCGCGATTCTCGTAGCCGATCTGGCGGAAGGCGCGGACGGCGGTCGGCTCGAACTCGACCTGGATCTTGGCGTCGCGCGCCACGGTCGAGAGCGTGCCGGTCAGCTTGTCGACGAACAGCTCCTTCGCCTCGGCGAGGCCGTCGACGTAGTGGCAGTTGCCGTCGCCTTCGCGCGCCAGCTGTTCCAGCAGCGCGTCGTTCACGTTGTTCATGCCGACGCCGACGGTCGTCAGACAGATGCGCTTGCTCTTGCACTCGCGGATGCGGGCGGTGAGCTGGTCGGGATCGGTCACGCCAGCGTTGGCGACGCCGTCAGAGCACAGCACGACGCGGTTGTCGGCGTCGGGCCGCAGTTGCGCGATGGCGAGGTCGTAGCCGAGCCGCAGCCCAGCGCCGGCGTTGGTCGACTGCTCGGGACGCAGAACGTCGAGCGCCGCGACGATCGCTCCGTGGTTGCTGCCGCGCGTCGGCGGTAGCGCGATGCGGGCGTTCTCGGAAAAGACCACGATCGCGACCGTGTCGCGTTCATCGAGCTGCGCCGCCAGCAGCCGGAGCGACTGCTTCACCAGCTCGAGCCGACCGCCCTCCTCCATGGAGCCTGAGACGTCGATCACGAAGGTGAGCGCCGCCGGCTTCCGGGCGTTCCGGTCGATTTCGCGCGCCTTCAAGCCGACGCGCAGGAGGTGCTTGCCCTCGCCGAAGGGGCTAGGGGCGAGTTCGGTCGAGAGGGCGAAGACGTCGCCGACCGCTCCCTCGGCACCGATCGCCGATGGTGCCGCGAGACCTTGCTTGAAGGCGTTGACGAACTCCTCGGTGCGGACCGCGGCCTTCGGCGGCAGCGCGCCCTTCGCGAGGTAGCCGCGGGCGAGGTTGTAGCTCGCCGTGTCTACGTCCATCCCGAAGGTCGAGCGCGCGTCGATCCGCGTCGGGATCACCGCGTTGTCGCCGAACCAGCGGAAGAACATGTCGCGGGGAGTCTCGCCCTGGCGAGGGGAGAGCTTGTCGAGGAAGAGCTTCACAACCGCGTCGACGTCGATCGTGCGACCAGTCGCGGCGGCGCGCTGGAGTTCGCCTTCGATCCGGGCGAGGTCGCTCGGGGCGGCGAGCGCGAGTCGGGCGAGCACAACCTGTGCAAGCCTGGGGTCGGGAGAGGCAGCTCCGTCCGCGGCCCAGGTGCCGCAGAAGTAGCTGTCGACGAGCGCGTCGCCGAAGAGGGGGGCAGTGAGGACTGCAGCGTCGAAGTAGTTCGTGGTGCTCCCGCGGATGTCGCCGTCAGCACCATCGACGAGGAATGGGTCGCCAGCCCCCGTCGGATGGGAGACCTTCCAAGACGCCTCGGCGGCCGCATCGTTGAAGAAGATCGACTGCGATTGACCGAGACCGCTCACCACCGGCAAGGGAATGGGGCCGGCGCTTTCGCTCGGTGAACTGAGCGCCGAGAGCGGAGTCGAAAGACCGGGAGTGGCGCCGAGCGAGTCGATGGATTGATCTGGCGCGAGCATGACTTGCTTCAGCTTCGCGAGCGCGCTCGCCGTCGACGTCGCGACGTCGGGGAAGTCGTAGGTTGTGCCGGGATAGTTGAAGTTGGCGGCGTTGACCGCGCGCTCCAGGAGGTCCAGCTCGATTGCACCCGCCGCTGGAGCCGGCGGATTGGTCGTCGGACTGCCAGGTGGGAGCTCAGACCGCACGAGGCGAGCGGAACGGCGCGCGCCCTCCAGCAACGCAAGCTCTGAAGGCTCCAGCTCCGACCCATCCTTGTGCTTCATGTTCAGCGACGGCGTGTTGCCAGTCGGCGAAGGGGTGGCCAGCGCGCGCGCCTCGCCGACGACCTTCTCGAGGTCGGCAGCGAACACGGTCTGCTCTGGATCCTCCGCCGCCTCCTCGCCGCCGAGGTAGCCGAGCGCTCGCAGTGCCGCGACGTCGATCTCGGCGCCATCCTTTGGCAACTGCCCGCGGACGTATCCGGCGACGCGGCGCATTCTGTCGGCGGTCTTGTCGTCGAGTTCCTCGAGGCGCGGCAGTTGCTCCAGGAGTTCGACCGCCACTTCGGCCTGATCGTTCTGCGCCAGCTCGATGCTGAGCGCGGCGATCGTCGCCGGAGCAATCGACTCGCCCGACTTCTGCAGCTCCTTCACGGCGTTCTTCGCCGCGTCGCGATCGCCGGCGGCGACGGCGTCGCTCAGCTTGGTGGCGAGCTCGGAGTCGCGAGTTTCATCCGCGAAAGCATCGGCGGCGGGGGTCTCGACCGGACTTCGTTCCGGGTTCAACGTCGCGAGTGAGTCAGCGCTCGAGATTCCTGGCCCATAGGCGAAGGCGCCGCTTCCTACAGGGTGGGTCGAGGTATCGCCTGCCCTCGCATCGAGATGCGTCGCCGCTCCGCGACTCGCCAGCAGCTCCGCTTCAGCGGTCATCTGGCATCGATCGACGCCAACGTCGTACCGCCGCCACATCCAGTTTCCGGTCACGCAGACCGTCAAGATCGCGGCCGCGGCAGCGGTGAGGCGCCGCGCGTTCCAGAAGCCGTGCACTCGAGTGAGGCTCCCGCCGCCGCCGCCGCTGCTCGCGCCGGCCGCCGCCAGCAGCGCCTGTTGCCGCGCGTTCGACAGTTGCAACAGGGGCGCGATCGACGGTGCCTCCTTCCGAATCAGCTCGGCCGACTTCGCGAGCAGCTCGCGTTCGGCGCGGCAGGTTGCGCATGCGGCGCAGTGCGCCTCGACGGCGGCGACGCGCTCGGTCGGCAGCTCGCCGAGGATGAGGTGAGTTACCTCCTCGAGGAAGGCGGCGCACGGGTTGGAGCCGGCAGGGTTCGGCGTGTTGGAGTTTGAGTTCATGGGAGCGCCTCCTTTGAAGGCGAGAGGAATCGGATGGCGGACGGCGACGTGGGTGGTGACGAAACGGACGTTCTGTGTCTGGATCAGAATGTCGGAACGGTCACCGGCGGGGTCAGGCGAGGCCGGCGGCGCGGATGCCGGCGGCGATGCGGGCGAGCGCTTTGTGGGCGGTTGTGAAGACGTCGTGCAACGAAACCCCGAGCAGCACCTGGATCTCGCGGTAGCTCTTGCCGTGCTGGACCTTGAGCGTCAGCACTTCGCGCTCGTGGTCGGGCAGCGCGGCGAGGAGTTCGCGAACTTTTCCGAGCTCCTCTTCGGCCTCGACGCCCCACGGTTCAGGGGCGGCTAGGTCGGGCACGGCGACGCGCATCTGTCTCTGCTGCATGCGAACCTCCCGGCGCGCCGTGTCGGCGCACAAGTTTCGGCAGACGCTGAAGAGCCAAGGCGCGATCGACGAATTGCCGCTCTGCAACGCGTTCTCGATCAGCGCCTTGGCCTCGCGCAGCAGACGTAGGAACGTCTCTTGCACGACATCCTCCGCCGCGGTCGCGTCACGCAGACGGTGATGGGCGTAGCGAAGCAGCGCCGCCTGGTGGCGATGGAGCAGCACCGCGAATCGCTCGCGGTCGCCGGCGAGGAAGCCTCGCAGGTCGGCACCATCGTCGAAGAGGGGGGTCTCTTCGCTCACACCACCATCCGCTTGTGGCCGCGCATGAATGTCTTGGTCCGCTCAGTCCCGATCTGTTCAGGTCCGGTCCGCTCGGGTCCCGTTCGCTCGTTCCGATCTGGGTCGGTCGGTTCGCGCGGCCGCGGTGGAGTCGGCCAGACAACGCCGCAGAACGCGGGCTGTTCGACGGAAGTCTGGCGGCGTCGTTCACGGGTGCGGTCGAGGAATCTCGCTTGGCAGCGCGGCTCCGCCGCCGGGCGCCGCAGCGGGCGCAGTAGTTCAGCGCCGTTGCACGGGCGGTGCAGCGCGATATGAACTCGCGGGACGCCCGGGCGCCGCCCAGGGGAAAGGCTCGGGATCGCCTGCCAGGAAAACCCGCCATGGCCTCGCTCCGCCGCCCGCCACTCCTCGCGTTGTGCTGCCTGGTGTTCGCCTCGTTCTGGCTGCCGAACGCCGGGTCCGGCGCAGTGCACGCCTTCGCCTCGACGCGGCACGCCGATCCCGTTGTTGCAACCGCCGCGACCGCGGCTGTGGCCGGCGACGATCAAGCCGACGCGATCTCCGCGGTCGAGCGCGCGCTGCGCGCCGCCGAGTTCGATGCCGAGCGCTGCATCGACGCGCTGAACGGACTCGGCGACTACGACTCGCAACCGGTCGCCGAGCTGCTGCTGAACAGCTACGTCGCGCTCGAGGCGAAGGCACAGAGCAAGGAGAAGCAGGCCCACTCCGAGTTGACCAAGGGCGACCTCTCCGACGGCCAGATCATCGAGCGCCGCGGGAAAGTCGACCCGCTGCGCCGGGTGCAGGCGCGCCTGCTCGATCGCGTCACACTGCTGCGCACGCCGGCCGCGTTGCTGTGGCTGGTCGAGCGCGCGCTCGGCGACGACAAGCTCGGACTCTCGTTCAAGGTCGAGCTGGTGCGGACCGCCGGCTTCCTCGGCGAACCGCTGACCGAGCTGCTGCAGAAGATCGCGCCGAACCTGAAGAAGCAGGACGACTGGATGGCGCTGCTGCTGGCGGCGCAGGCGCTCGGCCCGCGGGCGAAGGCGCTGGCGCCCGGTCTCATTCCGCAGATCGATCACGCCGAGGCGACCATGCGCGAGGCCGCGGCGCTGGCGCTGGCGAAGATGGGGGCGCCCGGCGCGATCGAGCCGCTGGTGATGCGCCTCGAGAAGGAGAGCGGCCGCACGCAGTTGAAGCTCGCCGCGGCGCTCGAGATCCTCACCAGCCAGAAGCACGGACTCAGCCTAAACGCGTGGAAGAGCTGGTTCGCGGTAGAAGGACTCCGTTACACGTCGGGGCAGGCGGAGCTCGGCGTCGGCGTGCCCGCAGTGCAGATGCTCGCGACCGGCTACTTCCACGGCATCCCGCAGGACTCGCGCGCGATCGTTTACGTCATCGACTGCTCCGGCTCGATGGTGATGTCGATGACGAATCCGAAGTGGGCCGACGCCGCCGAGACGCGGCCGGTGCCGGCGCCGCCCGGCGAAGTGAGCCGGATGGAGGCGTCGAAGCAGGAACTGATCAAGGCGCTCGGCGAGCTGCCGCCGGAGACGCGGTTCAACATCGTCTACTTCAGCAGCGGCGCCGATCGCTGGGTGCCGAAACTCGTCGATGCATCGCCCGATCGCGTGAAAAAGGCGCAGAAGTGGGTCGCCGAGCTCGGGCCAGGCGGCGCGACCAACATCCACGACGCGATGGAGAACGCCTTCGCGATCGCGGGGCGCGCCGCCGCCGACAAGTACTACGAGACGGCCGTCGACACCGTGTTCCTGCTGACGGACGGCCAGCCGAGCCTGACCAACGGCCCCGACAATCCCGAGCGCACCTTGCAGATGGTGCGCCGGCTCAACCCATTCAAGAAGGTGGTCGTGCACGCCATCGGGCTCGGCAAGGGGATCGACGACAAGTTCTTGAGCCGCCTCGCCGCCGAGAACGGCGGAGTCTTCGTCCAGCGCTGAGCGCGCCGCCGCTCGCCGCGTTGCGCCCGTTGCATGGCCGTGACCGTCCGGCCGTCGTCGGCGCCGTAGGTTCTGCCGATGGAGCGCCAAGTCGCGCACCGCATCGGAGACGGTCGTCATGCATCCAATCTCGCAGCAAGTCGCGCGTCGGTCCCTTTCAACCGCAGCACTTGCCGTCTTTTTCCTGCTGCCGATCTCCGCGTCGGCGCAAGTCAGTTCTCTCTCCAGCGATTGGCGTGAACTCGATCGCCTCACCGACATCGTCGTACCGAACACGCGCAGCTTCGTGATGCCGCATCGATCCGGCGGCGTCGAACTCGCCTCGGTGCGCGCGACGGTGAAGATCCTCGAAGAGACTGCAAGCACGACGCTCGAGCTCGAACTGGTCAACCACGGCGCGCAGCCGGCCGAGGCGATCGTGGTGCTGCCGGTGCCGGACGATGCGGCGGTCTCGGGATTCGCGCTCGAAGGCACACATTCCGAAGCGATCGCGCAACTGCTGCCGCGCGACCAGGCGCGCCGGCTCTACGACGAGATTGTGCGGCGGCTGAAGGATCCTGGCCTGCTCGAATTCGCCGGCCACGCCGCGGTGCGCAGCAGCGTCTTCCCGATCCCCGCCGGCGGCCGCCAGCGTGTTCGCCTCGCCTTCGACCACCTGCTTCCGCGCGATGGGGAACGGGTCGACTACGAGCTTCCGCGCAGTGAATCGCTCACCGCCACCGCCGAGTGGTCGATCGACGCCACGCTCACCAGCAAGTCGGGCGTCGCGATGGTCTATTCGCCGAGCCATGACCTCGAGACCACGCGGATCACGAAAGATCAGGTGAACGTCCGTCTCGCGGCCACCAGCCGGCGCAATCCCGGCGCGTTCCGCCTCTCCTACCTGCGCTCGGCCAACGACTTGACCGCGTCGCTGTTCGCCTATCCCGATCCGCGGATCGGCGGCGGCTACTTCCTGCTGATGGCGGGAATGCCGGCGTTGCCGCGCGAGGCGAAGGCGAGCGCGCGCCGCGAAGTGACCGTGGTCCTCGACCGCAGCGGCAGCATGGCGGGCGGGAAGATGGAGCAGGCGCGCGCGGCCGGGCTGCAGGTCATCGAAGGTCTCGCCGACGGCGAGTGGTTCAACATCGTCGACTACTCGACGGCGGTGTCGCTGTTCGCCACGCAGCCGGTGCAGAAGGACGCACGGACGACCGAGCAGGCGCGCGCCTACCTCGCTGCGCTGCGCCCCAATGGCGGCACCAACATCTACGACGCGCTGACCGAGGCACTGCGCCAGCCGCATGCCACGGGCACGCTGCCGTTGGTGCTGTTCCTCACCGACGGGCTGCCGACCGTGCGCGCCACGTCGGAGACCGTGCTGCGTGAGCTGGTGGAGAAGGGCAATCCGCACCAGCGCCGCATCTTCACCTTCGGCGTCGGCGCCGACGTCAACGTGCCACTGCTCGACAAGATCGCCGACTCGACGCGCGCCGCGGCTGCCTATGTGCTGCCCGGCGAAGACGTCGAGCTCGCGGTCGAAAAGGTCTATCGCCGCCTGTTCGGCCCGGTGCTGGCGAGCGTCGAACTGGTCACTCTCGAGGTCGGCGGCGCCATCGATCCGCGCCGCATCCGCGACGTGATGCCGCCGCGGCTGCCGGATCTCTTTGACGGCGATTCGCTGATCGTGCTCGGGCAGTACGTCGGCGACGCGCCGCTCGCCTTTCGTGTGAGTGGCCAACAGTCCGATCGCGCGCGCGAGTTCCGGTTCGAGCTCGACGTGCGCCGCGCGACCACGCGCAACGCCTTCGTGCCGCGCCTCTGGGCGACCCGCCAGATCGCCTACCTCGTCGATCAGGTGCGTGAGCTCGGCGCCGGCGGCGATCCGTTGCATCCGGGCCTGCCGCAGCACGACCCGCGCCTTGCTGAGCTGACGCAGGAGATCCTGCGGCTCTCGACCGAGTTCGGGATCCTCACCGAGTACACCGCGTTCCTCGCCACCGACGGCAACCGCTGGAGCGATTGGGGCAGCCTCTCGCTGCGCTGCAACGACCTGCTGAACGACAAAGCGGTGCTGGAGCGCTCGGGTGCGGCAGCCGTGGCGCAGGGTGCCAACTTCAACGAGCGCAAGTCGAAGTCGAGCGTCGACTTCCGCAACACCCGCAGCGAGGCTCTCGGCGAGAAGCTCGAGCGAGTCGAGGTCGCCACGGTGCAGCAGGCGGCCGACCGCTGCTACTTCCAGGACCAGGGCAAATGGCTCGACGCCCGGCTGATCGGCGCGCCCGAGAAGACGACCGATCAGGAGGTGGTCTTCGGCACCTCCGACTGGCAGCGCGTGGCGAACGAGCTGATCGCCGATGGTCGCCAGAGCGTGTTCTGCCTGCGCGGCGCGGTCGTCCTCGACCATCGCGGCGTGCGGCTGTTGTTGCATCTCGGCGGGCAGTGAACGAATCAGACCCCACATGCGCCGTCGCGCTGCGATCGGCGCCAGGAGAATCGACATGAAGCGAGCGATCCAGGCCGGCCTCGGGCTCACGGTGGCGGCAGGTGCCTTCGGCAACTATGAGCTGCGTGCAGGCGACGTGCGCGCAGGCGACGTGCGCGCAGGCGACGAAGGGGCGAAGCCGGCTCCTGCAGTGCCGTCGGCGACGGAGCCATCGGCCGCGGCGCGGGCGAGCGTCGAGCTCGCCATCTGCCTCGACACCTCGGGCAGCATGGACGGGCTGATCGACGCCGCCCGCCAGAAGATCTGGGCGATCGTCAACGAGCTCGCGCTGGCCGAGCCGACGCCGAAGCTGCGCGTCGCGCTGCTCACTTTCGGCAACGACGGCCATCCGGCCGAGCGCGGCTGGGTGAAGGTCGACGTGCCGTTCACCGAGGACCTGGACCTCGTGTCGCAGCAGCTCTTCGCTCTCACCACCAATGGCGGCACCGAGCTGGTCGCCCGGGTGCTGTCGACTGCGTCGCGCGAACTCGAATGGTCGGCGCGGCCGGGCGACCTGAAACTGGTGGTTGTGGCCGGCAACGAGTCGGCCGAGCAGGACGCCGAAGTGCGGAACGTCGATGCCTGCCGCGTCCTGATCGAACGCGGGATCGTGGTGAACTCGATCTACTGCGGTAACCCGGCCGACGAGCTCGCGCCGGCCTGGCAGCAGGTGGCAAAGTTCGCCGACGGCCACTTCGCCTCGATCGACCAGCAGAACGGCACGATCGTGATCGAGACGCCGTTCGACGGCGAGCTCGCGGCGCTGTCGGTCGCGATGAACGCGACCTACCTGCCGATCGGTGCGGGCGGCGCAGCGGCGTGGGAGAACCAGCGTGCGCAGGATGCGAACGCCGAGAAGTTGAACGGGGCGACGGCGGCGGCACGCTGCGAGACGAAGGGTGGCAAGCTCTACTCCTGCTCGTGGGACCTGGTGGAGCAGGTGAAGACCGGGGCGCTCAAGCTCGAGGACCTGAAGAAGGAGGATCTCCCCGAGAAGATGCGCGAGCTCACGCTCGAGGCCAAGCAGAAGTGCGTCGATGAGCAGTGGGCCAAGCGCCAGGAGCTACAGAAGAAAGTCGAAGTCGCCGGCGCGAAGCGAGCCGTCGTCATTGAAGAGGAATTGAAGAAGCGCGGCGTGACCGAGGGCGCGGCGTTCGATCAGGCGGTGCGCGCGGCGCTGCGCCGCCAGGCCGAGGCGAAGGGGTTCAAGTGGAAGCTGCCGGCGGCGGTGGCCGCGCCGGCCGAAGCGGAGCCACAGGAGAAGCCATCGGTGAATCCATCGGTGAAGCCATCGGTGAAGAAGGACATCCGCGACGCGTGAGTTCGACGACGAAGACGACGATGACGAAGACGACAACAACGACCGTGCTGGTGGTCGAGGATGACCGCGCGATCCGGCGCGGCTTGGTCGACGCCTTGAAGTTCGGCGGTCACGCCGTGCACGAGGCGGAGGAGGGCCGTGGCGGATTGCAGATGGCGCTGTCGTTGCCGGTCGATCTGCTGTTGCTCGATGTGGTGTTGCCCGGACTCGATGGTTTCGGCGTGCTCGCGGCGCTGCGGCAGGCGAAGTCGACGCTGCCGGTGATCCTGGTCACGGCGCGCGGAGCCGAAAGTGACCGTGTTCGCGGACTTCAGGACGGCGCCGACGACTACGTGGTGAAGCCCTTCTCCGCGCGCGAACTGCTGGCGCGCGTCGACGCCGTGCTGCGGCGCAGTGCGAGCCGGACCGCACCGGCGCTGGAGCTCACGCTGCCAGGCGGGCGGATCGACTTCGCGCGCGCCGAAGTGAAGCTCGCCGATGGGACGGTGCGCCAACTGTCGGAGAAGGAGCAGGCGCTGCTGCGTTATCTGGCCGCGGCGCGCGACCACGTCGTGACGCGCGACGAATTGCTCGAACGCGTCTGGGGTCTCGATCCGCGCGGACTGCACACGCGCACCATCGACATGCACATGGCGCGGCTGCGCGAAAAACTCGAAGGCTGCGGCAGCGAGGTCGTCGTGACCGTGCGCGGGCGCGGCTACATGCTTTCGCCCGATTGCAAGGTCGCGGACTGAGCCGGCGATGAAGGTGCGACGGATTCCTCGTTGGCGGCTCATCTACGCGGCCTGCGCAGGCGCCGTGCTAACAGCCCTGCTGGTCGCGACGCAGGTGGCGCTGACGCTCGAACGCGATCACCGACTCTCTCAAGAGGAGTCGCGCCAGCGCGAGCGGCACGACGATCGCCAGCGCGCCGCCCTCTGGCGGATCGACTCGCGCATGCTGCCGCTGCTGGCGCGCGAGGGTGCCCGGCCCTATTTCGAGTACCTCGCCTACTATCCGCAGGAGTGCGGCTACACGCGCTACCTCGCACCGATCGGCAAAGGCGACGTGATGGTGCCGTCGCCGCTGCTGCTGAACGTGACGCCGCCGATCAAGCTGCACTTCCAAGTCGATGTCGCAGGGAAGTTCAGCTCGCCGCAAGCGCCCGGGGGCAATCAGCGTGACCTCGCCGAGGCGAGCGGTGTGCCGCTCGGTGCCGTCCAGTTCGACGCGGGCGAGGGCATCACTCGGCTTGCGCGCGTGCAGGAGCTGGTTCCGGTGGCGCTGGTGCTCGATTCGGCCCGCCGGATCGAGGCGTGCGAGATGGCGCCGACTTCGCAGACGGGCGAGTGGAGCACACGTCGCGGCCAGGTGCAGGACGCCAAGGTCGCCGCGAAGAACGACGCCAACCTCGCCAATCGCGCTGCCGATCCGCTGGCGCCAGCGCCCGACGTCGATGTCGGCACCTTCGTTCCGCTCTGGCTCGGCGATCCGCACGAGCTCTTCTTCGTCCGGCGGGTGAGAGTCGGAGACGCGCAACTCCTGCAGGGGATCTGGTGCGACTGGAGTGTGCTGCGTTCGACGCTGCTCGGCGCCATCGCCGATCTGGTGCCGAACGCCACCCTCGAGCCGCAGCCCGCCGCGATCGAGCGGCTCGATGGGGTCGAGCCTGTCGAGATGGAACTGACGACGCTGCCGGCGCGTCTGGTCGTGCCGCCGACTCCGGATGCCCCTACCGGGGCGCCCCTCGTCGCTACTGGAATCGGCTGGTCCGCCACGCGCACTGCGCTCACCGTGGCTTGGCTTCTGGTTGGCGCCGCGGTCATCGGTGGCTACTTCCTGGTCGGTTCGAGCGTCGCGCTCGGCGAACGGCGCAGTCGGTTCGCGGCCGCCGTGACCCACGAGCTGCGCACGCCGCTCACCACCTTCCGGATGTACTCGGAGATGCTGGCCGACGGCATGGTTGCGGATCCAGCGGTGCGACAGAGCTACCTCGAAACGCTGAAGGAGCAGTCGGGCCGGCTCGCGCTGCTGGTCGAGAACGTGCTCGCCTACGCGCGCGTCGAAGATGGGCGCTTCGTTGCGCGCCGCGTGCCGATCACGGTCGGCGAAATCGTCGCGCGCCAGCAGCCCCTTTTCGAGCGGCGCGCGGTCGACGCCGGATTCGTGCTGAGGATCGAACTCGCGGCGGATCTGGCGGCGCGGCGCATCACGACCGATCGCGACGTCGTCGGGCAAATCCTGTTCAACCTGATCGACAACGCGTGCAAGTATGCGGTCGGGACGACGCCAGCAGCGATCGAGCTCACGATCACCGCGTCGCCCGGTTGGCTCGCGCTTGCGGTGCGCGACCACGGTCCCGGAATCGAGCCGACGCAGGCGCGCGCGATCTTCGAGCCGTTCGAGCGCGGTGCCAAGAACGGCGACGCGCGGCCAGGCGTCGGGCTCGGCCTGGCCCTTTCGCGCGGGCTCGCCCGCGACCTCGACGGCGAGCTGGTCCTCGCGCCGCCGGCCGATGGCGGCCGCGGTGCCTGCCTCGTCCTGCGCCTCCCGATTGACTCGTAGTCGCGCTTTTTCCACGCGCGGCTCCTACGATCGCCGGCCGTGACGCGCCAAGCGACGATTCCGATCGGTGTCTGGTTGCCGGCGACGGTCGCGGCGGTGGTCTGGTTGCTGCTGCTCGGCGAGTGGGGGAGACCGACTGCGATCGAGCCGATGCCCAGGCGTTTGGCTTCCGCCGACCCGCTTCCCGCTGCCAATGCCGCGAATAGCGCGAACGCCGCCACCGCGCTCGCGGACCCGCCCACGATTGAGACACCGAGCGCGACTCCACCTGAAGTGCCGGCCGAGGCTCCGATCGAATCGCCAGTCGGGCCGCCCGTTGGGTCGCCGCAGGTTCCGCTGCCAGAGCCGGTAGCGAAGGCTGTGGCAGACGAAGCGCGTGAAGCGCCTGAGACCATCGCGAGGGACGCGTCCGGCGTGGCGGGCGAGGTGGACTCGATCGCAGCGTTGCCACCCGGCTGGGTGCGGCTCACCGATCCCGCGCCCGCGACGGTGCGCAGCGATGGCTCGACGCTCGCGAGTGTGCGCGAGCAGTGGGCTGCCGTGCTCGATCGCGATGTCGCGCTCTATGGCTTCAGTGGCGCCGCGCTGGCGCCCTGGGTTGTCGTCGCACCGCTCGCGCAGTTACCGAGTGCCGAAGCGTTGGCAGCGGCGCGGCGGCGTTGCGAGATTTCGCTGCTGGTCCCGTTGCGCGAGTCGATCGACCGGGTCGCCTGGCAGGTCGCCGTGCAGGCGGACGGCGATCCGAGCGTGCTGCGACGCCGCGCGCCCGCCGGCGCGACGATCGTCGCCAGCGAAGAGCCGCTCGCGAGTCTGGTCGCAGCGCTGACGGTTGCGTCGCTGGCGCCGGACGATGCCCATGCCCCCGAGTGGTGGCGCGCGGGCGTGGCCGCGTGGATCGCGGCAGCGGATGACGCGACCGCGCTCGCGGCCGGGCGAGCGGACGCGTCGCTCGCGCCGCTGTTCGCGCCGCCTCCCGCGCCGGCAAGCCAGGAGCGAGCCGCCTTCGACGCGCTCGCCGGCTCGTTCGCGGCGTGGTGCCTCACTGCGGCAGATGCTCATGTTCGCGCGAGCTTTCTCGAGACGGCGCGCCTGCGCGGCGGCGCGGAGCCGCCGGAAGAACTCGCGGCGCGCTTCGGCTGCACTCAGTGGAACGAGCTCGAAACGCGATGGCGATCGGCGCGTCGGCGCTGAGAGCGACGCTCCCTGGGGACCGTCCGGCGGCCGCTGTTTTCACGCGCCGCCCGGGAGCGCCTCTTCTGCCACGAATGACTCTCTCACGGAGCTGGCGATGATCCTGGGAACTCGTGCGCGATCGATCGTGGTGCGACTTGCCGGAGCGGCGGCAGTCGCCGGCGCGCTCTCCTTCTTTCCATGGACCGCCGCAGGCAGAGCGGCTGGGCCGACCGCTTCTCCGCGCGCTGCGTTCACCGAGTTGCAGGACCTCGGCGTGCTGCTGCCGGCGGACGCGCTGCTGATCGCCGAGGCGCGCGGGCTCGGTCCCGCGGCGCGCGAACTGGTCACCGGCGCGATGAAGCGCCGGATGATCGCGCTGCCGGCCTGGAAGCAGTTCAAGAAGTCGCCGCCCTATGCGCAGCTCTTGGCCGGAATGACCTTCGTCGAACTGACTGCCGGCATGCCGGTCGGCGATCTGCTGGCGACGCTACTGGGCGAGCAGCTCGTCGTGGCGGTTCTGCCAGCCGCAGAAGGAGCCGCAGAGCCCGGCCTCGTTGCAGCGGCCCGTGCGGCGGACGCCGACCACGCTGAGCAGTTGATTCGCGCGGCGCGTGCGCTGATCGCGATGTCGAAGGAGGAGCCGAAGCCCGGCCGCGCCGACACGGTCGACGGGATCGATGTCGTCGTTCTCCGTGACCGACTCTGGATCGGTGCTGTGGGCCGCGACCTGATCGCGGCGAGCAGCGCGGCGCGTTTCCGCGACCTCGCGCGCCAGGCGCAGGGCGGTGGCGCGGATCGAGGCGGTGCGGATCGAGACGGTGCGGATCGAGACGGTGCGGATCATGGAACAGCGGCGCCGGCGGCCCTTTCGCCCCTGCTCGCCTCGACGCGGGCGCGCTCGCCTCAGGACGCGTTGCTCACCGCCGCGCTCGACGTGAAGCGACTGGCGGCGACGCTGCCCAGCGGGCTCGCGATCCCGGACTTGCAGGACAATGCAGGCGGAGCGCTGCTGACTGGCGATCTGATCCGCCTGGCCAAGAACGCCGACGTGCTGCGCGCCTCGTTGCGCAGCGAGGGCGACGGCCTCGTGCTTGATCTCGCGGTGCCGCGCGATCCGGCGGCGCCGCTGCCGGCGGCGTTCCGATGCTTCGCCCACGCCGAGGCGATGGATCCGCTGCCGTTGCTACGGCCGCCGGAGACGCTGCTCACCAGCGTGATGCGACGCGATTGGGCCGCCTTCTGGTCGGACCACGGCGAGCTCTGCAGCGCGGCGGCAGAAGCCGGCTTCGTCGAAGCGAAGACCGGTTTCGGCGTGCTCTTCGGCGGCAAGAGCCTTCCCGACGATCTGCTGCCGGCGCTCGACCAGCCGTTCTTGTTCGTGCTGGCGCGACAGTCGTTCGCCGGCATCGCGCCGCCTCCGGAAGTCCGCTATCCGGCCGGGGCGCTGGTCTGGCGCACGAAGCCCGGTCAGGCCGGGATCGGCGCCGCGTTCGAGAGCGCCGTGCTCGGCGGGATCGCGCTGGCCAACTTCGACGCCGCCGAGAAGCAGAAGACGAAGACGCCCTACCAGCTCTTCATCGAAGACCACCGCGGCGTTCGCGTGCTGGGCGGACGCGTCGCGCCCGAGGCGGTCGCCGTCGCCGATCGCGGCGCGCTGAACGTCGCGCCCTGCTTCGCCCAGGTCGACGACTGGCTGATCGCGGCTTCGAGTCGAGAGCTGTTGACTCAGTTGATCGACGAACTGCTCGAGCGGCGCCGCGATCCGGCGCACGGCGAGTTCGCCCCCGCGGGTGCACTCACGTTCATCGAGGTCGCTGGCGCCGCCGGCGCGCGGTTGGTCGCGGAGGATCGTGCCGCGTTCATCAGCAACGGCGTGCTGAACGAAGGCAAGACGCAGGAAGCGGCGGAGTTCGAGACCGGCGCTCTGCTCGACCTGCTGGGACAGCTCGATCGCGCTCGGCTCATGACGCGCCTCGAACGAGACGCACTCCACGTCGAGCTTTCGCTCTGCCTGATCGAGCAGCCGAAGCCCGCCGCGACGCCGCGCGAGGGCGGTCCGTGAACCTGGCGCCGTATGTCGTCGGCCGAGACGGGGCGTTCGGGCCGGCGCAGGCCGCGTATCTGTTGCGGCGTGCAGGATTTGGCGCGACGCCCGCGGAGCGCGAGCAGGCGGTTCGCGGCGGGCTCGAGGCGACGGTTGCGGCGCAGTTCACGTTGGACGAGGGGCGTTTAGCGACGCAATTCGCAGCGAGTGGCGTGCAGGTAGCGGAACAGTGCTCCGGTGCCGAGAAACTTGGGGAAGAGCTCCCCCCGCTGCAGGGCGCGTGGCTTGGGCGCATGGTGGCGACGCGCGCGCCGCTGGCCGAAAAGCTCGCGCTCTTCTGGCATGGCCATTTTGCGACCAGCATCGACAAGGTGCAGCTCGGCGTCGCCATGTGGCAGCAGTACGAGCTCCTGCGCGCGCAGGGTGGCGGCCGCTTCGCAACACTGGTCGATGCCGTCGCTCGCGATCCGGCGATGCTCCACTGGCTGGACGGCAACAGCAACGAGAAGACCGCTCCCAACGAAAACTTCGCGCGCGAGCTGTTCGAGCTGTTCACGCTCGGCATCGGTCATTACAGCGAGCACGACATCCGCGAGGCGGCGCGCTGTTTCACTGGCTGGCACTTGAAGGCCGGCCGCTACTGGCGCAATGAACGCGCGCACGATCCAGGTCGCAAGCGCGTGCTCGGGCGCGACGGGCTCGAGGATGGCACGGAAGTGGTCGCGGTCGCCGTCGAGCAACCGGCATGCGCGAGTTTCGTCGCCGGCAAGCTGTTGCGCGCGTTCGTGACCGATTCGCCCGACGCCGCCGCCATCGAGGAAGTCGCCGGCGCGCTGCGCGAAGAGCAACTCGACATCGGCGCCACGCTGCGCCGCCTTTTCGCGTCGCGCCTCTTCTTCGCGCCGCCGCATCGCCGCGCCCGCATCGGCGGCCCGGTCGAATGGGCGGTCGGCCTGCTGCGTCGCGTCGGCGGTCGCGCCAAGTGGTCCGCGCTCGGTGGGGCGCTCGCGGAGATGGGGCAGAGCCTGTTCCAGCCGCCGAACGTGAAAGGGTGGGATGGAGGGCGCGCCTGGATCTCGTCGCGCACCCTGCTTGCGCGCGGCCGTTTCGCCGCGGAGTTCGCGTACGGCGGCGGATTCGTGGTCGCGGTCGATTGGGAGCGGATCGCGGGCGACGCGATCGCAGGCGACGGCGGCGCACTGGTGGCGACGCTCGCCGACGTGCTGCTCGATGGGCAGATCGAGGCGTCGACGCGGGCGCGGCTGGTGGCGTTCGCCGACTCGGCCGACGGCGGCAGCGGGGCGGAGCGAGCGATGCGGGTGGCGCAGTTGCTGGTGTCGGCTCCCGAAGCGCTGTTGCAATGAGCGGAGGGTTCTCGATGGCGACCACTCGACGCGGCTTTCTGGTGCAGGCGCTCGGCGCCGCGGCGACGCTGCCGCTGCTGCCACGCTTCGCCTTCGCGCGCGCGGCGCTGGCGGCCGCGCGCCCCGATCGGATCGTCGTGCTGCTCGATCTGGCCGGCGGCAACGACGGGTTGAACACGGTCGTCCCGCACAGCGACCCGCTCTACCTTGCGGCGCGACCGACGCTGCGGATCGAGGCGGCCGGACTGCTGCCGCTTGCGGACGGACTTGGGCTGCGCAGCGAGTTGGCGCCGCTTCACCGCCGCTTCGAGGCCGGCGAGCTCGCGATCGTGCAGGGCGTCGGATATCCGAATCCCGACCTGAGCCACTTCAAGTCGACCGATATCTGGCATTCGGCGTCGCTTACGCCAACGGAATACTCGCCGGGCTGGATCGCGCGAGTTGCGGATCGTCCCGAGTTCGCCGGGTCCGGCCGCCTGCCGTTGATCATGTGCGGTGGCGGGCCGGTGCCGCGCGCGATCGTCGGCTCGCGCGGGCCAGCACCGCAGGTCGATCGGATCGATCAACTGCGTCCCGCCGCCGGCCCCGAAGCGGGCGCAGCGGCACGAGTGGCGGAGCAAAAGGCGATCGCCGAAGCGATCAGCACGAGCGGCGGCAGCGGCGGCGCGGCACTCGCGTTCCTGCGCGATGCGGCGCGCGCGACGCAACGGCAGGCG
This sequence comes from Planctomycetota bacterium, assembly GCA_009691715.1. Classification (GTDB taxonomy): domain Bacteria; phylum Planctomycetota; class B15-G4; order B15-G4; family SIAN01; genus SIAN01. The sequence continues at coordinate 36,251 of SIAN01000001.1, forward strand.
GTGCAGATCGAGCAGGCCGCGAGCAAGGGGCGAGCGAGCGGCGACTATCCGGCGGCGCCGCTCGGCGGTGCGCTCCGGCTTGCCGCGCAGTTGATCGGCGGCGGCCTCGACGGCAGCGCCTACTACGTGCGCCAAGACGGCTACGACACCCATGCGTTCCAGCGCGACCAGCACGCGCTGCTGCTGCGCGATCTCGGCCAGGCGCTCGGCGCGTTCTGGGACGACGTGGTCGCGGCGGGCGCAGCCGATCGTGTCGTCGTGCTCGCCTGGTCGGAGTTCGGCAGGCGCGTGGCGGAGAACGGCTCGAAGGGGACCGATCACGGCGCCGCCGCGCCGCTGTTCGTGCTCGGCAAGGGCGTTAGGGGCGGGTTGCACGGCGCAGCGCCGCGACTCGACGCGCTCATCGACAAAAACCTCGTCCACACCACCGACTTCCGCCGCGTCTATGCCGCGTTGCTCGACGACTGGCTCGAAGTCGATTCGACCGAACTGCTCGGCGAGCGGTTCGAGCCGGTGCCAGTGATCCGCCGGTCGAGCTGACGGATCAACGGACGGCTCCGGGCGTCGCTGAAGGCTTGCAGCGGCCGGGGATGCGGCCACAATCGGCAGACTTCGGCAGGAGCTGCGAGTGGCGTTTCGACCGTCGAGTCATCCCCGCATCACACGAATGCTGCTGGCGCTCGCCGTGCCGCCGCTCCTGATCGAGCTGCTGCTCCAGATGGGGGCGGTCGCGGTGTCGCTCGGAGTGACGGTCGGTGCCGCTGGCGACTCATCTGATCTTGGCGCGCAAGCGGGGAAGGCAGCGTGCGCGGCGCTCTGCGTCGGCGACTCCTTCACCTACGGACTCGGTTCGAGCGATCCGGCCCACTCCTATCCCATGCAGCTCGAGGTCGCGTTCAAGCAGCGCCCGTTCCACGCGCGGTCGTCCGTCGTGAACGCCGGCTGGCCAGGGCACACCTCGCGTGACGTGCTGCTCACCTTGAAGAGTCGATTCGAGACTCTCGATCCGGCGTGCGTGATCGTCCTTGTTGGCGTGAACGACATGTGGCGCATGCCGGAACGGTTGAGCGCGGGCGACCTCGAACTCGCCGCCGCTTCCGGTTCGCCCGACGGCTTCCGCCTTGAGTGGCGGACACGGCGGCTGATCCAGCTCCTGTTGCAGCCTCGAAGCGAAATCGCCCCACTCGCGCTACCACCGGAGGGCAGTCTCGCGGCGCCCGAAGAGCCTGTGGCACCTGCCGAGATCGCGCCGGCCACAGGCAGCAAACCCGACGGGGAACCAGATCCCCTGATCGGAAGATGGCGCGGCGAGGACGGCGACGTGATCGTTCTCGCAGATGGCACTGCGGATCTCGCTGGCGTCGCCTACCGCTGGTCGCGAAAGGGTCGCTCGGTCGAGTTCATGGCGGCGGGTCCGAGCGGAAAAGTGACGCGCTCGCAGGTGACGATCAAGGACCGTGGCGTCTCGTTCCGCCCCTATCCGGGCACGACGAAGGTTCGCCACCTCGCTCGCGTCGTCGCCGCCGAGCGTGGTCAGGAAGAACTCAAAGCTGCGAAGGATCCCGGTCAGGCGCTCGCGCGGTTGGACGAGGAGATCCTGAGGGACCCGACGGACACTCGTGCCCGTCTGAAGCGGATCGGCGTCGCGCGCCTCGCCGGTGCCAAAGAGGTCGCCGAGGCGGATGTCGCGTTCTTCGAGCGGGTCGCGGCAGAGTCTCGGAGCGTCGACTCGCGCCACGACCTGGCCATGGCGTTCAATTGGGCGGGGCGGACCGAGGAGGCGGGTGTCGTCGCCCGTGAACTTCTCGCCGTGTCCGAAGGCGCTGCGACCGGAAGTGACGCCGCGCTCTGGCTCCTCGTTGCCCGGGCCGACGTCACCCGCGGCGATGTCGATCGCGCGCTCGTGGCGCTCGATCGCTCGCTCGCGATTCCGAAGGACGACGGTCCGTTCGACCGGCCCGACCGCCTCCGATTCAGGGCCAGGCTCCATGGAAAAAGTGGCGCCACTCAACAAGCGGTGCGCGACGCTGTCGAGGCTTGGTCGATCGACGGGCAGGACAATCGTCTTGCGCGGGACATCATCCTCAGTCCGAACCGCTACACCGAGGAACTCCTCACCAGCGCCGTCGAGTCGCTCGGGCTGAGCGCGAGCAAGCGCGAACGACTGGTAACGATCGTGAAGGAGTCGATCGGGGGGTCGATGAATGGTCCCATGGGGGTTCTCGCCGACCACGTGAAGTTGGCGCTCGAGCTTTGCCGCCAGCAGGACGTTCCGGTCTTCCTGCTCAACTACCCAACGACGCATGCCGCAGAAGGCGAGCACGAGGAGGTGGCCGAGACGCATCTGCTGGTTGCCGAGCAGACCGGCGCGCGCCTGATCGACGTTCGCGGTCACTTCAGGCGCCTGATGCAGAGCCACCGACGCGAGGAGTACTTCATCGCCGACGGCCACTGCAACGACGCGGGCTACGCGGAGATGGCGAGGATCATCGCGAACGCGATCGCCGGAGGCGACGCCGCCTCCGGGGATTGACTCAAGTCAGTGTGTCGGCGCACCGCGATTCGGACTCATCGACCGATCGATCACGAGCGGCTGCGCCGCTGGAGTTGGCTCTGACGGCCGGGCATGCTGCGGTCCATGCGCGTGGCCCTCGCCCAGATCAATCCGACGATCGGCGCCTTCGCCGCCAATGCCGCGAAGATCGCCGACTTCCATGCGCGCGCCGCCGAACGCGGCGCTGCCGTCGTGCTCTTCCCCGAGATGTGCTTGTGCGGCTATCCGCCTGGAGATCTGGTCGAGTGGAGTGATTTCGTTGGCGAGTGCGAGGAGGCGCTGCACGAGCTCGCGGCGCGGATGAAGGGCGGCCCGGCGGCGGTGGTCGGCTTCGTCGAGAGCTCGCCGCATGCGACGGGATTCGGCCGCAGCAACAGCGTGGCCTGGATCGTCGACGGCCGCGTCTGCGTGGTGGCGCGCAAGTCGCTGCTGCCCAACTACGACGTGTTCGACGAGCGGCGCTGGTTCGACCCAGCCGACTCGCGCACGGTGGTCGACCTCGGCGGGCGTCGGCTAGGCCTCTCGATCTGCGAAGACCTCTGGAACGACGAGCGCTTCTGGCCGCGCCGCCTCTATCCGATCGACCCCAATTCGGAGCTGCGCGCCAAGGGGGCGACCGCGATCCTGAACGCCTCGGCGTCGCCCTTCGAGATCGGTAAGCCGGCACTGCGGCGCGCGATGATCACCGCGGTCGCCCGTCATCAGCGCCTGCCGGTCGCCTACTGCAACCTGGTGGGGGGCAACGACTCGCTGGTGTTCGATGGCCACAGCATGGTGGTCGACGGCGACGGTCGGTTGATCGCGCACGCGGGCGGCTTCGAGGAGGAGATCCTCGTCGCTGACTTGCCCGATGTCGCGCCGCAAATCGTCGCAGCGGCGACGCAGGTGGTCGTTCGCGCGCCGGTCGACGACGATCAGGCGCAGGTGCTCGCGGCGCTGGTGCTCGGCGTGCGCGATTACGCCTGGAAGACCGGCTTCACGCAGGCGCTCCTCGGGTTGTCAGGCGGCATCGATTCGGCGCTGACCGCCGTCATCGCCGCGCGCGCGTTGGGGCCGCAGAACGTGCTCGCGGTGGCGCTGCCGTCGCGCTTCACCGCCGCGATGAGCGACGACGATGCGGCAGCGCTGGCGCGCCATCTCGGCATCGGTTTCGAGCGAGTGCCGATCGAGCCGGTGGTCGACGCCTTCCGCGCCGCGCTCGAGCCATTGCTCCAGAACGGCGGCAAGGGACTCGCCGACGAGAACCTGCAGGCGCGAGTTCGCGGCACCGCCCTCATGGCGATCGCCAACCAGCGCGGTCACCTGCTGCTGACGACCGGCAATAAGTCGGAGCTCGGCGTCGGCTACTGCACGCTCTATGGCGACATGAACGGCGGGCTCGCGGTCATCGGCGACGTCGACAAGACGCTGGTCTTCGGTCTCGCTCGCCACGTGAATCGCGGCGGCGAGGTGATCCCGTGGCGAACCATCGAGCGTCCGCCGACCGCGGAGTTGCGCGAAGGGCAAAAGGACGAGGACAGCCTGCCGCCCTACGCCGTGCTCGATCGAGTGCTCCACGATCTCGTCGTCGAGCGCCGAGGCGTCGTCGAGCAGGGGCTGCGGGGCGGCGGCGAACCGCTCGCGCGCGAAGTGCGCCGACTGCTGTTCAAGAGCGAGTTCAAACGCAAGCAGGCGGCGCCGGTGTTGAAGGTCACGCCGAAGGCGTTCGGCGCCGGTTGGCGTCACCCGATTGCCCACCGTTTCGGGCAGGAGAAGCCGCCGCCGCGTTGATCGGTGCCGCGACGTTGCTACGTTGTCGCCCGTTCGCGGTGTGAATACGGGAAGCCGGTGCAAAACCGGCGCGGCCCCGCCGCTGTGATCGGGAACGAACGTCCGCCGTGCTCCGGCTTCGGCTGCAGCGCGGAAAACCACTGGAGGGCGCCTCGCGCTTGCGCGATGCGCCCGCTGGGAAGGTCGGATCAGTAGCACGCCCGAGAGCCAGAAGACCGTTCCACCGCAAGTGTTCCAGTTTTGGGCTCCTCGGGGGAGGAGCGGGACCGTGGTGCGTGCGGCCGGGCGCGTCGGAACTCGTTCCGTCGGAGGCGTCCCGTCAAAGCTGTCGCGCGACCTGTCTCGCCGCTCCCGCGAAGCCTGGCGCGGCGGAGCGATCCGTCGCAGCGCGCAGCGCGGCCGAGGGGGCCGCGAGGCGCGCCGATCGGGAGGACGAGGCGATGGGACGAGGCAAGCGATGGTCTCGCGGTGGGCTGGCCGTGGTGGTGGGGGCGGTGGTCGCAGCGGCGGCGCCTGAGGCTCCAGCGCAGCAGGCGGCGCCCGGATTCGGTCTCGATGAGGTCGTGGTCGCACCCGGTGGATTCGTCGGCGGGTTCGAACTGCTGGCGAACGGCGACTACGCGCTGTTCGACGGCACCGCAGTGCAGCAGGTGTCGAGCGTCGACGGCAGTGTGGTGCAGACGCTGTTCACGCCGCCCGGATTCGTCTTCGGCGCGTTCCTGCGCAATTCGCCAGATGGCGCCACGCTCTACTTCGGCGAATCGAGCAACCACGAGATCTGGGCGATCGACCTCGCGACGCTGCAGGCGCAGGTCGTGCTGACGGTGACCTTCCCGTTCGACCTTGCGTTCGATCCGCAGGGGCAGCCATTCGTGACCTGGTCGCTCGGCTTCTTCCAGGGCTCGCACGTTTCGCTTTGCGACTTCGTGACCGGGACGATCGACGATGTCGTCGACTCACCGGAAGCGTCGGGGCCGCTCTTCTTCGACGCCGACGGCGACCTCTGGACCGCGCTGCCCGACTTCAGCAGCTACCCGCCGACCCGTGACGCGACCGAGCTCATTCGGATCGATGCTGCCAACCTCGCCGCGGCCATCGGCCCAGGCGCCTACGACGCGACGCTCGCGCCGGTCATCGCGCAGCTCGACGGCGCCTACGGTCTGGTGCAGGACGACGGTGGCGATCTGATCGTGAGCGACGCCAACTACGGCACGATCGTCGCCGTCGATCCGGCGAACGGCGCCGAGTCGATCGTCGCCGAGGCCGGTGGCTTCGAGGCGTTCGCCTACCTCTGCTGGCGCGATCAGCCTCACGGCGTGTTCGAGCCGTGGCAGCCGGCCGATGCGGGCGAGTTGATCGCAGTCCGAACCGACTATTTCAGCGAGAACGCGGTCACGCGCGTGCGGCCGGCGCGGCCGATGATCGCAACGAACCCGCCATCGCCCGTCCCGGCTGGACCGTTCGACCTCGACCTCACCGGAGCGACCCCGGACGGATTCGCGTTGCTCTATGTCTCTGCCGGTCTCGCACCGAATGAGTTCGCACTGCGCAACCGGACCTGGCCAGCGCCGCTCTACTTCGATCTCGATTTCGTCGGCTTGCAGTTCCACGTGCTGGCGCTCGACAGCTCCGGCGAGTTCCACGAGACGCTCACCAACAGCGGCTTCGGCGGCATCGATCTCGCCGCGCAGTTCGTGACCGCCGCCTCGCTCGGCGGGCCGTACTTCGGCACGTCGGAGGCGATCGTGGTGACGCTGCAGTAGCGTCGCCGCGCCGATCGGCGCAGTCAGAGCAGTCAGAGCAGTCGGAGCGGCCGGCACGACGGGATGGGCGCGCGATGGTTTCTTGATGAAGCGCGCCGTCTCGCTCCTGCCGGCCGCCACCGAACTGGTGGCGTCTCACGGCGGCCTCGAAACTGGGGCGCTGCGCACGGTCGTTGGATGGTTCAGTTCGCTGTCGGGCGAAACCTTGACGCACCAGCGGAAGCGTTCAGCTTGATCGAACAACGCGGTCGGAACGGAGGATCGGTGGCCGAAGCGCTCTTCGGGAAGCAGGCGGAGGATCGGGCAATCGATCCACCATGCTGCGCCGGTGTGAAGCACGGGGACCACGAATCAGTGCCGTCCAACGCGTACTCAGGCGCGAAACCCCACACGCCCTGCTCCTCGCCAACCTTCCGCTCCTCTTCCCTCCAGGCGTAGAACGACGCGTCGTCGTGGTAGGGATCCGCGTGGATGAAGACCGCTTCCGTGCCGTGGTTCCGAAACTCGACGTCGAAGTCGATCCAGCGGCCGTCGGCGGCGCGGACGGAGGCACGCACCTCGAGCGAGACGTTCACCGAGACCTCGATCAATGCAGGTAGCGCCGCCTCGGCTTCGTGCGCTGCAGCCGAGGATGCTTTGGCTCGGGCGAGCAAGCGACCGCTGCCGCGAACACCCACGCCCGGCGAATCGGACCGCTCGCGGTCACCCTGCGGGGAGCACCGCGCGACAGTGGGTGCACCGGAGCACCCACTTCTTCATCACAAGAAGCCATCCCAACAGACCTCCCACGAGCGACGCGATGATGATGGCGACGCAACCACCCACCAGGATGCCGGGCTCGAGGTCCTTCCCGTGAAGAGCGAACTGCGCCTTTTGGACGGCGAGCATCTGGGTCGGAGGCAGTGCGCTCAACTGTTCGCTCGTCGGAATCGCGCCCTCGATCAGCTGAATGATCATCGGTTCAGGGACCTTGGCAGCCCGGAGATCGGACTCGACCTCCGGCGTCGACTTGCTCGTTTGGGACGCGATGAATCCGCTGCCGAGCAGGCCAAGGCCCCCAATCCCCATGCCGATGAACGATGGAATCAGCAGGACGAACCCGATGAAGACCACGATGCCGCCCATGCGCCGGATCTTGGTCCGGATCATCGACCCTCGGTCACCGGTCTTGCCGACGATCTCCTCGTCAGCCGTCTTCGGGCACTCCTCCATCGGACCTGAGTTGGTCGGCCAGCCACGGTACGTCGTCGTTTGGCGCAGAATGGTGATTGCGGCGCCGCAAGCGTGAAACACGTCGTTCGGCGAAGGGAATCCAAAGATGATCGGCGACGCGCTACCGCGATGCTCGATCGTCTGGCCGACCGCCGGATGCACGGCCGAGTGTCAGGCGGAGACCTCCAACCACATGAGCCGCTGGCGGTGTGCAGGTCCATCGACTCTTCGAGCGCGAAGAACATCCGATCACACGAGGCGCTCGGAGCATCGTCGACACGGAGTACAGGCCATCAGCTGCGTCCGCGATGTTCTTGAATCCGATCTGGATCTAGGTGCGTGCCTCCAGGATCGAGCGGCTGTCGGTCGAACGGACGGTCACCCCATCGCTCATGAAACCGAGCGTGGTTGCCGTCACGCAGCCCTCGAGTCCGAACGCGCACACGCGCGCGGATCGGCAGTGGCGCATCAGCGGATGTCTCTCTCGGAGTGCGGCGAGCAGGCGACCGCTGCCGCCCACACCCACGCCCGGCGAATCGGACGTCGCATGGCGTTCCCTCCGGAGGAGCGGCATTCGTCTGCGGTCGGACACGGCCGCGCTGGAATCGTGGATCGGGACCGTCACTTCACGCGAAGGAGCCGTGCCGCTTGTCCCCGGCTCTTGCCGTCAGCAGTCTTCTTTGGCGAGGAAGGCTTCAGCTTCGTCCCGCAGTGAGGTCAGAAGCGGATCTGCACCCCGCCGCCGCCCGCCGACTCCGGGATGGCCGTGACCCAGATGCGCGACGTCGAACCCTCCTTGCAGAGCGTCCCGTCGATGTGGCGGTTCTCCGCCGCAGAGCGAACGGCCGCCTTCGAAGGAGTCGTGCGGCGTGCCTTGCGTCGACTTGCCATGCGGGATCCTTCCCGTCTACGCCGTACCGATCAGTGCTTCCACTTCACGGATCGACTTCGGACACGCCGCCGTCAGCACCTCGTTTCCCTCCTTCGTGACCAGCACGTCGTCCTCGATGCGGACGCCGATGCCGCGGTACTCGGCGGGGATCGTGTCGTCGTCTTCGGCGAAGTAGAGACCGGGTTCGACGGTGACGACCATGCCGGGTTCGAGGTCGCGGTGGAGCAGGTTCGGGCCGTCGCGGGCGCTGCCGCTCGCGGCAGCGCCTGCAGCTGAACCGGAGGTGGTGCCACTAAAATAATGACCCGCGTCATGGACATCGAGGCCGAGCCAGTGGCCGGTGCGGTGCATGTAGAAGCGGCGGAAGGCCTTGGTCGCGATCGCCTCGTCGACGCTGCCGGTGAGGAGCTTCAGCTCGATCAGGCCCTCGACAAGCGTGCGCACGGCCACGTCGTGGGCATCCTGAAAGTTGACGCCGGGGCGAACGCGGTCGATGGCGCGGCGCTGGGCTTCGAGCACGATCTCGACGACGCGGCGCTGCGCGGGCGAGTGACGGCCGGACACGGGCCAGGTGCGCGTGATGTCGGCGGCGTACCAGCTCCACTCGGCGCCGGCGTCGAGCAGCATCAGTTCACCGGCGGCGAGCGTACGCGAGTTCTCGATGTAGTGCAGGATCGTGGCGTTCGCCCCGCTCGCGGCGATGGTCGAGTAGGCCGGACCGTTGCAGCCGTGGCGGCGGAACTCGTACTCGACGAGCGCTTCGATCTCGTGCTCGCCGACTCCCGGCCGCGTGGCGCGCATGGCGGCGACGTGGGCGGCGCTGCTGATCGCGGCGGCTTTGCGCATCGCGGCGAGCTCGACGGGCTCCTTCTTGAGGCGCATCTCGTGCAGCAGCGGCGACGGATCGATCAGGCGCGACGGTGCCGGATTGCCCTCGCGCACGCGGGTGCGCAGCTGCGCGACGAGATCGAGCACCGTGCGGTCGAGGTCGGGCCGGGCGCCGGTCTTCCAAAAGAGCGGATCCTGGCCGCGCAGCAACTTCGGCAGCAGCGCATCTAGCTCGGCGATCGAATGCGCCTCGTCGACGCCAAGAGCTTCGCAGGCGCGCTCGACACCGAGCCGCCGGCCGGTCCAGATCTCCTGATCGCGCGCGCGCGGCTGGAGGAACAGCAGCGTCTCGCCCTCGCTGCGCCCCTTCGCCAGTACCAGCAGCGCATCGGGCTCGTCGAATCCGGTGAGGTACCAGAAGTCGCTGTCGGGTCGGAAGCGCCGTTGTGCGTCGCCGTTGCGGTGCTGCGGCGCATGCGTCGGGATGAGCGCGATGCCGCCTTCCATCGCGGCGAGCAGGCGCTGGCGGCGGGCGCAAAACGGTGCGATGTCGGCGGGGTACGGTGGCATCGGCGAATCGGGCTCCGTGATGGAAGTCGGCAGCGTAGCGCGGTCGGTAGTCTCGCGACGAAGAGTGAGGCGGCAGCGGGAGTGCTTTCGATCGTGACACGCAGCGAACGGAGCGTGCTCTTCGTGGCCTCGGTCGGTCACGCGCTCTGCCATGTCGCGACGCTGGTCCTGCAGCAGGTGGTGGTCGAGGCGGCGCGCGACCTGAACATCGGCGCGATCGGCTGGGTGGTGGCGCTCGGGCCGTTCCTGTTGGGTTTTGGGGCGGTGCCGGCAGGCGCGCTCGGCGACCGTTTCGGGCTTCGCCGCGCCTACTCCGGCTACCTTGCGCTGCTCTCGTTGAGCGCGTGCGCTGCCGCGTTCGCGTCGTCCGCCGGCCTCTTCATCTCGGCTGCGGCCCTGGTCGGCCTCGCGGCCTCGATCCACCATCCGGTCGGACTCGCGCTTCTCACCGAGGCACTTCCGCAGCAGCGCGCGCGCGCGTTCGGGATCCACGGCTTCGTCGGCCACCTCGGTTCGACGTTGGCGCCGTTCCTGGTCCTGCTGCTGGCGCAGTTCGCGGGTTGGCGCCACACCTACCGCTTGATCGCGCTCGTGGCGGCGCTGCTGCTCTGCGTGCTGCTCGCGACCCGCGCGACGCTCGGCGAACGAGCGGCAGACCAGCAACGGCGCGCTGGTGCGAGCGGCGGCGGAGGCGGAACGGCGGGCACAGTGGGTTTCGTGCCGTGGCGCCTCGCGTTGGCGCCGACGCTGCTGGTGGTGATGGCGGCGATGGTCGCGAACGGCTGGGTGCACCAGGGCTTCTGGTCGACCTGGACCAGCTTCGTGCGCGCGCAGGTTGGCGCGCTGCCCGAGGCGCCGCCGACGGCGACGACGTTGCTGCCGCTGGTGCAACGGCTGGCCGAGCTGCTGCCGGACGCCTGGCTCGGCGCGGTCGGCGTCGCTGCTACCGCCGTTGGTTCCGCGCGCATCGATGCGGGCGCGCTGGTGGCGATCGCCGGCGCGCTCGCAACGTTCGTCTGCGCGTTTGGCAGCGTCGGCGAGCTGTTCGGTGCGCGGCTGGCGAAGCGCGGCAGTGGACTTCGCGCCTACGCGGTGATGAACGCGATCAGCGCCGCCGGTCTGGTCGGTGTCGCCTGCGGGCGCGGTCCGTGGCTGTTGGCGGCCGGCGCGCTCTTCACCTTCTGCCACTTCGGCACCCAGCCGATCGAGAACGAGCTGATCGCGCGGCGCGCCGACCCGCGCATTCGCGGCGTCGCCTACGGCATGAAGTTCGTCGTCAGCTTCGGCCTCGGTTCGATGGCCGCGGGCCCTGCGATCGCGGTTTGGCAGAACCACGGCTTTCCGCCGGTCTTCCTGGTGCTGGCAGGCCTCGCGCTCGGCGGCGCCGTCACTGCCGCTCTGCTGGCGCGGCGACGATCCGTCCCTCCTGCACGGTGAGTCCCGCGCGCGCGAAGAGTTCGCGGACCGACGCATTGCCCGCATGGTTGTCGAGCAGGAACTGCAGTGCCGCGGGGTCGCGCGCCGCAGCGGCGTCGAAGCTCGCAAGCGCCGCCGCGCCATCGCCGCGCAACAGCGCAAGCGCGCCGCGTCCGGCGAATCCGAGCGCGCACTCGGGGTCGAGCGTGAGCGCGCGCTCGAACGCATCGGCGGCGCCTTGCAGCAGGCTGCTCGCCGGATCGAGATAGGCCTGGCCGAGCGCGAACATGCCGCGCCGCGCCAACGACGTCGCCTGCGCCGCGCGGGACAGGCCCATGCGCTGTTCGTAGGTGGCCGCGTCGGGCTCGCGATCGAAGCGCCACTCCGCGCTCGGCGCCAGCAGCGACTGCTCCGCCATCGCGTGGAGCAGCACGTCCGCGAGCAACTGGTGGCCGCGCAGGTCAGGATGGACGTAGTCGACGAACCAGCCGTCCTGGCCGGCGATCGCGGGCGCCGCCGCGGCGAGCGCGGGCCACGGATCGGCGAGCGCGGCACCCGTCGTGGCGTGGGTCTGCGCGACGACGCGGCGGATCGCCGCCTGCAGCGCCTGCGTCGCCCGGATCGGGTGGCCGTCATGGTCGCGCGCCGCTTCGAGATCGAGCCGCGCGGGCACGACGTCGCCGGTGAGAAGGGCTAGCTGACCGAGCTCGTAACGGAGCGACGCGAAAGTCGGTGCCTCCAAGCGGCGATCCGCCGCTTCGTCGCGCCAGCGCGCGAGCAGCGGTGGCCACGGCGCCGCGGAGTCGATCGTGCGAGCGTGCACGAACTCGGCCCGCGCCACGAACAGCGCGGCGAGCGCCTCGCGCAGCTCGGCCGCGCGTGCTGCCGACAGGTTGGAGGGAAGCGTGGAGCGCTGCGGCGGCGTGTCGCGCAGGTCGCAGATCGGCAGGCAGAGCAGCGGGATCGTGCCGGCCGCATGGAGCGTCGCCACGATCGCGTGCACGTTCGCCTCGTAGCGGCGGAGCCCGCGCTCGATCGCCTCGGTCGGTAGCAGCGGCGTCGCGTCGATCGCGCCGCGCTGGCGCAATGCCGCCACCAGTGGATCGGCGGCCGTCGTCGTCGCGGGCGCCGTCTGCGCAGCCAGCCAGCCATACGCCACGCTTCCGCCGAGTGCGTGAGCGACCGCATCCCCCAGCGGACGCAGGCTCGCGCCCAAATGCTGGTCGAGGAACTCGTTGTGCCCGACGTAAACGATCGCCAGGTCCGCCGCGAGGGGTGCGATCTCCTGCGCGAGGCTCGCGACCAGGTCGGCGTTCATCCCGTTGACGCCAAGGTTCCACACCTCGAATGCGCGGCCCGGCAGCAGCTCCGGCAGCCGCGCGGCGAGCCAGTCGGCGAATGGCGCCGGCGGATCGAACGGATGGCCATGCACGGTTGAATCGCCGAGGCAAACGATGCGAGTGGTGCCTGTCGCTTTCGCGATTGGCCAGGAGTCGCGGCGGAAACGGGCGCCGGTGAGCGGCGGTCGGGCGCTGATCACGAGTTCGGCAGTGTCGCCGCCGCCGCGCCGCTCGAACCAGTGGCGCGGCCGCACCGGCGAGTCGGCCGGGAGCAGCGCACGCGCGCCGAATTCGAGCAAGCCAAGCAGCATCGCAACCATGAGCGGCGCGAACAGCGTGGCGAGCAGCAGTCGCTTCAACAGACTCGCGATGGCAAGACTCCAGCGGCCTTCGTCGTTCGCGATGGCCGCCGAAAGATAACTCGTGCGGCGCAGCGTCCGGTCAGGGCAGGTCGTAGCCGATGCGCACCTGCAAGCCGGCGGTGAACGAGATCTTCCGGCTGGCTGCGGCATCCGCCTCGAGTACCTGCACGTAGAAAACGACGAACGCGAGCGCCGGATCGTCTGGAATGTTCTCGCTCAGCGTCATTCCGCCGCCCGGAAGCACGAAGAAGACGCTGTGCACGTCTCCCGCTGACAGGAGCGTGCCGTCTTTGTAGGGGATCGAGATCGGGCTGCTGCCCACCAGCAGGAGCGCGGTCGTCGCCACGCCGGCCGAGTTGCCGATCGCGAGGTCGAAAGCCTGGTCGAGGCCCGGATCGTTCAACGCGTCGAGAGCGGGAATGCCGTTCGTGCCTGGCCAACCCGCCCCGTAGCCGCTGCTGAACGCAGGGGCGCCGAACCAGAGCTCCACCCGCCCCAGATCGCTCCAGAGGTTGGTGGCCGGGTCGAACTCGCGGCAGCGCGAATCGCCGATCGCCAGGTCTCCGACGTCGTCGCCGTTCCAATCGCCGCCGGCGAGGGCCACGCCGAAGTAGACGTGGGCCGTCGCCGAATCAGCGAATCCCTCGACGCTCCACAGCACCGTGCCATCAGCACCGGAGCGCACCTCGACCGAGCCAAGCTCTTGCGCGCCTCCATCGAGCGAGGTCACGGCGAAGTCGTCGGCGCCGTCGCGGTTCATGTCAGCGAGTCCGCCGAGCGTGTGGCCGAACTGGTCGCCCTTGGCGGCGCCGTGGAGCACGTCGAGCGACGACAGAGTCGCACCGCTCACGATCTGGACCTAGCCCCGGAAGCCGTTGGTGGGACCGCCGCTGTTCAAGTCGCCGATGCGCGTGAGCGCGGCGCCGAACGAGCCGTCGACATCGCCACTGAGGAGTGCGTTCTGCGACGGTGCCAGGGCCTCATCGGCGATCCATGGCGCGAGCTCGATCCAAGCAGCAGCGGCGCTTCGGTGATGCATTCAATGACTCCACTGTCGGGCCCTGTTGCAGGCTACGCGGCTGATGAATGATCCAGACCGTTCCCAGGAGATAGCGCCGGAGCGGATCGCGTCGACTCGGTGAGTAGTGTGGCGCGACCGACCTTTTCGCTTCGCGTGAATCCTATGGTTGCCGATCCGCTCTTTCGCCGCCTCGATCGCGCCCGACTCGATGCGACGCTCACACGGCGCGTGCTGGCGGCGGCACGGCCCCGGCTCGATGCGTTGGTCGCCGGCCACGTAGCGTTCCGTGACGGCGCGGGAGTCGCCGCGTTGACCGCCAGCGCACAGCGCCTGGTCGAGTTGCTTTGCGACGAATTCGTGCTGGCGCGCAAGCGGGTCGTGCTGCGCGACGAGCCGAGGCCTCATCGCCGCCGCGGTGGTCGGATCGTCTACGAGCTTCACGGGCGCTGTCAGAAAGATGGCGCGATCGACATCTACGTCCGCACTGCGGCGCAGGAGCGGCCGATCGCGTTCAAGTCGCTGCTCGACACGCTGCTGCACGAATTCGTTCACCATCACGACTTCGACGCCTTCGGTGCGTCGGTGCATTGCGGTGGCTTCTACGAACGGCTCGGGCAGCTCTACCGGCCGATGAAGATGTGGGGCGAGCGGTGAGGGGAGCACTGCTGCGGATTGCGCGAAGGGCGTTGCCGGCGGTGTTGCCGTTCTGGGCTCTGTGGCTGCCCGCTTGTCGCGGTGCACTGGGCGAGCGAGCCGGTGGCGCCGCGTCCTTGTCGATTGGCGAGGCCGAAGCGCTGTTCGTCGACGAAGGCAGCGGCCCAATCTCGGAACGCATGGCCGCCTCCTATGTCGCAAGCGGCGGTGCCGCGCTGGCGCTCCCCGCCGGCGAGGCGAGCGTGACCTTCGAGTGGCCGGACGGCGCGATCGACGCGGGCTCGACCCTTTGGTGGCGAGCGGCCGCGGTCGCTCTGCCGGTGGAGTGGCGCTTCATGTGGCTCGGCGAGGTGGTCCACTTCGCGCAGCCGGCGCGGGCGCATGGAGAGTGTCTCGACTGGTTCGAACTCGGAGTTCCGCCGGTCGGCGCGCGAGTGTTGCGCGCAACGAAGCCGGCCGGCAGCGGCGCGTGCCGCATCGATCAGATCGCGATCGCCAACGGCGGCGCGCGACCGGAGATGGCGCCGTCGGTCTGGCGCAGCGCAGACACGCTGCTCGAAGTGCGGGCGGCGGAGGGCGCGCGGGTCGCCGACCCGGAGTGGACGCTCAAGCTGCTGGCCGAGGCGCGCGCCGCGGTCGAAGCGCGCCTCGGCGTGCGCGTGACGTCGCCGGTCGTGCTGGTCGCGCTGCGCGGCGCCGCCTGCGAGTTCGAGGAGAGCGGCGGGTTCCAGAACGGTTGCGCGATCTTCCTGCGCGACGACGAACTCCATCTGCCGTGGCGCGGCTACGCGCACGAGTGGACGCACGTGATCGAGGAGGCGCGCGGCTGGTCGCTGCCATGGTCGTGGAGCGAGGGGCTCGCCTGCGCGCTGGCGCTCGACGTCGCGCTTGGTGATTTCGCCGGACTTTCGGGACCAGGCGAGGAGGAGCAGCGACTGCTGCGCCTGCTGCACGAAGGCGACTCCTGGTGGCATGCCGGGCGCTCCGGAGGGAACGAGCTGCTGCCGTGGAGCGAGGAGCCGGCAGCAAGCGATGCCATCCGGCGCTCGGCCTACTCCTGGGCGGCGCTGCTTGTGCACGTTGCCGCCGGCAGGAGTGATCAGGCGTTCTGGTCGCGACTGGCCGCGGTGCTCGATCGCAGCGAGACGGCGTCGCCCGTGTCCACCGACGCATTCCTCGCGGCGCTGACCGCAGCCGCCTTGGAACCGCTCGACGACCTGTTCACCGCGACGGGGGTGCGGCGGGCGGCGCCGCGGGACAGCGAGCGCTGAAGGTCGCCGGTCCGCCCGGTCGTGTCGCGCTCGCGGCAGCCGCTCAAGTCGGTCCCCGATCCGGCCGATCAGTGGAGGGTCGGAAGAACTTTCGGGATCGCCGCCCTGCGCGGCGAGGAGCTTCCGAGGGGCACCGGTGCTGACCGCGACAACCGAGCGCGGCGACCGGCGCGGACGCAACGAAACGGAACACGAAGGAGGATCGGGCGATGAGCAACGCATCCAACGAGCGGCAGTTCGACCGCACGGGAGCGCAGACCATGGTGGAACGGCGCGGCAATGTCCGCCGTGCGACCCACGCGATCTTCACCGGCCGTTTCGAGCCGGCGCAGGTGATGGGGGGCGGTCGCGATGTCTCGCGCAGCGGCGCCTACTTCATCACCAGCGATGAGGTCCGTCTCGAAGTCTGCTTCGACAGCAACGGCCGCGAAGTCCGCGCCCCCGCCAAGATCATCCGCGTCGAGCAGGTGTCGCCAGGCACGTACGGCATCGCCGTCCAGTTCGAGCGCCGCCTCCACGATCACGAGCTGCCCTAAGTCAGGGCGGCAGGCGGCACGTCCCCGGCACTCGCCGTTCGCCAAAACTGCTCAGCCGGCGAGCCAGCGCAGCAGCGGGTCGGGCCAGACGCCGAAGAGCAGCACGGCGCCGCACGCCACCGTCGTGAGCAGCGCGATGCCGGTCGACGCGAACAGCGCCCGTGGTGGTGCGTCCTCGTCGGCCGGCCGCTCCATGTAGAAGGTCGAGAGTACGCGCAGGTAGTAACCGAGCGCGATCACCGAGGTGAGGGCGAGCACGACCATCGGCACGAGCAGTTCGTTGCGCAAGGCGAAGGCGGCCCGCAGCACGTAGAGCTTGCCGAGGAAGCCGGCGGTGAGCGGGACGCCGGCCAACGACAGGAAGCAGAGCGCCAGCGCCGCCGCCAGCCATGGCCGGCGTCGCGCCAGTCCGCGCAACGAGCGGAGATCTTGCAGTTCGGCGGATTCGCGGCCGACTTGCTCGATCCAGGCGAACGCGGCCAGCGTCGTGAGCGCGTACGAGGCGAGATAGAAGACCACGGCGTCGCGCGCGGAGGGGCCGATGCCACCCGCCGAGTGGGAGTCGCCGGACTTCGCCACGACGACCGCGAGGACGCCGACCAGCAGGTAGCCGGCGTGGGCGATCGACGACCAGGCGAGCAGCCGTTTCAGGTTGGTCTGCAGCAGCGCGCCGAGGTTGCCGACCAGCATGCTCGCGCATGCCAGGATCGTGAGCGTCAGCCGCAGCCCCGCGCCGTCGGGCAGCACCTCGTCGGCGAAGCGCAGCAATCCGCCGAATGCGGCGCACTTGACGCCGGCGGCCATGAACGCGGTCACCGGAGTCGGCGCGCCCTGGTAGACGTCCGGCGTCCAGGCGTGGAACGGCGCCGCCGCGACCTTGAAGCCGAGTCCGACCAGCAACATGGTCGTGCCGATCTTCCACAGCGTGCCGAGGCGCGCCGGATCGGCGGCGTAGTTCGCGAGCGCCGAATAGCGCGTGTCGCCGCAGGCCGCGAACAAGAGCGCGATGCCGTAGACCAGGAAGCCCGACGCGAACGCGCCGAGCAGGAAGTACTTGAAGCCGCTCTCGACCGACGGCGCAGAGAGGCGGCGGAACGCGGCAAGCACGTAGAGCGGGATCGACAGCAGCTCGATCGCGAGGAAGAGCGCGAGCAGGTCGCGCGCCGCGACCAGCAGCAGCATCCCGGAGAGTGACGCCAGCAAGAGCGCGTAGAACTCGCCGCGCGCGAGCTTCAGCCGCTCGAGCAGCGGTTCGGCCATCACCACGACGGCGAACGTGATCAGAAGCAGGAGCCCCGACAACGAGCGCGCCAGCGAGTCGTCTGCCAGCATCCCGAACGGCTCGCGCCCCGACGGCAGCGTCGTGATCAGCCGCGCGAAGGCGAGCGCGATCGTGGCGCCACAGAGGAACCCGGGGAGCTTGCCGGTGCGACCGGGGTAGACGGTTTCCGCGACCAGTACGGCGAGGCAGCCAACCATCGGCAGCCACAGCGGCGCGGTCGCGGCCAGATCGGGGGCGTAGTTCATCGGGGGATCTCTGCGTCGCGCGGCGGCGGAGGCGGAGGCGTCTCGAGCAGCAGTCGCGGCGCTTCGAGCATGCGCTCGACCGGCGGCTCGATCCGACGGAGCAGCGGTTGCGGCGCGAAGCCGATCGCGACCATCAGCACGAACAGCGGTGTCAGCAGCAGCAGTTCGCGCGAGTTGAGGTCGCGCCAAGTCGCGCTCTTCGGATGCACGAGTGGCCCGAACAACAGTCCCTTCACCAGTCCGAGCATGTAGATCGCGCCGAGCAGCACGCCGAGCGCGGCGAGGCTCGCCGCCACCGGGTGGGTCTGCCAGGTCCCGATCAGGATCAGGAACTCGCCGATGAAACCGTTCAGTCCAGGCACGCCGATCGAGGAGAGCGTCGCCAGCACCAGGCAGAAGGCGAAGCGCGGCATGGTGCGCGCGAGGCCGCCGAACTCGATCAACTGGCGGGTGTGCGCGCGCTCGTAGATCATCCCGATCAGCAGGAACAGCGCCCCGGTCGAGAGGCCGTGGTTGATCATCTGCAGCACGGCGCCGCTCGCCGCGGTCGACTGCAGCGAGAACAGTCCGAGCACCACGAACCCGAGGTGGCTCACCGACGAGTAGGCGATGATCTTCTTCAGATCGCCCTGCGCCCACGCCAGCAGCGCGCCGTAGAGGATGCCGATCACGGCCAGCGCCAGCAGCAACGGCACCGCCTGCGTGGTCGCCTGCGGGAAGAGCGGCAGGCAGAAGCGCAGCAGGCCGTAGGTGCCCATCTTGAGCGTGACGCCGGCAAGGATCACCGAGCCGCCGGTCGGTGCCTCGACGTGCGCGTCGGGCAGCCAGGTGTGCAACGGCACCAGCGGCACCTTGACGCAGAAGGCAGCGGCGAACGCGGCGAACAGCCAGCCCTGCTCGTGCGGCGTGAGCGTGCGCGCGAGGGTGCGGAGCGCGGCGAAGTCGGCGCTGCCGCCCTTCTGCACCAGCCAGAGGATCGCCAGCAGCAGCGGCAGCGAGCCGGCCACCGTGAACAGGAAGAACTTGAGCGCCGCGTAGGCGCGCCGCGCGCCGCCGAAGACGCCGATCAGCAGGTAGAGCGGGACCAAACTCATTTCAAAGAAGACGTAGAAGAGCACGAGGTCGAGCGCGGCGAACACGCCGATCATCCCGGCTTCCATCGCCAGCAGCAGCACGCAGTACTGCTTCACGCGATCGTGGACGTGGCCGTACGACGCGAGCACCACCAGCGGCATCAGCAGCGTGGTCAGCACGACCAGCGGCGCGGAGATGCCGTCGACGCCGAGATGGAACCGGATCCCAAACGTCGCGATCCACGGCAGATCGAGTTCGTGGGTCATGCCGCCGCCGAGGTCGGTCGAAAGCAGCGGCAGCGAAGCGCAGAAGGTGACGATCGTGGCCAGCAGCGTCACGATCCGCGCCGGCTCGGGCGCCAGCTTGGGCAACAGCGCGAGCACGATCGCGACCGCGAGCGGTCCGAGGATCAGCAGGGCGAGGAGCAGGTCGTGCATGGGGCTGTTCGCTCGCTCAGCTCAAGGCCACGGCGAGCAGCGTCACGGTTCCAGCCAAGACCCAGAACGCGTAGCTGTGGATCACGCCGTTCTGCACGATCCTGACCGCGGTCCCGAGCAGCACGGCCGCCGTGCCGATGCCGCGGAACAGGCCGTCGACGACACGTTGGTCGAACTCAAGCGCGAGCTCGGCGCAGAAGCGCAACGGTCGGACGATCAGCCCGCCGTAGATCTCGTCGACGAAGAAGCGGCCGGCCAGCACGCGGGCGAGGCGCGGCAGCGACAGCTCGGCAGCGCGCGCGGCGGCGAAGTCGCCGGAGTACCACTTGGCGCCGATCCGCCACGCCAGCACCGCGATCAGGAAGGCGAGCGTCATCAGGCCCCAGGTGAGCGCGGACGACAGCTGCAGATCAGGGGCGGGCGCCAGCACCGGCTCGAGCCAATGGTGCAGCGGCATCCAGTGCAGCGCCTCGAAGCCGAGCGCGATGCCGCCCGCGAGCGACAGCACGGCGAGGATCTGGAGCGGGATTGCCATCGCTGGCGGCGCCTCATGTGGATGGGCGTGCGCGTGCGGATCGAGCCGACTCTCTCCGTCGAAGCAGAGCGTGATCATGCGGGCGGTGTAGAAGGCGGTGAGTGCGGCGGTCAGCACGCCCATGCCCCAGAGCACCCAGCGCGACCGATCGCCGGCGTAGGCCTGCGCGAACGCGACACCCAGGATCTCGTCCTTGCTGAAGAAGCCGGCGAACGGCGCGATGCCGGCCAGCGCGAACGCGCCGATGCGCATGGCGAAGGCGGTCTTCGGCAGATGGTGCTTCAGGCCGCCCATCTTCCAGAGGTCCTGCTCGCCATGCAGCGCGTGGATCACCGCGCCCGAACCGAGGAAGAGCAGGGCCTTGAAGAAGGCATGCGTGACGACGTGGAACGCGCCCGACGCGAACGCGCCGAGTCCGCAGGCGAGGAACATGTAGCCGAGCTGGCTCACCGTCGAGTAGGCGAGCACGCGCTTGATGTCGCGCTGGCGCAGCGCGATCAATCCGGCAAAGAGCGCTGTCGCAGCGCCGGTCCACGCCACGACGTCGAGCGCCCACGCTGCCGCCGCGAACAGCGGCGACAGTCGGCAAAGCAGGTAAACGCCGGCCGTGACCATGGTCGCGGCGTGGATCAACGCGGAGACCGGCGTCGGACCCGCCATCGCGTCGGGCAGCCAGACGAACAACGGCAGCTGCGCCGACTTGCCGCAGGCGCCGACGAAATAGGAGAGTGCCAGCAGCGGCGGGATCACTGCACCGGCCGCCAGCGCGCCCGCCATCAGCGGCTTCATCTCGCCATGGCCGAGCGTGCCGAACAGCTTCCAGGTCCAGAACATGCCGATCAGGAAGCCGATGTCGCCGATGCGGTTGAGCAGGAACGCCTTGCGTCCCGCCTGCGCCGCCGTCTCCTTGCCGTATTCGAAGCCGATCAGCAGGTAGGAGCAGAGGCCGACGCCTTCCCAGCCGAGGAAGGTGAGGACCAAGTTGCTGCCGAGCACCAGCGTCAGCATCGAGAACAGGAACAGGCAGAGGTAGGCGAAGTAACGCGCGCCGCCCTGCTCGTGCGCCATGTAGGAGATCGAGTAGAGGAAGATCAGGCTGCCGACGCCGGTCACGAACAGCGCCCAGGTGACCGAGAGCGGGTCGAGCCAGACGCCGACGTCGAGCGCGAGGCGCGTTGCGGCGCCATCGACAGCGCCTCCGTCAGCACCGCCGAGCTCGATCCAGCGCCAGAAGGTCGCCTCGACGAAGCGCTCGTCAACCGGCAATCCGCGCAGATGGGTGAAGGCCGCGACCGCGAGCCCGAAGCAGGTCGCTGTCATGGCGAACGCGAGCACGCCTGCCTGCTTGGTCGTGAGCCGACGGTGCAGCAGGCCGATCACGGCCGCCATGGTGAGCGGCAGCGCCAGGAGGAGGGCGGCGACCAAGTTCATGCCCGCAGCTCCCGCACGTCGTCGGCCTGCACGCTCTTCTTCAGCCGGAACAGCGCGAGCACCATCGCCAGCCCGACCGCGACTTCGGCGGCCGCGACCGCGATCACGAACAGCGCGCAGGCAGTGCCGCGCGCCGGGAAGTGGTCGCGCGCGCCGGCGACGAAGACGAGGTTGGCGGCGTTCAGCATCAGCTCGACGCTCATGAACATCACCAGGCTGTTGCGCCGCGTGACGAAGCCGACGATGCCGAGCCCGAAGAGGAGCGCGGAGACGATCAGGTACCAGGCTTGCGGGACCATCGGGTGGCGCTCTCCGTCAGACCGATTCGTCGCGTCGCGGCCGGCGTGCGAGGTGGATCGCTCCGACCATCGCGATCAGCAGCAGCAACGAGACGACTTCGAAGGGGAGGGCGTAACGGGTGAAGAGCAGATCGGCGACGTTGCCGGCGCTTGCGTCGGGGGCGGCGTGGTCGGGGGTCGCCGCCGCGCGCAGCTCCCGCGACTGCGCGAACGGCAGCGCGACCAGCGCCAGCGTCGCGATCGCCGCCAGGAACGACGCGCCGCGGGCGAACGACAGCCCGTCGCCTTCGGTCACGTCCAGATTGAGCAGCAGGATCACGAACAGGAACAGCACCATGATCGCGCCGGCGTAGACCATCACCTGGATCGCGCCGAGCAAGCCGGCGCCGAGCGTGAGGAACAGTCCGGCGACCCCGAGGAAGGAGCCGACCAGCCAGAGCGCGGCGTGGACCGGGTTCTTGCGCGTGACGACGTTCGCCGCGCCGATCAGCGCGATTGCGGAGAAGACCAGGAAGGCAGTTCGTTCGCTCAGCACGCGGTTTCCAGGAGCCTCAGAACCAGCCGAGCGCAGCGTGAGCGCCGGCCCACAGCAGGTTCAGCAGCGACAACGGCAGCATCCACTTCCAGCCGAGCGTCATCAGCTGGTCGTAGCGCAGGCGCGGCAGCGTCCAACGCACGTGGATGAAGAAGAACAGGAACGCCAGCACTTTGGCCAAGAAGACCGACATCTGCAGCAGCGCGCCGGTCCAGCCGACCGTGACCTCGGTGGTGAGCCACGGGCAGTGCCAGCCGCCGAGGAACAAGCAGACGATCACGGACGAGCCGGCGACCATCGCCGCGTACTCGCCGAGGAAGAACAGCCCGAACCGCATCGAGGAGTATTCGGTGTGGTAGCCGCCGACGAGCTCCGGCTCGGCCTCGGGCAGGTCGAACGGCAGCCGATTGGTCTCGGCGAAGGCGGCGATGGTGAAGAGCACGAACCCGAGCGGGAGGCGCAACGCGTTCCAGATCCCGGTCGTCGCCTGGTACTCGATCACGTCGGAGAGGCGGAACGAGCCGCTCTCGAAGTTGCCGGACACCACCAGCACGCCGAGCAGCGAGATGCCGAGCGAGAGCTCGTAGCTGATCATCTGCGCCGAGGAGCGCAGCCCGCCGAGCAGGCTGTACTTGCTGTTGCTGGCCCAGCCGCCGAGCGTGATGCCGTACACGCCGATCGAGGAGAGCGCCAGAACGACCAGCACGCCGATGTCCGTGTCGGCGACCACCATCGGGATCGAGCGCCCGCCGACTTCGAGCGTCCCGCCGAACGGCACGACCGCCATCATCGAGAGCGCACAGATCGCGGCGATCGCCGGCGCCGCGGTGAAGATGAACGGTGGTACGCCGTCGGGTCGCAGCTCTTCCTTGAAGAGCATCTTCACCAGGTCGGCGAGCGGCTGCAGCGAACCACCCGGCCCGACGCGGTTGGGACCGACGCGGTACTGCATCCAGGCCGAGACGCGCCGCTCTGCCAGCACCAGCATCGGCACCAGCGTCATGGTGATGCCGAAGACGGTGAACACCTTGATCAGCGTCAGCCAGAGCGGCGCCGTGGCGTCCGAAGGCGGCGTCGCGGCGAGGAGCGCTCCGCCGAGCGGCGTCGCGGCGAGTGAGGTTGCGACAAGAGGCGTCGCGGTGAGCAGCGTTGCGAGCATGGTCATGCGACCGCGACCTCGGTCGCGGCGGCGAGTTTCAAGCCATCGTCCGGCAGTTGCGCGAGCATCGCGCCGGGCTGTCCGAGCGCTTCGAGCAGCGCGAACGTGAGGTCGGGTTTCGCCGTGAGCTCCGCGAGGGAGACGCCACCGGAAGCTGCCACCTGCAGCAGGAGCTGCGATTCACTCACCGTCCCCTGCGGCCAGCGCTGCGCGCGGCGCGCCCGCTGCAGCACGCCACCAACGTTGAGGAACGTGCCGTCTTTCTCGCTGAAGAGCGTGCCGGGCACGAACAGCTCGGCGCCGTGCGGTGGCTTCAAGACGGCGTTCGCCATCACCGCGGCGTTCGCCATCACGGCCTTTGCGATGACATCAACGATCGCGAGCCGCCGGCTCTTCGCCGCGGCTGGCAGCTGCGACATCAGCCGCGCTGCGAGCGCGCCGTCGAAGCTCAGCAATCCGACCGTCGTGGGCTCGGCGAGCAGATTCGCCGCCGCCTCTTCGGAAAGCGCTGTGATGCCCAGGCGTTCGATCGCCTTCTGGTTCGCGGCGCGCCGACCGGTGAAGAGGATCTCATCGCCGCCGGCCGCTGCGACCGGCACATAGGCCAACTGCTTCGCCAGCGGGCGAAGCGCGGCTTTCGCCAGCAGGAGCTCTTCGCACGTGAGGCGTGCCGACAGCAGCACGAGCCACTTGCCGCGCTCCGCCGCGAGCGTGGTCGCGAGCGCGCTCGCCGCCTCGGCCGCCGTCACCCGCGCGCCGTTCACCCAGCCGAGCTCTTCGCGTCCGACCGGGTTGAGCGCATCGAGCAGCCCGAAGCGCCCCTGGTCGCAGATGAAGTGGCCGTTCACCTGCAGGTTGACGCGCGGTCGCACGCGCAGCGTCTTGTTGCGCTTGGTGTCGAGCAGGATCGAGCAGCCGCGGTCGCAGCCGGTGCAGACCGACTCCTCGGTGTCGAGGTCCCACACGCGGCTCTTGAAGCGGAACTCCTTCAGCGTCAGCGCGCCGACGGGGCAGATGTCGGCGAGGTTGCCTTCGTAATTCGAGTGGATCGGCTCGCCGGGGAAGATCGCAATCACGTTGCGGTCGCCGCGGCCGGCGACAACGAGGCTCGGCGACTTCGCGTACTCGTCCATGAAGCGGACGCAGCGCGTGCAGAGGATGCAGCGCTCCTGGTCGAGCAGGATGTGGTCGCCGATTGGCTCGTGCTTGAGCGTCGCGCGCTTTGGTTCGGTGAAACGACCGACGCCGCTGCCGTGGCGGTAGGTGAAGTCCTGCAGGTCGCACTCGCCCGCCTTGTCGCAGATCGGGCAGTCGAGCGGATGGTTCGCCAGCAGGAACTCGAGCGTGGCCGCGCGCGCGGCGACGCAGTCCTTGCCCGTGGTCGAGACGTTCAGGCCGTTGCTGGCTTCGGTGCGGCAGGCAATGGTCACGCGCGGCGGCTTGCCCGCGTCGAGGATCTCGACCTGGCACATGCGGCAACTGCCGACCGGCGCCAACGCCGGGTGGTAGCAGTAGTAGGGGATCTCGATCGCGAGCTTGCGCGCCGCCTCGATCAGGTTGGTGCCAGGAGCGACCTCGACCTTGCGTCCATCGATGGTCAGCTCAGGCATGGGGTGCCTGCTGCGTCGTCATGGCGCTCTCGAACTCGCCGCGGAAGTGCTTGATCGCGGAACCGAGCGGGCCGGCGAATGCCTCGGGGAAGACGCAGATCGTGCGCTGCTTGCTGCCGCGCATGATCTCTTCGAGCAGCGTGAAGTCCTCGCGCTGTCCTTCGCCGCGCTGGAAGCGGGCGATCACCTGGTCCGACCACGCCGAGCCTTCGCGGCACGGGCTGCATTGGCCGCAGGTCTCGTGGCGGAAGAAACGGGAGAAGACCCGCGCTGCGTCGACCACCGAGATCTCCTCCGGGATCACGATGATCCCGCCGGTGCCGAGCATCGTGCCTTCCTTCTTCAGGCTCTCGGGATCCATGGCGACGTCGAGCTTCTCAGGCGGGAGGAATCCGGTGGAAGCGCCGCCCGGGATGAACGCTCGCATCTTCTTGCCGCCCTTCACCCCGCCCGCGTGCTTCTCCACCAATTCGCGCGCGGTGGTCCCGAGCGGAAGTTCGTAGCAGCCGGGACGCTCGACCGCGCCGGAGATGCCGAACAGCAGGTGGCCGGGCGCCTGCGCGGTGCCGACCGATTTGAACCAGGCCGCGCCGTGCTCGACGATCGCCGGCACGTTGGCGAGCGTCTCGACGTTGTTCACCGAAGTGGGGCGGCCGAACGCGCCGTAGACGGCGGGGAACGGCGGCTTCGGTCGCGGCTCGCCGCGCCGACCCTCGAGCGAGTTGAGCAGCGCCGTCTCTTCGCCGCAGATGTAGGCGCCGGCGCCGCGATGCAGCACGATCCGCAGGCGGTGCTTGGTGCCGAACACCGCGTCGCCGAGGAACCCGGCCTGTTCGAGCTCGGCGATCGCAGTCGCGAGCGCGTCGTGGGCGGTGAGGTATTCGCCGCGGATGTAGAGGAACGCGGTCTCAGCCCGGATCGCGAACGAGCCGATCAGGATCCCTTCGAGGAGCAGGTGGGGGTCCTTCTCCATGATCGCCCGATCCTTGAAGGTGCCCGGCTCGCCTTCGTCCGCATTGATGACGAGGTAGCTCGGACCCTTCAACGGCGGCTTCGGCATGAAGCTCCACTTGATGCCGGTCGGGAACCAGGCGCCGCCGCGGCCGCGCAGCCCGGAATTCTTCACTTCGTCGACGACTTGCTCGGGCGTCATCAATTCGAAGACGCGCTGCGCAGTCTTGTAGCGCCCCTTGTTGAGGGCCTCGGCCAAGAGCAGCGGCCCGCTGCGCGCGAATTCGGTGGAGAGGTAGTTCTCCATCGCGCTCACGCTTCGTTCTGCGCGGAGCGGATGGCCGCCGCCGGATCGCTGGCGCCGGCACGCAGTCTCGCGAGCAACGCGCGCACCTTGTCGGGCGTGAGGTTCTCGAAGTAGCGGCTTTCGACTTCGAGGCACGGCGCCGTCCCGCAACTGCCGAGGCACTCGACTTCCTGCAGGCTGAAGAGGCCGTCGGCGGTGATCTCGCCTGGCGCGATGCCGAGCTCCTGCTTCACGGTCTCGACCAGCTTGTCGCTGCCGTTCACCCAGCAGGAGATGTTGCGACAGACGCCGATCGGAAAGCGGCCGACGGGGCGCTGGCGATACATGGTGTAGAAGCTGAGAACGCTGAAGACCTCGGCCGCCGAGATGCCAACGATCTCTCCCGCCAGGCGCATGTCGGCGGGGTCGAGGTGCCCGCGCCATTCCTGCAAGCGGTGCAGGATCGGCAGCAGTGCGCCGCGTCGCTGCGGATAGCGCAGCGGGAGCGCGCGCAGTTCGGCCGCAAGAGCCTCCGGGAGCGCTTGCACGAGCGCCTGCGGCAACCCTTCTGCTTTCGCCTGGCCCGATCCGCTCACCCTCGATCTCCCTGCGTGCGGTCGCGCATCACGGACCGCGGTGCTGGCGCGTGGATCACTGCGCGACCGATTCCCACGCCAGCACCCCCTTGCGCCATGCGTAGGCAAGACCGAGACCAAGCACAGCGACGAACAACCCCGCGGTGGCGAGTCCGGCCAGTCCGAGGCTCTTCGCTTTCACCGCCCATGCGAAGAGGAACACGGCCTCCACGTCGAACAGGATGAACAGCATCGCGACCAGATAGAAATGGACCGAGAAGCGCTGGTGCGCGCTGCCCGGAGTCGTGGTGCCTGACTCGTAAGGCAACCCCTTCGGCAGCGTTCTGCGCCGCGGGCCGAGGACGAGCGACAGGCCGATCAGCGCGGACACGACCGCCACGACCACGCCAACGTGGACGAACAGAGGCACGTAGCTCGCGATCGTGCTCGGGATGGTGCTCTGCAGCGGGCTCGGCATCGATTCCCTTTGAACCAAGCGGGGCGCGCTTCCGGCGTTGTCGCAGAGGTTCGAGGCAGCAGCCCGACGCGGACGCCCGCCCCGATCCGTCGGTCGCCCGCGCAGCATGCACGATGATCGAAAAACGGGCGCAGTTTTCTAGCGGGCGGCGCCCCGGGGCGTCAATGGAGCCGCTCAGCGCTCGTCGGTCGTGCCGGGTGCGACCTTCGCGTCGGGGTCGTCGTTCGCGGCATCGGCGGCAGCAGGTCGCTCGCCGGCGAAATCGCGCGGGATGCCGAACTCGAAGTCGGACCGGCGGGGGAGCGCGCGTCGACGGAAGTAATCGGAGGTCTCGGGCAGCAACATGGACAGCTCATCGAGGCCGACGAAGGCGAGCAACTCGGGCTGCTCGCAATAGACGCCGTTCAAGACCCCGACCAATTGCAGCATTCCTTCGCGCAACGCGAAAACGCCCGCGCCGGAATAGCGCTGCGCAAGATCGCGGAGTTCGCCTTCTTCCAGCGCGAGCAGGTCGCCGCGTCGCCCCAAGTCATAGAGGCTGCATTCGAGCAGGTCGGCGTGGTCGCCGGTCCTCACTTCGATGAACAGGCGATCGTCGAAGGACGCCGGGTAGGCCGCGAGGCGGGCAAGGTTGGGCCGGGACGACACGGGCGCCAGCAGCGCAAGCTCATCGCTCCGTCGCAGCAGTCGCGCCTGATCGTCGTAGAAGCCGTCCTGGCGCCGGCCGCGGAATTGGATCATCGAGCCGTCTTCGGGAATGAGCTCCCGCAGCGCGACGATGCCATCTTCCGTCGCGACGGCGCGCACCATCCCGCGCGGTGTGGCCAGCTCGACGTTCGCCTCGATCGGCGATGGCACGCGGCAGGCGCCGGTGCTGAGCGCGATGCCGCTGATGAGCAGAGGTCGGAGGAGCGAGCGCAGTTTCATGGTTGGCGGAGCATATCGGCGCGAAACCGGGCCCGAGCTGAAGCGGCGGCTTGGCGTCAGTCGCGGCGCCGCTTGGAGCTGGATCCCGTCTTCGCCGGTGGCGCATCCGAGCTCCGCGTCGCCGGGCTCTTCGCCGGAGCGGCAGGAGGAGGCGTCGTGGAGGCGGGTCGCGACTCGCTTTTCCGATCCTTGGCGTCGGCAGTAGAGCCGGCCGCAGTCGGTCCGGAGGCCGTCGACCCGGCGTCGCCTTTGGGTGTGTCGCCCTTTGCGCTCTTGTTGTCACCGCCGCCGCCTGCAGTGGGGGCCGTGTCCTTTTTGGCCGCTTCGGTGTAGGCGCTCGAGCGGTAGTCGGTGCTGTAGAAGCCGGAGCCCTTGAACAAGATCCCGGCGCCGGCGCCGATCAGCCGTTCGAGCCGGTTCTTGCCGCACGCTGGGCACTTCTTCAGCAGTGGGTCGGAGATCGACTGGAAATGCTCGAAGAGGTGGTCGCAGCCTTTGCAGCGGTAGTCGTAGGTTGGCACGTCAGTTCGCCCCTGCGGCCGCAGGGGCCTTGGCGATGCGCACTTTGGCGGCGCGCACCAAATGCGAACCCATTCGGTAGCCGCGGGTGATCTCGCCGACGATCGTGCCGGGCGCGACGTCGGTCCGCTCCTCTTCGTACACCGCCTCGTGTTGGAACGGGCTGAACGGCAAGCCTGAGGTCACGACCGGTTCGATCCCGAAGTTCTTCAACTTGTCGAGAAACACGACGCGCGTCAGCGCAACGCCCTGCGCCAACGGCGACTCCCGCTCCGCCTCCGGCAGCGCCTGCAGCACCAGATCGAGATTGTCGAGCACTTCGATCATCTCGCGCGCCATCCGGGAGGTGATCTCGTCGCGCACGACCTGCCGCTCGCGGCCGAAGCGCTTGGCCTGGTTGTCACGATCGGCGTGCGCTTCGAGCAACCGCTCCTTCAGCGCCTTCACCTCGCCCTCAAGGCGCACGCGTTCGGCCGCTTCATCGATCGGCGGCGCAACCGGCTCGGCGGAAGAGGGCGTCTCGCCCTCGAGTGATTCGTCGAGTGGTTCGTCCGGTGCCGTCTCCATCGCGCGTTGCCTCACGAGCTGAACAGGTCCTTCACCTTGCCGAGGAAGCTCTTCTTCTCTGGGCTTACGTTCTCGTCGTCGAGCGTCTGCATCTCGCGCAGCAGTTCTTCCTGGCGCTTGGTGAGCTTCTTCGGCATGTCGAGCGTCAGGCGCACGAGCAGGTCGCCCGGCCCGCCACCGCGCAGGCTCGAGATCCCCTTGCCGCGCAGTCGCATCACTGTGTGCGCTGCCGTTCGACCTGGCACGGTGAGCGTCGCGGGACCGGTGAGTGTCGGTACTTCGATCTTGGTGCCGAGCACGAGTCCACCGTAGCTCACCGGGACGTCAAGATGCAGATCGTCGACGTCGCGTCGGAAGAGCGGATGCTCCTTCACGTTGACGACGCAGTAGAGGTCGCCGCGTGCGCCGCCGCGTGCGCCCGGCTCGCCTTCGCCGGTGAGACGCACCTGCGTGCCGGTGTCGACGCCGGCCGGGAGCTTCACCTTCAGTTCGCGCCGCGCCTTCTCGGTGCCGGTGCCGCGACACTTCCGGCACGGATGCTCGAGGATCTCGCCTTCACCTTGGCAGCGGCCACAGGTCGAGCGGATCGAAAAGAACCCCTGCGACTGGTGGACGACGCCCTTGCCGCGACACGCTGGGCAGACCGTCGGCGCGCTGCCCGGCGCCGCGCCGCCGCCGCCGCACTCCGCGCACGCCTCGTTGCGCGCGACGTCGATGGTGCGCTCGGTGCCGCGCGCCGCCTCTTCGAGCGTGATGTCGAGCTGGCACTTGAGCGTCGCGCCGCGCTGCCGGCGCGGGCCGTGCCCGCCGCCGCCGCCGCCCGCGAACTGGCCGAAGAACTCATCGAAGACTGAGCCGCCACCGCCACCGCCACGCCCACCGCCCATCCCGAAGATGTCGCCGAACGCCTGGAAGACTTCCTCGAAGTTCCCGAAGCCGCGGGCATGACCGCCCTGCCGGACGCCGGCGTGACCGTACTGGTCGTAGATCTTGCGCTTCTCGGCGTCGGACAGGACCTCGTACGCCTCGGCCGCCTCCTTGAACTTCTCCTCGGCCTTGGGGTCGTCTTTGTTGCGGTCCGGATGATGCTGCAGTGCGAGCTTGCGGAACGCCTTCTTGATCTCATCCGCTGCCGCCGTGCGCGCGACGCCGAGGATCTCGTAGTAGTCGCGGTTGGTCGGCATCGCCTCACTCCGATCGCGATCGAGTCACGCTCGCGTCGCGATCAAGTGGTGCTGCCGGCGACGGCAGTCTTCTTCTCTTTCAGGTCGGTCACCAAGGTGTCCGTGGTGAGCATGAGGCCGGACACCGAGGCCGCGTTCTGCAGCGCGAGCCGCACCACCTTGACCGGATCGACGACACCGGCCTTGACCAGATCTTCGTAGCCGCAGGTCCTCCCGTTGAAGCCGACGGCGCCCTTGCGCGTCTTCACCTCGGCGCAGACGACCGTGCCTTCGAGCCCGGAGTTGGTCCCGAGCTGCCGGATCGGTGCCTCGAGCGCCTTCATGACGATCTCGCGGCCGAAGGTCTCGTCGCCCTTCAGCTTCAAGCCTTCGAGCGCGGCCTGGCAGCGCAACAACGCGACGCCGCCGCCGGGCACGATCCCCTCTTCGACGGCCGCCTTGGTGGCATGCAACGCATCCTCGACCCGGTCCTTGCGCTCCTTCATCGCGGCTTCGGTCGGCGCGCCGACCTTCACGACGGCGACGCCGCCCGCGAGCTTCGCGAGGCGTTCCTGGAGCTTTTCCTTGTCGTAGTCGGAAGTGGTCTGGCTGATCTGCGCGCGGATCTGCTCGACCCGCTCCTTGATCGCCGCCTTCTTGCCGCTGCCCTCGATGATCGTGGTGTTGTCCTTGTCGATCACGATCCGCTTGCACGCTCCGAGATCGGAGAGCAGCAACGATTCGAGCTTCTTGCCCAGGTCCTCGCTGACGAACGTCCCGCCGGTCAGGATCGCGAGGTCCTGCAGGATGGCCTTGCGGCGGTCGCCGAAGCCCGGCGCCTTGACCGCGACGCACTGCAGCGTGCCGCGCAACCGGTTCACCACCAGTGCCGCGAGAGCCTCGTTCGAGACATCCTCGGCGACGATCACCAGCGGCTTGCCCGCCTGCGCGATCTGCTCGAGCAGCGGCAGCAGCGAGCGGAGATTCGAGATCTTCGCCTCGTGGATGAGGATCATCGGATCCTCGATCTCGCAGGTCATCGCCTGCACGTTGGTGATGAAGTAGGGCGACAGGTAGCCCTTGTCGAAGCGCAACCCCTCGACCAGATCGACCGAGGTCTCGGTCGACTTGCTCTCCTCGACCGTGATCACGCCGTCCTGGCCGACGCGGTCCATCGCCGTGGCGAGGATCTCGCCGATCTGCGTGTCGCCGTTGGCGGCGATGGTCGCGACCTGCTCGATCTCGGCGCGTCCCTTGACCTTCTTCGCCATCTCTTTCAGTTGCGCGACGACGGCGTCGACCGACTTGTCGATGCCGCGCTTCAAGACGGTCGGATTGACGCCGGACGAAAGGTAGCGCAGCCCCTCGCCGAAGATCGCCTCGGCGAGGATCGTCGCCGTCGTGGTGCCGTCGCCGGCCGCATCGCCGGTCTTCTTGGCCACCTCGATCACGAGCTTGGCGCCCATGTTCTCGAATGGATCCTCGAGTTCGACCTCCTTGGCGACGGTCACGCCGTCCTTGGTGACGGTCGGCCCGCCGTAGGACTTCTTGATGATCACCGTGTGGCCAGCCGGCCCGAAAGTGACCTTCACCGCGCGCGCCAGCGCATTCACGCCATCGCGCATCTTCCGGCGTGCGTCATCGTCGTACAGGATCTGCTTCGCCATGGGGATTCGAGCGTCCTTGCTAGGGTCGGTGGAGGGCTAGGGGCGGTGGAGGGCTAGGGGCGGTGGAGGTGTCGATCGGGGGCGCGCGCGAGGTCGATCAGTCGAGGCGCGCGAGGACCTCGCCTTCCTTCAGGATCTTGAACTCTTGGCCGCCGACGGAGACGTCGGTGCCCGCGTACTTGCCGAACAGGACGACGTCACCTTTCTTCACCGTGACATCGGCGCGAGCGCCGCTCTTCAGCAGCTTGCCGGGTCCGACGGCCGTCACCGTCCCGCGCTGCGGCTTCTCCTTCGCCGCGTCCGGGAGCAGGATGCCCCCCGCCGTGCGCTCTTCCGCTTCCAGTACTTCGACCACGATGCGATCGTCCAGCGGCTTGAACTTGGCCATCACTCGCTCCCTCGTGTTGTTCGCGGTTCTCTCAGTTAATCCCGCACTGTCGATCCAGCACCGCCGCCACCGATCACATATCCATGTCGTCCATGCCGCCATGGCCGTGGTCGTCATGGCCGCCGCCCGACTTCTCCCTCTTCGGTGCGTCGGTGATCAGCGCGTCGGAGGAGAGCAACAGCGTCGCGACGCTGACGGCGTTCTGCAGCGCGGTGCGCACGACCTTGGTCGGGTCGACGACCCCCGCTTCCACCAGGTCCGCCATTTCGCCGCTCAATGCGTTGAAGCCGTTGTTGCCAGTCGCAGCTTCGACCTGGCTCGCGATCAACGCGCCGTCGAACCCTGAGTTGTCGGCGATGGTGCGGCACGGGATCGAAAGCACGCGCTCCACGATGTCGTAACCGAACTTCTCGTCGCCGGTGGGTCGCTCCTTCTTCGCGATCGCCTTGCGGGCGCGCAGCAGCGCAACGCCGCCGCCGGCCACGATCCCTTCTTCGACCGCGGCACGGGTGGCGTGCAGCGCATCATCGACGCGCGCCTTCTTCTCCTTCACCTCGGTCTCGGTCGCGCCGCCGACGTGGATCTGGGCCACGCCGCCCGCGAGCTTGGCAAGGCGCTCCTGGAGCTTCTCTTTGTCGTAGTCGGAGGTGGCGGCCTCGATCTCGCGCCGGATCTGCTTGACGCGCCCGGAGAGGTTGGCAGCGCTGCCGGCGCCGCCGATCAACGTCGTCTTCTCCGAGTCGATCGTGATCTTCTTCGCGCGGCCGAGTCGATTGAGGTCGAGCTTGTCGAGTTCGATGCCGAGGTCCTTCATTACGGCGGTGCCGCCGGTGAGGATCGCGATGTCGTCGAGGTACTGCTTGCGGCGGTCGCCGTAGCCAGGCGCCTTCACTGCGCAGCACTGCAGGATCCCACGCAGCTTGTTCACGACCATCGTCGCGAGCGCCTCGCCCTCGATCTCCTCGGCGATGATCAGCAGCGGGCGACCCGACTTGCTGATCTTCTCGAGCAGCGGGACCAGCTTGACGATCGAGCTGATTTTGTCCTCATGGATGAGGATGTAGGGGTTATCGAGGACCGCCGTCATCTTCTCCTGCTGCGTCACGAAATGCGGCGACAGGTAGCCACGGTCGAACTGCATGCCTTCGACCACGTCGACGGTCGTCTCGAGGGTTTTGCCCTCCTCGACCGTGATCACGCCGTCCTTGCCGACCTTCTCCATCGCGTCGGCGATCATCTTCCCGGTCTCGGGATCGTTGTTCGCCGAGATGGCGCCGACCTGAGCGATCTCCTTGCTGCCAGAGATCTTCTTGCTCATGGCCTGGAGCGCGGTGGTGACATCAGCCGTCGCGCGCTTCATGCCGCGGACCAGCGCGGCGCGATTGACGCCCGCGGTGAGCAGCTTCAAGCCTTCCTTGTAGAGCGCCTCGGCGAGGATCGTCGCCGTGGTGGTGCCATCGCCGGCGAGGTCGTTGGTCTTCGACGCCGCTTCCTTGACCAGCTGTGCGCCGAGGTTTTCGTAGGGGTCCTTGAGCTCGATCTCCTCGGCGACACTCACGCCGTCGTTGATGATCGAGGGGCCGCCCCAACCCTTGTCGAGGACCGCGCAGCGTCCGCGCGGGCCGAGGGTGGTCTTCACAGCGCGCGCGAGCTTCGTCACGCCAGCAAGGAGTCGCTCCTGCGCCTCTTGCTCGAACACCATCTGCTTCGCCATTCCGGGAGCTCTCCTTCGTCGGCACGATTTCAACTGCACTGATTCAACGGCACTGAGGCGCGCTCTCTGCGTCGAGCGCGGCGTTAGGCAAACGGAGTGCCTTCTCCCCGGGGAAGCGGAACGGTTCGGAGTGCGCCAGATTGACGTTTCATCTCCTCCTCCCCAGTGCGAACTTCGCCAAATTGGCGCCGCTCCGGGGCAATCGGCCACCCGTACAATCCCGCGCCATGACTTCGCTCGCATGGTTCCGCGCCGGCTCGCTTTGCTCGTTCATCGCCGGGTTGGCGCCGACTGCGGTCGCGAGCGATGACCGCATCGAGTTGCTGCTGCGCGACGGCACGCGGCACGTCGTCCGCGACCTTGCCCTCGCTCCGGGTGAATCGGTCAGTGTCACGCCAAGCGGCGCTGCGCCACCCGCGATCGCATGGGGCGACTTGGTCGAGATCGACCTCGGCGCACGGGTCGCCCGGGACCTGACTCCGCCGATGACGCTGCTGCTTCATGACGGCAGTCGCTTGGTGGGGCGGGTCGCCGCGGGAGACGACGAGGCGGTCAGCTTCGAGCTCGCGGTCGGTGGGACTCTCGAGCTTCCGCTTGATGCGGTGCGCGCGCTGCTGGCTGGCCCGCGACACGCGGATCTCGCCCTCGACCGACTCGTCACACCAAAGTCCGGTGACCTGCTGCAGCGGCGCCAGGAGGTGGGTGGCGATTCGACCCGCGGCACGCTCGTCAATCTCTTGCCGGAAGCGGTCCGATTCGAGTACTCGCTCGGAACCGCCAACTTCGCCTGGAGCGACATCGAGGCGGTGGTGCTGGAGCAGCAGGTGGATCTGGCGGTGTCCGCCGGTCCGCAGATCGAGGTTGACTTGGTGCCGGACGGCACGCTGCGGTGCGAGTTGGTGCGCGTCAACGCGTCCGAGGTCGTCGTCCGTCTGCCGGGTGCCAGCGCCGAGACGACGCTGCCGCGCGCTGCGGTGACGGCGCTGCGAGTGCACAGCGACCACTGGAGCTGGCTTTCGACGCTTGAGCCAGACAGCGTGCGCGAGGTGCCGTACCTTGGCGGCCCGGACGATTTCCTGTTCCCGTGGCGTCGCGATCGAAGTGTCACGGGCCAGCCGCTTCGCGTCCACGGCCGGCGTTACGGACGCGGCATCGGCTGCCACGCCCGCAGTGAATTGAGCTTCGCGATCCCGCCAGGCACGCGCCGATTCGTCGCCGACGCCGGCCTTTCGGATGAGGTGCTGGAGCTGCCGGAGCGCGGCGCCGCCGAGTTCCGGGTGCTCCTCGACGGCGTCGTGAAGTGGCGGAGCACGTTGGTGCGGGGCGGCGATCCGGCGGTGCGCGTGCCGATGGTCGACGTCGGTGATGCCAAGTTGCTCACGTTGATCGTCGATTTCGGCGCTGGCGAAGACGTCGCCGATCGCGCGGTCTGGGGCGACGCGATCTTCCTGCGTTAGGCGGCCGCGCGAGGTCGTCGCGTCACCGCGAGCGGCTCGTTGCGTCTTCGCAGCGTCATGGAAGAAATCACCAATGCAGTTTCGATCAAAGCGCTGCCAGCCCACCTGCGACCGCGGGAGAAGCTGCGTCTGCGCGGCGCCGAGTCGTTGAGCGAGCAGGAGCTCGTGGCGACGGTCCTCGGTTCGGCGACCAAGACGCGCTCGGTGCTCGCGGTCGCGGAGCATCTGCTCCGACTCGGTGGGCAGCTCGGTGGACTGCAGGATCTCGGTCTGGCGCAGCTTGCCGATGTGCCGGGGCTCGGGGAGGCAGGAGCGGCGCGGATCGCTGCCGTCGTCGAGATTGCACGCCGCATCGGCCGGGCGTCGGCGCGTGCGGGGGTCGTGTTAGCGGATGCGGCGGCCGTCGATCGGCTGCTGCGACGCGAGCTCGCCAGCGAGCGGCGCGAGCGGGTGCATGTGCTCATGGTCGACGCGCGCCATCGGCTGCTCGGCGAACGCTGCGTGTCGGTGGGTTCCCTGATGTCGTCGGTGATCCACCCACGTGAGGTGTTCCGACCGGCGATCGGCCTCGCCGCGGCCGCCGTGATCCTCGTGCACAACCACCCGAGCGGCGATCCGACACCGAGCGTTGAAGACCATCAGGTGACGGTGCGCCTCGCCGAAGCGGGGACGGTGATCGGCATCCGACTGCTCGATCATGTCGTCATCGCTGCGGAGGGATTCCGCAGCTTCAAAGAACAAGGCTGGTTGACCTGAAGTAACCTGCCCGCGGGAGATGCCCGATGCTCGAACCTGAACTGCTCGAGATTCTCGCCTGCCCGGAGACGAAGGAAGCGGTGAAGCTCGGCGACCCCGCGCTGGTCGCCGCCGTCAACGCGCGCATCGCGCGCGGCGAGCAGAAAAACCGTGCGGCGCAACCGGTGCGCGAGGCGGTCGAAGCGCTGCTGGTGCGCGCCGACGGTCGCTTCGCCTACCCGGTTCGCGACGGTTTCCCGATCATGCTGGTCGACGAAGCGCTGCCGCTCTGAGTCGCGCCCGGTGGCGTGAGCCGCTACCGTGTCGCGTTTCCCGCCCGCGGCCTCTGCGGCATGCGGATCGAACCCGGCCGATCGAACCCGAAAACTCGCGGACCATGCTCCGAGCGATCATCTCCGACATCCACTCGAACGTCGAAGCGCTCGACGCGGTCTTCGCCGACATCGCCAAACGCAAGGTCGACCGCATCGTCTGCCTCGGCGATGTCATCGGCTACGGACCGCAGCCGCGCGTCACGCTGAAGCGCGTCAAGGACTGGGAAGTGACCCTCCTCGGCAACCACGAGGAGGCGTGCATGTACCACCCGGAGGACTTCAACGAGCGCGCGCGCATCGCGCTCGAGTGGACGCGCGAGCAGTTGAACAGCAAGGACGCGCCGCCGGAGGAGAACTACGAGCTGTGGGCGTTGATCGGCTCGATGCCGACGTCGTTCCAGATCGAGAACGCACTCCTGGTCCACGGCTCCCCGCGCGATCCGGTCCGCGAGTACATGCTCCCGCGCGACGCCCAAGACCTGCCGAAGATGCGTGAAGTGTTCGAGCGGATGAACTGCGACTTCTGCTTCGTCGGCCACTCACACGTGCCAGGCGTCTACACCGAGCAGCCGGCGTTCCTGACGCCGTCGCGCTTTCCCGACGGCTACCGCCGAACGCAGGGCAAGGCGCTGGTGAACGTCGGTTCGGTGGGGCAACCGCGCGATGGCGACACGCGCGCGTCGTACGCGACCTTCGACGGCGAGACGGTCTGGTTCCATCGGGTCGAGTACGACTTCGTGACGACGCAGAAGAAGATCCTCGAGACTGGCGTGCTCCCGCGCTACCTCGCAGCGCGCCTGCAGGAAGGCCGGTAGCAGCGCCGTCGACCGAGAACTTCAGCGATCGTTTAGCAAGTAGATCCTCAGTGCGCAGGTCGAACCCCAGGGGCCCGGCCAAGAAGGTGCAATGCAACCGCAACCGCAGTCCGATCGTCGACCGGCGACCGCGTTCGTCGTCTTCCTCATCTGCATGGCCGCGTACTTCTCGCTGCGCAACTGCCAGAAGGGGCTGAACCCACCGCCCGCCGACCCCACGACCCCAGCCGGCCCGTCGGCTCCGGACGGAGCGACCGGCGCTTCCACCGACGTCGAGGCGCCGCCGAGCGTTCCGGCCACGAGCGGCGTCGAACTCGACGAGAACATCGTCGTGGACACCGCGACCTACCGCGCGCGCTTCTCGAATCGCGGCGCCGTCTTGGTCGAACTGCTGCTGAAGAAGTTCTTCCGCGAATCGGGCGACGAGGCGGATGCCGCCAAGCGCGACGATCCCGCCCACTGGCTGCCGGTGATCGCGCCGCACGATCCGACCGCCGCCACGTTCCGGTTGAAGCACAACAGCCGCGCCAACGGCGCGGCCACGCTTCCGCTCGAGCAGATCAATTGGAAGTTCGACCGCAGCAACATCGACGGCGGCGAACGGCTCGTGTTCCAGATCGACGATGGCGCCGGCCACCACTTCGAGAAGCACTTCCGCTTCGCGCGCGACGGCTACTTCTTCGATGTTGAGCTTCAGTTCTCCGGAACCACAGCTGACGCCGCGCAGGGCACGTCTTCGTACGGCCTCGTTGCCGCCGGCGGGATCTGGGACGAGCGGAATTCGCCGTTCGCGAAGGCGCCGGCGGCTGCGATCACCAGCGACGACGTCGATGAGTTGCAGTTGATCGACGCCGCGGCGCTGGATGACGGCCCCGAATCTCGCGGTTTCCTGCGCGAAGAGCTCCGACCGTTTTTCGGCGTTCGCAGCAACTTCTTCGGCTTCGTAATGGCGCCCGACGTCGCCACGATCGGCTACATCGACAGCGTGACTTGCACTCGCCTGCCCGATCCGTTTCGCTTCGACCATGAGCGCGCGAAGCTCCTGTCGGGACGCGCCGAACTCTCTGGCGAGGAGACCGCGAAGCTGCGCGAGCAAAGTCTCACGAACGTCCGCGCCGAGCCCTACCTGAAGGTGGCGTTTCCGTCGGCGGGGGCGGCGCCGCTCGCGCTGCGGTTCACGGCGTTTGCGGGGCCGCGCACTTCAGAAGCGATGGCAGGCCCCGACGGCGAATCGTTCCACGTCCTCTACGAGATCGAATACGGCGGGACGACTTTCCGCTGGGTCAACCGCCTCCTGCTCGGCTGGATGAAGATCCTGGCTGGGCTCACCGGCAACTGGGGCGTCGCGATCATCCTGCTGACGCTGACGGTCAAGACGCTGCTCTTCCCGCTCAATCGGTTGCAGAGCCGGACGATGGAGCAGTTCCAGAAGAAGATGAAGCTGCTTCAGCCGAAGATCGACGAGCTGAAGAAGCAGCACAAGAACAATCAGCAGAAGCAGAACGCCGCGCAGCAGGCGCTGATGCGTGAGCACAAAGTGAGGCCGCCGATCTTCGGTTGCCTGATCCTGTTCCTGCAGATGCCGGTCTGGTACGGCCTGTTCCAGATCATGTCGAGCGCGCCGGCGTTGCGGCACGCGCCGTTCATCGGCTGGATCCACGACCTCTCGGCGCCCGACGTCGTGCCGCTGCCGTTTCAGCTGCCGTTCATCGGCGAGTTGCACCTGCTGCCGATCCTGATGGTGGTCGCCTGGCTGGTCCAGAACCGGATGATGCCCAAGGCCACCGACCCGCAGCAGGCGCAGATGCAGAAGATGATGAACCTGTTCCCGTTCATCTTCGGCTTCATGCTCTACAAGTACGCTGCGGGCCAGTCGCTCTACATGGTGGTCAACTCGCTGCTCGGCATGCTGCAGATGAAGTTCCTGCGGGTGACACCGACGAACTGACGCGCCGGAACTGATGCTCAGGAACTGTCAGTAGCGAAGGAGCCGGCGCAGGTGGAATCGCGCGCGAAGCCGAGGTGCGGCCGCTGGTGGAAGCGCCTCCTGCTCGCGTCGCTTGCGCTGTGCGCGA
This sequence comes from Planctomycetota bacterium, assembly GCA_009691715.1. Taxonomy (GTDB): domain Bacteria; phylum Planctomycetota; class B15-G4; order B15-G4; family SIAN01; genus SIAN01. The sequence goes on from SIAN01000001.1 coordinate 75,699, forward strand.
CCCTGCTGGTTTCGCGTGCTCTGCTCTTGTTCGCCGATCGCAGCGGGTGGCTCAAGCCACTCGGCGTGCCGTTCGACCGGCCACCGCACTTCAAACCGCTGCTCGATTCCGCCGCAAGGCCACAGCTCGACGCGGCGACAGGCGAGCCGCTCTACGCGATCGTGCCGGCCGCTGGCCACCACCACGGCGAACCGGGATTCGGACGCCATGCCCTCACCCGCTCCAAGGCGGCCGGTTCGTTCCGCATCTTGTCGATCGGAGAGTCGACCACGTTTGGCGCCGGCTACGACCCAGCGCTCAACCCGGCCGGCCCGACCGCGAGTTACTCGCGCTTCCTCGAAGAACGTTTGCGCTCGGGTTACGGTCGAATGGTCGAGGTCGTCAACTGTGGCCGCAACGGCTACGACAGCCACGATTGGGCGAGTCTCGCTGCCGAGCTCGACGCCTTCGTGCCCGACCTACTGGTGTTGTATGTCGGCCACAACGAGCTCAAGGTGCCGAACCTGCTTGGGGTGATCGAGCCGGCGGTGGCGCGGATCTCTCGAAGCCGATTGCTGCAGCGGCTGTTCGGTGCGCCGCAGCGCGAGTTCATCGCGCCGCCGTCGCTGCTGGTCGGGCCGGTGCTATCAGCCGAACAGCGGCGGTTCGCCGGCGCGCTGTTCGCCGACGGAGTGGATGCACTGCTCGACGCGGCGCAGACATGCGGGATTCCCGCGCTGGTCTGCCTGCCCGCGTCGAACGTGCTCGATCATCGGCCGCGCTGTTCGATCATCGCGGCAGGGGCGGATGCGGAGGCGCGCCAAGCGACGGTCGCCGCTGCGGGGCGCGAGTGGGAGGACGGCGCGCTGCCGGATCTCGCCGCCGCGGGCGCCGACTCGTCCGCGCGAGGAGCGGCGCGGGCGACACTCGCCGCGATCGACGATCTTCTGCAGCGCGAGCCCGCAGCCGCGATCCTCCACTTCCGGCGCGGCCGTTTGCTGCTCGCGCTTGGCGATCGCGACGGCGCCGCGGCGGCGATCCAGCGTTCGCAGGAACTCGATGACCTGCCGGAGCGCGCGTCGCCCGATCTCGTGGCGCTCCTGCGTCAGCGCGCCGACGCGTTCCATGTGTCCACGGTGGATGTCGCCGCGCGCTTCGAGCGCGAGTCGGAGCGCGGCATCGCCGGCGACGATCTCTTCTACGACTATTGCCATCCGCGCCTGTTCGGTCACTGGCTGATCGCCGACGAATTGCTGCAGGCGATCATCGCGGCGCGCTGGATTGCAGCGCCGGCGGAGTTCCACGCGGAGCGCGAGCCGGGCGCGGCGAATGCGACACCTGCACAGCGCTACGCCGCTTGGTGCGAGCGGCTCGACATCAACGAACGGCAGAGCGCGACGGCGGTGCTGGCGCAGGCACGCGGCTACGCGACGCAGCTCGGCACGCGGCCGGAGGTGCCGAGCGCGGCCGATCTCGCGAACCTCGGCGAGTACGTCGATGCCGCGCTCGGCATGGAGCCAGCGCTTCGGAGCGATCCGTTCGTGACGGTCCTGCGGGCGTTGCTGGCCGCAGCGTGTGGCGAGCGCCGTGGCGCGCGGTCGATCCTGGAACAGAGCAGCGAACGCGCCACCGCCGAGATCACGGCGATCGGCGCGCTCGTGCGCGGGCTTCCCGGTTGGATCGCGGCGCTCCGTTCGGCTGGAATCGAGATTGCTGCGGACGGCCGCTTCACCTGGGATGGCGAGTGATGACCGCGCCAGCTCCGGCCGTAGGAACCGCATTGCGCCGCACGCCGCGGCTGCGCCTCGCTCTGTTCGGGATCGTCGCGGCCGTCGCGCTGGTCGCTCTGGCCGAAGGGGCGCTGCGCCTCGCCGGAATCGGCATCGAGTCGCCGTTGGTCGGGGTGGCGACCGATGCCGGTGCGCTCTTGATCCGTCGTCCCTCGGATCCGCGCGTCGACGCCGCGATGCTCGCGCGCGCGCCCGATAGGCTCGGGTGCACCGCGACGAAGGCTGCGGGAGTGGTGCGCATCGTGATCGTCGGCGAGTCGACGGTCGCCGGCTTTCCGTTCTACGGCCAGCTCTCGTTCGGCCGACTGCTCGAGCTGGCGCTGCGACGCGGCGGCGCCGGCTCGATCGAGGTGGTCAACTTCGGGCGTGCGGCCGATTCCAGCGACGACGTGCGCGAGGCCGCGATCGCGGCGCTGGCGCTCGCGCCCGATCTGCTGATCGTGTCGAGCGGCCACAACGAATTCCAAGCCTCCTACGTCGCGGCGCTGCGCGACGAAAACTGGCCGCGATGGCGCGCGAAGCTGCGGCAGCTCGCGTTGGTGCGTGCCGGGACTCGGCGTGACTGGCGCGCGGCTGCGGCGGCAGAGGAGCAACCCTCGGGGCCCGCCGTCGCCGATCGGCCGTTCCTGGCGGCGAGCGAGTTCGAGCGCGGGCGTGCGCGCTACGAGGCGAACCTCGCTGAAGTTGTGAACGCCACCACTTCCGCCGGCGTGCCACTGGTGATCGCGACGCAGGTGGCGAACGTCGCCGCCCTGCCGTGCGCGTCCTCCTTCAGCGTCGCGGCGCCGACCGCGCTGCGCGACGCCTACCGCAGCGAGCTCGCGGCCATCGAAACTGCCCCGACGACTGCCGATCCAGCGGAACTCGCGGCGCGCTCGACCCGCGTTCGTGTGCTGCTCGATCGCGACTCCGGCGTGGCACGCGCCCACCACCTCGCCGGCCAGCTCGACGCGGCGCAGGGCGACCACGCTTGCGCGCTTCGCCACTTCCGTGAGGCCGCACGGCAGGACCGTTATCCGAATCGTGGTGGGTTGTTCCTGAACGGAACCGTCGCCTCGCTCAGCCGCAGCGGCGCGTTCCGGGTCGTCGACGTGGCCGCCGATTTCGAGTCGGCGATGGAGCGGACGCCGGAGCAGGAGCTGTTTCTCGACTATTGCCATCCAAACTTGGAAGGCGTGGCGCAGATGGCGGCGAGCTACGTGCCGGTCGTCCTCGAGCTGCTGGGGACGCAACTTCGGGCGATTGACCGCGCAGCGGTCGACGCGACCCTGCGCTCTCCGCCGAACGACTGGCTGGCCGCGCTTGACCTCGATCGTCTGGCGCTCGCCGGCGGGTTGGCGCAGGCGGCGCTCGAGATGGTGCGGCGGTTTGAGGCGGCGCCCACGGCACTGGAAGCGCTGACTCTGGCGGAAGGCGGATTTGCGCAAGCCCTCTCGATCGCCCCCGGTCTGGTCGATGCCGCGATCGGCCGGGTCGCGGTGCTGGTCGCTTTAGGGCGCGTGGACGACGCGCTACGGGTTGCGGACAACTTGTGGCGAAGCGACCCGGAAGCGCTGCAGAAGCTCCGCGCATTGCTGCCAGGGTTCCCGAATCTGGCGGCGACATTCACCGCCGCCGGCCTCGACTGGGACGACGGCCACCTGGTCCGAAACCCCTGACCCCCCGACCACTCGTGGCTCAGGATCTTTGACACCCCACGGGTAGGGCGCAACAATCGTCCCCCGTTCGACGGCCGCGAAGGGGATGCGCGTCGCGATGCGGTGTCCGTACTGCAAGGCCAACAACGACAAGGTCATCGATTCGCGCACCTCGGGCGACGCCGCGGTGATCCGTCGGCGCCGCGAATGCCTCGACTGCAATCGCCGCTTCACCACCTACGAGACCATCGAAGAGCTCGAGCTGCGGGTGATCAAGAAGGACGGCGCGCGCGTCCCATTCGATCGCAACAAGTTGCGCGCCGGGATCCGCAAGGCGTGCGAGAAGCGGCCGGTGTCGCAGGAGCAGATCGAGGAGCTGTGCCGCCGCATCGAGGCCCAGCTGAACGAGATGTTCGACAAAGACGTCTCTTCGCAGTTCGTCGGCAATTTGGTGATGAACGAGCTGCGCAAACTCGATCCCGTCGCTTACGTGCGCTTCGCCTCGGTCTATCGGGAGTTCAAGGACGTCGAGCAATTCCTCGAGGAGTTGTCGCCGTTGTTGAACGACCGGTCGGCGGGCAATGGCGGACGACCGGGCGAAGCGCACGGCGACGGAGCGCGACGTGGCTGAGCCGGTCGACGGCCGCTCCTCATCGCCGCAAGGTCGCCTGCCGATCCGTGAGGTCGTCCGCCGCGACGGCTCGCGCGAGAGCTTCGATCCGCAGCGCCTCGCCCATTCGATCCATCGTGCAGCGGTGGCGGTTGGCCAGGGTGAACTGCTGTTGGCGGAGGAGCTCGCGGCGCTGGTCGCGCTGGTGGTCGAGGAGGAGCACGGCACGGTCGCGCCGTCGACCCGCGCGCTGCGCGAGACGACCGAGCGCGTGCTGATGGAGACGGGCCATCACGACGTGGCGCGTTCGTTCATCCTGCTGCACGCGGTGCAACCCGAGCAGCGCAACGGCAAACCGTCGCCGGCCGGAGTCGATGCCGGGAGCCACTCCCGCGAGGCGACGTTGCGCGTCGCTTCATTGGGTCGCGAATGCCTCGACCCGTTCGACGCCGCCAAGATCGCCAACGGCCTGCTGGTGGATGGCGGACTCAAACGTGCCGACGCCGTCGCGATCGCCGCGGCCGTCGAACGGCAGGCGCATGCGCTCGGTCGCGATGTGATCAGCGCCGGCACTGTTCGCCAGCTGGTCGCGGCGGAGCTGCTGGCGAGGGGCGCGATCGATCGCCTCGTCGCGGAGCAGGGACTCGGCCTGCCGGCTGCCGAAGTCGAGGCGATCGCATTCGATCGCGGAACCTCGGCCGAGCGAGCCGACACCCGACTTGGTGGAGAGCTGCTGCGTCGCTTCTCCCTGACGCGTCTGCTCGAACCGGCGGTCGCGCACGCTCACCTTGCCGGCGAGCTGCACATCGACGGACTGCACGCTCCCGGCCAGGCGCTCGCCGCCACGCTCGACTTCGGGCAGGTTCGTCGCGCCAGCTGGCCGGGCGCGCTCTCTGGTTTGCTCCACTTGGTGCATGGCCTCGAAGCGGCGTTGTCGGGCCCGCTCGAGCTCTGGCACGTGGAGCGCGCGCTCGCGCCGGCATTCGCCGACGACGCGCGCGCGGCGGACGCGGCGCGCACCCTGCTGTTGGCGCTGGCCGACGCACCGAGCCCGCGCTCGCACAGCCAACCGCCGCGGCGCGTCCTCGGCGTCGGCGCCGACCTGCCCACGCCGGTCGCGACCAGCCTGTTCCGTCGTGGCGGCGCGCCGGCGGCGGTCCGCGAACGACTGCACGCGTTCGTCACCCAGTTGCTTGAAGAGGCGGTCGCGGCGGCGCCGCACCTGAGGGTTCCGCGCGTGCGCATCTTGGTCGATCCCGGGGAGGAAGAACCGGAGTTGCTCCGCCTCGCCGCGCCGCTGCAGTCGGCGTTGGCGCTCGGCGCTGCCGACGTCGCCCACGCGGCGCTCTCGGGCCCGACCGTGCGGGTCGTCGGAGCACGCATCGCGCTCAACATCGCCCGCCTCGGGCTCGCCGCCGGCCGCCGGCGCGAAAGGGAGCTGCTGGCCGCATTGCCCGAGATGATCGAGCGCGGTCTCTCCGCCGGCGCCAATCAGCTCCGTCTCCTGCTGCAGCGCGACGAGCAGGGCGTCGGCTTCCTGCGCCGTCTGCGCGAACTCCTGCGCGAGATCGCGCGAGACCTGCCGCTCGAGCTGCCCGGCAACCACGCCTACGCGCTGGTGCTGGTGCCGGTGGGCGTCGACGCGGCCGTGCGCGCGGTGACGGAGCGCGACCCGGCCGAGTGCAAGGACGCCGCGCGCCTGCGCGAGCAACTCCTCGTGCGACTCCGCGCCGCGCTGCCGACCGCCGCCGCCGTCGGCACTCGCTTCGAGTTGCGCGAGGAGCCGTTCCCCGAAGCCGAGCAGCGCTTCGGTCGCGCCGACTTCCTCGCCTACCCGCGCGGGCGCGACGTACTCGGCCTGGCGCACGATGGCGCTGCGTTTCGCTATGCCCTTGATTCGGTGCCGCACGGCCAGGCGATGGCTGCCGCGGTTGCTGGTTCGTCCGTCCGCGTCACCCGTCCGCCCGAAGGGTCGCCGGCACCATGAAGCTCACCAAAGTCGAGATGTACGGGTTCAAGTCGTTCGCGCACCGGACGGAATTCCTGATCGGCGACGGCATCACCGCCGTGGTCGGTCCCAACGGCTGCGGCAAGAGCAACCTCGTCGACGCCATCCAATGGGCGCTCGGCGAGACGCGGCCGACCAAGCTGCGCAGTTCCGGCATGTCCGATGTCGTCTATCGCGGCGAGTCGGCCACCGTCGACGGCGCCGAAGTCTCGCTCACGTTCGACAACGCCGATCAGCGCATGCCGCATCCGAGCGCCGAAGTGCGCGTCACGCGGCGGCTGTCGAAGGACGGCGAGGGCGAGTACCGCATCAACGACGCGCCGGCGAAGCTGAAGGAGTTGAAGGACCTCTTCCTCGACACCGGTCTCGGCGTCGGCGGCTACTCGTTCATGGCGCAGGGGCAGATCGACGCGATCCTGCGCGCCAGCCCGATCGAGCGGCGCGTGCTGCTCGAAGAAGCGGCCGGCACCAGTCGTTATCGCGTGCGGCGCAAGGAGGCGGTGCGCCGCCTCGACCGGACCGACCAGGACCTGCAGCGAGCGAGCGACCTCTTGGGCGAGCTGGAACGCCAAGTGCGTTCGCTCAAGGTGCAGGCGGGGCGCGCGCGCACCTATGTCGAGAAGCGCGATCGGCTGCGTTGTGTCCTCGCCGTGCTGTTGGCGCGGCGGCGCCGGGAACTTGCGGCCCTGCTGGCCGAGATCGCGGAGCAGAAGAGCGCTGCGTTGCAGGCGCTCGCGGCGGGCCGCGCTGAATTGATCGGCGCCGAAGAGTCGCTTTCCACGCGTGAGGACGAGCAGGCTGCGCTGGCGGCGACGATCTCCGACCTGCGCACGACCCTCGCCGATCGGCGCGCCCGTGGCGAGCACCTCGGAGCACGATTGGCCGATCTCGCCGAACGGGCGGAGGGCAACGCCCGCGAACGCGAGGAGAGCAGCGCGCGCCGAGTCGAGATCGGCGAGCAGATCGAGGAACTCGAGCGTGCGGCGCGCGAGGCCGAAGCGCGGGTCGCCGAAGTCGCCGAACAGGAGCACGACCGGCGCGAGGAGAAGCTGCTGGCGCAGCGGCGCGTGCAGGAGTTGGTGCGCCAGGCGCAGGAACTCGAACGGGAGTTGCTCGAACTCGAACGCGACGAGCTCGATCTGGTGGACGCGGAGCAGCGCGCGCGCAGCGCTCTGGCGGACGTCGAGTCGCATTGGAAGGCGCTCTCGCAGTCGCGTCGCAAGCTCGAAGAGCGCAGTTCCGAGCGGTCTCGCGCAATCGCGGACACGGCCGGCTCGGTGCGCTCGATGCAACGGAAGGTCGATCTTCTGACTTCCGACCGCACCGCGCTCGAGAGCGAACTGTCGGCCGACGATGACGTGTTGGCGCGGCTCTACTCCGAACGCCAGTCGTTGTTCGATCGTGTGCGTCATCGCGACGCCAAGGTCGAGGGCGAGAAGAGCAAGTTGCAGGTCGTCCTCGAGGCGATCGCGCGCCATGAAGGCGTGAGCGAGGTGGTCCGCGGGCTGCTCGATCGCGCGGCCGAAGGGGATCCCGAGCTCGCCGGCGTCGAAGGCATCGTCGCCGACCTGGTGACCGCGCCGAACGAGACTGCGCGAGCGCTCGAGGCGGCGCTTGGCCCGCTCGCCGAGGCCTTGGTAGTGAAGGACCGCGCGACCGCGGACCGGTTGCTCGCGGTGCTGCGACGTGAAGGGCTGGAGCGCATCCGCATCCTGTCGCGCAGCGAGATCCCGGCTCATGGGTCAAAGGGCGGTGCGGCGCTGGCGTGGAACGAGCTGCTGCGCGCCAGCAGTTTCGACGCGAAGGACGGCGCGCTGCTCGCCGCGCTGCTCGGTCGTTTCGACCTGCTGCCGGGCGACGTTTCGATGAACCTCTGCTCGCCGTGGGGCGGGCGGTCGCTGGTCTCGGCGGAAGGCGAGGTGATGATCTCGCCGTTCGAGAGCATCAGCCGTGGGCGCGGCGAGTTCCTCGGCCTGATCACGCGCCGGAATGAGCGCGAGCGGTTGAAGGCGTCGGTAGCGCGCGGCGAGGCCGAGTGCGCTGCGTGGCGGGTCGAGCAGGACGGCAAGCAGGACGAGATCGCGCTGCGCGAGCGCGATCGCGAGGCGCGGGCGCGACGGCGCGCGGAGGCGTCACAGCTCGAGGGCGTGGCGCACAAGGAGCTCCAGTCGGGGCTGAACCGGCTCGAACTGCTGCGTGAGGAGCTCGGGCTCGACGCGCGCGAGCTGGTCGCGCTCGAAAAGCGCAGCGGCGAGTTGAAGCGCGACGCGCGCGAGTTGCGGGCGCGGCGCGAGGCGCTCGAACAGAAGCGGCTGGAGGCGCGCGCGCTGCGGGCGCAGTTGGCCGAGACGCTCCACGGCGGTTCCGACGAGCGGCGGCAGGCCGAGGAGATCGCCGCCGCGCTCGACATCGAAGTGGCGAAGCTGGCGGAGCGGGCGAAGGCGGCGCACGACGCGCGCGAGGCGGCGCGCCAGCGCGCGCGCGAGCGCCACGAGGAGTGCAAGCGGGCCGATCGCCGGCTGGTCGAGCTCGGCGAGGAAGAGGTGCACCTGCGCGAAGCGCAGTCGGCGGCCGGCGCCGAGCGCACGCGAGTGCTGGCCGAAATCGAAGGGCAGCAGCACGAGCTCTCCGCACGCCAGGGCGATCTCGACTTGCACAAGGCCGCCTCGACCGAACTGCGTCGGCGCGTCCACGAGCTCCGCGGGACGGTTGATGCGGCCGGCCGCGAGTCGCAGGGCTGCGAGCTGCGCGAACAGGAACAGCGGCTGCACAGCTCGATCCTCGAGCGGAAGGTCCGCGAGGAGTTGCTCCTCGAGCCGGACGACCTCGTGGCGCAGATGACGCGCGTCGAGGAGGGACGATCCAACAGCGTGGTGCTGCCGCCGCCGCCGCCGTCGATCGATCTCGGATGGGCCGCGGGAGCTTCGGCGAATGGCGCCGTCGCGCCCGTCGAAGTGGTGATTCCTGCGCTGCCCGCGCCACCGCCGATGCCGATCGAAGTGGTGATCGACTTGAACCTGTTCCATGAGCCGATCGCCGCGCTCGACAGCGAGGCGGAGAAGCTGCGCGCGACGGTCGCTCGGCTCGGCCCGGTGAACGTGATCGCGATCGAGGAGTTGCAGGCGGTCGAGGGCCGCGCCACGTTCCTGCACAAGCAGAAGCAGGACTTAGGCGATGCCAAGCTGAAGCTGAAGGAGATGATCGAGGAGATTGATCGCGAGTGCGAGGTGCGCTTCACCGCAACCTACGATGCGGTGCGCGAGCACTTCAAGGCGCTTTTCCGCCGGCTCTTCGGCGGCGGGCGCGCCGACCTCACCTTGGTCGAGACCGACGATCCGGCCGAGATGGGGGTCGAGATCGTGGCCGCCCCGCCCGGCAAGGATCCGCGCTCGATCGCGATGCTCTCCGGCGGCGAGCGGACGCTCACCGCGGCGGCGCTGCTCTTCGGGCTGTTCTCGACCAAGCCGTCGCCGATTTGCGTCCTCGACGAAGTCGACGCGGCGCTCGACGAGGCCAACGTCGAACGCTTCGCGCTGATGGTGAAGGACTTCCTCGACCGCACGCAATTCCTGATCGTGACCCATCACAAGCGCACGATGGCAGTGGCCGACACGCTCTACGGCGTGACCATGGAAGGCAACGGGATCTCGCGCCCGATCGCCATGCGCTTCGAGAAGGAGCAGGCGCGCTCGCATGCCGCAACCGCCTGAGCGCGGGGCGCCTCCGAGTGAGGCCGCAGCGGAGCGTCCGACCCTGCGCCACCGGGTCGAGTACGGGCTGGTGCGGTGCGTGCTCGGCGTCGCGCGGGCGCTGCCGTCGGGCGCGGCGGCGCGACTTGCGGACGCGGTCGGGACGTTGATGCGCTGGGTGCTGCCGAGCCGGGCGAAGCTTGCGCGGGCGCAGCTGGCGGCCGCGCTCGGCCGCCCGTCGGACGATCCGGAAGTCGCGGCGTGGGCGCGCCAGTCGTTTCGCCATTTCATGCATCTCCCGCTCACGCTGGCGCGCGCGCCGAGGCAGATCGAGCGCGGCGAGATCGCGTCGCTCGTCCGATTCGCGGATCGCGAGCAGCTCGACCGGGCGCTCGCGCGCGGGCGCGGCGCGATCCTGCTCACCGGCCATTTCGGCAATTGGGAGTTGTTCGGGCTGGTGGCGGCGCCGTCTGGGATCCTGTCGTCGGTCGTGGCGCGGCCGCTCAAGAATCGGCTGCTCGATCGCGAGTTGACCCGGCTGCGCAGTTGCTTTGGGACGAAGATCGTCGGCAAGGAGGGCGCGGGTCTGCGACTGGCGCGCGAGCTCAAGGCCGGCCGCTGCATCACGCTGCTGAACGACCAGCACGCCGGCAGCCGTGGTCTGCGCGTGCCGTTCTTCCACGCCGACGCTTCAACCTTCACCATGGCGGTCGCGTTGTCGCGCCGCTTCGGATCGCCGATCGTGCCGTTCTTCGCGCGCGTCGACGGAGTCCAACACATCGCCGTCCGCTTCGAGGCGGCGCTGGTGCCTGATCCGACGCTCTCCGACGAAGAGGACGCCTATCGCCTGACGTTGCTGTTCCACCGCCGACTCGAGGCAGCGATCCGGGCCGATCCGGGGCAATACCTCTGGTTCCACCGTCGCTGGAAGCCAAGCGGGCAAGAACCCAAACCGCTCTGGCGCCAGCGCTATGATCGCGCGCCCTCATGACGCTTCCGCTCGAACGGTTGAAGACCTACGCGCTCTCGGAGCGACCGAGCCTCGTCTCGAAGGAGGGGTTCGCCCGCGTCGAGGTGCCGCCGCCCGGCGCGGTGGCCGCCTTGCTTGGCGCGCTGCCGGACGTGCTCGGCGCGCGTGCGCTGCGCCAGCTCGCGCGGGCGCTGCTTGACGCACGGCGTGCCAAGGCGCCGATCGCCCTGGGCATCGGCGCGCACGTGCTGAAGGTCGGGCTTTCGCCGCTGCTGGTCGACTTGATGGAGCGCGGATTCGTGCAGGCGCTGGCGACCAATGGCGCCGGCGCGATCCATGACGTCGAGCTGGCGATGATCGGCGCCACCTCGGAGGACGTCGCGAGCGCGCTGAAGGACGGCTCGTTCGGCATGGCGCGCGACACCGCGGAGTTCCTGAACGGCGCGGTGCGCGCTGGCGTGGCGGACGGCCTCGGCTTCGGTGCCGCGGTCGGCCGTGCGATCGATCGTGCGGCGCTGCCGCATCGCGAACTCTCGGTCCTCTGGCACTGCTTCCGGCGCGGCCTGCCGGGCACAGTCCATGTCACGCTTGGCGCCGACATCGTGCACATGCATGCGAGCGCCGATGGCGCCTCGATCGGCGCGGCGAGCCTCGCCGACTTCCGCCGCTTTGCCGAGCTGGTCGCCACGCTGCAAGGCGGCGCTTACGTGAACGTGGGCTCTGCGGTCACGTTGCCCGAGGTGTTCTTGAAGGCGCTCGCGATCGCGCGCAACCTCGGCGCGACGGTCGATCGCTTCACCACCGCGAATCTCGACCAACTGTCGCACTACCGGCCGCGGATGAACGTGCTCGACCGGCCGGCGGCGGGGCCGAGCTTCGACCTGCGCGGACATCATGAGATCCTGCTGCCGTTGCTGCGCTGGCTCTTGATCGATCCGCCGGCCGATTGGGTGCAGGATACGGCGAAGGGGACGCGATGAGCGGCAGCGCCAAGCTCGATGGTGCGGCGCCACCGGAGCTCGCTCTGCGCTTGGCGCGACGGCGGGTGCTGGTGGTGGGTGACCTGATCCTCGATCGCTACGTGCGCGGCGACGTGCCGCGAATCTCCCCCGAAGCGCCGGTGCCGGTGGTCCACGTGCAGGGCGAGGAGGAACGGCCGGGTGGCGCGGCCAACGTCGCCGCCAACGTTGCGAGCCTCGCCGGCAAGGCGCTTCTGGTCGGCGTCTGCGGCAACGACGCGGCTGGCAAGCGGCTGAAAGAGTGCGTGACCGCGGCGGGAGTGGCGGCCAGCGGGATCCGGGTCGACCGCAGCCGACCGACCATCGAGAAGACGCGGATCATGGCGCGCCACCAGCAGATGTTGCGCGTGGATCGCGAGCAGGCGCACGCCATCGACGGCGTGCTCGAGCAGCGCGTGATCGGTCAGCTCCGCGCGCTGCGTGGGAAGGTCGACGCGGTGATCCTCTCCGACTACGCGAAGGGCCTGTTATCGCCGGGCGTGATCGCGGCGGCGTGCAGCCTCGGCGCGGAGGTCCTGGTCGATCCGAAGGGACGCGACTTCGCCAAGTACCGCGGTGCGCACGGCATCACGCCGAATGCTGCGGAGGCGGAGGCCGCGACCGGTTGCGACACGGCGACGCTCGAAGGCTGTCGGGCGGCGGCGAACCAACTGCTGCGCGACGTTGGCTTGCGCTGGGTGGTGATCACGCGCGGGGCGCGCGGGATCTATTGGCGCACGGCCGATGGCCAGGAAGGCGATGCGCCGACGCGCGCGCGCAGCGTGTTCGACGTCACTGGCGCGGGCGACACGGTGATCGCGGTATTGGCGCTGGCACGCGCGGCCAAGCTCGATCTCGGCGCCGCGGTCGATCTGGCCAACGCTGCGGCCGGGCTTGTCGTCGAGCGGCTTGGCGCCGCGAGCGTCACGCCGGCCGAACTCGCGAACGCGCTCGCGCACGGCTTCTCGACCGCGACCAAGGTGATGACGCGTGCGGCGGCTGCGGTCGTCTCGCGCCAGCTCGCGGCGCAAGGCCGGCGGGTGGTGCTGACCAACGGCTGCTTCGACCTGCTGCATGCCGGTCACGTGCAGTCGCTCGAGTTCGCGCGATCGCAGGGCGACGCGTTGTTCGTCGCCGTGAATGACGACGCATCGGTGCGTCGTGCGAAGGGCTTTTGCCGTCCGGTGCAGCCGCTCGACGCGCGCTTGCGCGTGCTCGCCGCATTGGCCTGCGTCGACGCGGTCTTCGGCTTCGATGACGACACGCCGGAGCGCGTCGTGCCGGAGCTGTCGCCAAGCGTGCTGGTGAAGGGGGAGGACTGGCGCGACAAGGGCGTCGTCGGACGCAACTGGGTCGAGTCGCACGGCGGTCGAGTCGTGCTCGCGCCGATCGTCGGCGGCCATTCGACTTCGCAGATCATCGAACGGATCCGGGCCAGCGCGGGGAGGCGGCGATGAGCCTCGCCGCGATCGTCAAGCAGATGCAGGGCGCTCCGATCGGCGTGGTCGGCGACCTGATCGCGGACATCTACGTGTACACCCGGCCGGCGCGCCTGTCGCGCGAGGCGCCGGTGCTGATCGTTCATCACGAGCGCGAGGAGCTGATCCCGGGCGGCGCCGCCAACACCGCGCGCAACCTGGCTGAGCTCGGCGCCAAGGTGTGGCTGGTCGCCGACATCGGCGCCGACCGGACCGGCGACGAGGTTGCGGCGATCCTGGCGCGTTCCGGCGTCGAGACTTCGGCGTTGTTGCGACGCGACGATCGGCCGACCGTGACCAAGACGCGGATCCTCGCCGGTGATCCGCATCGCACCAAGCAGCAGCTCTTCCGCATCGATCGCGAGCCCAAACGCAGCGAAGTGAAGCCGCGCGAAGCGGAGGCGATCGCGCGCCTCGAACGGATCGATCCGCACGTGCGCGCGTGGCTGGTCAGCGACTACGACTACGACCTGCTGTCGCCGGGCGTGATCGAGTGGCTGCGGCGCCGGGCGACGCACAAGCCGGTGATCGTCGATTCGCGCCACCGCCTGCCAAGCTTCCGCGGAGTCTCGGTGCTTACGCCCAACGAGGAGGAGGCGGAGGCCGCCGCCGGCACGCCGATCGAGTCGAGCGCCGACGCCATCGCGGTCGGTCGCAAGCTCGCGGCGCAGCTCGCGGTCGGTGCCGTGCTGCTGACGCGTGGCAAGAACGGAATGATGCTGTTCGAGGCCGGCGTCGAGCCGGTGGAGTTCCCGGTGGTGGGCATCCGCGAGGTGGTCGACGTTTCCGGTGCCGGTGACACGGTGGTCGCCGCCTTCACGGCTGCGCGGCTGGCGGGGGCGTCGTTGCGGGAGGCGGCTTGGATCAGCAACTGCGCAGCAAGCGTCGTGGTGATGAAGGTCGGAGCCTCGACCTGCAGCCCGAATGAATTGTCGGCGATCTTCGACTTGGCGCCGATGCCGGCATCCGCAATCCGCCGCGCCGAGGCATGATGCGCCGCTCCGTCGGCGCGTCGCAGCGCCGTGCATCGAACGGGAACCGGGACTGGAGAAAGCCGCCATGGGCCAGATCGTCCGCGACCACGAAGAACTGGCGCGCCGACTGCGCGGCCTGCGCGACGGTGGCAAGAAGGTGGTCTTCACCAACGGCTGCTTCGACCTGCTCCATGTTGGCCACATTCGTTGTCTGCAGGACGCGGCACGGCGCGGCGACTTCCTGGTCGTGGCGCTGAACAGCGACGCCTCGATCCGCAAGCTGAAGGGGCCGGAACGGCCGGTGCAGCCGGAAGACGAGCGCGCCGAACTTTTGTGTGCACTGCAATGCGTCGCCTACGTCACGATCTTCGAGGACGAGACCTGCGGTCCGCTGCTGCGGCAGCTGCGGCCGCAGATCGTCGCGAAGGGGACCGACTACTCGCTGGCGACGCTCCCGGAGCGCGACGTGCTGCAGGAGATCGGCGCCGAGCTGGTGCTGGTGGGCGATCCCAAGGACCACTCGACGATCGACCTGATCACCCAGATCAAGGACGGGCGCGGCGCGAGTCCGAAGACGAAGCGCAAGCCGGCCAAGAAGCCGACGTCGGCCGTGAAAGCCGCCAAGCCGGCGGCGAAACCAGCCGCATTGAAGCCAATGGCGACCAAGCCGATCGGGAGCAAGCCGGTCGTGAAGGCAGCGCCGGCGATGGGTGCTGCGCCGAAGCTCCGGTCGAAGGTCGCGCCGAAAGTCGCACCGCTGGTCACTGACAAGATCCCCGCCAAGGCGGCGAATCCGCCGGCAGCGAAGAAGAAGGGCAACGCGGCTTCCGAGGCGCATGCCTGACGAGTCGGCCCGCGGCGAGTGGCGGCTCCGCGCCGTGGTCGGTGCCGAGCAACGATTCGCCGGTTGGCCGCGTGGGGCGCAGTGGCCTTGGCCCGAGGGTGCCGCGCAGATCATCGGGCGCAATGAAGGTAGGGCCGCTTGGCGGCTCGCAGAGGCGCCGGCGTTGGTCGCCAAGACTTTCGCGAGCCGTCAGCACCGTGCCGCGGATCGCGAGGCACGGCTGCTCGAGGAGTGCGCGCGGCGTGGCGCCGCGGCTCCGCCGTTGGTCGCGCGGGCCATGCACGAAGACGGCCGACAGGTGCTGTTCCTGCTTGCGGCAGATGGTGAGCCGCTCGCCGAGGCGCTCGCGCGAGTGCAGGGTGGCAGGCGGCGAGCGCTCCTTGCGGCGCTCGGGGTCACGATCGCCGCGCTTCATCGCAGCGGGATCGTGCACCGGCAGCTCTTCGCCTGGCACGTTCTCGTCGCCGCCAACGCGGCGGCGGCGCCACAGGTGACGCTGGTGGATTGGGCTGCGGCACGCACCGGTCGCGCGCCGGCGCGCGCCGCGCGAGCGATGGATTGGGCCGCGCTGTTCGCGACGATGTCGCGCGACGAACTCACGCTGGCCGAGCGCGGAAGATTGCTGCGCGCAGCGGAGACGGATCGCGGGCAACGCCGCGTGTTCGCCGCGGCGATCCGTCGTGCGCGCGAGGGACTGCTCGCAAAAGGGCGATTGCCCTGGCCGCGCGCGATGGTCGATCGCGGTGACCGGGAGGGGCGGGTCGTGGTCGCGGCGGCGGTGGCGGAGCGGATGGCGCCGGGCGGGGCGGCGCTTGCCGCGGAGAGCTGGCTCGCTCCCGAAGGTGTCGTGTGCGTCCGCGTGCGCGATGGACGGGAGAATCTGCGCTGGCTCGCGCCCCCCTCTGAACCGACCGCGACCTGGTTCGGCAAGCGTTTCGAGCACACGCCCTGGCGACGGCGGGCGCCGGCGTTCCAAGAGTGGGTGAACCAGCGGGCGCTTGGGTCGCTCGGGATCGCCGTGCCCGAAGTGGTCGCGGTCGCTCGGCGTGAAGGCGGCGCGTCGGTGATCTGGACGCGTGGCGTGGTGCCGGGAACGACCCTTCGCGAACTGCTGCCGACGGTCGCGGATCGAGCCCGCCGCAACGCGTTGCTCGCGCGCGCCGGCCGGATCGCGGCGCGGCTGCACGCCGCCGGATTCGTGCATCGCGATCTCTACCTCGACCACCTGCTGCTCGAGCATCGCGATCGGCTCGAGCAACCCGGCGGCGTGCCCGACCGCCTGGTGCTGATCGATCCGTCGCGAGTGGCGTTTCACGTGCGCCTGCCGGAGCGTGCGCGGACCAAAGACCTCGCGGCGCTCGAGTTTTCCGCGCGTGCGGCGGGCGCGACGCGGGCGGAGCGGTGGCGAGCGCTGCTGATCTACGCGCGAGGGGATCGCCGGGCAGCGCGGCGGCTTGCAGGCCTTGCGCTGGCGAAGGCGGCGCGCATCGCGGCCCACGAGCGGCGTCACGGCCGGCCGGCACCTCGAGCGTGAGACGATGATGACGCTCGCGATCGTCATCGACCGTTTCGATGCGCAGCGTGGCGGGGCGGAGCGCTACCTCGCCGAGCTTGCGACGCGACTCGTGCAGCTCGGCCATCGGGTTCGCGTCTACTGCGTCTCGCACGCGGACGTGCCGACGGGTGTCGTCGTGATTCCGATCGCGGCCGGCGGTACGACGCGGGTCGCGCGCGAGCGACGGTTCGCCACGATGGCGGCGACGCGGGCGCGAGCGGACGGTTGCGCACCGCTGCTCGCGATCCGGCACGTGCCGGAGGCGACGGTCTACCAGCCGCATGGCGGCGCGTGGGCGGCGAGCGCCGCCGCCCGAGTCGACAGCGATCCCTCTCCGCTGCGTAAAGCGCTGCGCCAGCTGTTTCATCGAGCGAGTCCGCGCCACCGCCACTTCCGTGCAGTCGAGCGCGAGATCCTGGCGCGCGCCGACGTGACCGTGCTGGCGGTCTCCGATCGCGTTCGCGCCGACCTGCTGGCGATCGATCCCGGCGCAGACGCTCGCATCGTGGTGCTCGCGCCGGCGATCGATGTGGCGCGATTCCAGGCCGTCGCCGCCGCGCGCGCGGCAGCGCGACGATCGCCCCGGCAGCCCGCGCGCCTGCTGTTCTGCGGCCACGATTTCGTGCTGAAGGGGCTGTCGCACGCGCTGTCGGCCTTCGCCCGCTGCGATGCGCGCATTCAGGGCGCCGTCCTCGAAGTGATCGGAAGGGGCGATCCGGGGCCGTTCAAGCGTGAGGCGGCGCGGCTCGGAATCACCGATCGGGTGGCGTTTCGCGGCGCGTCCGCTGATCTTTCCGACTCGCTGCGCGCTGCTGACCTGCTGCTCCATCCGACCTGGTTCGATCCGTGCGCACTGGTCTGCCTCGAGGCGCTGGCGGCGGCGGTCCCGGTGGTGACGACCGAGCGCAACGGCGCCGCGAGCCTGGTGCGTGCAGCGCGCGGCCGCGTCGTCCGCGACCCCACCGCGCATGCGGAGCTGGCGGCCGCGATCGACGCGCTCCTGGCCGACGCCGACGCTCCAGCGCATGCTGCTGCGGTCGGCGCGACGCTCGGCTGGGAGGCGCATCTGAAGCGTCTGCTGCCGTTGCTTGTGGCGGCGGCGGCGCGGAGCGACCGGCGATGAAAGTGCTGGCGCTGGTCGAGTCGATCGCGGATGCCAGCGTTCGGTTGCGCCTCGAGCCGCTGTTGGCGCCGCTCGCCAGAAGCGGAGTCGAGGTGAGGATCGAGGCGATCGCAAGGAGCGGGCCGCGGCGCTGGCGTCAGCTCGCCGGCGCGCGGGCGTTCGATGCCGTCTGGTGGCAACGGCGGTTGCCGCAGCCATGGGAAAGTGGGTGGCTCGCCCGCTGCTCGCGGCGGCTGATCGTCGACCTTGATGACGCCGTCTGGCGGCGCGACCATGCGCCGTTTGATTCGTGGTCGCGGTCGTGGCGCGCGCGCACACTGCTGCATCGAGCCCAAGTGGTCACGGTCGGGGCGCCGACGCTTGCGGCGGAGCTGTTGGAGCTCGGGGTCACCGCCGTCGTGTTGCCGACTCCGGTCGTCGCGGCCGCGAGTGGCGGTGGCGTTCGCAGCAAGACACCGCTGCTGGTCTGGGTCGGACAGCCGGCGACGTGGCCGTACGTCGCTCCGTTCATGACGCAGTGGGCCAGGGTGCGCGACGCCGTTCCGGGCGTTCGTTGGCGAATCGTCGGGGCGGTGAACCAGGTCGCCAGCGGAGACGGGTTGGAGTACGAACCGTGGTCGGCGGAGGCGGAGACGCGAGCGCTGGCGGAGGCGTGGATCGGTCTCGCGCCGTTGCCCGACGACCCGTGGACTCGGGGGAAGTGCGGCGCGCGGCTGCAGAGCTATCTCGCCGCCGGGATCGTCGCCCTAGCGAGCCCGGTTGGCGGTCAGGCCGATCTCATGCGCGAGTTCGGAGCCGCCCACCCCTGGACGCTCGGGTCGGATGGCGTCGCCGAAGTCTGCTCGCTGCTGCGCGAATGCTCCCAAACGGATCCTGTCTCGGTTGCCGCTGGCGCCCGTCTGCTCGCCGAGCGTTCGGCGACGCGCATCGCGGCGCGTTGGTGCGCGATCGTCCGCCAGGGAGCGGCGAGCGTTGCCGATCGACCGGTAGGGCGGTAGAACGCGCCGCCCTACGGCTTGCCCCTATGGGGCTACGGAGCTGACCTTGCCGCGTCTTCTGCCCCTTCGCCCGCTGCGACCAACCGCCGGCAAGGCGGCCACTTTCACCGTTAGCTTGTTGGTCGGTTCGCTGCTCGGTGGCTGCGCGTCCTCCGGGGGTGCCGGCTCTGGCGGAGCGGCTGCAGCGGGCGCGCTCGGCACGAGCGCCGCCGAAACCTCAAGCATCCTGTCGGCGTCGGCGACGCAGGGGCCGATCGACGAGTTGGTGAGCTACATCAGCGGTCTGCTGCCGCTCGACGAGAATGCCAGCCCGGCGGCGCAGCGCGCGCGAATGCTCGAACAGGCGGGCACGTCTCATTTCCGCCACGAAGAGCTTGGTGCCGGCCGCGCCGAGATGGCGCGTCACCGAGCCGGCTTCGCCAACCAGCGCGCGGGATTCGTCTCACCGGTGTTTGCCGCCAGCCGCGAGCGGCTGCGAACCGGCCGGGCCCACCCGTTCTCCGGCCCGGTCTTGGGCGGTGCGATCTCGCAGACGCTCGCCAATCCCAATCTCGCCCGCGGCATCCTGACCGGAGTCGCGGCCACTGGCGTGGCCCCGGTCGGAACGGTCAATCCGATCTTGGGGCAGTTGCTGCCCGCGTTCGGAAACTGACCTTCGACTTGTTCGGTCGTCTCCGCACGACGTTCTTCCGGGGTGGGCCATCGTCTCGCGCGTGTTCGCTCGTTACGCCGTGATGTTTCGCACGTAGAGTGTGCGCCATTACGAGCGGAGCGAAGCGCGCCATGAACCCGCGGGAGGAGAGCTGCCGTCGCATCGCCGTCCGCCTCCCGAACTGGGTGGGCGACGTCGTGATGGCGACGCCCCTGCTGCGAGCGCTTCGGAGCGCGGCCCCGCACGCGACCATCACCGCAATCGGGACGGCACCGTGCGGTCGACTGCTCGCCGGCGCACCCTGGTTCGACCGCTACGTCGCGCTCGATGCGCGAGGACGCCATGGCGGACTCCTCGGCTGGTGGCGCGCGGGTCGCGATGTCGCCGCTGATGGTCGACCGGACCTGCACCTGCTGCTGCCGCACTCGCTCTCCTCGGGACTGATCGGTGTCGCGAGCCGCGCGCGGTGCCTGGCCGGCTACTGGACCCGGGAGCGCGGCTGGCTGCTCGACTGCAAGCCGCGGCTCGCGCTCGAAGGCCGCCGCCGACTGCCGCTGCCGATGACTCGGCTCTACCTCGATCTGCTGCGGGCGCTCGGGGTTGACGCACGCGACGAGTCGTTGGCGTTGCCGCTGTCGGAGGCGGAGACGACCCGCGGCGAAGCGATGCTCCACGCCTTCGGGATCGACTCGAACGAGTCGTTCATCGCCGCCAATCCAGGCGCCGCGTTCGGGGCGTCGAAGTTCTGGACGGTCGAAGGTTTCGCCGAGACCATCCGCGGCTTGCACCAGCGGCGCGGCTGGCGGACGCTGGTGCTGTGCGGGCCCGGCGAAGCGGCGCAGGCGCGGACGATCGCTGACGCGGCCGGACCTGCCGCGATCGACACCTCGTCGGCACCGGTCCCGCTCGAACTCCTGAAGCCGGTGTTGCGCCGCGCGGCGCTGCTGTTGACGACCGACACCGGACCGCGCCACATCGCCACCGCGTTCAAGACGCCGTGCGTCGTCTTGATGGGCCCGACCGATCCCCGCCACACCGCCAGCAACCTCGAGCGCACGCGCGTGCTGCGCGTCGACGTGCCGTGCGGCCCCTGCCACTTGAAGACCTGTCCGCTCGACCACCGCTGCATGACGTCGCTCACCGCGGCGATGGCGTTGCAAGCGACCGACGAGTTGCTGGCGGCATCCACCGCCGCCTGAGGAACCCCGCATGCCCCGCTTCATCGTGTTCGCCGAGGGAGAGCGCCGCGAGCTCTTGCTTGACAAGGCCCAGGTGATCGTCGGGCGCGGTACCAGTTGCGACCTGCGCATCACCGATCGCATGGCATCGCGCATCCATTGCCGGATCGAGCTGGATGGCAATGGCCACGCGCAGGTGGTCGATGTCGGCAGCCAGAACGGCACCTTCGTCAACGGCCAGCAGACGCTCACCGTCGATCTGCGGGCCGGCGACGTGATCTCGATCGGCGCGACCCGCATCTACTACGAGCGCGAGCCCGACCCGAACGAGACCTCGCTCCTGGCGCGCCCGAGCCTCCCCAATGACGACTTGGTGCGGCGGCTGACGCGCGAGCGCAGCAACCACCTGCGCCTGCAGCGCATCTCGCACGCACTGTCGACCGAGAGCGATGTCGAGAAACTGCTGACGTTGGTGGTCGACTCCCTGATCGAGCTCGCCGGCGCCGAGCGCGGCTTCCTGATCCTGCGCAAGGCGGAGCAGGCGCTGCACTTCGTGGCGGCGCGCAACTTCGACGGCGACCAGGTCCCCGAACCGGAGCTGGCGATCTCCCGCTCGATCGCGCAGCGCGTGCTCGAGACCGGGCTTTCGATCCTGTCGGTGAACGCCGGTGATGACCAGCGCTTCGAAGGCGTGCAGTCGATCAGCAACATCGGGTTGCGCTCGGTGCTGGTGGTGCCGTTGGTGGCGCAAGGCGAGACGATCGGCGCGGTCTACGTCGACCATCGGATGACGAAGGGCGCGTTTGACGACGAGGATCTGCGCCTGGCCGAAGCATTCGCCGGGCAGGCGGCCGTCGCCGTGCACCGCGCGCGCCTCGTGACTCACCTGATCGACGCCAACAAGCAACTCGAGGAGAGCCAGGAGCGGGTGCGCCTGCTGAACGAGGAGCTGAAGCGCCGCGTCGCCGTGCAGGAGGTGGAACTAGTCGAGGCGCGCGCGCGGCTGCGCGAGCGGGCGGCCGCCGGCGGCAACGACTACTCGAGAATCGTCGGCCGCAGCAAGCCGATGATGGACATCTTCCGGCTGCTCGATCGAGTGGTCGGGAGCGACTTCCCGGTCCACGTCTCCGGCGAGAGCGGCACCGGCAAGGAGTTGATCGCGCGGGCGATCCATGAGAACGGCCCGCGCAACGGCCAGCGCTTCGTCTCCGAGAACTGCGCCGCGCTGCCGGATGCTTTGCTGGAGAGCGAGCTGTTCGGCTACGAGCGCGGCGCGTTCACCGGCGCGCGGCAGAGCAAGAAGGGGCTGCTGCAAGTGGCGCACAAGGGCACGCTCTTCCTCGACGAGGTCGGGGACATGAGCCCCGACGTGCAGAAGAAGGTGCTGCGCTTCCTGCAGGAGGGCGAGTTCCGGCCGGTCGGCGGTCGCGAGTCGATCCACGTCGACGTCCGCATCATCTCGGCGTCCAACAAGGACTTGGCGCAGATCGTCGCCAAAGGCGAGTTCCGCGAGGACTTGATGTACCGGTTGAACGTGCTGCCGATCCATCTGCCGCCGTTGCGCGACCGGAAGGACGATGTCCCGTTGCTGATCGACTCGTTCATGAAGCGCTTCGGGCGCGAGACCGGCCGCTCCTCGATGAAGATGCGCCCGGAGGTCCTCGACGCGCTCTGCGCATATCACTGGCCCGGCAACGTGCGCGATCTCGAGAACGAGATCCGGATGTTGATCACCTTCTCCGACGACCCGATCACCCTCGACCGCCTGTCGGAGCGGATCCGTCGTACGATGTCGGCGCCGAGCGACGCGCCGCTGCGCGAAGGGCTCTCCGGCAGGGTCGAGGCGCTCGAACGCGCCGAGATTCGCCGCGCACTCGAGGAGGCGACCGGGAACAAGAGCCGCGCGGCCGACACGCTCGGGATCTCGCGCTTCGCCCTGCAACGGAAGCTCGAGAAATACCGGATCGGGACTGATGGGCGACCGCTGAAGCCGGGCGAGACGGTCGATGGCGAGGACGAACCGGCCGGCGCCGCGGCGACGGGTGTCGGCGGTGGCGGCCCGGGCGAGCCCGGAAACGGTGGCGAACAGCGGTGAAGTCGCGGAGTTTCTTCGCCGCCTTCGCGCTCGTGATCGCCGCGCCGTCGCTGCGCGCGGACACGTTGCACCTGAAGGATGGCGCCAAGCTCGAAGGCAAGGTCGTCGCCGAGGACAAGACTGGCGTGACGATCGAGACGCCGCTCGGCCGCATGGTGATCGAGCGCGCGCGCATCGCCCGGATCGAGAAGGGGCCGACGGCGCGCGAGGACCTCGAGCAGCGCGAGAAGGCTCTGGCGGCCGATGCGAGTGCGGAGAAGTGGTTCGAGCTGGCTGAGTTCGCGGCTTCGAAGGGGCTGAAACGCGAGCGCGAACGGCTGCTCGATGCGACGCTGAAGCGCGACCGAAACCACGCCGGCGCCAACCTCGCGAGCGGTCGCGTGCAGCACGACGGTCGATGGCTGACGCCGGCGGAGCGCGATCTGCTGGTGAAGGCGGCGGAAGTCGAGGCGATGCGGGCGCGCGGCCTCGTCGAGTGGGAAGGGCGCTTCGTCACGCCCGAGGAGAAGGCGCACTTCGAGCGCGGCGACGTGCGCGTTGACGTGCGCGGCGAGAGCAAGTGGATGACCGCCGACGAGGCGAAGCGTGCGCAGGGGCTCGAGCGGATCGGCAACGATTGGTTCGCGGCCACCGAAGTGATGGCGCGCCGGCGCGCGCAGGGATTCGCCAAGGAAGCACGCCTGAACCTGACGGTCCTTGCAGGCGAACACCTCGTCTGCGCCACCGCGTTCGGCAAGGGGCACGCGAAGCAGATGCTCGAAGCCAGCGAGAAGGGCTACTTGCTTGCGGCGGAGGTGCTGAAGGAGACGGCGTCCGACCTGACCTGGATCGGCGGCCACAAGGCGTTGGCGATCGTGGTCGACACGCGCGATGACTTCGGCGGCTTCGCGCGCTTCTTCGCGCGCGACGAGTCGAAGGTGGACCAGCGCTGGGCCGAGGGCGTCGCGAAGGTCGACGGCTTCTTCTGGTGGGATCCAACCGGCAGTTCGGCGACTTACAAGGGCGGGCGGCACGTCGACGACACCACCGCGCACACGGTCCACCACCTCGGCCACGTCTTCCTCAATCGTCATGGCTACAACTTCCGCTTCCTCCCGAGCTGGCTCGACGAGGGCTTCGCCGCTTGGTTCGAGTACCGCGTGCTGGGCCGCAACGCGATCTCCTGCATCGCAGCACGGCGCTACGCCTCGCAGAAGACGGTGCGCAAGGAAGAGTTGCTGGCGAACGCGCGCTGGTTCGAGGACGCGGTGAAGCTGATTCGCGACGGCAAGGATCCGATGTTTCCGTCGCTGTTGCCGCGAGATTTGTCGACCATCGAGCCCGAGGAGGTCTCGAAGGCGATGGTGGTGATCGACTGGCTCGTGACCGAGCGCAAGGACGGATTCCTGAAGCTGTTGGCAACGTTGCGCGAGCAGTGGCCGAAGGGGATCGTGCCGCCGACGAGTCCCGCCGCGGCCGCCGCCCACCGCGCCGCGTTCGCCGCCCTCGGATTGCCGGCTGAGTTGCTCGATGCCGAGTTGCGTCGAGCGATCGCGGAACGACCGGTCCCGAAGCGAGGCGACGGACAGCGAGGCGAGGGGAAGTGAAGGGACAGCGGAGCGCGCGATGAGCGACCTGTCGCAGCCGATTTCGGGCTACGAAGTCCTGGAGCAGATCGGCAGAGGCGGGATGAGCACGGTCTATCGAGCGCACCACAAGGGGCTCGATCGTTACGTCGCGATCAAGGTGCTGCGGCGCGACCAGCTCGATCCCGGGCTCGCGTTGCAGCGGCTGATGAAGGAGGCGCGCGTCCTGTCGCGCCTCGACCACCCGAACATCGTGCGCTCGATCGACATCGGCGAGGCCGCCGAGCGCGTCTGGTTCGTGATGGAGTTGGTCGAGGGCCAGAGTTGCAAGCAGCTTCTGATCGACCGCGGACCGTTCCCGCTGCGCGAAGTGCTGCTGATCGGGGAGAAGGTCGCGCTTGCGCTCGGCCACGCCGCGGCGGCGGGCGTGGTCCACCGCGATGTCAAGCCGGGCAACGTGCTGCTGGCCAAGGACGGCGCGGTCAAGCTGACGGACTTCGGTCTCGCCCGCGCGACGCGCGACCGGTCGTTGACCCAGGACGGCATCACCGTCGGCACGCCGCAGTACATGTCGCCGGAACAGGTGCGCAGCCCCCGCCGCGTCGACCTGCGCAGCGATCTCTACAGCTTGGGCGCGACGCTCTACCACCTCGTGACGGGTCATCCGCCGCTGCGGGGTGAGACGGTTGGAGAGATCCTGCACGAGGTGCTCTACTCGCTGCCGAAACCGCCCGAGCAGTTGGTCCCCGGCCTCCCGCCCGGCTTCTCACGCTTGCTCGCGCGCCTGCTCGCGAAGGACCCGAAGCGGCGCTACCCGTCCGCGGAGGAGTTGGTCGCCGACCTGCGTCGCGTGCGCGTGGCGTTCACCGATCCGGAGGCCGACCTCGAGGTCGGACTCTCCTGGCAGGAGGCGGCCGAACCGCCGCCGAAGAGCCGCACCGGCTGGTGGATCGCCGGTGCCGCCTCAGTCGTCGCGACCGTCGCGCTGACCCTGCTCTGGCGGGGCGCGCCATCCGGTGGCACCGACTGGAACGACGCCAAGCAGCGCGAGGAAGCGCACCTCGCGCAGCTGACGACTGAGTGGCGCGGCGGCGGACGTTCTACGGCCGAGCTGATCACGCGGCTCGACGAGCTGAAACGTGAGGGGCACTTCACCCCGGTCTCCGGACTCGCGCGCGCCGACCTTCTCGACGCGGCGAATGGCGCGCTGCAGAAGGAGTTCGCCGCGGCGACGGAACGGGCGCGGCAGGCCGGACGCGCGGAGCTGGCGAACGGTGACTTCGCGGCGGCGCATCGCGTACTCGACGCCGAACTCGCCCTGGCGATCGAGTCGGTCGTCCCCGAGGCGTCGCGCGACCGCCTGCTCGCCGCCGGCGTCGATGCCCGACCGTGGATGCGGGAGGCGCGTGCGAACACCAACGCCGAGCTCGAGGATCTCGAACGCGAGCTCCGCCAGCGGGTGCGCGATTGTTTGTCGCAGGTACGGTTCGAGGTCGACGAGCAGGTGCAGACGGCGCTTGAGATGGAGCGCTTCGGCGAAGCGCGCGCGCGTGCCGGCGAGCATGCGGAGCGCGAGGCGTCTGCGTGTGCGGAGGCGACGGCCGAATTCCTGCGCGAGTCGGGCGTCACGCCGGCCGCGGAGACGACCGAGGCGGAGTGGCGGCGCGGGTGGCCGGCGAGCGTGCGCGACGTGATCGAGCAGGAGCCGGCGGCGAGCTTCGTCGCGCGCACGGCCGAGTTGATCGACAGCCGTGCCACCCGCGCGGGGAAGAACCTGCTGTTCGAACTGCAGGAGGCGACCCGACGCGCCGTCGCCGAGGTCGAGGAGGGGCGCGAGGTCGACGTCGCCGCGGTGCGGTCGGCGTTCGAGGCGGAGCACGCGGCCGCGCGCCAGGGCCTTGCCGAGATCGGGGAGTTGCCGTCGACGCTCGACGCCGCCTGGTCGGCGCTCGCGGAGCGGGTCGCGGGGGCACGGGAGGTCGCCGCCGCAGAACGGCATGCCAGCGCACGTGCCGAACTGCTGGCCGGCGCCGGCGCCCGACCGGGGATCATGCAACTGCTGTTCGAGCGGCGCCTCGACGAAGCCCGCACCGCGCTCGACGCGGTCACGGCGCTTCCCGCTTCCGATCGTGCCAACTGGACCCTGGCGATCGATGACCTCGCTTGCACGTTCGCGGAGGCGGAGCGTGAACTGCGTGAGCGCGACGGGAAGGCGATCGACGTCCGCGATCGCAAGGGCATCGGCGTCCGTGGCCGGCTCGAGTTCGCGGTTGGAGGGCGGTTCTCCGTCGGCTCGCGCGCCGGGCTGCGCGTGGAGGATCTGGCGTTGCCGTCGCTCGAGCACGCGCTGTCCGCGGCGATCGCGGAGGAGGAGCGACGCGTGGTGGTGCGCTGCCTGCTCGGCGACGAGAAGGAACGCGCCTTGATCGGGGCGGAGCTGTCGCGACTCGCGCATGGCGCGGTCGTCGAGGAGCTCCTGCGCGAGCAGCTCGATCAAGCGCGTGTCGACGCCAATGACAAGGCGCAGCGCGAGGTGCAGGCGAGCGAGTGGAGAGCGCAACTCGACGCCGCACTTGCGGCGAGCGACGGCGCCAAGGCGCGCGCGGCATTCAAGCAGCTGACCAAGCGACCCGAGACCGGGGCTGGACGTGCCGCGCTGGTGGATCGCGACCGCATCGAGGCTTCGATCACCACGCTCGATCGCGACGCGCGCGTCAAGGCGTTGCTCGACCGGATGGCGCCGAATGCGACGGTGTGCGCGCTCGAGCCGGACGGCACCGCGCGGATCGAGTACGCCTTCGACCGTTCCGAGGAGGGAGAGGACTGGAACGTCCTCGGCACGGCGTTGCATGTCGACAATGGCCGCCTCTTCTTCGTCGGCGGCCCTGCTGGCAGGACGGGCGCGCTCTATGGCGCAACGCTCGAATGGCCGTTCGATCGGCGCGCGCCAGCGAGCATGGAAGTGACGCTGATGCCGACGCTCGGCGAGAAGAATCCACCTCACTACGTCGCCTTGCGTTTCGGCGCCGCATGCACGGTCTTCTTCCGGCCGGTGACGCCACTCGGCGAACAGTACGACCCGCAGCTGGCGGCGTGGGTGGGCACGCTCGACGCGAATGACTGGAAGCCGCGGTTCTTCGACCCGGTGCTGGATTCGGAGCCGAAAACTGGCCACGTCGAGCCCTTTGGCCTCGATCGGGGCCGGCGGCACAAGGTCACGCTTTCGTGGTTGCCCGACGTGGGCACCGGTACGGTGAAGGTCGGCGTGACCGTCGATGGCGACCGGCAGTTCGAGTGCGACGAGCGCCTCCTGCCCCCCTCGAAGAAAAGCGCGGACGTCGTCCAGATCTGCAGCCTGACCGAGTTGCAGGTGGAGCACGTGGTCCTGCGCGGCACAATCGGCGGATGAGCCGCGCTCGACCGACGGCGCGTTCTGCGATGTCCGCGGCGCCGCTGGTCGCTGCGCTGCTGGTTGCGTTTCTGGTTGCGGTCCCGCTCGTTCCGGCGCCTGCGGTCGGTGCCGCCGCCAGCAGTTGCGCGATCGGGGAGTCGTTGCTCGACACGTTGCGCGTCGAGCTGTCGGCATCCGAGCCGGCGCGCCGGCAGGCGGCTTTCGATCGGTTGCGCCACGAACTGGCGCCGACGGAGCTTTCGCGGCTCCTCGCCGAGATGCCGACTGCAATGCCGTCGCTCGCCGTGGCGTATGAGCGCGTCGCGATGGAGTTGCCGCGGCTTCGCGCGGCGCTGCTGCGACTTGCGCTGGCCGGCGACGCCACGGCGGAACTGCTGCTGTGCGCGGCGTTCCGGCAGCGCGCCACGGAGCTGGAGCCCTATCGATCCGCACTCGCCGACCTGCGCGAGCACCGCCTGCCGTGGAGTCGGCCGGGCTGGCGCGGCGCGCGCTCGGGCCTCGCGCGTGCGCGCTTGTCGTGGCCGGAACTCGAGCTCACGTTGCGTTCGGCGGGCGCCTTCGAGCAGCCCGTGGTCGTGCTGCCCGGTTGCCTGCGCGACGGCGTCACGGCACCGTTGCCGCTCGAGGTGTCGCTCGATGGCTGGCTTGAGGTCGAGTTGCGCCGGCGCGGACTGGTCGCAGTTCGCGGGACGGTCGCGGCGTGGATCCTGCCGTACGACCGCGCTGCCGAGTTTGGCGCGCATGAGGCAGAAAAGGCGAGTCTCGAGTTGCTCGAATTGCACCAATGCGAGCAGCAGTGGTTCAGGGCCGCGCTCGTTGCGTGCCGGGGGCTGCCGGTTGCCGAGCAGGGTCGGGCGGCGGGTGACCTTCTCCTGCGCACCCGTCTCTGCTGGGCGGAAGGCAGTAGCGGCGACTCCGACTTCGATCGTGCGCTCGGCGAGGCGCACGCCGCGTTCGCACCGTGGATGGACGCGCCGGTCCGCGTGCGAGCCATGCTGCCATCGAGCACCGAGTCGGTGCCCACGCTGGTTGCGCTGCGGCGGGAGCTTGACGACTGGCTCGCCGGGGCCGCAGCTCCCGCAAACGCGCCGCTCGATCGACTCACGGACTTGGTCGACTGCGCGAGCGGAGTGGCATTGAGCGAGCCGCTCTTGTGCGGAGAGCTCGCCGACGCCTTGCGCAAGGCGCTGCCAGCGCTCGGTGCTGGTGTTGTCCATGACGCGTGCAAGGACGCCAGCGCCGAGCTCCTCACGATCGGGCGCGCGGCTCGCCCCGGCAGCGCCAGAGTCGTGCTGCCGGGCGGCGCTGGCGGCGTCGGCGTCGGCGTCAGCGTCGGTGGTGTTGGTGGCGACGCCGGCAGCGACGGCGATCGGCGCTGAATCGCTGCGCGATCGCTCGAGCCGTCGCGAAATCGCGTCCCACCGAGCTCTCCGCCGCTTCACCCCGAGCATTTCGGGACCGAAACCTCGGCAGGTCTCTCGCTCCGGGCGCCGCGCCGCGGGCTCGCGCGAGGCCGCGGGGATTGCCAGATGGCGAACTTCGATCCCGCCACGAACGAATTGTCGCTGCGCTTCCTGCTCTGCGGGCCGGTGCGCGCGGGCAAGAGCGAGGTGTTGGCGCGCCTCAAGGAGAGGGTCGGGAGTCGGAACGGCGACGAGTCGCACGATCTGGTCGCGTTGCCGCTCGCGATCGAGGGCGCAGGCGCGGTCCTGCGACTCGAGGTCATCGAGCTCGACCCAGTCGATGACGCGAATGGCGCGACGGAGGCGCTCATGAGCGGCGCAGATGGCGTCGCATTCGTCGCGGATTCGCGGCGCGAGCGGTTGCGCGACAACCTGATGGCATACGCGTGGCTGCTCGAACGGCTGCGGGGGGCGGGGAAGAGCGATCTGCTCGGCGTGCTGCTGCTCAATCGGCGTGATGGCGAGGAGCAGGTCGGCGCGATCGAGCTCGAATCCGTCGTCGGCAGCGGCCGGTTTCCATCGTTCACCACCGATGCGCTTCGCGGCGACGATGTCGTGCGGTCGCTGCTCGAATTGCTGCGTCGCGGCGCGACCCGGGCGCACGGCGAGCTTGGCCTCGACACGAACGGCATCACGCTGCCGGCGCTGCTGCTCCTGATCGACGAGGCGCTCACCCGACCGGCCGTGCGGCCAGTCGCCGTGGCGCCGATCGATGCGACCGAAGTCTCCGACGAGGCCTGCGCACCGGTGCGCTCGCCGCTGGCGCGTTACGCCAAGCGGTTGCTGCTGGAGCAGTCGAGTGCCGCGCGCGAACTGCGCCGGATGCTTGAGCAGGCCAGCTGGATCGAGGATGAGGCGAGGCGGCCGCTGCAGTTCCTGCAGAGCCTCTTCGCCCACCTCGGGCGGCAGGGGCCGCGGCTTCCGCCGACACTTGAGGAAGCGGTCGCCGGAGGCACCGAAGTCGTCGCGCACCTCGCGGATCTGCTCGATCGTCGGTCTCGGTTGCCGTGCGATCCGGCGAGTGCGACCGTGGCCGACAGTCGTTGCGATTTGGCGCGAATCGCGCGTCAGGCTGCGCGGGCGGCGGCGCAGGAGATCGCTCCACGCACGCTGCGGGCGGAAACAGACGGCGCCGGCGGTTGCGCGGGTGATGCGGACCTGCTCCGCGCGCTGCTCTGGAGCCTGTTCGTGGCGATGGGGCGATCCCGTCGCTCGCGCCGCAACGCGCCGATCGTCGCAAGGGTTCGGGTCGACTCCGAGTGGCGCGCGCTACGTTTGCGAATCGGCCGCTTCGGCCCCCTCGCGCGCGGGCGCGGCATCGAGGAGTTGGCGCTGGCACGTCGCCTGGCGCGCCGGCTCGGCTGGCGGCTGGCGTTCGCCGCACGCCGTGCGGGCTCACAGGACCTGTGCCTCGAGCCGCGCGAGTTGATGATCGGGATGCGGTCGCTCGAGCCGGAGATCAGCGCTTCGGCTTGTCGACCTTGACCGGGTCGTTCTTCATCAAGCGCAGGTCGACGGTGAGATCGTCGCCATTGACCACGGGCACGATCTGGCGGCTGTTCTTGGCGTATGAGAGACCGACCAGTGGATTCTGCGGCGGGTTGGTCTGGAAGCTGTTGATGGTCACGGTGTATTCGCCGGCGTTGAGACACCTGAGTTCGTAGGCACCATCGGCGTCGGTTCGAGTCGATTTGTAGCCGGCGGATTTCGCCATGATCGCGGTCACTGTCGCCTGTGCGAGCGGCCGGCCGTCGAGGTCGTACGCATGGCCGCTGATGCGAGCGCCCTGGACGATGACGAGGCGGCCGACGTCGACCGACTCACCCTTGATCACGACGACATCGTCCAACTGGAACGGCGCATACTGGTTGTGCTTGATCGAGACTTGGTAGGTGTCGGGCACGACCAGTTCGAGCGCGAAACTACCGTCGTCCCTCGTGCGCGCCTTCGTGGTCGTCGGGCCGCGGGCGCCTATCTGGCTGAAGATCTCGATGATCTGGTTGTCCTTGGTGCCGTTCTCCCGCAGTTGCACCGAGGCGTTCCGCACTGGTTTGCCGTCCTGATCGAACACGGTCCCGACGACCGTTCCGCCGCGATGCAAAGCGACGCGGATTCCGGCTGCGGCCTGGCCGCGGTCGACCTCGAACTCGGCCGACATCGATGCGGCGTAGCCTGCCGCGGTGCCCTCGATGACGTAGCTTCCGGGATCGAGGTTCTTCAACTCGAATCGACCGCCGGAGTCGCTGCGGCGGATGTTGCGCAGCACTTCGACCGGGCCGCGTCCCTTGTGCTGCTGGTACACGGTGAGCGCGAACTCGGTGACGGCGCGGCCGGTCTCCTCGTCGACGACCACGCCAATGCAGGATCCTTGGACCCGCATCTCGATCACGAGGCTGTCTGAGTTGGCGGCGACTTGCTGCTGGTGCGACTCGGAGAACCCGTCGCAGGTTGCCGAGATGAAGTAGTCGCCGAGCGCCAGTGCGGCCAGCTCGAATCGTCCGGTGGGATCGGTGGTTGCCTCGATTTCGCAGCGGAAGGTCTGGTTGGCGATCGTCGCGGTCACTTTCGCGCCAGCGATGCCATTCTTGCCTTCGTCGACGACCATGCCGCCGATGCGCGCGGCGATGGTGAGATCGAAGTTGATCTCGTGTTCGCGTGAGGAGCCGCCGAAGATCGTTCCCTGAGACGCTTTTGTCATCTTCGAGAAGCCGTCGGCCGTCACCGTGAGTTCGAACGTGGAGAACGGCGCCGATGCGAACGTGTAGTGACCGTCCGCATCGGTCACCGTGCTGACGTCGAAGGGCTCGGTGTCGGGGTGGACCGGCATGTCGGGCCGAAGCTTGCGCAACCGATCCATCGCGTTGCTCATCGTGACCAATGCGTTCGGGATCGGACGACCGTCGCAACGGACGTAGCCCTGCACCAGTACCCCGTCGCGCAGCCGCAGGTCGCCGGCGTCCTTGTTGGTGGATGGCTGCACGACGATCGGACCGGCCTCGCAGTTGCCGAAATCGCTGTGCGAGGCGATGACGATGTAGTCGTCGTTGGGAGCGACGGTCGTGAAGCGGTACTTGCCCTGCGGATCGGTATGGACCACGAGGTTCAGCCGCGTCCATAGGCTCGGGATGCTGACGGCGGCGGCGGGCCCTCGGACGAGTTCGACCTCGGCCTCGTGGATCGGCTCGCCATCCGGATTGAGGATGCGGCCGTGGATCGCGCCGGGGGGGCCCTCGAAGTCGATCAGCGGCGCGTCACGATCGGCGCCTTCAGGATCGTCTCGGGTGTCGGCCTCGCGGACCGGCCGCAGCTCCGCCGGCGCACTGTCGGTTGGAGCAACGTTGGCAGCCTCGATGGGTCGGTCCGGTTGCGTCCCGCGCGGGTCGGAAGGCGTGAGCGATTGCCCGCCATCGCGACCGAAGAGCCACCAGCCGATCACCAAAGCGAGCGCTGTGAGCGACAGAAAAAGGACTAGGGAGGCGCGCTTCATGGGAACGTTCCGACTCGTGGGTGGGCTGCGGTCGCGCCTTGGACGGTGCGGCGGCACTGAGCTTCCGCGACGCACGACCGCCGCGCACAAGGGCGCGGGCCGGAAGATAGCCCCCGCGCAGGATTTTCCCGCGTTGAGCTCAGCCGGTCGCGAGTTCGTTCGCCGCGAGTCCGCGCAGGGCCGCGACGAGCATCTTCGCGGCACGCTTCCCGATCGTGGCATCGTCCTCGGGCCCGAAGCTGAAACGAACCGCCGCCCGAGCGATTGCGGCAGGCACGTTCATGGCGCGCAGGACATGCGACGGTTCCGGCGCTCCTGCCTGGCAAGCCGAACCCGTGGCGACGCAGGCTCCCGCCCGCGCGAGGGTCGCGGCAACGCGTGCGCCATCGTGGCCGGGGAGCGCGATCAGTGACGTGTTCGGCAGTCGCGGTGCACCGGCGGCGAGCACGACATGGGCCGGCCACGACCCCGCCAGCGCCGCTTCGAACGCATCGCGCGCGATGCCGCGTGCCGGGCGCTCGAGGAGCCGCGTCCGCGCCGCGAGCGCCGCCGCCGCGAAGCCGATGATCGCGAGCAGCGCCGGCGTGCCGCCACGCCGACCGCGCTCTTGGCGTCCGCCGCCGATCCAAGGCTCGATCCGGGTGCCCGGAGCGATCCAAAGCGCGCCGACGCCAGCAGGTCCGCCAATCTTGTGCGCCGACAGGGACAGCGTCGTCTCCCCAAAGTCGCCGGCGCGCCAACGTTCCTTCCCGAGCAGTTGGACCGCGTCGACGTGGTACGCGACCTTGTGGCCGGCGAGCTTGGCGCCGAGTTCGGCCACCGGTTGAAGTGCTCCAGTCTCGTTGTTGGCGGCCATCAGTGCGACCAGTCGAGTGGCAGCGGTGATCCGGTCGAGGCATGCGGCGACCTCGATCACGCCGTCGGCGCGCGGCTTGGGGCGGTCGATGCGGGCTCCGAGCGCTTCAAGTCGTTGTGCCGCTGCCAAGGTCGACGAGTGCTCGATGGCAGCGACAATCGCGTGGGCGCCAGCGGGCGCCGGAAGGAGTGCGCCGCCGATCGCGAGGTGGTTCGACTCGGTGCCGCCTGATGTGAAGACGATCTCTTCGGCGTGCGCGTCGAGCAGCGAGGCGACCGCGGCGCGAGCGTCGTCGAGTCGCCGTCGCGAGCGGTCGCCGGGTCCGTGTGCGCTCGACGGGTTCGCGAGACCTTCGTCGAGGGCGGCTCGCATGGCGTCGCGTGCCGCCGGGTGGAGCGGAGCGCTCGCGTTCCAGTCGAGATAGAGCTCGCGCGAACGGTCCATACCGGCCCCTATACTCCGTCGCCTCGATTCGCGCACGTTGCGACGCCGACGCTGCGGCACTGCGGAGCTGTCGAGTGGTGCTGGGGACCCTTTCGGTCGGAGTGTTGACGACGGAACGGCAGGTCACGCCGTCCGGCTGGTTGCCGTATGGCGCCGACCCGCTGTGGGTCTTCTGGCTGCCGATCGCGGCGTTCATCTTTGCGCTCATCGCGCAGGCGCGGGTGCAGTCGACGTTCCGACGCTTCGGCAAGATCACGACCCGTTCAGGGCTGACCGGTGCGCAAGTCGCTGACTTGCTATTGCGTTCGCGCGGGATCAGCGATGTGCGGGTGGAGGCGGTGCGCGGCTTCCTGACGGACCACTACGACCCGCGCGCGAAGACGCTGCGCCTGTCGGAGCAGGTCTACGCCAGCCGCTCGATCGCCGCACTCGGAGTCGCGGCGCACGAAACCGGCCATGCGCTGCAACACGCCGACGCGCATGCCTGGCTCGGCCTGCGCAGCGCGATGGTCCCGATCGTGCAGGTCGCATCGAGGCTCTGCATGTACCTGCTGCCCATCGGGATGATGTTGACCTACGGCTCGGGCGGTCGCAGTGGGCACTGGCTGCTGTTGGGTGCTGCGGTCGGTCTCGCGGCGGTCGTGCTGTTCAGTCTCGTCACGCTGCCGGTCGAGATCGACGCTTCAATGCGGGCGCTTCGGTTGCTCGGGAACAGTGGCGTGCTGCTCGCGGACGAGCTCGTCGGCGCACGGGCGGTGCTGAATGCGGCGGCGTGGACCTATGTCGCGACCGCTGCCGCCGCGATCGTCGAGCTGCTGCGCGTCCTTACGATGCTCGCCAGTTTGCGCAGCCGTTCGCGACCATGAGGACGGCACCCGGTGACCGAAGAGTTGCCGCGACGATCGACGATCCGCGCTCTCCGCAAAAGGGGCTCTCGTGACGACGACTTCGACCGGGTTCGCCGCGCTGCCGTTTGCCACGCTCGTGCAGCGGATCGCCGCTCGGACACCGACGCCGGGAGGTGGCACTGGTGCGGCGCTCGCCGGCGCGCTCGGCGCCGCGCTTGGCTGCATGGCGGTCCGCTTCTCGACCGGCAAGAAAGCGGAGGTGGGGGACCACGACGCGGTTCTTGCGCAGGTCGAATCGGGGTTGATGAAAGCCGCGGCTGAACTCGCCGTGCTCGCGGACGAGGATGCTGCCGCGTTCGAATCGGTGCGGACCGCTCGCAAATTGCCGCAGTCGTCGCCGGAAGAAAAGGCGGCGCGCGCTCAGGCGCTCGCAGCCGCGACGTGTTGTTCAGCGGATGTCCCGTTGCAGACGGCGAAGGTCTGCCGCGAGGCGATGGAGTGCCTCGAGGGGTCCCTGGCAGCGCTCAACGCTCGACTCGCGACGGATGCAGGGTCGGGCGCGCTGTTGTTGCGTGCCGGCGCGCGCTCGGCCGCCTGGAACGTGTTGGTGAACCTGGTCGGCGACGTCTCGCCGGCGGCTGCGGCGCGTCGCAGCGAGGTCTCGAAGCTACTCGATCGCGTGGCCCAGTTGGAGCAGCGGATCGCCGCGTGGACGGACCTCGCTTTGGTCGGTGGATGAAACATTTCCCGGGCTGCCGTGAAACTCGTACCAGATAAGTGCTGAATTTCTACTTGCGGGCACTTCGTCTGCCGATTAGATAATCCGCACTGAATTGACCCTCATTCACTGCGTGGGGCCAGATTCGGTGTCAGGAAATGCGTCGTAAGCCGTTTACCAACAACCGGTTGGGATTCGGCAAGTCGCTCGGAAGTGTTCGATGATCAAGCTCTCACGCCGACTCGACTACGCGATCCTCGCGGTCTCGCATCTTGCGTCCCGTGGTCGCATCGCGCCACTCAGCGCTCGGTCCCTGGCCGACGCGACTCGGATTCCTCCCGCGATCCTCGCGAACATCCTGAAAGACCTGCACCGCGTGGGTTTGGTCCGCTCCTCGCGCGGGGTCCACGGCGGCTACGAACTTGCGGTCGCGCCCGACGAACTTTCGGTCGGGGCGCTGCTTCGGGCGCTCGACAACGACGTGCGGCTGGTCGAGTGCGTTCCTTCGCCGCTCGGAGCGTCTTCGGCGCTCGCCGCCTCGACCTGCCACATCGAAGGTTCTTGCCCGATCAAGGCGCCGCTCCGGCGCGTGCACGAACGGATCCAGGAAGTGCTCGACGGACTGACGTTTGACCAGCTCGTGAGCGAACTCATCACGGCTCCGCTGGCGCGATGACAGGAGTTGGAGTGGGTGCGATGAAGACGCCGATCTATCTCGACTACCAAGCGACGACGCCGCTCGACGAGCGCGTGCTGGAGGCGATGCTGCCCTACTTCCGGGACAAGTTCGGCAACGCGGCGAGTCGCAACCACGCCTTCGGCTGGGAGGCGGAGAAGGCCGTCGAGAACGCGCGCGCGCAGGTCGCGGTCCTGATCGGAGCCGAGAGCAAGGAGATCGTCTTCACCAGCGGCGCGACCGAGGCGAACAACCTCGCGCTGAAGGGCATCGCCGAGATGTATCGGGAGAAGGGGCGTCACCTGATCTCGGCGCCCACCGAGCACAAGGCGGTCCTCGATCCGCTGCAGCGGATCGAGCAGGACGGCGGCTCGGTGACGATGCTGCCGGTCGACAAGTTCGGGCAGGTGAAGGTGTCCGACCTCGAGCAGGCGCTGCGGCCCGAGACGGTGTTGGTTTCGTTGATGGCCGCCAACAACGAGATCGGCACGCTGCATCCTCTTGCCGCCATCGGGAAGCTCTGCAAGGCGCGCGGCGTGTTGTTCCACACCGACGCGACTCAAGGGGTCGGCAAGATCCCGATCGATGTCGAGGCTATGGGCATCGACCTCCTGTCGCTGTCGGGTCACAAGATCTACGGGCCGAAGGGGATCGGCGCGCTCTACGTTCGGCGCCGGAACCCGCGCGTCCGCGTGTCGCCACAGATCGATGGCGGTGGTCACGAGCGTGGCATGCGTTCCGGGACGTTGAACGTGCCGGGCATCGTCGGCCTCGGCGTGGCGTGCGAGCTCGCCCGCATCGAACTCGATGCGGAGACGCTGCGGCTGACGGGGCTGCGCGAACGGATGTGGGCCAAGCTTCGGTCCGGGCTCGATGAGATCCATTTGAACGGCCACGCGACCGAACGACTGCCCGGAAACCTGAACGTCTCCTTCGCCTACGTCGAGGGCGAGGGGCTGATGATGGGCATGAGCGACTTGGCGGTCTCGTCAGGCTCGGCGTGCACGTCAGCGAGCCTCGAGCCGTCGTACGTGCTGAAGGCGATTGGCGTCGGCGACGACCTCGCCCACACGTCGATCCGCTTCGGCATTGGCCGGTTCACGACCGAGGCGGAGGTCGACTTCGCCGCCGAGCGCGTCGTGATCGCGGTGAAGCGGCTGCGCGACATGTCGCCGCTCTACGAGATGGCGAAGGAAGGGATCGACTTGAAGGAAGTGAAGTGGTCGCCGACGGAGCACTGATCGGCGGGCGGTTCGCATGGCATGGGCTGTGCGAAAAGTGGACGGTGGGAACTCTTTGATACGAGTTTGGCGAGCGTGAGGGCGATGCGATGGCTTACAGCGACAAGGTCCTCGACCACTACAACCACCCACGCAACATCGGCTCGCTCGACAAGAACGCCGCCGACGTCGGCACGGGCGTCGTCGGCGCGCCTGAGTGCGGCGATGTGATGCGCCTGCAGATCAAGGTGAACGAGAAGGGGGTCATCGAAGACGCCAAGTTCAAGACCTTCGGCTGCGGCTCCGCCATCGCCTCGTCGAGCCTCGCCACCGAGTGGGTGAAAGGGCGCACGGTCGAACAGGCGCTCAAGATCCGCAACGTCGACATCGTCGAGGAGCTGGCGCTGCCGCCGGTGAAGGTGCACTGCTCCGTCCTCGCCGAGGATGCGATCCGCGCGGCGCTGGCTGATTACCAGAAGAAGCAGGTCGCGGCGTCTTGCGCCGTCGACTCCGGTGACGGCAACTCCGCCGAAGCGACGACGAAGGCAGGATGAGCCGATGACCGACGAAGCGATCGCGTCGATCAGCGTGACGGAGAAGGCGGCCAGCGAGGTCCGTCGAGTTCTTGAGCAGAAGCAGCTCGGGGGCGACGCCGGGCTGCGTCTCGGTGTGAAGGGCGGTGGTTGCTCGGGGTTCTCGTACGTGATGAACCTCGAACCGCGCCCGGCGCGTGGCGACGAGATCTTCGATGCCGCGGGACTGCGCGTTTTCGTCGACCCGAAGAGCTACCTCTACCTCGAAGGCACCCAGGTCGATTTCAACGACGACCTCACGACGCGGGGGTTCGTGTTCAAGAACCCGCAGTCGAGCGGTAGCTGCGGGTGCGGCGCTTCGTTCTCGGCATGAGCCGCGTGCTTGCGGCGATCGACTGTTCGCAGTGCCGACAGCCGCTTGAGAACCCGCAGCGCTGTCGATCGTGCGGCGCATTCCAGGCTCACGATCCGCGGCGCGACCACTTTTCGACGCTCGCGTTAGACCGAAGTTTTGACCTCGACGAGGCGGCGCTCGAGCGGCGCGTCGTGCAGTTCAGCCGCGACCTCCATCCGGATCTGGCCGGCGGTGCGGTGGGCGGCAAGGCGCGAGCGGTTCTCGGCGCGGCGCAGGTGAATGAGGCGTACGCGGTGTTGCGCGACCGCTTCCGGCGCGGGGAGTATCTGCTGCAACTTGGAGGTGGGCCGACGGCGGCGCAGGACAAGGCGGTGCCGGACGGATTCCTCGAGGCGATGCTCGACGAACGCGATGCAGTCGATGCCGCATTGGCTGCGGGCACCGAGGCGTGCGACGCGCTCGCGGCGAAGTTCACGGCGACCTTGCGCGGACATGAGGCGGTGCTGACCCGGGCGTTCGCGGATCTGACGCGGCTTGGCGACGCCACTGCTGCGGAGACGGCGCGAGCCGATCTTCGCGGTCGACTGCGCCGCGAGTTGAACGTGATGAACTATCACCGGACGCTGGCGCGCGACCTGCGCGAGGGGCGGCGCGACAAGGAGGGGGCGTGAGCGGTGTGGGCGAGTCGGGAGTCTCCGGCAACGACGGCGAGCGGAACGACAACGAGCTGATCGTCGGTATCGATCTCGGCACGACCAACAGCTTGGTCGCCTGGTTCGGGCCCGACGGCCCGGTCGTGCTCCGTGACGAGAGCGGCGATCCGATCGTGCCGTCCGTGGTCACCTACCGTCAGGGCGAGACGGTGGTGGGGCGCGCCGCGCTGGCGCTCGCGATCGAACATCCGAACACCACGCTCTGGTCGATCAAGCGGCTGATGGGGCGCGGCTTCGCTGACCTCGGCCCCGCGGAACGAGCGGCGCTGCCCTACGTCGTCGCGGCGGGAGAACGCGGCCTCGCGAAGGTCGAAGTCGACGGCCGCTTGGTCGGTCCCGAAGAGGTTTCCGCGCTGATCCTCCGGGAACTCAAGGCGCGCGCGGAGCGGCGCATCGGCCGACCGGTAGCGAAAGCGGTCATCACCGTGCCGGCCTACTTCGACGACGCGCAACGCCAGGCCACGCGCCTTGCCGGAAAACTCGCCGGTCTCGAGGTCGTGCGCATCGTCAACGAACCAACCGCGGCGGCGCTCGCTTACGGGCTCGACCGCACCAAGGATGGCGTGATCGCGGTGTTCGATCTCGGCGGCGGCACGTTCGACGTGTCGATCCTCGAGCTCCGCGAAGGCATCTTCCGCGTGCGTGCGACGGCCGGCGACACTCGACTCGGTGGCGACGATTTCGACCAGAAGCTGGTCGCAAGACTGCTCGACCGGGCTCCCGCCGCCGCCGTCGTCGATGCTTCGTTGCGTCAGGCGGTGAAGCAGGCGGCCGAGCGGGCGAAGATCGCGTTGTCCGAGTGTGACTCGGTGCAGTGGGGCGTGGTCGACGAGCGGCGCGGCGTCGAGATCGACGACACGATCACGCGCGCCGAGTTCGAGGCGCTGATCGAGCCGGAAGTCGCCCGGGCGTTGGCCTGCTGCCGACGCGCGCTCGCCGACGCCGAGCTGGCACCGGCGGACTTGCGCGCGGTGGTGCTGGTCGGCGGTTCGACGCGAGTGCCGCTGGTGCGAAGGCGGGTCGAAGAGGCGTTCCGCCGGAAGCCCTACATCGGGCTCGATCCCGAGCTCGTGGTGGCGCTCGGCGCCGCCGTGCAGGCGGACATCTTGCGAGGCGGTGCGCGCGACTTGCTGCTGCTCGACGTGATCCCGCTCTCGCTCGGGCTCGAGACTTACGGCGGTGCCGCGGCCAAGGTCTTGATGCGGAACACGCCGATCCCGGCGCAGGCCAGCGATACGTTCACGACGCATGTCGCCAACCAGACCGCGATCGACCTCCACGTCGTGCAGGGCGAACGCGAACTGGTGAAAGACTGCCGCAGCCTCGGCCGTTTCCGGCTGCGCGGTCTTCCTCCGCTCCAGGCGGGGATGGTGCGCGTCGACGTCCAGTTTCTGGTCGACGAGAACGGAGTGCTGACGGTGCATGCCAAGGAGCGCTTCACCGGCATCGAGGCCGCGATCGAAGTGGTTCCGTCGTACGGGCTGACCGATGTCGAAGTCGCGCGGATGGTCGACGAGTCGTTCCGTTTCGCACGCCAGGATTTCGAGGCGCATCAGCGGATCGACCTCGAGAACGAGTGCAAGACGATGCTCGCGGCGACACGGGCGGTGCTCGCTGTCGGCAACCACGGGCTCGACGAGGCGGCCCGCGAAGAGATCGCGGCAGCGGAGCGCGCGGTCGGGGCGCTGCTCGGCGGGAATGGCGCGGTGCGCGAGCTGAAGGCGGTCTACGACCGCTATGTCACGGCAACGGTGCCGCTGGCCGGAATCGTGATGTCCGAGGTCGCGCAGGCGGCGATCGGCGGGAAGACGGTTGAACAAGTGCTCGCCAGCCAACCGACCGGCTACGCCGAGACGACGCCGAAGCCTCCCGCGCTAGAAGTCGGGGCCGCCGGAACCGTCGTACTCGATCGCGTGCGG
This sequence comes from Planctomycetota bacterium, assembly GCA_009691715.1. Lineage (GTDB taxonomy): Bacteria > Planctomycetota > B15-G4 > B15-G4 > SIAN01 > SIAN01. The sequence continues at coordinate 116,486 of SIAN01000001.1, forward strand.
ATCGGCGCCAAGGTGGACGCGGCGGATGGCGGAAACTGTGGCGCTCTCGGCGAGGGGTTTCGTGCCGCGCCGGCGCCGCGGATGGAGAAGGTCGTGGGCAAGCTCGACTGGAAGGACACGGAGGAGATCGGGATCCGGCTGTTCGAGCGCCAGCCGAAAGTCGACCCGCTGACGGTGCGCTTCACCGAGCTGCACCGGCAGATCTGCGCTCTCGACGGGTTCGTCGGCGACCCGAAGAAGTCGAACGAGAAGGTGCTCGAGGCCATCCAGATGGCGTGGCTCGACGAGTACCAGGCGGCGCACTGAACGCCGCACGCGCGCCAACCGCTGGTGGGTGACCTGCGTCGAACGCGCGCGGCGGCCTGAATCAGGCGGCAATCCGCAGCCGGTGCGATCCAGGCGCCCCGACCAAGGGCGGCCCGACCAAGGGCGGCCCGACCAAGGGCGGCCCGACCAAGGGCGACCTGGCGCGCCCGCGGCAGGTCCCACCCATCCAGCGGCCGCCCGAGCCACGTGCTGAGGATGGTGGATGGTAGGGGGCTTGAACCCCTGACCTTCGCATTGCGAACGCGACGCTCTCCCAACTGAGCTAACCACCCACCGAGAGCGGCGCGGCACCATAGCGACGACCTTGGTCGCCATCCAGCGCTTGCTCGCGGTGCGCCGAAGGATCGCAGGTGCGTCGTGTCGTTGCGCGCGGCACGATGGGGCGCGGCACGATGGGGCGCGGCTGCCACTGGAGAGGGATCCCACGACCATGATCGCGCTCGTCGAGGCGCAGCGAAGAATCGCGGCGCTGCCGCTGCCGCCGTGCCGAGTCGAGCGTGTGGCGCTGATGGCGGCGCTCGGTCGAGTGCTCGCGCGCGCTCCGTCGAGCGATCGCGACCTGCCGCCGTTCGATCGGGTGACGATGGATGGGTTCGCCGTGCGAGCGGCGGAGGTCGCGGTCGCCACGCCGTTGCGAGTCGTGGCGTCGGTCGCGGCCGGCGCGTTGAGCGCGGTCGTCGTCGGTCCCGGCGAGGCGATCCGGATCATGACCGGCGCGCCGTTGCCGCGTGGCGCGGATGCCGTCGTTCCGATCGAGGATGCGGTCGTGAGTGGTGCGTCGGTGCAGTTTCAAAGGACGGCGAAAGCCGGCCAGAACGTCCATCCGCGCGCCACGGACCTGCGCGCGGGAGCGACGCCGCTTGCGGTGGGTTGTCGCATCACTCCCGCGATGATCCCACTGCTGGCGACACTCGGTTGCGTCGAGGTCGAGGTCGGCATTGCGCCACGCGTGGCGATCGTGACCACCGGCAACGAACTGGTCGACATCGCGGCGCAACCGGTCGGTGCGCAGATCCGTGACTCGAATCGGGCGGGGCTGGCGGCCCAGGTCGCATCGGCAGCCGCGATGGCGGTGACGCAGCCAATCGTGCGCGACGATCGCGATGCGATCCGCGCCGCGATCGAGCGCTCGCTCGCGGCCGATGTCGTACTGCTCACCGGGGGTTCTTCGGTCGGCGATTTCGACTTCGCGCACGAGGTGCTGGCGGCGCTCGGGGCGACGCTGCTCTTCGATCAGGTCCGGATCAAGCCCGGCAAGCCGGTGCTGCTCGCGACTCTCGGCGAGAAGGTGCTGTTCTGCCTGCCAGGGAACCCGGTGTCGGCGTTCGTCACGTTCGAGTTGCTGGTGCGCCCGCTGCTCGAACGGTGTGCTGGCTCGCGGTCCGTCTGGCCGGTGCCAGAACGCCTCCCGCTGACGGAAGCGCAGAAGGCGCCGTCAGAGCGTGATCTACTGCAAGTGGCGCGCATCGAGCCGCTCCCGGACGGCCGCTTTGCAGCGCGCCCAATCCGGTGGAGTGGCTCGGGCGATCTGGTGGCGATCGCCGACGCCAGCGCGTTGGTGCACGTCCGACAGGCCACGTGCGTCGCCGCGGGGGAGCTTGCCGACGTGATCGAGCTGCGCCACGCATGGGACGCATTGCCGCGCGCCGCGGAGCCGCTGCCGTGATCGGCGCGCTCGCATTTGCCGCGCTGGCCGCGCTGCTCTACTTCGCCGCCTTCCCGCCGCTCGACTTCGGTTGGATCGGAGCCGTCGCACTGGCGCCTTGGGTCGCGATCGCGCGCCGACTGCGCGGTGGCCGGCTGTTCCTGGTCGGCTGGATCGGCGGGCTCGCGCTCTTCACCGCGGGCTGCTTCTGGCTGCGCAAGAGCCATCCGCTGAACCTGGTGCTGATGGTGGTGCCGGAAGCGCTGGCATTCGCGCTGTTCGTGCTGCTGCTCCGGCGACTGCAGGTCACGCAGCGCTGGCCCGCCATGGTCGCGTTGCCGTTGGCCTTCGTGCCGATCGAGTTCGCGCGCGGACACTTTCCGCTCGACGGCTATCCGTGGCTGTCGCTCGGCTATTCGCAGCACGCGCATCTAGGTCTGGTGCAGTTGGCCGCGATCACCGGCGTGCATGGGTTGAGCTTCGTGCTCGCGTTGGTGGCAGGTGCGCTGGCGGACGCGATTGCGGTGCGTTCGCGTGCGGCGTGCGGGCGGTTCGTCGCCGCACTCGCGCTGCTCGCGATTGGCGAGGTGGCTGGAAGAGCGACGCTCGGCGACGTCGATCGTTTGCCGCGTGGTCCGCGTCTCCTGCTGCTGCAGCCAGGGATCGAGCAGGCGCTGAAGAACGCCGGCAGGAGTCACGAGTTCACGCTCCGGCGCCACGTCGAGCTCGCCGAGCTGGCGCAAGCGCGGGAGCGCGCCGACCTGCTGGTCTGGTCGGAGACGTTCCTGCCGGGTCACTGGCGCGACCACGATGGCGCGGTGGTGGGCGAGCCGCCGGATTTCCGCGACTACCGCGCCGGTTGGCGACAGCGAGTCGATGCCGAGATGACGCGCCGGTTCGGCCTGCCGTTGATTGGTGGTGCGGTCACCGTTCGCGCCGTCGAACTGCGGCCCGAGACGCCGCTCTACAACAGTGCGTTGCTCCTCGGGCGCGACGGGAAGACGGTCGCCGCCTACGACAAACGGCTGCTCGTCCCCGGCGGCGAATATGTGCCATGGATCGACGCGTTCCCGACCGCCACCGCTGAGTCGCTTCGAAACGGGATCCGGAAGATGGCCGGCGATGTGCCGAACCTCCGGCCCGGAACGCGCAGCGGCGTGATCGATCTCGCGTCGGTCGGACTGACGTCGAAACTCGGCCTCACGATCTGCTACGAGATCGCCTATCCGCAGCTCGGCCGCGGCCTCGTCGAGGACGGAGCGCAGTTCCTGCTCAACCTCTCGAACGAGGCGTGGTTCCCCGACAGCGCCGAATTCGCGCAATACAGCGCGATGGCCGTGGTGCGGGCGGTCGAGACCCGCCGGACGATGGTGCGCTGCGCCAACAGCGGCACCAGCGGCTTCGTCGATCCGTGGGGGCGTCCGACTTGGCTCGAGCAGAACGGGCGCCGCGACGGTTTTGCGGGAAGCATGATCGTCGCGCCGCCGCTCGCGGCTGTCATCACCCCGTATGTCCGCTTCGGCGACGCCCTCGCTTGGGCGGTGACACTGCTCGCGGGCGCGGCCGTGCTGGTGCGTCGCAGGACGAGCGGCATCCCACGCGCCGACATCGAGTCCGCCGACCCTGCGGCTAAAGCGTGATTGGATTCGGTTACCTCGGCAGCGGCAACCCGTACATCGCGCGACTGGTCGGGCTTGCCGCGGGAGAAGCCTGGCTGGCGACCCCTCAAAGACTGTTTGACAGTCTTTCGGGGGCGCCCTATCGTCCCGCCCCTTTCCATCGGTGCTGTCCCCGGAGAATTGGCGGGGCGTGGCGCTGTGGGCCCTATGGCTGGTGGCGCGGTTCTGCCGCGCGACGGACGGCTTGGGGTTTGGACCAGCTCGGTTCGCGTCGCGGCCGCTGTGCTCCGCGCGCTCACGCTGCTTGAGGAAACAAGGCTGATGAGCACCATCGCGAAGGTCTTCACGATCCTCAACCTCGTCTTCTCGCTGATCATTGTCAGCACGGTCGGCTTGATCCTGTCGAAGAGCGAGGATTGGAAGGCCAAGCACACCGTCGAAGTCAAGGCGCACGCCGATGACGTCGCGGCGAAGCAGGTCGAGTTCGAGAAGGAGAAGGGTGAGCGGGCCACTTTCGAGAGCCAGAATCGGACGCTGAACAACCAGCTCGCCGACCTCCGCTCCGAGAACGGGACGCTGACCTCGTCGAACGAGCAGGCTCGCAACGACAACAACGAGCTGCGCGGCTCGGTCACGGCGATGCAGGACTCGGCGAAGAAGATCGAGATGCAGCTCGCCGACCTCGAAGGCCGCAACAAGCAGTTGATGGACTCCAACGAGCAGAATCGTGCCACGGCTGCGACCGCCGAGAAAGACAAGCTCGACGCGCAAGACGACCGTGCCCGCCTCGAGGGCGACATCAAGCGCGCAAACGAGGACATCGCTGCCAAGGAAGCGCAGATGGTCGCGCTGAACGATCAGCTCGGCAACCTCGCGGCCGAGCGCGCGGCGCTGGTCTCCGCGGGCGTCGACATCGCAGCGATCGTTGGCGACGCGATCCCAGAGATCAACGGCAAGGTGAGCGCGGTTGGCACCAACTTCGTCGTCCTGTCGGTCGGCGCGACCGAGAAGGTTTCCGTCGGCACGCCATTCCACGTCTACCGCGGCAACAACTACATCGGCCGGGTGATCGTTGAGAACGTACTCCCGGACAGCGCGACGGCCCGCGTCACGCTGAAGAACAAGGCCGGCCTCGAGTTCCAGGCTGGTGACGTGGCGACGACCCGGCTGTGAGCTGGGCGAAGTCTGTCGGTTGCGGCTCCGATCGGGCTCCGAGCCGCGTTGGTCGCTGATCCTCGCACGGTTCCTCGAATCCCGGACTGAGACTCGAATCTAGGAGAGCGTGGTCATGGCGAAGCGCGGGTCTGCCGCCGACATCGATGAGGTCACCGACCTCGAGCCTGCTCCGGCCCCGGCACAGGCAAAGGAGATGGACCTCGCCGGAGGTCTCGCCTTCGTGACCTTCGCCGCCCTCGCTGTGGGGGTGGTCCTCGGTCAACTGGCGTTGAAGAAGTACTTCCAGCTCGGAATGTTCCAGTAAGGCGTCACCCGGCTGTCCACACCCTGGCGCCCTTTGCTGGCGTTCCGCGGGTGAGGTGCTTGAATGCCGAGCCGAAGGCGGCCGGCGCAGCGAAACGACAAACGTACGCGCGGGCCGCGGTCCTTCCGGACTGCGGCCTGCTTGCTTGTCGGGGCAGTTCGCGCGACGGAGCAGTTGCGGTCGGAGCGGTTGCTGTCGGCGGAGCGGGGGGGCGCCACGTTCATGATTCAGGCATTTCTACGTCCGATCGAGTGGCTGATCGGGCGGTTCTCCCAAGACATGGGAATCGACCTCGGGACGGCGAACACATTGGTTTGCATTCGCGACCAAGGCATCGTCATCTCCGAGCCGAGCGTTGTCGCCGTGAAGCGAGGCACCAACGAGGTGCTGCTCAACGGAAACGCTGTCGGTCTCGCGGCGAAGGAGATGCTCGGAAAGACGCCTGGCAACATCGAGGCGATTCGTCCGTTGCGAAATGGCGTGATCGCGGACTTCGAGATCACCGAGAAGATGCTGCGGTATTTCATCCGCAAGGTGCACAAGGGCCGCAGCTTCGTCCGCCCGCGCATCGTCATCTCGATCCCGTCGGGCATCACGGCCGTCGAGCGGCGCGCGGTGATCAATTCGGCCGAGCGCGCCGGTGCGCGCAAGGTCTACTTGGTCGAGGAGCCGATCGCCGCCGGCATCGGTGCCGGACTGCCGATCGCGGAACCGGTCGCGAGCATGATCGTCGACATCGGCGGCGGCACGACCGAAGTCGCCGTGATCTCGCTGTTCGGGCTGGTGCATGCGGAGTCGATTCGCGTCGCCGGCGACGAGTTCGACACCGCGATCTGCGAATACATGCGGCGCGAGCACAACCTGATGATCGGCGAGCCGACCGCCGAGCGGGTCAAGATGGACATCGGCTCGGCCGCGCCGCTCGAGCAAGAGATGGAGATGCAGGTCGCTGGCCGCGACACCATGACGGGCCTGCCACGCCGGACGATGGTGAAGTCTGAAGAGATCCGGATGGCGCTGTCGGAACCGGTGAAGCTGATCACTGCGGCCGTGCGTCGCACGCTGGAGAAGACGCCGCCGGAGCTGTCCGCCGATCTCGTCCGCACTGGGATCACGATCGCCGGCGGTGGCGCGTTGCTGCGAAAGATGGACGTCGCGATCCACGACGCGGTCGGGCTCGAGGTTCGAATCGCCGCCGATCCGCTCACCTGCGTCGCGCGCGGAACCTTTGAGTTCCTGAGCCAGCTCCACCTGTACAGCTCCGTCCTGCCGAGCGGCGACGACAGCTGATTCGCGGCTGCGACGGCAGCGCGAAACGTGGATCGATCGCGGCGGCGACGGGGTGAACGATGGCGGACGGCTTGCGCGAGCAACGGCCGCAACGCTGGCCAGCGGTGCTGGTCCTTATCGGCGTGAGCGGCATGGTGCCGGTGCCCGTGCTGGAGCACGCTCACGGACTGATCGAAGCGGTGGCGTGGAGCGTGCGTGGCCTGGTCGATCCGGTGGAGCGAACCGCGCTCGCCGCCAGCGAAGTCGCGGCCCCCCCTGATCTGGCGCTGGCGCTCGACCCGCGAGTCGTCTCGCTGCTCGAGACGATTCGCCGGAGAGTTCTGCCGCCGCCGGCCCGCGGTTGGCAGCGCGAAGGTCATTTCGGCGTCGTTCTAGTGGGCGCCCCTCCGGTCGAAAACCACCGCGACGAGGCGCGCGAGCTGGTTGTGCAGACGGCGGCCCCGGTCCCGTCTGGCGAGCCGGCGTTCTTCGGCGAGCAGCTGATCGGATTCACGCGAGTACACGCCGACGGCAGCGCCAGGATCGAGCGGATCACCCGGCCGGGCGGCCGCACGACGGCCTGCGTCGGCGCACCCGGAGAACGCGAGGCGCGTTGTCTCGCGCTCGGCGACGGCAGTACCGACCTTCGCGTCGCGTATGCCGACGGCGGCGTCGAGTTGCGGGAGGGCGATCGGGCGTGGGCGGTCGATCCGCCGGGTCGCTCCGGCGCCGCGGCGATTCGAGTGGTGGGCGGGGCGCTGCTCGGACGGCTCGTGCGCGGAGAACTGCCGACCGGCGCCGCCCGCGACGAATGGCGCATCGTGCCGCCGGTGCCGGTGGAGAGCCTGGCCGAGGTCGCGATTCGGTTTCCCGCCGGCTTCGCGCCTCCGGGTGAGACCGACATCTACCCGTTCACGGTCACGTTGGCGCCCGATCCGCTGCTCGATCGTCGGCGCTCCTTCTGCCGGATCGACCGTGGGCGCGAGGCGGGCGTGCTGGCCGGCGCGGCGATCTCGAACGGCGGCGCGCTCATCGGGAGGGTCGAGCGCTCCGGCTACGGCGCGGCGCTTGTGCGCACGCTGCGCGACCCGGGCTTTCGCATGCGGGCACTGCTCCTGCAATCGGGGACGGCGGTGGCTTTTGATCTCGTAGCGCGCGGTGATCGCGGCGGCTTCGTCGAGATCGCCCCGCCGCCTTGCCCCGGCTGGGAGGGCGCGTTGGTCGTCACTGCAGCGAGCCCGGACGGCACCCCCGAAGGGCTTCTGTTCGGCGCGCTCGAGCGGCACGGCGACCGCTGCGAATTGTTGGCGGCGGCGAGCGCGGTCGGGCCTGCGGCGGCTTGGCGACTTCCAGGGGCGTGGGGCGCCGATCGATGAGCATTCCCCTCGGTGTCGCACTGGGGCTCCTGCTCGGCGGTGTCGAGCTCGTGCTGCGCGCCCGACTTCCGCTGGCGCCCGACCTGCTGGCCGTCGCAATCGGTGCGCTGCTGCTGCAGTCGCAGCGCCGCCCGGTCGGGGGCTGGATTCTCGGCGTTCTCCTCGGGTTCTCCACGTTTAGCGCCGACCCGACGGCTGCCGTGTTGCTGGGCGGTGGCATCGCTGCGCTTCTGCTGGTGCCGATGCGCGACCTGGTCTTCCTCGAAAGCGCCTGGACGCAGGCGTTGTTCGGGCTGGCGGCAGCGGTCGCACTCCGGTGCGCGCGCGAGCTTTACGCCTGGTTCGATCTCGTTCCGCGACTGCCCTGGAGCGAAGCGAGCTTCACTGCGCCGTTGCTGAGCGCGCTCCTGCTGCCGATACTCGTGCGCCTTGGCGGCGAGCTTCGTCGGATGGCGCGACGAATCGCCGACCGGATCGACGCATGGCGGGCGCGGGCGGGGCGCCAGACGTCGTAGCGGCGCGTCCCTGCGCGACGGTCAACGTGCACGATGGGCGGCGGCACACGCCTGCTTCACGTCGTCCTGGTATTCCTCGCGGTCGCCGCCGCGATCGGGCAGCGTCTCGCCACGCTGCAATTCGAGCAGCGCGAATTCTGGGAAGCGGAGGCGGTGAAGGCGCGGACGCGGGCGGAGACGCTCGGTTTCAAGCGCGGCGCGATCCTCGACTGTGACGGCCGGCCAATCGCGTCGAACCGCACGACCCGCAATCTCGCCTTCGTCTTCGGTGGATTTCGTAGAGGCGCCGCCTGCGGGCAGTTGCTCCTCACCCATTACCTGCTGACCGGGGAACGTTGCGGCGTCGCCGAAGTGGTGGCGCACCCCGATGCACGGATCGGCGAGCTCGCCAAGCTGACCATCGGCGAATTGAGGCGGATCGAGCCGGGTCAGCGCCGCGAGGACTTGCTCTGGTACGGCGCCTGGTTGGTTGAGGACGAGTCGATCAAGGACGGCATCGAACGGCTGCGCGCGGGCGATCCGGCGCAGCTCGCGTTTCCGCGAATCGGCGCCGCGCACTCAGCAATCGCGACGCGGGTCAGCGCCGAGGCGGCGACGCTGCGCCAACTCACGCGCGCTCTCTCCGTGCCGGAGGACGAACTGATCGAGCGCATGGATCTGGCGATCGCGGCCGCCGATGCGCGCGTGCTGCGGCGGATGGCCGAGGAGGGGCCGGTCGAACGCGCTTACGAGCGCGAGCGCGCGCTGCATCGTGAACTCGACCATCGCGACGCTTTGCTATTCGCGAACGTCGCGCACGCCGCCGTGTTCGACCTCGCCGCCGATCCGAGCCGTCTGCCCGGGCTCGTCGTGCGTGAGGAGCCGCGCCGCATCTACCCGCCGGAGAACGACGTCGGCGCCGCGCTGATCGGGCGCGTCGGGCCGCCGTCGGAAGCGACCCTCAAGCCGTGGAATGAAAAGCGCAACGAACGCGATGTTCTGGCGCTCGAACCGTTCCCGACGCTCGAGCAGGCGATGCAGCGCGCGGAGCTTGACGACGCGCTGCGTCTCGATGTGGTGGCGCCGGATGAAGAGGTCGGTCGCGAAGGCCTCGAGCTCACGTTCGAGGCCGCGTTGCGTGGCCGACGTGGCTACCGGCGGACCGAGAACGACCGCGCAGGTCGCGTTGAGCGCGAGCTCGAGGTGGCGGCGCCCCGTCCGGGTCGCGACCTGGTCCTGACGCTCGATGTCGAGCTGCAGAAGGCCGCTGAAGCTGTGTTGCGGCGCGGTTTCGTGAAGAAGGGAGAGACCGGTTCACGGCTCGGGCCGGCGGCGTTTGCGCTCGTCGAACTGCCGTCGATGGCGATCCGCGTGATCGCGTCGTGGCCGGCGCCAGGTCGCGCCGAACTCGCGGATCAGTACGAGACGCTGGCTAACAACAAAACAACGCGGCCGCTCCACCCGCGTGCCTGGCGACCGTGGCTGCCGCCTCCGCCCGGCTCCTCGGTGAAGCCGATCGTCGCCGCGTTCGCGCTTTCGGCTGGGATCATCACGCCGCAAAAGACGCTTGCGTGCGACAAGCTGTCGTTGCGCGCGAAGGGCGAGAGCAAGCCGGTGCTGTGCGAATCGGAGCACTTCCAGATCGACGTGCACGATGCGCTGGTGAAGTCGTGCAACCACTTCTTCGCGCGGGTCGCCTACTCCGCCGGTTCCGAGCGGATGGTCGGTTGGCTGCGGTCGGTCGGTCTCGGCCAGCGCGCCGGCTTCACCGCGGCGCGGTTGGCGGACGGAACGGAGTTTCCTGCATTGGCGATCGAGGTCGCCGGAACCGTGGAGCAGGAGCGAGGCGGCCGCAACTTGATGCTGCTCGGCCTTGGCCAGGGCAAGGTCGACGCGACGCCGCTGCAGATGGCGGCGGCGATGGGGGCGTTGGCACTGCGGAGCTGGCAACCGCCGACGCTGATCGCGCGCGTGGGGGACGAGGTGCCGTTCCGACCGGCGGTCGAACCGCTGCCGATCAGCGATGCGGCGTGGGAGTGCGTGGTGGAGGCGATGCGCGCCGTGACGTTGCCGGGAGGCACCGCAAGCCCGAGCCACGGCGCCGACTTGACGCCGTGGGATCTCGCGACCAAGACCGGCACTCCGCAACAGGCAGGCGGGCTGTCGCACTCGTGGTTGGTCGGCTTCTTACCGAGCCATGCGCCGCGCTATGCGTTTGCGATCTTCGTCGAGCGGACCGGGATGCACGGTGGCGATGCCGCGGCGCCATTCCTGCACGCGCTTCTCACCGATCCGGCGTTCGCCGAAATCTCCGCCGCCGCCAGGCGCAGCGACTACGAAGCCGCGGCCGCGCGGCTCGCGGTACGCCCGGCCGGCGGGACCGACGAGGAGTCTGGCGATCCGATTTCGGACGATGCCAGCTCGGTTGATGGAGGCGCCGAGTGACGTCCGCGCGCCGCTTCGAAGTGCCGTGGCTGGTGGCGCTGCTGGCGTTGGGACTGCTCGCGATCGGGATCCTGTTCGTGCAGTCGAGCACGCTCGGTACCGACTTCGAGGGACTCGAGCGGCGGCAGTTGTTGATGGCGGCGGCTGGGCTGCTGGCCCTCGTCTTCTTCGCCAGCTTCTCCCACCGCCAGTTGGCGCGCTTCGCGTTTCCGCTCTACGGCATCGGACTGCTCATGCTGGTGCTGGTGCCGTTCGTCGGCGTCGACGTCGGCGGCGCGCGCCGCTGGTTCGCGCTTCCCGGCCGGGTGCAACTGCAGCCGAGCGAGCTGATGAAGCCGTTCTTGGTGCTGGCACTGGCGCGATGGTTCGAGTTCCGTGGCGTGCCGGATCGGCTTCGTGACCTGATGGCGCCGCTGCTGCTGGTCGGCTTTCCGTTCTTGCTGATCAAGTTCGAGCCCGACCTCGGCACCGCATTGCTGCTGGCACCGATCGCCATCGCGATGACGTGGTGCGCAGGCGCGCGCAAACTCCACTTCCTCGGCGGAGTTGCGCTCGCGGCCGTGCTGGTCCCGGCGATCTACTTCTCGCCGCTGCTGAAGGACTACCAGAAGGAGCGCGTGACGACGTTCCTCGAGTCGGTCCCTGATCTCGCCGAGAAGGCGCTCGCGGCGAGGCGTGACGGGAGGACCGCCGCGGCGGAGCAGTTCGAGGAGCGACTGCGCGAGCTCAAACTCGGTGCGGGCTACCAGTCCCATTGCGCGCAGATGTCGATCGGATCGGGTGGGCGCGACGGCAAGGGCCTCGGTCTCGGCCCGAACAACCGGCTCTCCTATCTGCCCGCTCGCCACACCGACTTCATCTTCGCGGTCATCGCCGAAGAGTGGGGGTTCGTCGGTGCGTCCGGCGTGGTGCTGCTGTTCCTGCTGCTTGGGACCGCGATCGTTTCGGTCGGCGTCGGCACGCGTGATCGCTTCAGCCAACTGGTCGCGGTCGGCGCCGCCGCGAGCTTGGGGATGCAGGCGTTCGCGAACGTGGCGATGACGACCGGTTTGATGCCGGTCACGGGCATCCCGCTGCCGTTGGTGAGTCAGGGCGGATCGTCGCTGTTGTCGACCTGCGTCCTGCTCGGCTGCGTCTTTTCCGTCGCTCGCTCGCGGCGTGACACGGAGCCGTTCCTTTACCGCGTGGAAGTCGCCGTCGACCCGTTCCACGCGCGTTCCGTCGCGACACCGGCGCGCGACTCCGGGGTCTCGGCGGCGACCCCGGAGGAGCCGATCGTGCACACGGTGCGAAGGTGATGGGCGCGCAAGCCCGGCCCACTTGGCGGAACCGTTTCCTCTCCTGGCACGAGCCGATCGGGCGCCGCGACTACGTCGTCGCGGGCCTGCTGCTCATGACGCTCAAGTTCGCGATCGACTGGTGCCTCGCGCGCTTTGCGTTCGGGCGCGACTGGACTCCCGGCAACTACATCGCCTGGCTCGATCTTCAACTCCTGCACGCTGGCGAAGCGCAGGCTTCGATGGAGTGGGTGGGGCTGGCGCTGATGCTGGCGTCCCTGCCGTTCATCTGGATCGGGATTCTGCTCACCGTTCGTCGGGTGCGATCGACCGGCCAAGCAGCATGGTGCTGCTCTTCTTCGTACCGGTGCTGAACCTCTTCTTCTTCGCGATCTTCGCGGTGATTCCCACCAAGAGCGTCGCGCTCTGGTCGTCGACACGCGCGGCCGCCGGCCTTCGCCCCCGGACGTCTCCGTCCCATGGCGAGACGCCCTCCCATGCCGAGACGCCGGCGCAGCGATTCGCGAGCGCGGCGCGGGCCGTCGCGATCGCGGTGATCGTGGCGACCTCCCTCACGGCGCTCTGCGCAACGGTGCTGCGCAATTACGGCTTTGGGCTCTTCGTGTGGGACGCCGTTCCTGCTTGGATTGCTGGTCGCCGTGCTCCATTCGCAGAACGGCCCGCGGAGGACGGGCGAGTGCCTTGGCCTCGCGGCTTTCTCGCTCCTGTTGATGACGGGGATTCTGCTGCTGTTCGCGTGGGAAGGCGCGATCTGTTTGGCGATGGCGTTCCCGATCGCGCTGCTGCTCGCCTGGTTCGGCATCCTCGTCAGGGGGATCTTTGCGCCGTTTGATCGGAACGCGACGCTGCGCTGCATCGCGCCGGTGGCGGTCGTGCCGCGGCTGATGGCGATCGAATCGAAGTGGGAGCCGGAGCCGGCGCTGCGCGAGGTTCGGACCTCGGTCGCGGTCGCGGTCGCGGCCGACCCGGCGACGATCTGGCCGCATGTGATCGCGTTTTCGCCGTTGCCCGAGCCCGACGACTGGCTCTTTCGCACGGGGATCGCGTACCCGCAGCGGGCGGAGCTCGTCGGCAGCGGCGTCGGCGCGGTGCGCCACGGCGTCTTCTCGACCGGCGCTTTCGTCGAGCCGATCGATGTCTGGGAGCCGCCGACGCGACTGCGCTTCCAGGTCACGGAGCAGCCCGCCCCGATGCGCGAATGGAGCCCCTGGGCGATCGAACCGCCGCACCTCGAGGGTTTTTTGGTCAGCCGGCAGGGGCAATTCCGGCTGGTGCCTCTAGACCACGGGACGACGCGGCTCGAAGGGACGACTTGGTACACCAACCGGATGTGGCCGTCGGCCTATTGGGGCTGCCTCTCCGACTGGCTGATCGGCCGGATTCACCGCCGTGTCCTCGATCACGTCGCGGCGCTCGCGCAAGCGCGCGCTCCGTCGAATCTCCGGCCCGAGCGATGAGCCGGTTCGTCCGGCCGAGCGCGGTATAGTCTTGCGCCAAATGGCAGCCGACGGGGACCTCGTCTCGATCCAGGAAGCGCGCGATGCGATGCGCCGCAGCGCGCAGGCGCAGGCGGCGTGGAAGCGCGCCGATCAGGCGAAAGTCGACCGCGTCTGCGAGGCGGTGGTCGCCGTCTTCGAGCGCGAGGCCGATCGGCTCGGCCGACTGGCGTTCGACGAATCGGGCTTCGGCGATCCGGCCAGCAAGGCGCGCAAGAACCGCTTCGCCGCGCGCTCGGTCTGGGAGTCGGTCCGCACGTTGAGGACCTGCGGCGTGATCGCCGCCGACGAAGTGAATCGCGTCTACGAGATCGCCGAGCCGTACGGCGTGGTGCTCGGCATCGTCCCGGTCACGAACCCGACCTCGACCGCGATTTTCAAGGTCGTGATCGCGCTCAAGACCCGCAACTCGATCGTGCTGTCGCCTCATCCGCGCGCGGTGCAGTGCATCGGTGAGGTGGCGCGGTTGGCTGCGGATGCGGCGACGCGCGCCGGAGCGCCGAAGGATCTCGTGCTCTGCCTTGCGCACCCGACGTTCGAGGGCACCGACGCGGCGATGAAGGCGCGCGAGACGGCGCTGATCCTCGCCACCGGCGGACCCGGCTTGGTAAAGGCCGCCTACAGTTCGGGCAAGCCGGCAATCGGAGTCGGTCCTGGCAATGCGCCGGTCTACATCGAGAAGAGCGCCGATGTGGCGCTTGCGGTCGAGGCGATCGTGCAGAGCCAGGTGTTCGACAACGGGACGCTGTGCTGCTCCGAGCAGGCAGTCGTGGTCGACGCCCCGATCAAGGACGCCGTCGTCGCCGGCTTCAAGGCGCTCGGCGCCCACTTCTGTAGTGCGGAAGAGAAGACGAAGCTGGCGCGCATCGTCGCCAACGGGCGCTCGATCAACCCGGCGATCGTCGGGCTCTATCCATGGCAGATCGGTGAGCGGGCCGGCTTCAAGGTAGCGCGCGACTGCCCGGTGCTGCTGGCTGACGAGGACGGCGTCGGGTGGGATCACCCGCTGTCGATGGAGAAGCTGTCGCCGATTCTGGCCTTCTATGTCGTCAAGGACTGGAAGGAAGGCTGCGAGCGCTGCATCGAGATCCTCGACTTCGGCGGCCGCGGTCACACGCTCACCATCCACTCGCGCGACGAGAAGATCATCTGGGAGTTCGCGCTCGAGAAGCCGACCCATCGCATCCTGGTCAATACGCCGGCGAGCCACGGCGCCATCGGCTACTCGACCGGGCTGAAGCCGTCGCTGACGCTTGGTTGTGGCGCGTTCGGTGGCAACATCACCTCGGACAACATCACGGCCGAGCACCTGCTGCTGAAGAAGCGGCTCGCGTTCGGAAAGCCGGGCTTCATCGAGGAGGAGGCGCGGCGGCGCAAGGAACGGGGGACGCTGCTGCCGGCGTCGCTGCCGAAACGGCTGGCGCCGCCGTCGTTCCACGGTTCAGGCGGTGGATCGGGTGCGGGATTGGGCGGGATCGGTCGCGGTTGGCCGACGCCGCCACGGAAGCGGGTTTGACTTCGTTCGCGACGGCTGCCGCTCCCCACCGGGAGCGCGCGTGCCAACGCGCCAGGCGTGACAAGGACGTGAACTGACATGCAGCAGATGGCGCTCGGAATGATCGAGACCAAGGGACTCGTTGCCGCCATCGAGGCGGCCGACGCCATGGTCAAGGCCGCCAAGGTCACCTTGCTCGGCCGGGAGAAGGTTGGTGGCGGGTTGGTCACCGTGCTGGTGCGCGGCGAAGTCGGGGCGGTGAAGGCCGCCACCGATGCCGGTGCCGCCGCGGCGCAGCGCGTTGGCGAACTGGTCGCCGTGCACGTGATCCCGCGGCCGCATGCCGAGGTCGAGGCGATCCTGCCCCAGCCGCCGGCTGCCGCGACTGAAAGCTGAGCACGGCGAAGCCGATGCAGAAGCAAGGTTCTGAGCCGCAGCGAGGCGCTGCGCGGCCACAAGGCCCGGCACGGCCGCCGTCGCCAGAGCGCGGCGTCGACCTGCGCTCGTTCGTCTTCATCGATCGGATGCAGCCGCAGTTTGCATCGTTCGTCGCGACGGTGGCGCGTGGCTACCTGCCGGTGGCGGGCCAGGCGGCGCTCTACGTCGAGATCGCGCCCGGCATCGCCATCAATCGCATCACCGACATCGCCTTGAAGGCGCACGACGTGCGTCCGGGCATGCAGATCGTCGAACGCGCGTTCGGCCTGCTCGAGATCCACAGCGAGTCGCAGAGCGAAGTGCGCGGCGCCGGCCAGAAGATCCTCGACTTCCTAGGCACGACGGAGCAAGGGCGACGCAAGCCGAAGATCCAGTCCTCCGAGATCATCACCCACGTCGACGACTACCAGACGATGCTGATCAATCGGGAGCGGCACGGAATGATGCTGCTCGGCGGCGAAACGCTCTACATCCTCGAATGCGAGCCGGCTGGCTATGCCGCGCTGGCTGCGAACGAGGCGGAAAAGGCCGCGCCGATCAAGCTGCTTGAGATGCGCGCGTCCGGCGCGTTCGGGCGCGTCTACCTTGGCGGCGGCGAGGCTGAGATCGAGCAGGCGGCGCGCGCGGCGGAGCGAGCGCTTGAGTCGCTCACGGGTCGCGAATGAGCGCGTCCAATGTCATGAGCGCGGTGGCCACGAACCGGTGAAGCCCTCCTTCGACGATCTCGATGCAAGCGCGACGGGTGCCGGCGAGGCGCTCGCGTTGCTTGAGTGCGCCGGGATTGCCGACGGCTACGCAGCAGCCGATCGCGTGTTGAAGGCGGCGCCCGTGCAGTTGCTGCTCTGCCGACCGGTCTCGCCGGGAAAGCTGCTGGTGTTGTTCGCCGGCAGTCCGTCCGCAGTCACGTCGGCATTGCGCGCCGCCATCGACGGCTTGTCGGCACCGCCGCTCGACACCTTGCTGCTGCCGAACGTCGAACCAGCCGTCGTGCGTGCGCTGGCCGGTGCGAGCGCGCCGCCTCTTGGCGAGGCCGCCGCCGTCGTCGAGTGCGCGACGGTCGCCACGTTGCTGCTCGCGGCCGACGTCGCGTTGAAGACCGCGTCCGTGGCGCTGCTGCAACTGCGTGCGGCGAGCGGACTCGGCGGCAAGGCCTACTTCGTCGCCAGCGGCAGCGTCGCGCAGGTCGAGGTCGCGCGCGCGGCGGCGACCCGATTTGCGAGTGAACGCGGACACTTGGTCGGCAGTGTTGTCCTGTCGCAGCCGCACGAGGATCTGTCGCGCTGGCTCGCAGGCGCGGACGGGTGAAATCGCTGTTGACTGAACTCGATCTGCGCCGCCTTGCGCACGGGGCACGCGTGGTCGTCGACCGCGACACGCTGGTCACGCCGTCGGCGCGCGACTACGCGCTGCAAGCAGGAATCGAGCTGTGCGAAGCGTCGCGGGCGTCCGCCGGCCAGGCGGCGAAGTCGGCCGCGAAGACGACGTGCTGCAGTGCTTGCGCCGCCGGCGGCAGCGGTGGCGCCGGCACCTGCGCTTCGGGCAGCGGCGCAGCGTGCGGCGGCGCTGCGCCATCGACACCGGCGCTCGGCGAGGGCGACTGGCTGGTGCAGGTGCGCGACGGCAAGGTCACGGCGAGACAGATCGCTCCGTAGGACGCTCCCGCAACGGCATCGCGCGCAGTCTCACCAACCTGCAGTCCCGCTCGTAGGATGGCTCCGTCCCGGACGACCGCCCCGTCGTCTGGATGCCAACGCCCGCGGGAACCGGATGCAGCCTTCGTCATCGAACGTGGCCTTTTCCGCCACGACAAGCGTGGCTGGCGCGACCGAAGCGGCCGTGCTGGCGCGCGCGCGCGGTGGGGATCGCGCGGCGTTCGGCGAGCTGATCGACCAGCATCAAAACCGCGTCTTCACCTTGGCGATGAATCTCTGCCGCGGCCGGCGCGACGATGCGGAGGAACTGGCGCAGGAAGCGTTCCTGCGCGCGCTCGAAGCGATCGCGCAGTTCCGCGGTGAGTCCCTGTTTTCGACCTGGATGCATCGGATCGTGGTGAACCTCCATCTCAACCGTTCGAGCACGCTTGCGGCCCGCGCTCGCGATCGCCAGTTGACGTTGTCGCCCCGTGGCGATGGCGACGAACGGCCGACGCTCGACGTCGCTGCTCCAGGTGCGGCGCCGGGCGAGCAGGCAGACCTGGCCGAACAGCGCGGGTGTCTGCGCGCCGCCCTGGCGCGGCTGGATGACGATCGACGCATGGTGGTGATCCTGCGCGACGTCGAAGGCAAGAGCTACGAGGAGATCGCGGAGCTGCTGGCGGTGCCGATCGGCACGGTCCGCTCACGGCTGGCGCGCGCGCGGGAAGAGCTGTCGCGAGCGCTGGGCGGCAGCGGGTTCCGTGGTGGGGAGGCGGCGTCATGACCCATCCCCCGCAAGGTTGCGACGAGGTTCGCGAGTGGGTGTGGACGGCGGCCGACGGCGCGTGCACGACCGAGGAGACCGCACGCCTCGAACGGCACCTTGCCGGCTGCGCGGAGTGCCGTACTGCGGCGGCGCAAGCTCGCGCGGTCACGGCAGCGCTCGCGGCGTTGCCGGACGAGCCGGCGCCGGCCGGATTGCGGGAGCGAGTCGTCGCGGCATGCGACGTTCGATCCGCGGCCGTTGGCGGTGGTGGCGGCAGCGGTGGCGCGCGAGTCGTCAAAGCAGGAAGTTGGTTCGGTCGCGCCGCGCTCGGCGCGGCGGCGTCGATCGCTCTTCTCGCGTGGATCTGCTGGCGGAACCTGATGATCGAAGCGGCGCCGGCACTGGAGCTCGCTGCGACATCGCCACCGCGCGCGTCGACGGCAACAACCGGCGTGCACGATGACTTCGATCCGCCCGTGCCAGCCGAGTCATCGAGCGTTCTGAAGGTCGATCTGGAAGTGCCGGCGAAAGGTGAGTCTCTGCCGCCGGGGGCGCCGCCGGTGAAGGACGCGGCAGGCCTGGGCGGATTGGCGGCAGGGGCCGACGAAGCGTCGGACCGGCTCGCCGCGACCCTGCTCATGCCGGACTCGCCACGCGCGGCGCTCGATCAACTGGCGCAGTGGCGGTCGGAGCAGAGCGATCGAGGGGCGCCGGCAGGAACGCGCGGATTCCTCGGAGAGGCCGGGTGGAAAGACGCTGCGGATGCCGCGTCGGACGACGCGCGGCTGAAGTCGGACGCGGCGGGGCCCACGCGCTCGATCCGGTTTGCGGCATGGCAGCCGGTCGAGCCGCAAGAGCTGGCGCGCCTCGAAGAGTGGACGACGCGAGGCGCGCGGGACGGCGACGTGCTGATCGTCGATGTCGCACCCGAGGAGCTCGAAGCATCAGGCCTCATCACGCTCGAGCGGCACGACGACGGCGATCACGCGCGCAAGAAACACGCGACGCCGGATGAACAGACGGACGAACAGAAGGGCTACAAAACCGGCGACAAGAAGCCGGATGCGCCTGGATTGCTGGGCGGTCGATTTGGTTTCGAGGAGTCCGCGCCAAGTCTCTGGTGGGGGGAGTTGCTGCACGCGGAGGAGCGGCGCGATCGCGCGGCGAGTGCCACGGCCGATCCGGCGGCACCGGGCCGCGCTGCCGCTGCGCAGGAGCCGGCAGTGCCTCCGAGCGACGCGGCGGGCCCTTCAGCACCGAATACGGCTCGAGGTCGGTCGGGACCCGTCGCTGGCGGCGCCAAGCCATCCGCCTCGGCTGGCAACGCACCGCTCGGGAAAGCTCCGCTCGCAACCGCGGAGTCGAAGGAGCCCGAGAAGGCAAAGCAGCCAAGCGCCGATGCATCGAAGCTGCGTGCCGATGTCGTTCGTCTGGTGATCCGGCTGCGCTCGGAATGACTCGCCCGCTCGCGTGAGCGGCGTTCAGCGCGCGAGGAGCTTGGCGATGGCGTCGGCAGCGTTGCGCGCAGCGCCCGGCACCAACACCGTCGTTCGCAGCAGTTCGAGTCCGCCGAGGCAGCGGTCGCGAGCCGGTCCGTCGCTCCAGAGCGCGGCAAGCTCGCGGTCGATCTCGGCCGCGGGATCGTTGGCGGCGAAGAACTCGGGGCAGAGCGCTTCGCCGGCCAGCAGGTTCGGCAATCCGATCCAGGGACTGGTGAGGATGTAGCGCGCGGCCCACTTGGAGAAGGCGTTCACGCGGTAGACGATCACCGACGGCACGCGCATCAGCGCGCATTCGAGAGTCGCCGTCCCCGACGTGACGATCGACGCCCGGCAGTCGGCCAGCAGCTGCGGCAGCGACTGGTCGCGCACTTCGACCTCGACGCCCGCGGCGCGCGCCATCGCAGCGACATGGTCGCGCAGCGGCGCGCGCGGATGCGCCGAGACGACCGGGATGCGCTGTCCGACTCGCGCCATCAGCGTTTTCGCGGCGCGCAACTGCCATGGCAGGAGCGCGTCGATCTCGTGGCGGCGACTGCCGGGCAGCAGCGCGAGCACCTTCGAATCGCGCGGCGCCGGTGGCATGGCCGCGATTCGGTCGGCGAGCGGGTGGCCGACGAAAGTTGCGTCGACCCCATAGCGTGCGAGGAAGGGCGCCTCGAACGGCAGCAGCGTGAGACCCAGATCGACTGCGCTTGCGAAGCGGCGCGCCCGCCACGGCGCCCAGCCCCAGTACTGCGGGCAGATGTAGTAGGCGACCTTGATCGAGCGACGGCGCGCGAGACGGGCGAGGCGCACGTTGAAGCCTGGGTAGTCGATCGGAATGACGACGTCGGGGCGGTGCGCGGCGAGCCAGCGATCGGCGCCGTTCAACAGGCGCACGAATCGCCCGAGTTGTCTCAGGACCGGCGCGAACCCCATCACGGGGGCGTCCGCGAGTGGCTCGAACAGCTCGACTCCGGCGGCGCGCAAGGCGTCGCCGCCGAAGCCGACGAAACGGGCGCCAGGGAATCGCGCGCGCAACTCCTCGACCAGGCGAGCGCCGTGGTGGTCGCCGGAAGTGTCGCCGGCGCTCACGAAGATCGTGCGCGGCGCGCCGCTCACGACACCGGCGCAAGCCAGCGACGCCAGCGCGGATCTTCGCCGCGTGCGGCGCGGAAGAAACGGGCCTGCAGCTCGGCGGTGATCGGGCCGCGAGTGCCGGCGCCGACCGGGCGCCGGTCGATCGAGCGGATGGGCGTCAGCTCGGCGGCAGTGCCGGTGAAGAACGCCTCGTCGGCGAGGAACAGCTCGTCGCGCAGGAACGGCTCCTCGCGCACTTCGAGGGCGCGCTCCTTCGCGAGCTCGCGCGCGATCTCGAGCACCGAATCGCGGGTGATGCCGGCGAGGATCGCCGCGTAGGTGGGCGGGGTCTTCAGCACGCCCTTGCGCACGATGAAGAGGTTTTCGCCCGTGCCTTCGCAGACGTAGCCCTGCGCGTCGCAGAAGATCGCCTCATCGAAGCCGTTCTGCTTGGCGAGGCGCTTGGCCAGCACCGAGGTCACGTACTGGCCGGAGATCTTGGCGCGCATCATCGCGGCGCCCGGATGGTGGCGGACCCATGACGATATCGTGGTCTGGATGCCGTGTTCGAGCCCTTCCTTGCCGAGGTAGGCGCCCCATTGGAACGCGACGATCGCGACGCGCACCGGATTCTGCGCGCCGAGGCCCGGCTCGCCGAAATCGTGGAGCGCGACCGGGCGCAGGTAGCAGTCGGCGAACCCGTTCGCGCGCACGACCTCCTTGCAGGCCTGGACCAGCGCGGCGCGATCGAACGGCAGCTCCATGGCGACGCAGCGGGCCGAATCGATCAACCGATCGACATGGTCCTCGAGCCGGAAGATCGCCGGCGTCCCGTTCGGCTGGGCGTAGCAGCGGACGCCCTCGAAGACACCGACGCCGTAGTGGAGCGTGCTCGCCATCACATGGACGCGCGCGTCCGCCCACGGGACGAGACGGCCATCCATCCACACGAGCTTGGCAGGGGACTGCATGACGTTCCTTGGTGGTGGCGCGCGGCCGCTATCGTCGGCCCGGCGAAAGCAGGCGCAGCAGTGTAGCGCGCTCCTCTCACCGGGTGCTGGCGTCCATGCCGCGCCGCTTGGCCGACAAAAAACGAAGAGATCGCGTCCTCATGGCTGTCGCCGCTCGTCCGTTCCGTCTCGCTGATTTCATGATCTTCGAGCCACACAAGACGCGCGACCCGGACTTCAACGAGCCGCGCCGGATGATCCGCGCGAACCTCGGCCTGCTTGGGAAGTTGGCGGTGAAGGAGCTGAAGGCGCGGACCGGCGTCGCGTTCGAGACCAAGACTTCGCTCAACCACCCGTTCACGTTCAACGGGTTCCGCGTCGATGCGCTCTGGTTCACGCTCCATCCCGGCAAGAAGCAGCGCGTGGAGCTGCAGCAGATCCTCGGCCAGGAGTTCGCCGAGGACCTCGATCCGTCCTACTTCCACGCGCTCCTCTATGGCGAGCTGAACCTCACGCACTTCACCGCCGGCATCCGCATGACGGAGCGCAGCTGGTGGGACACGCAGAACTTCCAGCGCAGCTGCAAGGAGGCGCCCTCGAACGAGGCGCTGTCGGCCGCGATCCGGCCGCTCGCCGGCTACGTCATGCGGATCCACGACTGGCAGAAGCTCTACCCGTGCGAGCAGATGACGCCCGGGATGCTGCAGACCTTCGCGCAGTACTTCAAACCGGGGGAGCACCGCTTCACGCTCTACCGGCAATGGCCGCGTGACTCGCCCGAGCTCGCGGCCGCCGATTGGCCGACGCGGCTGGTCGACGAACTTGCGCGGCTGGTGCCGGCATGGAAGGCGATGGCGTGGGCGCCCGACCATGACCTGGTGTTCCGGAAGCGTGGCGGCGCGTGAGTCGGGGCGCTGGCCGGCGCCTCGGTCCAAGCGAGAGCGATTTGAGCTGCGCCGCCCCGCCGGTCGATCCGACGGAGTGAGGGTTGCGATATCCTGCTTGGCCCTTTTGCGGCGCCTTCGGGCTCCGCGTCGACGGAGAGACGACTCGATGGCTGCCTTGCCTGACGATGCCTCGCCTGAAGAATGGAACGATGCCGTCGCGCTGCCCCGCTGCGTCGAGCCGGAGAAGCCGGAGAAGAAGAAGACTCCGGTGCCGCCGAGCCTGCGGCTCCTGCTGCAGCAGCGCGTGGTGATGATCGCCAAGCCGGTCGACCGCACGCTGATGGAGAAAGTGAGCTCGGCGCTGCTGCTGCTGGATGGCCGCAACAAAGAGCGCCCGATCACCGTCTTCGTCAACTCGCCGGGCGGCGACGCCGACTCGGGATTCGCCATCTACGATGTGATGAAGTACGTCCGCGCGCCGATCCGCACGATCTGCGCCGGGCTCGCCGCTTCCGCCGGTGTCCCGATCTTCCTCGGCGGCCGCAAGGGCATGCGCTTTTCGCTGCCGAGCTCGCGCTTCCTCATCCATCAACCGTCGATGCAGGCGATGGGCAGCGCGAGCGACATCGAGATCACTTCGGTCGAGATCGAGCGGATCCGCGAAAAGTACAACCGGATCATCGAGCTCGAGACCGGTCGCTCGGCGGAGAAGGTGAAGTCCGATTGCATGCGCGACTTCTGGCTCGATGCCAAGGAAGCGGTGCAGTACGGACTCGTCGATCGGATCGTGACCGGAGCCAACGAGATCGATTGACGCCTGCAAGCTAAGCTCCCGGCCGTCGCGGGGGCGGTGAGGCTGCAAGCAAATGGTCCGTTGGCTGCGCCGGTCGCTGCCGTGGCTCCCGTTCGCGCTGGTCGCGTTCGGTCCCGCGCTCTACTTGATCTGCCGGACGTGCTTCCCGGAAGGCGGCGAGTTCTCGCTGTCGGCGTACGCGCCGATCTTCGGCGGCGACGCGATGGCGGCCGCGCGGCGGTCGACGCTGTGGAACAGCCTGCTGCTGGCCGGCTCGATCGTCGCTGCAGCATTGGCAGTCGGGGTGCCATTCGGCTTCCTCGTCGCGCGCACCGACCTCCGATTGCGGCGCTTCTACGAGTCGCTGGCGATCGTGCCGTTGCTGCTGCCGCCGTACCTGAGCGGCATCGCCTGGGTCCAGATCCACCCGATGCGCGGACTGCCCGCAATCGTGTTCATTCTCGCCGGCGCGCTCTGGCCGGTGGCGGCGTTGCTGTCGGCGCGCGCGTTTCGGGACATCGGTGCAGATGTCGAGGATGCGGCGCGCCTCGCCCTCGGCGAACGGCGGGCGCTCGCGCGCGTCACCCTGCCACTGGCGCGCGGCGGCATCGCGGCGGGGGCGCTGCTGGTGTTCGTGTTCGCGCTTTCCGACTTCGTGGTGCCCGACTTCTTCAGCTTCTCGGTGCAGAATGAGACGACCTTTCAGGTCTTCGCCACCGAGATCTACGGCGCCTTCTTGCGCCAGCGCGATCCGATCGGAGCCGCGGCGTTCGCCGTGCCGCTGGTCGCAATCGCCGGAGTCGCGCTGGCGTTGCTCGCACGGTCGGCAGCCAAGCGCTCGGTGGCATCGCTTTGCGGGAGCCACGTCGCGCCACGACCGTTTCAGCTCGGGCGCGGTGCGATCGCTGGGCACCTGTTCGCGGTGGCACTGCTCGGGACGACGATTGGGGTGCCGCTCGGTGTCCTCGGCGGGATGGCGACCAAGTCAGCGCCGAGCGTCCCGACGGCGCCGGTGGTCTCGACGCCGGCAAGCCCCACCTCCGCCGGAGTGCCCGCGCCCTCGCTCGGTTCGTTCGACTACAGCGTCTACCGGCAGCGATCGCCGGTGAAGGCCGCGCTCGAAACCTACGTCCCGGCGGCGCTCCACAGCCTGCGCGACGCGGTCGTCGGCGTGCTGCTGATGCTCTTGCTGGCGTGGGGCCCGGCGCGGGCGCTCGCTCGATCCGCCAGCGGCAGCGCGGCGGCACACGCCGTCGTCCTGCTTCCGCTCGCCTTTCCGAGCCTGCTGCTCGGCATGGCGCACGAGCAGCTCTTCCTCGCCGACGCTGGCCTTGCCGATCGGATCTACCGCGGATGGGGACTCGTCTCGCTGACCTTTGCCTCGCGCTTCCTGCCGTTGGCCGTGGTGGGGCTTGCCGCGTCGTGGCGTCGGATCGCGCCCGAGATCGAGGAAGCGACTGAACTGGCGCCGATCAGCGGTGCGCGCCGACTGCTGTCGCTGCGACTGCCGCTGCTCCTGCCGGCGTTGCTCGCGGTCGGGACGCTCGGCTTCGGACTGATGATGCGCGAGTTCGATGCGATCGTCCTGCTGCCGGGCGCGCAGGAGATGCTGACCCACCGAATCTACAACCTCGTGCACCAAGCGCGCGATGCGGTGGTCGGCGCGCTGTCGTGGCTGCAGGTCGCTTCGGTGCTGGTGCCGTGGCTGGCGCTGCGATTGCTCCTGCCGGCCGCACGCCGATAATGCTCCGCCCTTCCTGACGACCATCAACGGAGCGCGCCTTGTATCCCCTTCGCAGCATCCAATTCCTGGCCGAGCTCGTCTTCCCGGCCCAGCAGTGGCAGCTCACCGACCTCCAGCGTCTCCACGCCAAGTGCTTCGAGCGCGAATCGTCGCGCTACGCCAACTTCCAGCTGGTGCAGGGCGGCGCGCAGCTGTCGAACCCGGTTTCGCAGCAGGGCGCGGTCTCGGCCGCGATCGTGCTTCCCGACCGGCTCCGCATCCAGGAGCAGATGACCGGTATGGCGCGCGAGGAATTCGAGAAACGGCTCGACGCTTTCGCGCGCGCGGTCTTCTCGGAACTCAAGGTGCCGCACTTCGCCGCGCAGCAGTTTACCGTGCAGTCTCTCGCGACCCCGCGCGTCGCGCAGAACGCGGTCGACTTGATGGGCAAGGCGATGCTCTCGTTCAGCAACGACGACTACCAACTGTTCGAGCAGCGCAAGCCGTTGTTGATGGGCGTGCGCATGAGCTTCCCGACCGCGCCGGTCGACGAAGGGCAGTTCCACTCGCGCATCGAGACCATGCAGCGCGATCCCAAGTCGATCTTCCTCGAGAATGTCGGCGTGTTCCGGACGCAGATCGGCGAGCCCGACTGCGGCCGACTGACCGCGCAGTTCGTCCAGACCTACGACTGGGTGCGCGAGCAATTGCTCGGCTGGGTCGAGCGCTGCGAAGGGCGCTTCGTGCCGTGATGCGACGGCTCGCCCGCGGCCTGGCGATCGGCGCCGCTGCGGCGTGCGGCTCGCCCGGCCGCATCGTGGCCGATCCAGGTCCCTCGGCGGCTCTCGCCAAGAGCGCCGCGCAAGACGCGCTGCAGGACGCACCGCCGTCGGAGACGAGCGCCATGACTGCGAAACACAAGAACCGGCTCGCGAACGAGACCTCCCCCTACCTGCTGCAGCACGCCCACAATCCGGTCGACTGGTACCCATGGGGAGCGGAAGCGTTCGCGCGCGCCAAGGCCGAGGACAAGCCGATCTTCCTGTCGATCGGCTACTCGGCGTGCCACTGGTGCCACGTCATGGAACGCGAGAGCTTCGAGAACGACGCGATCGCGGCACAGATGAACGCGAGTTTCGTCTGCATCAAGGTCGACCGCGAGGAGCGGCCCGACGTCGACGAGATCTACATGAAGGCGGTGCAGGCGCTGACGCGAAGCGGCGGCTGGCCGATGTCCGTCTTCCTCACGCCCGACCTGAAACCGTTCTTCGGCGGCACCTACTTCCCGCCCGCCGACGCGCACGGCCGCGCCGGATTCCCGCGCGTGCTGACGGAGCTGGCGCGGCTTTGGAAAGAGGATCGACCGCGGGCCTTGAAGTCGGCCGACGGACTCACCGAACATTTGCGCGAGATGGCGGCGAGCGTCGGTGCCGCGCCGAGCAGCGAGGCCGATGCCACAGAAGATGCGGTATCGCCAGAGAGCCGCGCTGCCGCGTTCGTCGCTGACCTGCGCCTGCTGCCGCGAGCGTCCGAGCAGCTGCTCCGCAACTTCGACGACGAGTACGGCGGCTTCGGCGGGGCGCCCAAGTTCCCGCATTCGATGGATCTGCAGCTTCTGCTGCGGATCGACGCGCGCTTCGGAAATCCGGCGGCGCGGGCGGCGGCCGTCAAGTCGCTGCAGAAGATGGCCGAGGGTGGGATCCACGACCAGCTCGGCGGCGGTTTCCATCGCTACTCGGTCGACGAGCGCTGGGCCGTCCCGCACTTCGAGAAGATGCTCTACGACAATGCGTTGCTGGCGAGCGCCTACCTCGATGGCTGGCTTGCGATCGGCGACGCGGAATTCGCCGTCGTCGCGCGCTCGACTCTCGACTGGGCGCTGCGGGAGATGCGGTCGGACGGCGGCGGCTTCTGCTCGTCACAGGACGCCGACAGCGAAGGCGAGGAGGGGAAGTTCTTCGTCTGGGATCCGGCGGAGCTGGCGGAGGTGCTCGGCGTCGAGACGGCGGCGTGGGTGGGTTTGTTCTACGGTGTCACGCCGTCCGGGAACTTCGAGCACAGGAAGACCGTGCTGTGGCGACCCTGGTCCGTCGCCGACTTCGCGAAGACGCGCGGCATGGAGGCATCGGCCGTGGTCGCTGGCCTCGCGTCGGCGCGGATGAAGCTCTTGGCGGCGCGCGCGCAGCGCATCGCGCCGGGCCGCGACGACAAGGTGCTGTGCGACTGGAACGGGCTCTTGATTTCGGCACTCGCGCGCTGCGGCGCCGCGCTCGGCGAACCGCGCTACCTCGCGGCTGCCGCCGAGGCGGCCGCGTTCGTGCGGCGCGAGTTGTGGAGTGAAGTCCGGAACGATGGCGCCGGCGGGCGAAGCAACGGTGCCCTGAAGCGCAGTTGGAAGTCCGGCATCGCCAAGCACGACGCCAATCTTGGCGACTTCGCGTTCTTGATCGAGGGGCTGCTCGATCTTTGGGAGGCGCGCTTCGACCCCGCCGACCTCGCCTGGGCGAAGCAACTCGCCGACCTGACCCTCGAACGCTTCTGGGACAGCGAACGCGGCGGCTTCTTCTTCACCGCGCACGACACCGAAGCGCTGCTCATCCGCTCGAAGGAAGCGTGGGATGGCGCGACCCCGGCAGCGCCTTCGGTGCACGCGATGAACCTGCTCCGGCTGGCCGCGCTCACCGGCGACAGCACCTACCGAACGGCAGCCGAGCGGACGATTGCGCTCTACCGCAGACCGCTCGAACAGACTCCGCCTGCGCTCTCGCGGATGTTGGCCGCCGTCGACTTCGCGCAGTCGGAGCCGGCCGAGATCGTGCTTGTCGGACCAGATCGCGCGGCGCTCGAACCGTTCCTCGCCGTGCTTCGAGCAGGCTTCGCGCCGAACCGTGTCGTCGCTGCGGCGACGCCAGACACACGGGCGATGGCGACCCGCGTGACGCCGCTGTTCGATCGACGGGACGCCGCGATTGCAACCGCATGGGCGTGTCGAGCGGGCACATGCCGTTTGCCGGTGACAACGCCGGCCGCTTTGGCTGAAGAGCTGCGTGACGGGCGGTAGGCAGCGCGCTTACCATCCGCGGCGTGAGGGCTGTCTCGTAGAGCCCTCCCTCGTCGAGCCGATGGCGTCGGCGGCTCGCGCGCAGGGCTTCAGGCTTTTCGCACGAATTGCCGAGGCTCTTCCATGGGATTTGTGCGGGAGTCGGCGCGCGCCCGCGGGACGTCGCGCCGGTTGTGACTTTGCGAGGTCACCATGCCAAACGCCCATGACGAGCGCGCCGAAATCCTCGTCTCCGTGCAACGCATGGGCACCGACTCGTCCTGCGGTCTGCTGCGCGGGCGGGAGCGGCGGTCCCTTTCCGTGGACTTCGTCTCGCGCGAGGCGGTGGGTGCGATGGAAGCGGAGGAGGTCGAAGTTTGTGTGGTGTTCCCCGCGGACCCGAAGCCGGTCTGCGCCGGAAT
Source organism: Planctomycetota bacterium (assembly GCA_009691715.1). Taxonomy (GTDB): domain Bacteria; phylum Planctomycetota; class B15-G4; order B15-G4; family SIAN01; genus SIAN01. The sequence goes on from SIAN01000001.1 coordinate 144,644, forward strand.
CGCGGTGCGTGAAGTGCGGGACGTTGATGGCGGCTGCGACGTGAAGATGGAAATCGCCCTGGGTCGCACCGAGGAGGAGCGGGAGCGAGTTGCGCAACTCCTGCGCGCGCTCAAGCGCCGCCGCGCACTTCGCATCAAGCCGAACGCGCCACTGCCGATCGAGATCCTGCCCGGCCGCAAGCCCCCGGCGATTCAGGGAATCGTCGAGGATCGATCCCTCGATGGCCTCCGATTCTCGATTGATGCGGCGCGATCGCATGCCCTCGAACGGATCGCACGAGTCGATGTTGTCCTGCGCCTGCAAGATGGCGGGTAGCAACTACGTCTCGATGCCGGAGTCGCTTGGCGCACGACGGTTGGCGAAACCGCGATGTTCGGGGTAGCGTTCGTCGTGTCCAAGTCGCCCGCGTTTGCCGCGGCTCAGCACGCACTGCACGAGTACGTGACGGAGTGCCGGCGCAAGCGCTTCCATGACGATCGCGTTCGCAACCCCCTGCTCCGCAAGCAGGAACTCGCGGCACGGTGCGATTTGGCTACGGCAGGAACGACCCGGGGTTCTTCAGTTTTCTCGGCAGGTAGCTGTCGATGACGTAGTTCAGTCCCCACTTGGTGAGCGCCTGTTGTTCGGCGCGAACCTTCATGGTGAGCATCTGCTCGAAGGCTTTCACCCACGCCTTGTTCTTCTTGAAGAAGGGGTCGTTCTTCAGCGCATCCTTGGCGCGCTTCTCGTCGACTTCCTGCAACGGGTGGGTCGCGTCCTGCAGCTTGAAGTCGATGATGTCCTGCGGCGTGACACCGAGGAAACGGGCGCGCGGGACGCAGAAGAACTGGTTGATGTGGGCGGCGTTGCCGGAGCCGACCTTCAACGTGCGGTAGATGTTGGCGATGCCGTAAGGGTCGCAGTCGACGAAGGCATAGACCGGCAGGTCGAGGTCGTCGGTGAGACGACGCAGGAAACGGCGGGTCGAGCGCGTCGGCACGCCGGCCATCGAGACGATGATGCAGTGGGCGTCCTGCGGGTAGCCGTTGCCCTGCAGCCGCTGGAACATGCCGCCGGTCTCGATCGCGAGTACGAACTTGGCGTTGGTGCGGAACTTCAGGTGCTCGACGGACGACGGGATCGAGTAGGCACCGGTGCCGAACTTGGTGCAGTCGATCTCGATCGGCTCGTGGGTGTGGGGGTCGCGGTCGATGACCGTCAATTCGCCGGCGACCGCGCCACCGTGCTCGTCGGGGATGAAGCGGAGCTGCTCGCGCGTCACACCGTCGAGGCTGAACATCGCCTCGACGTCATCCATCACCGTGTCGGATTCGGGTTGCTCGTCGAAGCGCGCGTCACGCCAGTTCTTGCTGACGTAGTACGCCTCTCGCTTGGTGGCCCAGTTGTTCTCCTTCACCATCTGCTTCGAAAGCGCCATCAGTTTCAGCGTCTGTGCGAAGGTCTTCACCGAGTTGACGGTGAGCGTGCGCGTGGAGAGGTTCTCTCCCAGCTCGAAGAAACCCTTCTTCACGTCGTAGTCGACGTTGCTGAGCGAGCGCACCGGGAACTTGAGCTCGGGCTGTTTCTTCTTCGCGATCGAGTCGAGCACGCGACTCGCGGCGCGGTCGATGCACTGCACCGTGACCTTGTCGAGCTCGGGGTTGGCACTCGCCCGCTTGCTGCTCTTCTTGTCGTCTTTCGCCATCGGGGCGGCTCCCTCAGACCATCTTCTTGCGCGACGCTTCGAGGATGTCGCGCAGGTTGCCCGCGGTCTTGTCGAGCACCGCTTGGTCGAGCACGAGGATCTCGTGCAGCGCCTCGACCACCGTCGGCAGGAACATGTCGATGTAGTCGCGCTTCTTCGCCTCGTCGGCGGCGCGCCGGGACTTCCGCACGTGGGTCGCGATCTTGCGCCCCATCTCCATCAAGGAGAGGCGGAGCTCCTTCAAGATCTCGGGGTAGTGGGCGATCGCCTCCTTCGCCTCGGAGGTGAACGGAACCCACGCGGACGCGAGATGCACTACGATCGCCATCGGCGCGACCGGAAGCGATTCCTTCGGCTGCTGGAGCAGGTAGTTGCGCCAGTCGGTGGTCACGACCGCCTTGGTCGTGACGCACGCGCCCTGCTGGTAGAGCAACGGGACACGGTTCGCGAACCGGACCAGACGGACCGGCTCTTCGGCCGGGAGATCGCCGCCCCAGGCCACGCCAACTTCAACGACAAACGGATTGCCGCGGTAGATCTTCGGCGCGCGCGACTCGGCCAGGTAGAGCTCGGCGTTCAGCACCTTCTTCATGCCAGCGATGAGGCCCGCCTCGCCGATCGGCACGATGCAGTCGGTGGCCGGCGCCATGATCTTCACTTGGCTCATCGCCACGTGGACGCGCTCGATCTGCTCGGCTTCGAGTCCGGAGAGGCGCGCATCGGGCGACACCTTGGCGAGCTTGCAGATCTCCTCGGCGACGCGCGGGCTGACGCGCGAGAAGTCGGACTTGAGGAAAGCCGCGAGCTTCTTCGCCTCGGTCGTCTTCATCATCCCGCCGAGCATCCCGACCTCGACCCCGTACGGGTGAGGCTGGATCTGCTTGGGTTGCTGCGGCAGCGTCTTGGTCGCGCGCTCGAAGATCTGGACCTGCCCTTCCCAGTCCTTGTATTCGATACGCACGTGCGGGTTCGCGATCGCGGTCTGGATCAGGTACTCGTCGACCGACTGCTTGCCTTTCTGCACCTTGGCCTCGAGTTCGAGCTCGATGCGCGTGCCGTGCTCCTTGTCCCAGTCGGTCTCCATCTCGCGCAGCACTTCGGGGCGGTTCCTCGCGGTGTCGATCTTGAGCTCGACGTACCACGCCGGGTGCTTCTTGCCGATGCGCGAGATCACCGACAGCGGCTTGCCCGTCGTGAGCTGGCCGTACATCGCCGCCGCCGAGATGCCGATCCCCTGCTGGCCGCGCTGCTGCTTCAGCACGTGGAACTTCGAGCCGTAGAGCAGCCGGGCGAAGACATGGGGGAGCTGCTGCTTCACGATGCCGGGGCCGTTGTCTTCGACGATGACCCGGAAACGGTCGTCGCGCGGCGTGGTCAAGATCTCGATCCGGACATCGGGGAGGATGCCGGCCTCCTCGCACGCATCGAGCGAGTTGTCGACCGCTTCCTTGATCGCAGTCAGCAGCGCCTTCCGCGGATTGTCGAAGCCGAGCAGGTGGCGGTTCTTGGTGAAGAACTCGGAGACGGAGATTTCGCGCTGCTTCGTCGCGAGCCGGTGGGCGATCGTGTCGCCGCCCTTCGCCTCGCCGCCCTTGCCCTCCGCCTTCTCGGCGCTCGCCGTCGGCTCGTTTGCCTTCGCGACGGCGGGAGGCTGGTCAGCGTCCTTCTGCGACTTCGCCTGCACCGCCGCTTCATCCATGAACAGTCCCGGTTGCTGCCCAGTGGCCGTTTTCTGCGCTGCGACCGTTTTCTGCCCTGTGACGTCGGTCGCCATCGGGTCCCCTCCATGCCGATCGTCGGGAGCGAGACCGTCCGTCGCGGCCCTGCGTCCAACCGCGTCGGACCACCGCCAAGCGGCCCGCACGAACAACGAGGTCGCGGATGATAGCGGCGTGGCGGTGGCGAGGGGACGAGGCGCTCGCGCCAGGTCAGGTCGCGTGCAGACGCGCTTGCGCGAACGGGACGTCGTGCAAGTTGCACAACCCGTGGGTGACGCCGATGTCGCGGAACCGTTCGAGTCCCTTGATCTCGCGCTCGCCGAGGTGGTAGCGCAGGTTGCGCGTCAGGTACTGCGCGATGCCCGCGACCGGAAGGTCGAGATCGGCGGCCGCCTTCTCGGCGATCTTGCTCCGTTCGAGCAGGCCGCGGTCGCGCGCGCGCAGCAGCAGCGGCAGCACCATCTCGCAGTCTTTCGGCTTGCGGCAGGCCCAGACCGCGTAGACGAACGGCATCCCGGTCCGGTCGCTCCAGAACCAACCCAGGTCGACCGGCTCGAGCGCGCCGGCCTTGGCCTTGAGCGCGGCATCGCCGATCAGCAGCACCGCGTCGGCATCGACTTTCGCCGGTTCAAGCGTTGGCTCGATTTCGCGGGTCTCGACCCCCGGCTTCAGCAGGAACTCGGCGAAGACCATCTTCACCAGCGCGGCGCCGGTGCGGCTGCCGGCATCGAGCGCCACGCGCTCCACCTGTTCGAGCGGCTTCTTCAGGAACAGCTTGACGCTCTTCACCGGCCCTTCCGAGCAGATGCCGATTTCCGGGAGGATCCGCACTTCGGGTGTCCGAAACGCCTCGATCGAGGAGATCAGCGCGACATCGAGGTCGCCCTTGCGCAGGGCGTGCTGGAGCGCCGCTGGCCGGTCGCGGATCAGCTCGACGCCACGCTCTTTGTCGAGGCCGTGGATGAGCGGCCGGGCATTCACGAAGTCGACGACACCGATGCGGATCTTCGTCATCTGGGGCTCACACGCGCTCGAGGCGGGAATAGGTCGTGTCGCGCTGCCAAGGCTCGCGGCCCGACTCGCGGATCAGTCGGATCAGTTCGCTCCGGGTGACCCCGAACGGCGTGGTCGCACCGGCATCGTGGGTGATCTTCTCCTCGACGACGGTGCCGTCGATGTCGTCGGCGCCGTAACGCAGCGCAACCTGCGAGACGCCGAGGCCCTGCATGATCCAGTAGGTCTTCAGGTGGTCGATGTTGTCGACCATCAGCCGCGAGACCGCGATCGTCCGCAGGTCGAGCAGTCCGGTCGGTCCCGGAAGGTGCGCAAGCTCGGTGTTGGCCGGGTGGAACGCGAGCGGGATGAAGGTCATGAAGCCCTTCGTCTCATCCTGCAGCGCGCGAATCTGGACCATGTGCGAGACGAGCTCTTCGTCGGTCTCGATGTGGCCGTAGAGCATGGTCGCGTTCATGCGCACGCCGTGGAGTTGCACGCGCCGCGCGGTGTCGAGCCATTGCGCGGGCGAAAGCTTGTCGGGGAAGATCTCGGCGTGCACCCGATCGGAGAGCACTTCGACGCCGCCGCCCGGGCAGGAGCCGAGTCCCACGGCGAGCAGATCGTCCACGACCGCCTCGATCGACTTGCCCGAAATCCGCGCGAACCACTCGATCTCGATCATCGTCCACGCCTTCAGGTGGAGGTCGGGGCGCTCCTCCTTGATGACGCGCAGCAGATCCATGAAGTACGCGTAGGGCAGCTTCGGATCGATGCCGCCGACGATGTGGACTTCGGTCAAGTCGCGCTCGAACTCGTCGCGCACGATGCGGCGCACGTCGTCGAGCGCCATGCGGTAGCCGTTCGGGTCGTTGGCGCGGCGATAGAACGCGCAGAACTTGCAGTCGTAGACGCAGAAGTTGGTGGGGTTCAGGTGGCGGTTCAGGACGAAGTAGGCGCGATTGCCGTGGCGTTGCTCGCGCACCCAGTTGGCGAGCGCGCCGACCCGATGCAGCAGCGGCGTCCGCATCAGGAAGACGCCGTCGTCGAACGTGAGGCGCTCGCCCGCACGAACGCGAGCCTCGATCGCGGCGAGGCACTCCGATCCCGCCGCGCGCGACAGCGCCGAAGGGGGTGCAGCGCGGGGCGCAATGGTTGTGGTTGCGGCGAGCGTCATGAGTCGAGCATTTCGTAGTGCATGTTGCGGCGCACCGGCGTGAAGCCGGCCGCCCGAATGCAGTGCTCGATTTGCTGGATCGTGATGAGGCACTGCGTTCCGGCGGCGGAGACGACGTTCTCCTCGAGCATCGTCCCGCCGAAATCGTCGCAGCCGAAGAACAGCGCGAGCTGGCCGAGCTTGTCGCCCTGGGTGACGAACGAGGTCTGCTGATGCGGGAAGTTGTCGAGCAGCACGCGCGCCACCGCGTTCGTACGCAGGAAGTCGTTCGCGCCGCTCTTCCGGCATTCGAGTTCGCTGCCGCCGGGCTGGAACGGCCAGCAGATGAAGGCGGTGAAGGATCCCTTACCGGCGGCGAGCGACTCGTCCTGCAGCGCGCGCAGCGCGAGGAGATGGTCGACCCGCTCGTCCTCGGTCTCGACGTGGCCGTACATCATCGTCGCGGTGGTCATCATCCCGCGCTGGTGGGCGACCCGCATGACGCCGAGCCATTCGGCGGTGTTGGCCTTGCCGGGCGCGATGAGCTGGCGGACGCGATCGACCAGAATTTCGCCTCCGCCGCCCGGGATGCTGTCGAGACCGGCCTGCGTCAGCCGCTCGACCACCGCCTCGATCGTGAGGTGGGAGAGCTTCGAGACGTGGACGATCTCCGACGGCGACAGGCCATGCAGGTGGAGCTTCGGGTAGCGCGTCCGCAGCGCGCGGAAGAGCTGCTCGTAGTACTCGATCCCGAGCTTCGGATGGTGGCCGCCTTGCAGCAGCACCTGCACGCCGCCGCGCGCCAGTAGCTTGTCGTTCACGCCCGGCACGGCGAGCAACTCGTCGACCTTGGCGAAGATCTGCTCGTGGGTGAGGACGTAGCCCTCGGGATCTCCCGGCAGGCGATCGAAGGCGCAGAAAGTGCAGCGCGCCACGCAGACGTTGGTCGGGTTGATGTTCCGGTCGACGATGTAGCTGACCGTGCGTTCAGGTCGCTTGCGGTCGCGCACGAGGGTCGCGAGCTCGCCGAGGAACGCAAGGTCGTGGCAACCGACCAGCGCGATGCCGTCCTCGCGGGTAAGGCGCGCGCCGGCCGCTACCTTCGCGGCGATCGGCAAAAGCCGGTCGGTGTCGCGCGAAGTTTCGGGGGGCGAACGAAGCGCAGTGGCGGTGGACATCGTCAAGGCAGCGTCGAACCAGCCGGAAGTCGTGGTTTGAGGCGCGGATAGGATAGGTCGCCGCGCCGTGCGAACCAAGCCATCAGATGCGCAAGCGCGATGGAACCACGCTCTCACTGCGGGTTAAATGCCCGCCCTTTCCGCTGGCTTGAGCGTCCCGTTCGTGTCGCCTCGCCGGTCCGCTCCCGGGGGACTCCGATGGCCGACGACCTGATGTCGAAGCTCGTGTCGCTCTGCAAACGGCGCGGCTACGTCTTCCAAGCGAGCGAGATCTACGGCGGCATCGGCTCGAGTTGGGACTTTGGTCCGCTCGGTGTCGAGCTGAAGCGCAACGTCAAAGACGCTTGGTGGCGGGCGATGGTGCACGAGCGCGACGACATCGTCGGGCTCGACTCGGCGATCATCCAGCACCCGAAGGTCTGGGAAGCCTCGGGGCACATCGAGAACTTCACCGACCCGCTGGTCGACTGCAAGAAGTGCAAGGGTCGCTTCCGCGCCGACAAGCTCGACGATGCGCGCTGCCTCGAAAAGCCGTCGAAGAAGCCGGGCGAGTGCGGCGGCGAGCTGACCGAGCCGCGCCGCTTCAACCTGATGTTCAAAACCTTCCTCGGCCCGGTCGAAGAGACGGCGGCGACGGCGTATCTGCGGCCCGAGACCGCGCAGGGCATCTTCACCAACTTCGTCAACGTGCAGCAGTCGGCGCGCAAGCGGCCGCCGTTCGGGATCGCGCAGATCGGGAAGTCGTTCCGCAACGAGATCACTCCCGGGAACTTCATCTTCCGCACGCGCGAGTTCGAGCAGATGGAGATGGAGTTCTTCGTCCCGCCCGCCGACTGGGAGAAGTGGTACGGCGAATGGCGCAGCCTGCGCCAGCAGTGGTACATCGACCTCGGAATCGACCCGGCGAAGTTGCGGCTGCGAGATCACGCCGCGGATGAACTCGCCCACTATTCGAACGGCTGCACCGACATCGAGTTTCTCTTCCCCTTCGGCTGGTCGGAGCTCGAGGGCATCGCCTCGCGCACCGACTTCGACCTGAAGCGTCACGCGCAGTGGAGCGGCAAGGACCTGCAGTACTTCGACGAGCAGACCAAGGAGCACTACGTCCCGTACGTCATCGAGCCGGCCGCCGGCTGCGATCGCGCGACGCTGGCGTTCCTGGTCGACGCCTACACCGAAGAGCAGGTCGAGGGCGAGACGCGGGTGGTGATGAAGCTCCATCCGCGCCTGGCGCCGGTCAAGGCGGCGATCCTGCCGCTGGTGAAGAAGGACGGCATGCCGGAACGGGCGCACGCGATCGAGAAAGCGCTGCGCCAGCGCTTCACGACGTCCTACGACGAGGCCGGTGCCATCGGCCGGCGCTACCGCCGCAATGACGAGGTCGGGACACCCTTCTGCCTCACCGTCGATGGACAAACCAAGGACGACCAGTCGGTCACGGTTCGCGCGCGCGACACGATGCGGCAGGAACGCGTCGCTGAGGCGCAGCTCGAGAACTACCTCGCAGCGCAGATGGCGAATTGGAAGCGCGGCGTCTCGTGACGGCTCCGCGCCGCCGCCGCGCGGTCCTCGGGTTGGGCATCTCTCCGGGGGTGGCGCTCGGCCCGGTCTACTACTTCAAGAACGACATCGGCGAGGTGCCGCGTCGCGAGCTGGCGTCCGGCGAGGAGGCGGCCGAGCTCGCGCGCCTCGATGCGGCGTTCGGCGAGGCCGAGCAGGCGTTCCGTCATTTGCGCGACACCAACACCGCCAATCTCTCGGAGCACGACCGCCGGATCTTCGACGCCCACCTCGCGCTCTACGAAGACGAGCTGCTGCGACAGTCGATCGCGGCTCGCATCACCCACCAGCGACTGAACGCCGAGGCGGCGCTGAAGGACGAGGTCGACCACCTCGTCGCGCTGTTCCAGAAGATGGACGAGCTCCATCGCGAGCGCGCGGCCGATGTCCGCGATGTCGGCAACCGCGTGCAGCGCGTGCTGGTGCGCCGCCAGCAGGACGCCTTGGCGAGCGGACAGCCGGTCATCCTCTGGGCGCGCGAACTCCTTCCGTCCGACACGCTGACGCTCGACCGCAACCGGCTGCTCGGGATCGTGACCGAGGTCGGCGGCGAAGCGAGCCATGTCGCGATCCTGGCGCGCGCGTCCGGCATCCCGGCGGTGAGCGGCGTGCAGCGGTTCGATGCGCTCGCGCCTCCTGGCAGCACGGTCGCGCTCGACGGCCGCAAGGGGCGAGTCTGGGTCGATCCGCAGCCGCGGCTCTGCGGCGCGATCGAGCGAACGCGCACCCGGCTGGTCGCGGAACGCCGCCTCCTGCAGGAGAGCGCGCCCGCCGAATCACTGCGCAAGTCGCTGCGTAAGCGGGGCATCTCGCTGCTGCTCAACATCGAGAACTTCGACAACCTCGATCCGAGCGTGCTGCGCGCCGCCGACGGTGTCGGCCTCTATCGCACCGAGTTCCTGTTCATGGGACGCTCGACCTTCCCGAGCGAGGAAGAGCAGCTCGCGTTCTACAAGGACGTGCTGCGCCATGTCGACGGCCGCGAAGTGACCTTTCGCACGATCGATGTCGGCGGCGACAAGGCGCTGCCCTACCTGGTGACCCCGCGGGAGCAGAACCCGGCACTCGGCTGGCGCGGTATCCGGCTCACGTTCGAGTGGCCTGACCTGTTGATCCCGCAGCTGCGCGCGCTGCTTCGAGCCGCCGCGCACGGGCCGCTGAAGATCCTGCTGCCGATGGTCACGACCGTCGACGAGGTTCGTCGCGCGCGTGTGCTGCTCGACGAATTGAAGGGCGACCTGCGCCGCCAAGGTCTTGCGCACGGCGAGCAGGTTGCGCTTGGGGCGATGGTGGAGGTCCCGGTCGCAGCGCTCGCGGCCGCTGATCTGCTGCGCGATGCGGACTTCGTCTCGATCGGCACCAACGACCTGCTGCAGTACCTCTTCGCCGTCGACCGCAACAACCTGCAAGTCGCGCACCTCTACCAGCCGCTCCATCCGGCGGCGCTGCGCCTGTTGCGCGACGTGATCGCCGCGGGCCGATCGGCCGGAAAGCCGATCACCGTCTGCGGCGAGATGGCAGGCGAACTGCTGTCGACGCTCGCGCTGTTCGGGCTCGGCCTGCGGCGCTTCTCGATGTCGCCGGTGCACCTGCCCGAGGCGCGCCTCGTTTTCCGGTCGTTCTCGGCGGAGGACGCTCTGGCGCTGGTCGACAGCGTGATCACGGTCGACTCGGCGGCGCAGGTGGGGGCGCTGCTGCGGGCCGCCGTCGCCGAGCGCTGCGGGGCCGCGGCGCTGCCATTCCTGCCGCGCTGACCGACCCCAGGAACCGCTCAAGTCCCGGCAGGATCCCCGGCGCGAACGAGCCGGCCGTTCGAGCGGACGTTCAGCCGCCGGCTGCTGCCGGTCGATGAACCTCCGGACCCTAGGAGATTCGCCGATGTCCGAGGCCGCCGCGACGGATGCTCTCTTCGCTGCTGCCCCATGGCATGACGCGCCAGGGGCGACGATCGAGATGCGCGCGAAGTACCTCAATTACGACGTCGCCGATGAGCTGAAGCCGCTGTTGCTCGACGCCGCGCGGCGACTGGTGGCCGACGGGGCGCGCACGCTCGTGCTCGATCTGTCGCACGTGAGCGTCGTCGATTCGTGCGGCGTCGGCCTGATGATCGGTCTGCAATCACAGGTGCGCGACTCGCGCAGCTCGCTCTGGTTGGTCGGTGTCTCGTCGTTCCTGCAGAAGATCTTCCGGATGATGCACCTCGACAAGCACTTCCAGGTCGCCGCGGGCGAGGAAGAAGTCCGGCAATCGCCCTCCTCGCCGGTCGCCTGACGACTCGATGCCGCCTCGCGGCGTTGCGACCGGACTTGCGCCGCGCATGATGCGCGAGTGACTGCGCCTGCCGATGCTCCTGCTGCCGCTCCGTCCCCCGCGCCGCGCCGCAGTGCGGTCGTCGCCTGGTCGCTCTATGACTTGGCCAACACCGTCTTCTTTCTGTTGGTCGCGACGCGCTACTTCCCTGAGCAACTCGCCGCGCTCACTGGCAGCGAGTCGGCGCTCGCCTGGGCCTACGTGCCGGCGATGCTGCTGTCCGCGTTGCTTTCGCCAGCGCTCGGCGCGCTCGTCGACCGGGTCGGGCGGGCGCGCACGTTGGCGCTTTCCTTCACGGTGGTCTGCTGCTTGGCGACGGTCGCGATGGCACGCTGCGACGGCGCTGTCGCGCTGGTGGTGTGGTTCGCGGTGGGGCGGTTCGCCTACGAGATGGCGGCCGTGCCCTACAACGCGCTGCTGCCGACTCTGGTCGGGGAGAAGTCGGTCGGCGTCGTGTCGGGGATCGGTGTCGGGCTCGGCTACCTCGGCAACCTGATTGCGTTCGCGTTGATCGCGGCGTGCGGGATCGATCCGGCGCGCGACGGCTACGGCGTGATCTACCTGCTCGCCGCCGTGCTCTTCCTCCTGTTCACGTTGCCGATGCGCTTCTGCGTGCCCGAACTTGCGACGAAAGGTCCTGGCGTGCAGCGTGGTGCGCTCCTCGTCGCTTCGTTTCGTGCCGGCTTCGCCGCGCTGCGCCGGCAACTCGCGCCGCCGGGCCGTCGCGCCTTTTTCCTCGGCGTCTTCTTCGCGTGCGACGCCGTGAACACGGTCCTCGCGCAGGTGGCGCGCTACGCCAGCCAGTCGGCTGGACTCGGATTCAGCAACGCCGGCGTCAATCAATTCCTGCTCATCGTGCAGTTCGCCTGCATCGGCGGTGGCTTCGCGTTCGGGCGAGCGAGCGATCGGATCGGCGGGAGGCGCGCCACGCTCATGAGTGTCGGCTTCCTGTTCGTGGCGTTTGCGGCGGCGCAATTCACGCCCTGGCATGCGCTGCGAGTCGCCGCGATCGCGACGCTCGGCGGTGCCGGTCTCGCCGGGATCTGGGCGGCGAGCCGCCATTGGTTGGTGCAACTGGTGCCCGCGGCCGAACGCGGCGAGGCGTTTGGCGTCTACGGCCTCGCGCAGCGTGCGTCGCTGGTCACGCTGTGGCCGTTCACCGCGCTGTTCGACGCCTCGGTGGCGCGCGGCGCGCCGAGCTACGCCGGTTCGGTGGTGTTGCTGCTGGCGGCGCTCGCGGCCGGCTTCTTCTGCTTCTTGCGCACTCCGGCGAGGGCGTCGTAGGCCGTGGCCGCGAGCGGCGAGAACGGCGTGAACTGAGCCGGGGAGAGCGGTCGCACGCCGGGCAACTGCCACGCGCCGTCGTGCTGCAGCGCCCACTCGCGGGCGAGCGCCTTGCGGAACGCGGCACGCAACTCGATGACGGCGGCGACGCCGTAGAGCGCGGCGATCGTGAGCGAGGCGAAGTCACTGCCACCGCCCGGCAGCAGCGCGAACAGCAGCGCCGCACCGCCGAGCAACGCGCCACCGATCCGCCCGGTGAGCCGCGCGGCGACCAACTGCGGGCGCTCACGGCGCAGCGCGTGCTCGACCAGTCGCGCTCCGGCGGTGGCGGGGAACGGCAGCACCTGCGCGGCGAGCAGCAGCGCCGCCGCCCCCGCCAGCGGTTCGAACGGCCAGGGCGCCTGCGGTCGCGTGAACAGTCGCGACTCCGCCATCGATTCTCGAACGCCGACGCAAAGCGCGGTGAGCACCAGCAAGGTCGCGATCGCGGCAAGCGCGCCGCGGCGAGCGGCGAGCCAAGCGCCGGTCCGCGCGCGACGACTTTGCCACGCCTCGATCGCGAGCGGCGCGGCGAGGAGCAGGAGGATCGCGATCGGAAGCGATGCGCGGAGGAGCGTGGACGTCCCCGGCGGCGCCTGCGCGTCGATCAGCCGCGCCGACAGCAGGGCGACGGCAACGACGACCGTCGGCACGGTCGGCGGAGAGGGTGCCAGCGCAGGGTCGTCGGAGCGGACCATGACCGCGAGCGTAGCCAACGGCGATCGCCGCGCTCGAGCGCGGCGTCGTCTGCGCGGCTCAGTGCGCGCTGTGGAACAGTTCGAGCCGCGTCGTCTCACTGTCGACGAGACGAGCCGCGAGCGGCTCGCTGCCGTCGCCGGGCGTCAGCCAGTAGTTGCCGGCGGGCAGGCCGCGCACGCAGACGTTGCCGTCCTGATCGGCGACCGCGCAGAGGTCGACACCGAGATCCTGCGCCGTGATGCGCACGCGCGCCTCTTTCGCCGCGCGACCGTCGCCGTCGGCGAGGGTCAAGGACAGCACGGTGCCGCCGGTGAGCGCGAGTCGCGGGAGCCGTGTCTCCGTGCCGTCCTCCAGCCAGATCGGTCCGATCGCCCGCAGTGGTTGCCCCTGCGCTTCGACGACCAGCACGTGGCAGCCCGGCGCAAGTTGGGTCAGCGCGAACGCGCCGTCGCCAGCGGTGGCCGCGGCGGTCCGGGCGTCGGCCGGGAGTCGTTCTGCGAGCGCTGGTTGCGGTGGCGACCGGCCCTCGTAGGCCGTGACGCGGGCGCCGCCGATCGGGGCGCCGCGGTGGTCGATCAACGTCCCACCCAGTTCTGCGCCATTCGAGAGTTGCAGCACCACGTCGTCGGTCGCGTGATCGACGGCGACCGTGAATGGCTGCGAGCGCGCCGGCGCGTAGCCATCGGCCACCGCACGTACGAAGTAGCGTCCGGGCGAGACGCCTTCGATGCGGAACGACTGCGCTGCCGCGTTGATCGTCACATGCAGCGATCCGGCGAGTGGCTGGCTGCGACCGTCGCTCCCGAGTCGCCAGAGACCAAGCGCAGGCGTCTGGCGGAACCCGGCGTCGGCAGCGAACGTGCCAGCGACGGCGCCGCCGTGGCTGGCGACGATCTCGATTTGTTCCGCGCCGCTTTCGCCGCTGTCCGCACGGACGGCGCCCTCCTGGACGATTCCGGGCGCGCGCAGTTCGAGCTCGAACGTGCCGCTCGGCAGCGGTCCGATGCGGAAGCTCCCGTCGCGTTCGACGGTCGCGTGCCACTCCTCGCGTGCCGGCGGATCGGGACGGACCATGCGTGCGATCACTTCGCCCTTGCCGATGGCGTCGTTCTGCTCGTCGCGGACCGAGCCGTCGATCCAGTCGGTCAGCGGCAGCAGGACGAAGGCCAGCTCGGCGTTGCCGTCGCGACGGATCCCCTCGAAGCGCCAGGTGCGTTCGGCGGCCGCGTGACCCGCCGCCGTGGCCTTGATGCGATAGGCGCCGACGTTGATGCCCTTGAGCAGCGCGCAGCCATCGGGAAGGGTGGTCGCCGACGCGAGTGCGGCGAAGCGGTCGTCCTCAGGAGGCAGCAAGCAGACGTTGGCGTCGGCAAGAGCGCCTTCGCGATCACCGCTCACCCGCACCCGCAGTGCGCCGCCATCGCGCAACACCACGGACGGAAACGCGACCTCCGTCGCGGTCGCCGACGAAGGCGCTTCGGCCGCCGCGCTCTGGAAACCGGAGGCGGAGACGCGCAGCGTCAATTCCATGCTCGGTGCGGACTCGAACTCGAACGTGAACCCGCCGTCGTCCGTGGACGTCGCCTTGGCGAGCTCGCGGTGGTCGCGATCCAGGAGTACCAGCGCGGCGTTGGCGACACCGGTTCCGCGGGGGTCGACCACCTTGCCGCGGGCGTGGCGACGGACGACCGACTCGGCGGCGCGCGGCCCGTCTGGCAGCCGCGGACGAGCTTCGGCGCCCGAATCGGCCGGGCGGCCCATCGCCGCCTGCCGTTCCGCGCGTCTTTCGTCGAGCTTCGGCTTGACGATCGCCGCAAGCGTGAAAAACGCGATGACGAAGGTGCTAAACGAGGCGATGCAGACGTACCAAGGCGCCCGCGCGGACTGCATGTCCTTCCACTCCCCTCTGCGTCGATCACGATGGCGACTGCTTTCCCGACCGGGTATCGGCACGGGTGCGACGCGCGTCGGAGGGGGAGTCGCGCAACGGAAAACGGTTCCCGGGAGCGGATGAATCGTCGCTCACTCGAACAGCGGCAGCAGCGTCTCCCTCACCTTCTCGTAGAGCAACCCGGTCGCGCGCGCATCGCGCAGGCAGTAGTCGCCGATCCGCTCGATCTCACCCGCCCGGTAGGCGCGCTCGACCTGCGATCCGTCGAGCGTCGACTTCGGCGACTCGAGTCCGAAGCGCCGGCACCAGTAGTCGAGCTTGTAGTGATCGCGCACGGCGCCTTGGAAGGCGAACACCTCGGACAGGTCGCAGTGGCCGCGCATCTGGAAGTCGCGCGCAGCGAGGTGGCGCGTCGGCTTCACGCCATGCAGGGCCGAGCGGACCATCAGCACCGGACCGTCGTACATGCGGCCGGCGAACGTGACCATCCGCCCGTAACCCTGGATCCGCTCCCAGAACGCGGTCAACAGCGCCTTCTCGTCGCCGCGGAACCACCAGGCGCCATCGTTGCGGCCGGGCCATGCGCACCATGGCGACGGCGCGCCTTCGAGTAGCACCGCGCCGCGCTGCTCATCGATGTTCCAGAACGCGATCGCGATCACGCGACCGAGACCGAGCGTGAGGGAGAGCTTGCCGGCCGCCTCTTCCGCAGTCTCGCCCTTCTTGCGCGCGCGTTCGAGCAGGTAGCCGCGGGTCGATTCGTCGAGCGTGGTCCAGTCGTCGCCGACCACTTCGATGTCGAAGGCGACGGTGGGCGGTCGTTTTCCACGGGTCGTCATCGCGCGTCTCCAGGCGATCGTTCGATCGCGCCGCAACCGTGCGCCGAGCCACCGCGCGTCGGCAGGATCGGCGCTTGCGGCGAGCCGCCCCGGACGGCCGGCGCACAGGGAAGGCGGGTCGACTTGCGCGTCGTGCAGTTCGGGCAGTTCGGCCGGCTGCGCGTCGATGCGACGTGCGCCTCGAAGGCGGCGCCGCACTTTTCGCAGCGGTAATCGAACGTCGGCATGGTCGGCTCCTCTCAGCGCAGCAGCGCGACCCGCGCCAGCGATCCGGCGCCGCGAACCCGCAGCTCGATCCGTTCGCCCGCGTTGATCGCCACGTCACCCAACGCGACCCATTCCTCGCTCGGAGTGCCGGCCGGCAGAACCAAGCGCATCTTGGTCGACGCCGAGCTGAACTCGAGCTCCGCACGTTCGCCCGGCCGCAGTGGCACGTCGCCTTCGAGCCAGGCGTGGAGTTGGTAGGTGGCGCTCTTCTCGAGCTCGAACGCGCGGCCGATGATCTCGCCTGGCGCCAGCAGCGGCAGATCGAGCACGACTCCGGCTCCGAGCGGATCGAACCGCCAAGCGTGCTGCCAGAGCGTGACGTCGCCGGGCGGTGGACGCGGAAACGCGACCGCGACCGGCATCCACGCCGCTTGGTCGAGCCGCACTCCGCCGACCGGGAAGCGGACGCGCAGCGCGTGGTCGCCGGCCGGCAGCGCGAAGGGTGCGTCGACGCGCAGCCACTGCCAGCCCGCGCGTGCGGGCAGCGTGACGACGTGCATGACGCCATCGTCGACCGCGAGTTCGAGGCGTCCGCCGTCTGCCAGCGTGACCACATGCAGCCACAGATCGAGGCGCGCGGGCTGCGTCAGCGGGAATGGAAGGAACGCATCGCCTTCGCCCGCGACCGGCCGATCGAGCGGGCGTGCCAAGCTGAAGCGATCGAACGCGCCGGGGTCGGCGAGACGCACGACCGGCTCGCGCACCGGCGAAGCTCGGCTGGCTCCGAGCACGAGGCCCTCGGCGCGCGACGGCAGCAGTCCGAGTGCGAGCTTGAGCCGACCGTCGCCGACGTTTCGTCCGTCGCCGACGTTTCGTTCATCAACGACGAGTTCGAGCGTCAGTGTGCTGGTGCCTGCCGGCAGCGCGAGCGTGGTCAACAGGTCGCACGGTTCGTCGAAACGGTCGACGACGCGGCGACCATCGACGATCAAGGAGCGTACTGCGCCGGGGCCGACGCGCAGGCGAGCGAACGTCGGATCGCGCTCTGCGATGGTGGTGGTGAGCGTGACGGGTGTGCCGGGTTCGATGGCGACGAGTCGTGCGAGGTCGATCGCTCCGCCGCCGAGGGCGGGCGCAAGGTGGTCGGCGAACGGTGCGAGGCGCGGATCGTCGAGCGTCGTGGTGAGCAGCGGGGCAGAGGGGTCGCGGGTGGGGCGCGCTCGCGGCGAACGGAGCTGCCACGAGACGCTCCGCACGCGCCACGCTTCACCGATCGGGTCGGCGCGCTTCAGTGCGGAGTCGTGGTCGAATCCAGCGGTCCAAGCGTTCCCGACGTCGGGCGGACTCAAGAGCGGATGGATCATCTCGGGATCCACGACCGGGCGTCCAGCCGCCGTGAAATCGTCGTCGATTTCGATTCCGCTGAGTCGACACGCGTGCGTCACCGCATCGGCGACTCGTTGATCGAGGAGGGATGCCAGTGCGTCGAGCGTTCCGTCAACGAGGATGCCGGCGTCTGCCACCGGATCACCGCCCGTGCGACCGGCGGCTCGCACCGAGGCGAGATCCACCGCGCGGCGCGCGAAGCCGTAGGGGGTCGGCGCATCGAGATCGGCAGCACGTTCGGCGGTCCGCCACGGCAGCGTCGCGGCGAAGAGTTCGCCGGCGCGGTCGTAGGAGAACAACCACTCGTCGAGATCGAGCCATTCCGGCGCGCGTCGCAGCGGTGCTTTCGGTGAGTCGATCCGCGCTTCACTCGCGGCATTCTCGAACGGTAGCACGAGTTCGGGGTGGTCGCCGCCAAGACGCTCGGCCACCGCGGAGAGGAGCGCGCTCTGGCGGGCAAGTCGCGTCGTGGCCAAGCTGATCGGTCGCCGGCCGAAGGAGTCGAGGTCGAACCGCAACTGCGTTGCGCGGCGGTCGGCCGCAGTCGGAAGGAGCAAGCGCGACGACACGACGAGCGCGGCACCTTCCGCCGCGGTGTCGGACGCGCGCCAGTGCCAGTTGCGGACCGCTGGACGCAAGGCAGGGGCGAGCACCTGCCTTCGCGCCGGGTCGCTGCCGTCGAGCACGAGCGCCACCGCCGCGGGCCATGGCGGTAGTTGGTCGATGCGTTCGGTCGCACGATGCGTGACCGCGCACTCGAGTCCGCGCGCACGAAACGGCGCTGCGAGGTCAGCAAACGTCGTGGCGTCGGCCGGGAGGCGTGTGGCTTCGGTTGCCGTCGCGGTCGATTCCTCGGGGGTGGTTGTCGAGGCAGCGGCCGGAAGGCTCAGGACGACGCCATCGAAGCCGTGGTCGACGAGCTCCTGCGCCAGTTCGTCCGGCGACAGAGGCACGAGCGGCGCCTCAGTTTGCGCCGGCACTTCAAGCGTGAACCAGCGCGCGCCGGCCCGAACAGGCAGCGCCTGCGTGGACGCGAGTGGAGCCGCCGCCAAGACGACGCCGAAAGCGGCGATGCAACCAGCGACGAATGCAGCTCTGGATGCCGCCTTGCGTTGGGTCGTTGCGCCACCACCCTGACGTCCGGTCCGCCAGCGCCGCAGCGGCCGGCGCAGTTCGCGCCGCGCCGACCGCGCCGTCACGGCAACATCTCGAGCAGCGCGTCAATCTCCTCGACCGGCGCATCGTGATGCTGCTCGATCGAATGCTGCCGTCCGACCGCCAGGAGTTGCTTCGCTTCGGCGATCCGTCGGAGCTGGATCAGGCACTTCGCACGCAGGATGCACGCCATCACCCAGTCGGGTTTGAGCGCGAGCGCCTGCGCGAAATGCGGTTCAGCGGCCGCGAAGTCACCAGCTTCGAGCAGCGCGGTGCCAAGGCTGTAGCGCGCGAGCTCGTTTTGCGGGTTCTTTGCGACCCATTCGCTCCACTTCGCCACCTTGCCGAGAGTGTTGCTGCCGGAATTCGAAGTCGGGTCGGAAGACATGGCGGCGGACTCTAGCATCGCGGCATGAACCCATTGCCGCGCCACGTTCATCGCACCGCGTGCAATCGTGATTGTCCCGACGCCTGCTCGCTGCTGGTCGATGTCGAGGGCGAGCGGGCGGTGCGACTGACCGGCGATCCCGACGATCCCGTGACGCGCGGTTTCCTCTGCGAACGCACGGCAAAGTTCCTCGCGCGCCAGTATTCGCCCGATCGCTTCATGTCGCCGCACTTGCGCAAGGATGGGCGGCTGGTGCCAGTCAGTTACGACGAGGCGCTTGACTACTCGGCGAAGGCGCTGCTGCGCATCCGTGCCGAGTCGGGGCCATCGGCGATCTTCAACTACCGTTCGGGTGGTTCGCTCGGACTGCTGAAGAACGTCGTGGACTACCTGTTCGAGCAGTTCGGTCCGGTCACGATCAAGCGCGGCGACATCTGTTCCGGCGCGGGCGAGGCCGCGAACATCGCTGACTTCGGCGTGTCCGATTCAAACGACCTGTTCGACCTCGAACAGAGCCGCCTGATCGTCATCTGGGGCAAGAACGTCCACGTCTCCGGCTCGCATCTGCTGCCGTTGCTGCTCGCGGCGAAGCGGCGCGGCGCCCTGCTGGTCGGCATCGACTGCGTGCGCACGCGGATGGCGCCGCTGTGTGACCTCTTCCTGCAGGTGGCGCCAGGCGCCGACGGTGAGATCGCGCTGGCAGTTGCCGGTGAGATCTTCCGCCGCGGCAAGGTCGCACCCGATCTGGCGCGATTCGCGAATGGTGTCGATGCGTTTCGCGCGCTCGCGTTGGCATCGCCGCTGGCCGACCGAGCCGCGGCGGCCGGCGTCGCCACCACCGACCTCGCCCGCTTCGCCTCGCTCTACGCCGACCACGCTCCCGCCGCGATCCTGGTCGGCTGGGGCCTCGCGCGGCGCCGCAACGGTGCCGCAGTCGTGCGGATGATCGACGCGCTGGCGACCGTGCGCGGGAACATGGGCGTGAACGGCGGCGGTGCGAGCTACTACTTTGCGCGCCGGCCTCCTTTCGATCTGAGCTTCATTGCCGGCGCCGCTGTCGCCCCGCGCACGATCAGCGAGCCGCTGATGGGGCAGGAGCTGCTTGCGGCGAGCGCACCGCCGGTGCGTGCGATCTGGGTCACGGCCGGCAATCCGCTCAGCATGCTGCCCGATGCCGTGACGACGCGTCGCGCGTTCGAGCGGACCGAGTTCGTCGCGGTCGTCGACAGCCACCCGACCGACACCACCGATGTTGCGCATGTCGTGTTTCCGTGCCCGACGCTGCTCGAAGACGACGATCTGCTCGGCGCCTACGGCAATCACTGGTTGCGGGCGGCGCATCCCGCCGTGGCGCCGCCGCCCGGCGTCCGCCATGAGATCGCGCTGTGGCGCGGGCTCGCCGAGCGGCTCGGCCTCGCGGATCGCTTCGACGGTTCGATCGCGGTGTGGAAGGAGCGGTTGCTGCGGAAACTTGCGCCGCACGGAATCACGGCCGAGCGACTCGCGTCCGGTCCGATCCGCAATCCGCTGGCGCCGACCCTGCGCTTTGCCGGCAACCGCTTCGACACCGACGATGGCCGGGCCCGACTGCCGGCGAGTGCGCCGCAACTTCCCCCAGCAGCGATGTCCGGTTTCCCACTCACGCTGATGGCGGTGTCGGTCGCGAAGGCGCAGTCGTCGCAGTGGTGCGAGCCGCCGCCGTCGCCCGCCGAGGTGCGCATCCACTCGACCGCGGCCGCGGGAATCAGCGATGGCGCGCCCGCCTGGCTCGAAAGTGTCCTTGGGCGCATGCCCGTGGTCGTGCGGCACGATGCGGCCATCCATCCGTCCATCGCCTGGATGGCAAAGGGCGGCATGCAGCGGAACGGCGACTGCGCGAACGTGCTGATCCGCGCCGTCCTCACCGATGCCGGCGAGGGCGGCGCGCTCTACGACGAGCCGGTGCGGTTGCTGCCGCGCTGACGCCCCGCCGAGGCTTCAGCGACGCTCGCCGTCGGAATAGGACGCGCCGCTGCCGCTGCTCTGCTGTCCGGCCGCGAACTCCTGTTCGGCCAGCTGTTCGAGCTCGGGCAGCGTGATCAACAGCCGCTGCGAGCGGACGCGTTGCGGCCCCGCGTTGGCGAGCAGAGCGACCGCCTTGCCGTTCACCCAGCCGAACAGCGGTTCCTCCGAGATCAGGGACTGCACCGGCACTTCGGCGCGCACGACGGCGCCGTTGCCGAGCCGCACGGCCTGCGCCGCGGCGATGTCGATCCGCGGAAAGTGCCGCAGCGCGTTTTCGAGCGGCAGCACGTGTTCCGGCCCGAGTGCTTCGAGAGTGGTCGCTTCCGACTGCTTGAAGCCGCCCGACTCGGTGCGCGCGAGCTGCGCGAGGTGGCCGCCGGTGCCGAGCATCTCGCCGAGGTCGCGTGCGATCGAGCGGACGTAGGTGCCGCCGGCCGAGGTGACCGTCATCTCGACGTCGGGCCAGTGGTAGGCCGTCACCTGCAGGTCGTAGACGCGCACCTTGCGGATCGGCGCGTCGATCCCCACGCCGCGACGCGCGAGGTCGTAGAGCCGCTCGCCGTCGACCTTGACGGCGGAGTAGCGCGGCGGGCGCTGCTCGATCTCGCCGATGAAGCGCGCGGCGGCGGTGCGCACCAACTCCTCGGCGGGCGGGGCGGGCGTCGGCTCGCGGACGCTGATCGGTCCCTCGGCGTCGTCCGTGACCGACGTCGCCCCGAGGCGGATGCGCGCGATGTAGACCTTGCGCGACTTCGCCAGCAATTCCTGGAGTCGACGCGCGCGACCAATGACGAGGACCAGCACGCCGGTGGCGAGCGGGTCGAGCGTTCCGCAGTGGCCGATCTCGCGGGTTTTCAGGCGCATGCAGGCGTGGTCGACGGCGTCGCGTGAGGTGATTCCGACTGGCTTGTCGAGGACGACGATTCCGTGGGGGACGCCCATGGGCGCTCCGAAAGTTCCCGCGCCGAGGTCGCGAAGGCCGGCTGGAACGCGCCATTCGCCGAGACGCGGGGAACGGATCCTTATACCGGGTCGTGCCAGCGACGCGAGGCCGCGCGGCATGATGCTCGCCCCACGACGCAGGAGACGAGGATGCCGGTCGTTGCGTTCGTCCTGATCGCGCTGCTCTCCGTCGCCCAGTCGCCGCCGCCGTCACTGCCGTCACTGCCGCCGCCGGCGAGCGAGGCGACTTCGGCGCCTGGAGTGGCGGAGGTCCACCCGACGGTGGCCGAGATCTTCAAGCCGCCGCGGCTGCTCGGGGTGCGACCGCGCGGCCTCGCGGTGTCGGCGACCGGCCGCTTCGTGCTCTGGCGCCATGCGCAGGACGATGCCGAAGAGCAGAAGCTCGGCTGGTGGCTCGCACCGACCGATGGCAGTGCCGAGCCGAATTCCCTGTTCTCCGCCGATGCGGGAGTCGAGGCCGATTGGGCGCCGTCAGGCGACGTGCTGCTGGTCTTCCGTTCCGGGTGGATCGAGCGCCTCGACATCGCGACCGGCGCTCCGAGCGAGCCCCTGTTCCAATGTGGGCCGCGACGGGCACGATTGACTTTCACCGAGGACGGGCGATTTGCGCTGTTCACGGCTGGCGCCGATCACGAGCTCTGGGTGCTCGAACTCGCGACCGGCGCGCGTTGGTCGCCTGCCCGCCAGCTCGCCGATCGCACACCCTGGTTCGAGTGGATCGAGGCGACTCGCGAGATCGCGCTGTTCGCGGCGCCGCCGCGGGCGGGTACGAGCGCGGAGGGCGGAGGCGCAGCAGCCGATGCGAAGCCGCCGAGATCAGGGCGAGCCGCGTTCGAGGAGGACGTCAACGCGGCCGTCAAGGCAGTCGCTGCGGAGGACTCGAAGGACTCGAAGAAGCCGACGGCCGACGGAGTGAAACGGGTGCTCTGGCGCGTGCCGTTCCCGGTGGCGGGCGAGGCGCGCGAGCCGGTTCCGACCGCGCTTGAGGAATCGGGACGGGTCGACCTGTCGGCGGATGGGCGTTTCGCCCTGATCGCGCAACTGGAAGCGGAGGACCGGCGGCAGCTGATCGTCGCCGACTTCCTTGCGGAACAGGTGCGCACGGTCCCGGTCCGCGGCGACCTTGCCGGCGATCCGCCGCCGAAGGTGAACTATTCGATCGTCGAAGTGGCGACTGCGGCGACGATCACGCTGCCGCTCGACGAAGGGGAGCGTTACTACCAGTCGGAGGCGCGCTGGTCGCCGCAGGGCGCGCGGCTGCTGCTGCAGCGCGTGAGCGAGGACTTCAAGGTGCGCCAACTGCTGGTCGCCGAACCGGCGGAGCGGCGGGCGTGGCCGCTGTTCGTCGAGCGCGACGACGCGTGGATCGGCGGGCCGATCCAGTTTGCGGAGTGGCGCGGCGACGGCGAGGCGATCGTCTTCGCCAGCGAGAAGCACGGCCACGCGCAGCTCTTCCTCGCGCCGGCGGTCGGCGGCGGGGCGCGCGAGCTCACGGCGCGTGACAGCGAGGTGCAGGAGGCAGTGCTGCTGCACGATCGGCAGCACATCGTGGCGATCACGAACCAGCGCGATCCGGCCGAGCGGTCGCTGACGTGGATCGATCTGGCGGACGGTGCGGCGCGTGAACTCGAAACGCCGCGATCGGGATGCGTTGGCGATTTCGTCGTCGCTCGCGACGGCAGCGCCGCGGCGTTCCTGTTCGAGAGCCTCGGAGTGCCGGCCGAAGTGTGGTCGATCGCGACTCTGGAGGGCGCGCGTTCGACGCAACTCTCCGAGACGATGCCGGACGCGTTGCGCGACCTTGGCCTTCCGCCGCCCGATGTGGTGGCGTTCAAGAGCGGCGATGGCACGGCGCTGCGCGCTCTCTACTACCCGCCGCAGCCTCCTCCGCGCGCTGGGGCGAAGGCCCCGGCGGTGCTGTTCGTCCACGGTGCCGGCTACCTGCAGAACGTCACCCGCTCGATGACCGAGTACCCGCAGAACTACCTGTTCCACCAGCGTCTCGCGCGCCAGGGATTCGCCGTGCTCGACGTCGACTACCGCCACAGCGCGGGCTATGGCCGCGATTTTCGCACCGGGATCCACGGCTTCATGGGCGGCAAGGATCTCGACGACCTGCTGGCTGGCGTCGAATGGCTGCGCGCGCGCGGCGATGTCGATGGAACGCGTGTCGGCCTCTACGGGGGCAGCTACGGCGGCTTCCTCACGTTGATGGCGTTGTTCACCAAGCCCGAGGTATTCGCGTGCGGCGCGGCGTTGCGCTCGGTGACCGACTGGCGCACCTACAACAGTTGGTACACGACACCGCGCCTTGGCGACCCCAAGGCCGACGCCGAGAACTACCG
Source organism: Planctomycetota bacterium (assembly GCA_009691715.1). Classification (GTDB taxonomy): domain Bacteria; phylum Planctomycetota; class B15-G4; order B15-G4; family SIAN01; genus SIAN01. The sequence continues at coordinate 168,444 of SIAN01000001.1, forward strand.
GAAGTCGAGCCCGATCGACCACGCCGACGGACTGAAGAAGCCGCTGCTGATCCTGCACGGGCTCAAGGACTCGAACGTCTTCGCGCAGGACTCGATCCGGCTGATCGAGAAACTGATCCAGCTCGGCAAGGAGTTCGACGCGATGCTCTATCCGAGCCAGGACCACGGCTTCACCGACCCGGAGAGCTGGATCGACGAGTACCGCCGCATCGAGCGGCTGTTCGTGCGCGAACTGCGACCGGCCGTTACCTCGGGATGAAGAAGCGGAACGGGACGCGCGCGGTGAACGGGCGCAACTCGCCGTCACGCAACCGCGGCTTGAAGCGCCATTTGACCAGCGCGATCTTCGCCGCATCGTCGAGCAGCGCGTGTCCGGAGCTGGTCTCGACCTCGCATGCGCCGACGGTGCCATCGGCCTTCACCAGCGCCAGCAGCGTCACCTCGCCTTCGAGCCGCTGCTCGACCGCGCGTCGCGGATAGACCGGCTGCGGCGCGTATTCGGTGGTCGCGTCCTCCAGCCCGATCGGGCCGGAAGTGACTTCGGCTGGCGCGGGAGGGGCGATCGGCGCAGCAAGTGGCGTCGGTCCAGTCGCCCCAGTCGCTGGCTCCAGCGCGTTGGCGCCCCGCGATTCCTCGTCCTGCGTTTTCGTGTTGGGGGAGTCGTCCGCCGAAGAACCGAACGGCAGCACCGCGAGTCGGCGCCCGGAGACTCGCTCGAACGAGGGGAGGGCTGGCGGTCCCGGGTCCGCCTCCGTTGCGGCAGGCTGCGCCGCCGGCGGCGCGCGTGCTTCACGAATTGCATCCGCGGCGAGTTCGCCCGCGGCGTCGTCCGCTGGCCCCAGTTCGCGCGCCAGCTCCTCGGCCAGCGGCCCGGCGCGAAGCGGGAGCACTTCGACCGCCTCCAGCAGCGGGGCGGCCGTGCGCGCGCGCGGCAGGAGCAGCGACTCCGAGAGGACGGTCTCTGCCGCGTCGACCTTCGCCAGGACGGTCGACTCGGCAATGAGCGCGCGCCCTCCCCACGAAGTGCCCCACGCGGCCGCGATCGCGCCGGCGTGGAGCAGCCCCGAGAGCGCGATCGCGAAGAGCTTCAGAAGCGGTACCTCAACGTGGCGACGGCGTTGGTGCCAGGCTCGTTCACGCCCGAGCCATGCAGACGGTAGTCGCGGTTCGTCACGTTCTCCACCCCGAAGGTCAGATCGAGGTTGGCGCACGGCGTGCACCCGGCACGCAGTCCGTACACCACATAGCCCGGAGTGCCGTCAGGCGGGACGCGCTGGGTGTCGAGTTCGTCGAGCGGGTTCAGGTGATCCTGCCGATCCGCCCAACGCACCGCCCCCTCGACCCAGAGGGAGGACGCCGGATCGTCGTAGCGCGCGAGCACGCCACCGTGCAGCGGAGGAAGTTTCCCGAGCGGCTCGTCATTCGTCACGCCCGGCGCCAGAAAGGTCTCGACCTTGCCGGCGATGAACGAGGCGTCGGCGCCGAGCGACCATGCGGCGTCGACGTGCCACAGTGCGCCGACATCGAGGCCGTACGCGAAGCCGTCGCCCACGTTCGCCTTCTGGATCTCGTTCGCACCGCTCACGACGTTGCCGGTCGGGAAGCGGACGATCATGTCGCGGATCAGCGTGTAGTAGACCGCCGCCCGCAGGTCGACCACGCGAACCACGGTGTCGCCGCCGAGTTCGAGCGTGGTGAACTCCTCGGGATCGAGCCCTGGTGTCGGGGTCTCGATCTCGCCGGAGAGCGCGATGTCGAAGCGCGACAGGTCGGAGAGGTTCGGTACCCGGATCGCGCGCGAGAGAGCGAGCCAGTTCGACGACTGCTCGTCCCACGCGCGCCGCAGCCGCAGGTCGGCCGCCCACGACCACCACTGGTCCTCGATCCCGATGCGTGTGTCGCTCGCGGGATCGCGCACGGTGTCGGCGTCGGCACGGGTGAACTGCGCGCGGCCGCCGGCAGTCAGCGTCGTGTCGCGGGCCACCGGGATCTCGTTCTCAGCGAACAGGCCGGTCGAGTCGTAGGTTGCGTCGTCGCCGACCGGTCCCTGGATGCCTTTGCTGGTGAGGGCGCCCGCCGGGTTGTAGTTGCGCTGGTAGCTGTTCACCGAGTCGTGCGCGATGTCGCCGCCGAAGTGGAGGCGGCCCCACGGGACGGCCGTCTCGAAGTTCAGGTAGCTCGCGAGCGTGTCGACGGAGAAGCCCTGGTCGATCTGGTTGCCGTTGCTGCGCACGCGCGTCTCGTCTTCGCCCTGCGCGTGGTAGCCGAGGCCGGCACGCATGCGCTCGAACGTCCCGCCTTCGCGCCAATCGAGCCGGGCGTAGGTGAAGTCGCGCAGTTGGTCGAAGTCACGCACGAGGTCGGTGCCGACGGTCGTGCCGTGCCATGAGAATCCGTCGACGGTTGCGTGCGTGCGGGGCGCGTCGAAGGTGCGGTCGCGCTGGTGGGCGACGACGACTTCGCTCTGCGAACCGAGCTGCCAGGCGAGCTTCACATCGGCGGCGGCGGTGTCGTAGCCGGTGCCTTCCTGCGTGCCGACGTGGCGGCCGCCATCGAGGTTGCCGAAGTTGCTGGAGGTGCCGCCGATCGTGTAGCGCAGCGGCGCATCGCCAGAACCGGCTGCGATCCCGCCGACCTCGAAGTGCTGGATCGACGACTGCTCGGCGCTCGCGAAGCGCGTCTCGAACAGCGCGGAGTGGTCGCGCCCCTCGATCTGCGGTCCGACGGCGCGCGACTCCATCACCACCGTGCCGCCGATCGCGTCGGAGCCGTAGCGCACGCTGCCGGCGCCGTAGCGCACGTCGATGCGATCGACGAGGTAGCGGTCGATGGTGCTGAAGTACTGGTTCGGCCCCTCGCGCCACGCGGAGTGGTTGAAGCGGAATCCGTCGAGGACGAGCAGCGTCCGGAATCCGGTGAAGCCGCGCAGGAATGGCGACGCCTGGCCGAGGCCGGTCCGTTGGATCCCGACTGCCGGCAGTGCGCCGATCGCGTCGGGCAGCGCCCGTGACTGCAGCTCGAGTCGGAACGCCGCGGCCGTCACCGACTCGCGATGGACCGCCTCCGTCCCGAACGAATCCTCATGGGGCGCCGGGACGGCGACGACGGGATGCTCGACGACTTCCTGCGGGGGGGTGGGATCACCGAGCGCGAGGAGCGAGGTGGCCAGTGGGTAGAGCGGGAGTGGCATGTCCTTGATCTCTACGAATGAACGGCGCGGCTTGTCCGTGGGCCCGGGCGTATCCCCGGAAGGCGCGGAGCGTAACGGAGCGTTCATGATCCGGCTCGCGGAGGACGCGCGAGGTCCCTTGAACTCGCGGCGCATGCGCCGTTAGATGGCGCGCCTTCTTCGAGGGTCGTCCGATGCCGAAGCTCTACTTTTCGCGCGAGTTCAAGGAGATCGTGGCGCCCGAGGGCCGCGATCTGCGCACGATCGCCGCCGAGCAGGGGCTCCAGATCTACGCCGGCCTGCACCAGTTGCTGAATTGCCGCGGCCGCGGTCTCTGCGGCACCTGCAAGGTCCGGGTGAAGCCGCAGGAAGTCTGCTCGCCGCGCACCGGCGCCGAGATCGCCAAGCTGCCGCAGACCGACGACACGGTGCGGCTCGCCTGCCAGACCTTCGTCTTCGGCGACGCCGAGGTGCAGACCTTCCCGCGCCCGCGCCAAGGCTGGATGGAGCACAAGGTCTACCAGCACTTGATCGAGGAGTAGGACGCGCCGTGGGCGCCGCGCGCGGCGTTGGCAGTTGGCAATGAAGGTCTACGCCCTGTCCGATCCCCATCTCTCGTTCGGCACGCCGAACAAGGCGATGGACCGCTTCGGCCCGCAGTGGGTCGACCATCCGCGCAAGATCGCCGCGGCCTGGCGCGAGCGCGTCGGCACCAACGACATCGTGCTGGTGCCGGGCGACGTCTCGTGGGCCATGACGCTCGAGCAGGCGAAGCCCGATCTCGACTGGCTGGCCGCGCTGCCGGGCCACAAGGTGCTGCTCAAGGGCAATCACGACTACTGGTGGTCGACCATCGGCAAGGTGCGTGCAGCGATCGGGCCGCGGATGCACGCGATCCAGGGCGATGTCGTGAGCATCGGCGGCGTCGCGATCGCGGGCACCCGGCTGTGGGACCAGGCAGGCGTCAGCTTCCGTGACGCGATCGACTGGCGTCCCGGTCCCGGCGGCATGGTGAGCGCGGAGCCGGAAGGCGATCGTGCAGCGGAAGCGGCGCGCATTTTCGAGCGTGAACTCGGCCGCCTCGAGCGAGCGATGGCCGCTCTGGCGCAGGAGGGGCGCGCAGCGGCGCTCCGCATCGCCGTGACCCACTACCCGCCGTGCGGGGGGGACCTCGCCGCAACCCGAGCCACCGACCGGATCGAGGCCGCCGGCGCGCGCCATTGCGTGTTCGGCCACCTCCACTCGCTGCGGCGCGATCTCGCGACGCCGCTGTTCGGGCAGCGCGGTGGCACCGAGTACGTTCTCGCCTCATGCGACTGGCTCGACTTCGCGCCGCGTCTCGTCGCGAGCGTGTGAGCGAGCGCCCGATGAGCCGCCCGCCATGAACCGTGCCGCCAGCTGGATTCCGCGGACCCGCGTGATCCGCTTCGCCCCGTTCACCGTCGGCGACTACCACGCCGTCCACGCGCTGCAGCAGCGTTTCCTGGCCGAGCGGATCGAGGGCGGCGATGACCTGCTCCTGATCGGCGAACACGAACGGGTCGTCACGCTCGGACGGGCGACGCCGAAGCCGTGGCCGCTGCTACCCATCCCGGTCGTGCCGATCGAGCGCGGCGGCCAAGCCACCTGGCACGGACCCAAGCAACTGGTCGCTTACCCGATCGTCTCGCTGAAGGACCTCGGGATCGGCGTGCGCGACTACATGCGGGCGCTCGAGGCGGCAGTGATCGCGACGCTGGAGCGATTTGGAATCGGGGCGCAGCGGCGCGACGGCGCGACCGGCGTCTGGGTGGGGGAACAGAAGATCGCCTCGTTGGGCGTCGCCGTGCGCCGTTCCGTGAGCTGGCACGGCCTCGCGCTGAACGTGGCGCCCGACCTCTCCGACTTCGCGTGGATCCAGCCGTGCGGGTTCGCGCCCACGGTCATGACGTCGATGGCGCGGTTGCTTGGCGCCGCGCCTCCCATCGAGGAGGTTGCCGACGCGCTGATCCTCGAACTGGTGCGTGCGTTGCGGCTCGCGCCGCCGGTCCGCGAGCCGTTGCCGGCGTGATCGGGCCGCGCCGCCGGACTGGCCGGACCCGGATCAGTGCGCGAGCGAGAGCACGATCGCTGAGGTGAGCAACCACCCGCCAATGGCGACCAGCATCCCCTTGTCGCTGAACAGGACTGCGGCCGGATCCTCGCCGCGCTGCCGCCGATAGAGCAGGAGCAGGTAGCGGCCGAGACCGAAGAAGACGAACGGGATGGTGTAGAGCAGATCGTGGGTGTGGAACTTCGCCATCGTCTCGGCCGAGACGGTGTAGATCGAGTAGCAGATCACCGTCGCGGTGCCGGCCATGCCGACCAGCGTGTCGAGCGCCTGCGCTGAATACTGGTCGAGCACGGAACGACCGCCGCCGGTCCCGTCGGTGACCAGCAACTCACCGCGGCGCTTCGCCAACGCGAGGAACAGCGCGCCGAAGAAGGTGCAGAGGATCAGCCAGGAGGAGACTTCGAGGCCGACGACCTTGGGACCGCTCGCGACACGGATCAGGAACCCGAGCGCGACACAGGTCACGTCGGCGATGGCGACGCGTTTCAGCACCGAGGTGTACGCCAGATTGAGGCCGAGATAGGCGAGCAGCACCAACGGACCCGGGCGCAGCTTCCACGGCGTAAGGCGAACCCCGGTCGGCAGGAACCAGACCAGCGCCAACGCGCTTGCGGCGATCACGACGGCCGCGACGCGCGCCGATCCGACCGAGAGCGTGCCCGCCGCGATCGGTCGCTTGCACTTGACCGGGTGCTTCTGATCCTCATTGCGGTCGGCGATGTCGTTCAGCAGGTAGATGCAGCTCGCGGCGAGGCAGAACGCGCAGAAGAGCATCGCGACCGGCACCATCACGGTCGGGTCGTGCAACTTCCGGGCGAAGAGGATCCCCACGAAGACCGCGAGGTTCTTCGTCCACTGGTGGGGGCGGAGCGCCTTGAGCAGAGGCGGAATGGCGGAGTCCTAGAGGGCGAGGGTTCTGAGTCCGGAACTCATCGGCAGACGAGGCGGGCGCGGTCTAGGGGGCTCAGCTGACCTTCTCCCAGAACTCGGGCGGCATGTCGTGCGCGATCTTGAGCGCGCCATTGGCGCCACCGTAGGTCGGCTCGTCGACCCGCACCACCCGGCCCTCCCCGAGGCGCTCGCGCATCTCGACTTCAAGCATCTCGCGCAGACCGCCCATCTGGCTGCCGCCACCGCCGAGCAGGACGTGGTTCTTCAACCGACTCTGGAAGTCGGGGTCGAAGCTGGCGATGAGCTGGTGGATCGCGTCCACCATCGACGGGACGATCGAGCGGCACGCCTCGCGCAGCTCGGCGGCGACCTCGAATCGGGTCGGCTTGCCATTCACTGGCAGGTCGACGGCGACCGGGTCGCGCTTCTCGCCGACGAAGGAGAACTTCTCCTTGAGGTCCTTCACCATCTGGATGGAGATGGCCGCGCCGACGCATTTCTTCTTCAGCAGCTCGAGCAGCGTCTGGTCGACGTGGTCGCCGGCGAACGGGGTGGTCACTTGGTCGTCCGCAGTCGGCATCGTGCCGTGCATCCGGCAGAGGTCGGTGGTGCCGGCGCCGATGTCGATCACCAGGCAGTCGGTCAGCAGGTCGAGGCCGTAGGCGACCGAGAACGGCTCGGAGACGATCATGACCGAGTCAACGACCGGTCGCACCGCCTCGACGATCGAGCTCTTGTTCCGGAGCGAGCACTGCGCCGGACAGCCGACCACCGCGTAGATGAGTTCGTCCTGCTTCGGGCGCGCGAGACTGATCGCGTGCCGGATCAGGTCCTGCGTCGCCTTCAGGAAGCGCTTGGCGTCAGGATTCGAGCCGTCGCCGTCGCTGTGTTGGATCACGCCACCCGCGAGCGGCCGGTAGAAGTCGAGCGCAAGGCGGTTGCCGAGCGCTTCGTCGCCGAACAGGACGTCCTTCTTCAGCGCCTTTTTCGCGACGACGTCCTTCGGGTAGCCGACGTAGCTCGCCACCGATTCGCGGACGCCATTGCTGGCCGCGACCGAGGTGCGCGAGGTGCCGAGGTCGATGCCCATGTAGAGCACGCCGGACGGATTGGTGGGACGCAGCCGAGGGGACGGGGTTTCGCTCATTTCGATCCTGCTCCAGTCGGTGCGGCGTGCGGATCGGGCTGATCCGCGAGCGTTCGCCGCAATTCGAGGTTGTGTTCGAAGATGGCCTGCAGCAACGAGCGCTTCGCCTGCCCGTCGGTCGCGTCGCTGCGCAGGCCCTGCGCCACGCGGTGGATCGACGGCACGGCGCCCTGCAATTCGGACTGGCCCGCGCGCGTTCGCGCGAGGAGTTCCTGCGATTCGAGCAACTGCGCGTTCAGCTTGCGGACGCGCCGCTCAAGCAGGTCGAGTTTGGTGTCGTTCGCATCAGCAGGCGCGCCGGCGACCCGCATCGGAGCCGCGGCACACAACGCCTCGTCGAGGAGTTCGAGCAGAGCCGCGCGCAGCGTGCGGCGCAGAGTGCCGATCTCGGCGGCGACCGACGGAGTGGAAGTCGCCAGCTGCTCCAGTCGCGCCAGCGTCTGACCGAGCACCAGGTCGAGCTGTGCGCGCAGCCCGGTCGTCGCCGCGGAGTGGTCGCGTTCACGGCTGAGCGCGAGCTGCTCGCGCGATTGCGCGAGGACGCCGGTGAGCGTGCCGACCTGGCTCGCAAGCGCGTTCTGCTGCGCTTCGAGTTCCGCGCCGTGGTCCGCGAGGCGCTGGCCGAGGCCGAGCCGGCGCATGAACTCCACCTGCGCGCCGCCCACCGCGAACTCCGCCGAGCCGCCGACGGCGAGCGCTTCGCGCAGCGCCGTCTCCATCGCCTCGCCGACCAGCGCCCCCAACCGGCCGATGTCGAGCACGTTGACGCTGCGCACGCCTTCGCGTTCGAGTTGCTTCAGGCTGGTGAGGTTCGACTTGCTGCGGAACAAGCCCGCGAGTCGATGCATGAGCGAGTTCTGCAAGCGGGCCACCGTGTTCGAGCAGGGGGCAGTCGGAGTTCCCGGAGTGCTCCCCGGGGGCCGCTGCGATCGATGGAGCGGCGCACGCTATCGTCCCGCCCGCTCGCGGCGAACCACTGGCTGCCGGCCTCACGCTCACCCGGCTCGAGATCCGAAAGAGAACGCCATGGTCGACGAATCGCGCGATCCCTCGCCTGCACCGCCGTCTCCGCAAGAAGCGGTGGGCGACGAGTTGCTTCTCCTCGTTGATCGGACGATCGACTCGCGCGTCGTGATCTGCCATGAACCGCAGAGCGGTGTCGCCGAGCAGTACCGGACGTTTCGCACCAACCTGGTCGCGATGAACGCGGGCGGTCAGCCGCGCGCGCTCGCCATCACCTCCGCGATCAAGGGCGAGGGCAAGTCGATCACGGTCGCCAACCTCGCGGCCGCGTTCTGCGAACTGCCCGACACCCGCGTGCTCATCATTGACGCCGACCTGCGCGCTCCGGTGCAGGCTTCCCTCTGGGGGATCGGGCGCGAGCCGGGTCTCGCTGACCTGATGCTCGACTTCGTGCCGCTCGAACGCGTCGTCTCGGCGACGTCGGTGCCGGGATTGTTCGTGCTGCCGGCTGGACGCGTGGTGCGCAATTCGTCGGAGCTCCTAGGCAGTTCGCGGATGAGCGATCTGGTGAGTGCGCTCAAGGCCGATTACCAATGGATCCTCTTCGACACGCCGCCGGCGCTCCCGTTCTCCGATGCCGCGACGCTCGGCGCTCGGATCGACGGGCTGCTCTACGTGGTGCGCCTCGAGAAGACCCCCCGCGATCAATCGACGCGCGCGCTTGAACTGCTCCGGAACGCGGGCTGCAACGTGCTCGGCAGCTTCCTCGCCGGCGCGCGTTCGGATGACGCCGCCGTCCGCTCCTACGTGTTGCCGGACGACTGACCGTCTGCGTCGCCCTCATTCGCATCGTCGTCCGCGACGCGCTCGAAGTCTTCGCCGTCTGCGGAGCGCCAGATTCCGCTGAATCCGAGCAGGTAGAGCGCGCCATCCTGGCCAACCCAGAGCGGACCGCCACGCACTCGATGATCTTCCGGATGGAGGCGGATCAGCTCGCCGCGTGACTGCGCCGCGCGGACCGTGGCGATCACGTCTTCCACCCGCTCGATCGTCGCCTTGCCGAGATTGTGGCGCGCGCAGTGGACGTCGGCCGCCGCCGGGTCGTGGAACAGCGCGAGCTCCGGTTGCTTGCTCGCTCCGTCACGGCTGGGTCGCGCAATCGGTTGTCCCGCCTGATGCAGTGCGAAGCAGCGCCATCCGCGTTGGTGGCCGAGAAACGGCACCACGCCGTAGGTGCGCACGAGCAGCCGATCCCAACCGTCGGCATCGACCCACGGATCGAGCTCCTCGTCGCCCTCGTAGAGCTCGAACTTTCCGTTGCCGCTGAGCAGATGGGTCGCGAGCTCGCTGCCGTCGCCGAGCCGCAGGAACTGCATGCGCCCTTCGGAATCAAGGCAGAAGAAGATGAACTGGACGTCGTCGAGCAGTGCGCCGGCGTACCCCTCCTCGGCGCGCAGTTCGAGAAACTCCCGCAGCTCGCCGGTCGAGCGCGGTTGCGCCTCGACCCCGAGCTCGCCACCGACGGCACGCGCGCGCTCGACGCTGCTCCATAGCTTGAACAGCACGCCGGCCGGCTGGGCCGGGTGGAGGCCGTGCAGCGGTTTTCCTTCAGCGCTGATCCACCAGCACGGGTGCTTCGCCTCGGCGATCCGCTTCTGGCGGACCTCGGCGTATCGCGGAAGCAGTTGCTTCAGCCGCTCGCCGAGTCCTGCCGGAGCGTCGGGATCGAGCGCAAGCTCGGCGCCGTCGAAGCGCGCCACCTGGAGCCACGCTCCGTGCTCGGTCTTGTGCGTCGGAGTGCGGCCGGGCGTGACGGCACGAGCGTTCTCGACTTTGGCGAAGAGCTGCAGCGCCGGCCCTTGCGGATCGCCAGGCGCTTCGACGAAGAGGTACTCATCATCTTCGTGCAGGATGCGAGTCTTACGCGGCATGTCGTCCCTTTGTGCGAACCAGTGCGATGATCTCGCGCCGCCGCGCCGCCGCCAGCGCCGCCGCGAAGAGCACGCGCGGCGCCAACAGCGCGAGGTCGAGCAGCGCCTCGACGAACAGCCGTGCGACGCCGGCGGTGGGGAACAAGCGCCGATCGAACGGCGGTTCGTCGGCAGGCGGAGTGGCGGTGCTCATCGCGGGTCGGTCACTTCAAGTCCGCGGCACAACGGAAGCCGAGGTGAGGCTCGCGGGTCGAGCCTCCTGGAGCGACCCAGCGAAAGACCGCGCTGGCGTATTCCGGCGGGCTGCGGAAGTGGCCGCCGCGGACGACCACTGCGACAATGTTCGACGGCAGTTCCGTGAGCGTGTCGCCATCCTCGTTCGATGCGGTCCACTCTTCGACGTTGCCGGCGAGCTGCAGCACCCGGAACGGGGACGCTCCGCTCTCGAACGCGCTGACCTCTACGGTGTCAACCCGATGGCTCCTCGCGTCGTTGCTGCGCCCCTCTTCCCAGGTGGCGCCCCACGGGTAGAGCAGCCCTTCCTTGCTGCGCGCGGCGACTTCCCACTCATCTTCGGTGGGCAGCCGCTTGCCGACGGATCGGGCGTACGCGTCCGCGTCGCGCCAGGTGACCATCGTGACCGGATGGTCGCGTTTCCCGGCGGGCGGCGCGGCCTTGCCGGACGGGTCGAGCGGCCAGTTGCGAGGGGTACGCGCTGCGCGCTCCTCGACCGGCAGCGACGCGACGAACGCCTCGTAGTCGCCGTTCGTCACCTCGCAGCGGTCGAGCATGAATGGGCGCAGCGTCAACCGCTTCTTCTTGCGCACGATCCCGTCATTCGGCCCCACGACGTAGTTCCCGCCCGGCACGTAGACCATTCCCGGCCGCGCCTTCGCGCCGCCGGGGAGGTAGGTCTCGGGATGTTCGATGCGATCGAGCTCGACCAGCGCGGCGATCGATTCGTCGTACTTCTCGCGCCAGGCGCGCACTTCCGTCGCGTGCACGTGGAACACCTCGTTCCAGAGCAGCTCGAACCGCTGGGATGGATCGAACCAGCGGGCGGCGAGCAACTGCATCTTCGCCGGCGCATCGGCCGCCGGCTTGCCGACCACCTCGCGAGCGGCCAGGTCGGCGAACGGCCCACGCAGTGCCGTCTCGAGGACGCCGCGCTCGACCAACAACTCCCTGAAGTGGGTCGTGAGCTCGTCCTGTTCCGCGCGACGGTTGGCCTTGGCCTCGCGCGCGTCCTTCGGCGCGACTCGCCGTTGCTCCCAGTCGGCGAGTCGCGTCGCATAGACCTCGGCGAACACGGTGGCGAGCGTCGCTTCGCGGTCGACCTCGGACTTGCGCCACTCGCTCCACGCCAACTCGATCCGGACGTAGGCGCACTCGAGCGCGCGCAACGCTTCTTCCTTCGCCTGCGCGGTCTCGCGGCAGCGGGCAGTCGCCGCGGCGACGGCCGCGTCGTCTGAAACCTGGAACGAGAGCAGGAATGGCAGGACGAGCGCGAGCAGGTTCATGGTGGCGCGGAGTATAGGTGCGCGACGTGGTCACCCCTCGTCCACGGCCGCCATCGCCTTCGTCGAACCTCGACCTGCCGCTCGCCGCATTGCGCGGCTTCGGCGGCCGGCGCAGCGCCGCATGGTCGGAGCTCGGAGTGGTCACGCTCGGCGATCTGTTGCGCTGGCCGCCGCGGCGCCATCTGCGCTTCGATCCGCCGACCGCGATCGTCGACCTGCGCGAAGGCGTGACGGCGACGGTCCGCGCCACGCTAGAGCGCAAGCAGGCCGGCGGACGACGCGGGATCGTCGCGACCCGACTGCTGGTCGCCGATCCGACGGGGGCGCTCTCCTGCGTGCTGTTCGGTCCGCGCTGGCTCGCCAAGTCGTTCGCTCGCAGCGAGGAACTGCTGTTGCGCGGAACCGTCCTGCGCCGCGGTGCGACGCTGGAGCTCAAGGTCCGCGGCTGGCTGCATCAGGAGGCGCTGGCCCCCGCCAACGAAGCGAACGGTCCGACGTTCGAGCCGCACTACCTGCTGCCCGAGCTGATCGCGCCGCGGTTCCATCGCCGAGCCTTGCGCGCGGCGCTGGAACGCTGCCGCGAAGAACTGTCACAGCCGCTGCCCGCGCACGCCGCGGCGTTGGCGGGAACTCAACGGTCGCTGCTCGAGGTCTTCGGTGCGCTCCATTTTCCGCGTGCGGACGGCGAGTGCGCGTTCGCCCGCCGGATCCTCGCGCTCGACGAGGCGATCGCGCTGCAGTTGCGGCTGCGCGCGCGTCGTCACGAGCGGCCGGCACGCCTGGGCGGTGCGATCGAAGCCGCGTCGCGCTGGCTCGAGGAATACGTCGCGGCGTGCCCGCATCGTCTCACCGGCGATCAACAGCGCGCGCTGGCCGACCTCGTCGGGGACTATCAACGGCCGACCACGATGGCGCGGCTGCTGTCTGGCGATGTTGGCAGCGGCAAGACCTGGGTCGCGCTTTTCCCCCTCATCGTGGCGGCGCGCTCCGGCCGTCAAGGCGCGCTGCTGGCTCCGACCGAGCTGCTCGCACGCCAGCACCACGCGACGCTGCTCGATCTCGCGAGCCGACTGCAGCTGCCGCCGCCGGAGCTGGTGGTGGCGGGCGTCGGACCGAAGAACGTCTCAGCGTCGCCGATCGTCACTTCGCTCGTCGTCGGAACGCATCGCCTGTTCTCTGCGCGCCAGCGTTTCGTCGATCTCGCTGCCGTCGTTGTCGACGAGCAGCACAAGTTCGGCGCGCTGCAGCGCGCGCGGTTGCTCGGCAAAGGCGGCGCTCCGGATCTGCTGCTGGTCTCCGCGACGCCGATCCCGCGGACGCTGGCGCAGACACTGTTCGGCCACCTCGACCCGTCGTTGCTGCGCGAACGGCCGTTTCCGAATCGCGATGTGGCGAGCGAACTGCTCATCGGCGACGCGCGGCGCACGCTCGGCGCCCGGCTGCGGGCGGAGGTGGTCCGCGGTGGCAAGGTCTTCGTCGTCTGTCCGGCGATCGGGTCGGGCGAGGTGAAGCATCCACGCGCCGGCACTCGCGGAAGGGCCGCCGCGGAGAAGGTGGCGCCGTGGGTCGCGCGCGAGCTGGCCGTGGCCGGCATCGCAGCGGAATGGGTCGCGCTGCTGCACGGTCGGCTCGACTCGGAGGCCAAGCAGGCGCGGCTCACGGCCTTCGCGTCCGGTCCGCTCCGCGTGTTGGTCGCCACCGTGGTGATCGAGGTTGGGATCGACGTTCCCGACGCCACGATGGTGGTGGTGCTCGATGCCGATCGCTTCGGGCTCGCGCAACTGCACCAGATTCGCGGTCGCGTGGGGCGGCGTGGTCACCCGGCGACCTGCCTCCTGGTCTCCGCCGAACCGGCGCCCGAGAGCATCGCCCGGCTCGAGGCGTTCGCTGCGCACGACGACGGATTCAAGCTGGCCGAGCTCGACCTCGCGCAAAGGGGGCCAGGCGAGCTGCTCGGGAGCCGGCAGCACGGCGTGTTGGGCGGCCTCTATCCCGAAGCGCTGCTCGACCCGGAGTTGCTTGATCGTGCCCGTGCCGCGGTCGCGGCCGGCGTGCGCAACTCCCTTTTCGGCAAGCCGTTCGGGAGCGCGGCGGTTGCCACATCGGAGGCCATCTGGTAGTTCCTTCGCTCTTCAGACGCTCGCGAGGTGACCTCTCTTATGCGCAAGCTCTTCGCGGCCTCGGCCGCGCTGCTCGCCGTTCTGTCCACGGCTTCTGCCCAGGATGGAAAAGGTACGAAGCGACGTGCGCAAGACGCGCCCGAGTTCGACCAGCCCGCGACCTCCAGTGCGGGTGGCCAGAAGGAATCGAAAGTCGTCACGCCCGAGACGGCGCTGAACAAGGCGCTCCCGGTGGTGACGACGTGGCCCGCAGAGGCCGGCGAGAACGCGTTGCGCGCGCTCGCGGCCCGCGGCACGGAGGTGGTCCCGCTGCTGCGAGCGCGACTGGCGAACGGGACCGTCCTCGAACGAGCGGCGGCGGCTCGGGGCCTCACCCTGCTGGCGGATCGCGACAGCTTCAGCGAGATCGAGAAGCTCTTCGCCGACCCGCGGCAGCGCGCGCGATTCACACCGTTGCTGTCCGCGCTCAACGACCTCGACAGCGGGCGCGCCAGCGCATTGTCGCTGCGCTTCCTGCAGTCGGAACAGGGGCCGCTGCGGCGCGCGGCACGGGCGCTGTTGCGGCGTGATCCGACGAAGGAGACGTTGCAGCAACTCACCGAGGTGCTGGAGACCACCCGATCCGACGGAGTGCGCCGGGACCTTTTCGAACTGCTCGTCGATCTGAAGGAGCCGGGTCTGCCGGCGCTCGCGCTCGCGAACTTCCTCGGAGCGAAGGACGCCTCGCTGGCGAAGAGCGTGACCGAACTGCTGTCGTGGCAGGACGCTCCGGAGATCTTTGGCGAACTCGTCCGCCTCGCCGGAGGCGAGCGTGAACGGCGCAACCTCCACGCGGCGCTCGCGCTGGCGCTGCATGAACAGCGCACCGGCGGCGTCGTGCTGCCCGAGTCGCTCTTCGATCACTATCTGCCGATGGTGCGCACGAGCGACTTGCTGCTGCGCGCCACCGCATGCGTGGTCTGCGGAATGATTGGCTATCGCGAAGATGCGCGCCGCGAGGTGGCGAAGGCGACAGTGGTGCCGGCGCTCGCCGATGGGGTGGTGAATGGCCGGTTCTTCGGCGATTTCGAGCTCTGCTTCAAGAGCTCGGTGGCGACGCTCGAGCTGCAGACGGGCGAACATTTCGGCAGCAGCATCCCGGCGTGGCGGGAGTGGTTCTCGAAGAATCCCGACGCTCGTTTCGCCGGCAAGAGCGAGTTGCAGGGGTTGGTGTTGGCCGAGGATGAGCTGGACGCCGTGGTCGTCACGTCGCGTGCTGACGCCACCGGGCTTCAGCAGACCGACCTCGTGCTCTGTGGCGATCGCCATCGCGCGCAGGTGGCCGGCGGTGTGCGACCGGGCGCCATGGTGCTCGAACTCGAGACCATGCGCGCGCTCCTGATCAGCCTCGAGGCGCAGGGGCTGCTCCTGGGTGAGCTGCCGCGGCAACTCACGCCATCGCAGGCGGGCGACCTGGTGGTGCGGGTGACGACGCGGGGGCGCGAGCGGGTGGTCGCGGTGCGGGTCGACGATCCGAAGATCCGGGCGTTCGACGCGGCACTCTCGGCGGCGGCGGAGCCGACGCTCTGGCAGCAATTGCTGACCTTCGACACGACCTATCCGCAGCGGTTCGCGGAGGAGCACGCCTGGTACACGACCCACTTGGAGCCGGCGCCGCGCAAGTCGCGCCTGATCGACCTGGCGCTCACTTCGATCAGTGGCGATGACCCCGACGCGGTACGGCGTGCGTTTTCGGTGCTCGGTCGAGTCCACGATCTCGGTGCGAGCGTGCGTGCGACGCAGGTCGATGCGCTCGCGGCGCAGCTCGCGCGGCTGCCGCCGGGCGATATGCGTGCGGACAAGCTGCTCGACCTGCTGATCTCGACGCATCGTGATGACGCGTTCGAGCGAGTGGTCGATGCGCTCGCGCCGCGCGGTGGGGCGGCGCAGGATGCGATCGCGAGCGCGCTGCTGCGGATGGATCGCGCAGACCGCGGCGTCGACGATGCACGCCCGCCGGTGCGGATGGCAGCGCTCGCGCTGGTCGAGCGCGACCAGCTGGTGCTCGCCGACGACCGCCTGATCACGTTGGCACGGACCGATGGCGACGAGCGGGTGCGGGGGAAAGCTCTTGCGCTGCTGGCGCGCCGCGGCGGCGATGCCGGGGTTGCGCTCCTGCTCGAGCAGGCGGAGTCGGCGCCGCCGTTGGTGCGCACCGCGGCGCTGCGCCTGCTCGGCCTGTCGCATCGTGAGGACGCGTTGCAGTGCTTGATCGCGGCCATGCGTGGCACCGATCCATCGCTGGCGGCGTCGGCGCTCGAAGGACTCTCGACCCGTGGCGATGAGCGCGCCGCGGAAGCGCTCGATGCGCTGGTGCGCGAGCGTGGCACCGACGACGCGCTCGGCCGCTTGGCACTGGCGTCGATCAAGGGGCTTCCGCGGCCGCTGGCGATCGAACGGCTGCGTCGGCTGGTGAGCGAGGCGGCGGGGGCGCTGTCGCGCGAAGCGGCCTACGGTCTGGCAGACCTCGGCGAGATGGACGCGGTCCCGACGCTGCTTGCTGATCTCGAGGAAGAGAAGCTCCATCGCCGGGCGCGGACGTTGCTCACTTACCTGTTCTGCAAGGACCCTGGAACCGAGTCGTGGCGCTTCCGTTCGCTGCATGAGTCGACGCCTGGCTTGAGCCATGCCGACCACTTCCTGGCCGCATTGAAGGAGGGTGGCGCCTTGGTTCCCGAGGGCAACGACCTGAGCGACCGCTCGTTCCAACAGCTCCTCGTCGCCGCTCTCGAGGACGCGCGCTGGTTTGTGCGGCGCAGCGCGCTCGAGTTGCTGGAGGCGGCGCACGCGCGTGTCCTCGGCAGCTTGGCGCACGATGCGACGCCCGATGAGATCCGCGCGCTGGCCAGCCGCTGGCGCGAGGCGATCGAGGTCCAGGCGAGCGGCGGGCACTGAAACCCGCCTCCGCTCCGGAGCGCTCCTTGCCGTCCGACCGAAAGCTAGATGCAGAGATCGAAGCTGCCGGCGCATTGTTGACCCGCATCGAGCGCGAGGTCGCTTCCGTGCTGGTCGGGCAGCAGCCGCTGGTGCGTCGTCTGCTGGTGGCGCTGCTCGCGGACGGCCACGCGTTGATCGAGGGCGTGCCGGGAATCGGCAAGAGCCTCGCGGTCGCGGCGTTGGCGCGCGCGAGCGGGCTCGCGTTCAAGCGCGTCCAGTTCACGCCGGACCTGCTCCCGGCCGACGTGATCGGCACCCAGGTCTTCCGGCCCGGCAGCGGCGAGTTCACCATCCGGCGCGGGCCGCTGTTCGCCGAATTGGTCCTGGCGGACGAGATCAACCGCGCGCCACCCAAGGTGCAGAGCGCGCTGCTCGAGGCCATGCAGGAGCGACAGGTCACGATCGGCGAGCAGACGCTGCCGTTGCCGTCGCCGTTCGTCGTGTTCGCCACGCAGAATCCGATCGAGCACGATGGCACCTATCCGTTGCCCGAGGCGGAACTCGACCGGTTCCTGTTCAAGTTGCAGATCGGCTACCCGGCACGGGCCGACGAGGAGGAGATCCTCCGCCGCCACGGACGTGGGACGCCGCGCCACGAGCTCGCCGCCGTCGCCACGCGCGAGGAGTTGCTGCACGCGCGCAGCCTGCTCGATTCGATCCACGCCGAGCCGGCGATCCACGACTACGTGCTGCGCCTGATCGTCGCGACCCGCGATCCGTCCCGCCGCGAGCTCCGGCTTGGGGCATCACCGCGCGCTGCGCTGGCGCTGCTGGTGGCGGCGAAAGGGCTGGCGTTGCTGCGCGGACGTGCCTACGTGACGCCTTCCGACGTGAAGGAACTGGCGCCCGACGTGTTGCGCCACCGCCTGCTGCTGTCGTTCGAGGCCGAGGCGGCCGGCCAGACGGTCGATGCGCTGTTGGCTGAACTGCTCCGTTCTGTCGCTGCGCCTTGAGCGAGGCAGGTGTGGCTCGCCACCCGGTCGACGCGCGCGTCCTCGCAGTGGTTCGTGCGCTCGAAGTGAGAGCACGCCGGGAGGTGCGCCGTGGCCTCGGCGGCGCTTGGCAAAGCGCGGTGCGCGGCGCTGGGATCGAGTTCGCCGAAGTGCGCGAGTACGTGGTCGGTGACGACGCGCGCACCGTCGACTGGAACGTGACCGCGCGCTCGGGGCGCTTGCAGGTCAAGCGCTTCGACGAGGAGCGCGAGCAGTCGGTCCTCTTCCTGCTCGACGCATCGCGGAGCACGCGCGAGGCCGCCGGAGAGCGACCATGGCGCGAGGCGGCGGCGGAGTTGCTGCTGCTGGTCGGGCTCGCCGCGGCGCGAGTCGGCGATCGGATCGGAGCGGTCTTCTTCAGTGCGACCGTCGATCGCATGGTGGCGCCGCGTCACGGCGGCCACGCGCTGCTGGCGCTGGCGACGGAGTGGTTGGAATGGAGCGGTGGCAGCGATGCGACCGATCTCGACGCGACGCTGAAAGCGTTGCTGCAGGTTCGGATGCAGCCGGCGCTGGTCTTCGTCGTGACCGATGCGCATGCGCCGCCGAGTGACGCGCTGCTGGCTCGCGCGGCGGCGCGCCACGATCTGGTGTTCCTGGCGCTGCGCTCCGGATGGCTTGCGCAGCTGCCGGCGAAGGGGCGTTGGCGCCTCGATGATCCAGAAGGCGCTGGTCGCTTTGTCGTCGATCTCGGCTCACCGGTGGTGCGAGCCGCGTTGCTCCTGCGTTTCTCAGAGGCGCGCGCGGCCGCGAGAGCGCGAGCGGTGCGGTTGGGCGCTGAGTGGCTGGAACTGGATGCCGACGGCGACCTCGCGACGCCACTGCTTGATTGGGCGCGGCGGCGAGCGCTGCGGAGCCAACGATGAGCGGTTGCTTGGCGGTCTGGACGCTGCTCGTCGCGCTGGTCGCGGCGCAAGACGGCGCTGCACGCGCCGAGTTCGCGGCGTTGCGCGGGCCGGGGCGCTCGGTCGCTCTTGGCGAGACGATCGAGCTCGATCTGGCGGTGGAGTCGGCGCCGGGCGCGACGTTGCGGTTGGCGGGGAGCTTTGCGCTGGATCCGGCGTTCGTGGTGGAGGAGCGACGAAGCAGCGCGGCCGGGGACGAGGATCGAACGGCGCACCTCACGCTGGTCGTGCGTGCGTGCGGGCCCGGTCGGTTCGAGCTCGGACCGTTCACGGTCGCGTTGACCGATCCCGACGGGCGCGAACGGCCGCTCAAGAGCGAGACGCTCACGCTCGAGATCGTTCCGCCATGGCCGCCAGGCGCGCCGCCGCCGCCGTTCACGGAGTGGCGTCGAGCTTCCTCCGAGCGTTCGGAGCCGTCGATTTCGGGGCGCGTCCCATTCGTCGTCCTTGGGATCGCGTCGCTGCTGTTGGTGGGCGCCTGGATGACGTGGCGCAGGCGCGCCATGTCGCCGCGAGGCGCCGCCCCCCGAGCGCGGGGTGATCGGTCGCTGCTGGCGCGACCGCTCCCGGACGATCTCGGAGCGCGACGGCGTCACTGTGCGGCGTTGCAGGCGTGGCTTCGTGCGGAACTTGCGGCGCGGTTCGATGCGACCGGTTTCGCCTGGACGCGCGAGGAGTTGATCACCGACGTTGCAGCCCCATGGTGGAGCGCGGTCGACCGCGAAGCGCTCGCCGAGTTGCTGGCAGAGCTTGAATCGTCGATCTACTCTCGTTTCGGCGCAAGCGCCGCGCGCACCGATATCGGATCGCGGTTGGCAACGTTGCTTCCGGAGTCGCCGTCATGAACGGCGGAAGCGTCTCCCAGTCGCTGGCGCTGGTCTTCGCGCTCGCGGCGCTGCTGCTGGCCGAGGCGTGGCGGCGGCGGCGAAGACGGCGCGTCGGGATCGCTTTCGCTGACAGCAGTTGGCTTCGCGGACTGCCTTCGAGTGGGCGCGACCGGTGGGCGCGGGCGCTGCCCTATCTGCGGCTCGCGACGCTCGCGCTGCTGGCGCTTGCGCTCGCCGATCCCGCGGTCGAGCGCCGCGCCGCCGAGGAATCGCACGCTGGCGTCGATCTGCTGGTCACCCTCGACCAGTCGTCGTCGATGACGGTCGTGTTGCCCGGCTCGTTCGCCAGTCGGCGCTTCGACGCGGCACGCGCCGCGATCCGCCGGTTCGCGGTGGGGCGCGAGGGTGATCGGATCGGGCTCACGACCTTCGCGAAATACCCGCGGCTGCGCTGCCCGCTCACCTGGGATCACGCGCTGTTCGAGTCGTGCCTCGACGAATTGACGACGGTGCAGGACAGCACTGAGGACCTGACGGCGATCGGCGTGGCGCTCGCCGATGGCGCGCAACGACTGTCGACGCGGGCCGGCACCAAGGTGCTGGTGCTGGTCACCGACGGCGCCAGCAATCACGGATCGATCGATCCGCTCGAGGGCGCGGCGCTGTGCCGTGCGGAGGGCGTGCGCGTCTACGCCATCGCGCTCGGCGGCGGGGAGGAATTCGGCAGCGGTCGAACGGCGCCCGACCGGGCGCTGCTGGAGGCGATCGCGAGCCAGACGGGTGGCGTCGCGTTCCACGCGACCGATGAATCGGGTTTGCAGGCAGCGTGGCGCACGATCGATGCGTTGGAGCAGGCGCCGATCGTGCGACGCGAGGGCGTGGTGGGGAGACCCATCGCGACCCGCCTGATGCTGATTGCCGTGATCATCCTGCTCGCTCTTGCCGCGGGTGAACGCGCCGCCCTGCGGAGCTTGCCGTGATCTTCAGCGCGCCACAGTGGGGTTTGGCGGCGCTCGCGCTGTTGGCGCTGGCGGCGTGGCGCGCACGCGACCGTCGCGCGTGGTTCGACGCGGTCGGCGCGGCGCTCCTGCTCGCGGCGCTGGCACAGCCGCAGTGGCGGACGCACCCGGCCGCTCGTGACGCACAGTCGCCGGCGCTCGTGCTGCTCGACGTCTCGCGCAGCATGCTGGCGAAGGACATCGCGCCGTCGCGATTCGAGCATGCCGTCGCGCAGATTGCCGATCGTGTCCGCGCGGAGCCGGGGCGAAGCTTCGGATTGATCGCGTTCGCCGGCGCCGCGTGGCGAGTCGCGCCGCCGACCGCCGACCACGAGGCACTGTTCGAACTGCTGGGGGAACTCGATCCGCGGCGGGTTTCGACCGCGGGCAGTGATGTCGCGGCGGCGCTCGCGGTCGCGCTGGAGCTGCTCGAATCGCTCGAGCCAGCCACGCACGAAAGCGCGATTCCAGGACCGCAGTTGCTGCTCTACACCGATGGCGAATGGGACGGCGCCGCGACCGAGCCGTTGCAGCAGAGGGCGGCGCAGGCCGGGATCGAGCTCGTCGCACACGCGGTCGGGACCACGCTCGCGACGGCGATCGAGGATGGGGCGGAGGCCTCGCCCGATCGCACGGCGGCGCGACCCGAGCGAGTGGCGGAGCTGGCGAGCGCCTTCACGGCGCCAGTCGCTGAACCATCACGACGGCGTCCGATCGGGATCGTGACCTGGTGCGCGGTGGCGGCGTACGTCTGCCTGCTGATCGCCCATGTCCTCGCAGGAGCCGAGCGATGACTTCGGCCGCGACGCTGCCGATCGCGCTGGCATGCATCCTCGTCATCGACGTCCGCGGCGATTCGGCGCCGAACGATCGCGGCGCGAATCTCGACGCTCCGGCCGCACGGGAGGCGCTCGACATCGCCATCGCGCAGGCCGTCGCTGGCGCGTTCGAGGACGCCGCGGCCGGATTCGACGCTTTGCGCGGTCACGCGGATCGCGCCGTCGCCGCGGCCGCGGCCTACGACTTTGCGCGGGTGCAGTACGAGCGGTCGTTGCGCCGTTCGTTTCCGGACGCTCCACCAAAACGGCCGAAGCCAGGCGCGGTCGCCGACGCGCGCGCACGGCTGGCGCAGGTGCGGGAGGAGCTTGAGTCGGCGCGGGCCGCGCTGCTTGAGGCCGGGCAGCACGCGGTGCGTGTCGAGCCGCCGGATGTCGAGCGTCTGGCCTCGATTTCTGCCGTCGTCGAGAGGTTGCGCGATGTCGAAGCGCGTGACCGAGCTTGGGCAGTGGCGGCTGAAGCGGGTGCGACTGCCCGCCGCGCCACGAATGGGCCGCTCAAGCCCGGTCCATCGGGCGCGAAGGCGTCGAGCGGTGCGCCGGGAGAGCGCGGTGGCGCGGGCAACTCCGAGGACGGGGGTGAACGTCCATCTCCGGCCTCGGCGTTGCCGATTCCTGCAGGCGGCGGACCGACGGTGGCGACGGAGGAGTTGCGAGAGCGACTGCAGCAGGCGCGGGCCGAGGCCGCCGAACACGACGAACGGCGAGCGCAAGCTGAGCGTGCCCGCGCTGGCGCGAGGCGGCAGTAGGCGCCGGCATCGTGACCGGTGCACGTCATGCACCGGTGCGCGGCTTCGCTACCTTCTGCGCCGCGACAGATCGCGAACGCGTTTCAGATGAGAGGCAGCGATGGCGGTCGGTGGCGAGCGAGGGTGGATCTCGGCGATCGGCGTGGCGCTCTTCGCGACCGCGGCGGGCGGCACCGACGACACGTTCGAGGTCGGCGCGCGCGCGTGAGCGACTCGCGCTCGAACTGCCGCCGGCGCGCAAGAACGGCGAGATCCGCTGGACCAGTGATTGGCAAGCGGCCAGGATCGAGGCCGAGCTTCGCAACGTGCCGATCGTCGCCGTCCTCGCCGACGACCAGAGCGCTGGATTTCGAACCGTCGAGAAGCTGGTGTATTCGGTGCCGGAGTTCGCGGCGTTTTCGCATGAGGTCGTGCTGCTGGCAGCGATCGATGGCAAGCAGCACGCATCGTCGAAGCGGATCGTGGACGGCATCGAAGTCGATTGGTGCACGCTGTTCGATTGCCGCTGCGAGGAGCATCGGGCGAGCCACCTCAAGGTCCGCGATCAGTTCGCGCAGCGCGAATACTGGCAACCGCTGCACGTCTTCGTTTCGGTGGATGGGGTCGAGCTCACTCGCGCGGAAGGTCACGAGATCGACTTCGATCGGTTGCGAGAGGAGCTGAAGCGCGCCAACCAGGAGCGGACCGGAGCGTGGTGGTCGTACCGCGATTACCGCGAACTGCTCGAACGGTTGCGCGTGCTGCTCGATCAGCGCTCGTCGCGCGGTGGCGCGGCGGTCCATGTCGAGCTCGGCAAGCTCGTCGCGGCACAGAAGAAGGCGCAGTCCGACCCGAAGCTGACGCAGCCGTTGCGGACGGAGGCAGTGGTCGCCGATGTCGAAGAACTGCGGGCGGCGTTGATCGAGGAAGCGTCGGGGCAGGTCGAGGATGCTGCGGCCGCGGCACGGATCGGCGGAGCGGTCGTCACGGCCCGGCGGGCGCTGCTGTCGATCGCACGCGAATGGAAGGGCTTTGCGCCCGAGAAGGCGGCGCAGTCCGAGCTGGCGAAGCTCCCGGCCGCCGATGGTGAAAAGCGCAAAGGCGGTTGATCGGAGCAGCGTCGCGAAAAAGAACGAGGGCGGCTGCGGGCCGCCCTCGAAACCGTTGCGGCCGCCCACGCAGTCGCAGCGCGATCTTCAACTCACGGCGGACTGCTCAGCGGCCGGCGTTTGACTCAGGTTCCGCCGGCTTGACGCTGTCGACCTTGGCCGGCGCCGCGGGCTCACCCGCTGGCCCAACTGCGGGCTTCGACGCGGCCGCGGTGAGGCGCTTGGCGTTCTCCTCTTTCGCGGCGCGCAGCGCCTTGAGCAGTGCCGGCGCACCTTCCTTGATCGCCTTCGGATCGGTGAAGTTCGCGATCAGTTGCCCGGTCGAATCGACGAACAGCAGTTGCACCTTGCGCTGCTCAGGCTTCTCCATCGCCTTCGCCAGGAAGGCGGTCACCTGCTCGCGACCCTTGATCTTGCGCAGGAATTCGTGGTCGTCGATGCAGACCTTTTCGCAGACGAAGTCGCGCGATTCCTTGATGACATCCTTGTCCTTGAACAAGGTCGTCTCGAGCGTCCGGCTGTAGTCGAAGTGCGTGCCTTCGTAGATGTGGCCGTTGAAGACGTAGATCAGGATCGGCTTGGAGCCGATCGGATTCGTACCGTTCCAAGTCAGGCTGCCGTCCTGGCCGGGAGTGAAGAAGTCTCCGCCCAAGCCGCTGCCGTCGCCGCCGCCGGTCGTCGGACGACGTTTGCGCATGCCGCCGCCCCCCGTGCGAACACCTCCGCCGGGTGCACCGGGTGCACCGGGTGCGCCGGGAGTGGACGGGGCAGCAGTGCCGCCGGTCGGCGCGCCGCCTCTGGCTCCTCCGGAGCCTTGGTTACCCGAGCCTCAGCCGAACCCGAATGACTCGGGCACCAGTGCCAGGGTCGAACCGAGCAGGAACGCTCCAAGCTCGAGAGCGCGCGACCGAGTCATCGACGCCTCCACGAGGACTGCGATTCGGGATGGCTGACGATGTCGCCGATCGGTGGCGAGTTGCGATGGAATGTCTTAGCGCGCCGATGCAAAAGCTCGACACCCGGATGTGACAACCTTGCGCGCAGGTGGCGCCTTTTTCGCCGGCTTCGTCCACCGGTCAAGGCCGGGCCGGCCCCTCCGATTGCCGGGTCGGCTTTGACGGAGTTGGCGCGCGCGGAGTTGCCTTGCGCGGCAGACCTGCGAAGCCCCCGGACTGGTGCAGCCATCGGAGAATCGCTCGTTCGAGATCGGCCTCGCCCGCGGAGTTGTCGAAGACGACGTCGGCTCGGCGCTGCTTTTCACCAAGTTCGAGCTGGCACTTCTCGCGGCGCTCGAGCTCGGCGGCCGTCCATCCACGGTGCTCGGCGACGCGACGCGCACGCAACTCGAAGGGCGCATCAACGAACAGCAGGAGGTCGCAGAACTCGACGGAAGCGACCTGCTCTAGCAGCAGTGGGACATCGAGCACCACCGCCGGGACCTCGGCGGCGGCCAAATGCGCTTCAACTTGCTGACGGAGCCGCCGGGAAACGCGCGGGTGGACGAGCGACTCGAGGTGGGCCAGGTGGTCCCGGTTGGCGAAGACGATCGCTGCGACGGCAGCCCGGTCGAGGGCGGGAGGTTCGCCGCCGGCTGGCTCGGGTCGCAGGATGGCAGGACCGTGCCGCTCGATCAGCGCGCGGCGAACCTCGGGTAGGTCGAGGACGGCATGTGCAAGCGCGTCGGCGTCGACGGCTGCGGCTCCGGCGACAGTCAAGACGCGCCGAGCGACCGACTTGCCGCTGGCGATCCCGCCGAGGAGTCCGATCACGATCGGCCGGGGATGCACGCCACCGTCCCTCCCTGCCGCTCTCCGTGGTTCCGAGCAGCGGCGCGCTTGACACCCCTCGCAGAGCGCCGTTTAATCCCGCGCCTCCGCATCGGCCGCCGGATCCTACGCAGCCGTAACGGTTTGCGTGCGCTCGGCGAAACGTTGCGGAGAGGGCTGCGGAAATGGTGCCGGAGTCCTGCAGAAACCGCTCCTAGCAAGTCGTCCCTCCCGCCGGCGTTGCCGGATGGGGGGCGCCCTCCTAGAGGCGGTCCACTTCTGCGATCGAGGGCCTAGGCCCTCCGCCGCGGATCGCGCCTCGTTGTCGTGGCCGACGCAAGCCGTGCCGAAGCAGCTCACGCTGCCGTTCACTCTGAAGTTATTCGTTGCGCCGTCCTCGATTTCACTCCTCGAACTTCTAGGCCTGACTCGAACAGCTGGAGCCTCTGAATGAACCGCCAGATCCGCGGGGCCGCGACCGTTGGCGTGGTGTGGGTCATCGTCCTGCTCGTCCTCCTCCTGTTGTCAGGCGGCGGCATGTACGTCTTCGCGTCGGACAAGACCGAAGTCGATCGGCTGTTGAAGATCTCGAAGGTCGCCGAGACTGCGAATGCGGACAAGTTCCGCGCCGCAACGGTGAAGATCCGTGCCCTCTCGGAACAAGTTGGTTTCCGGGATGAGAGCGACACTCTCGCCGAGGCGCGCGCGGAAGAAATCAAGACGCGACTCGCTGCGCTGCGCACCGCCAACCTCTGGACCGGCGATGACGCGACGACGCTCGCGCGCATGGTCGACCGCTACGAGGCCAAGGTCGTCGAGCTGAATCGCGAGCTCGCGGAATCCAGGACGCAGGCGACCACAGCCGAAACCTCGCGTTCGGCGACCGAGCGGAGTTTGCGCGAGTCGCAGACCGCCAAAGACAGCACCATCGCTGAGGTGCAGAAGCAGATGCAGGACGAGCGCGACCGCAACAGCGCTCAGGAGACTGCGGATCGCACCCGAATCGACGAGCTGAACAATCGCATCACTGCCGCTGAGACCAAGGCGCGCGGCGAGAAGGAGGAGCTCGAAGGCCGGGTCGTTGCGCTTCAGGGCGAGGTGAAGACGCGCGAAGGACGGATCACGGAGCTCGCGAAGCGGGTCGAGATCATCCGCCTCCCCGATGAGCCGGACGGGTCAGTGGTCGCGGTGAGCACCGCTTCGACTTGCTACATCGACCTCGGCGCCAAGCACCTGCTGCGACGCGGTACGCGCTTCAAGGTTTTCAACTACGGCAAGAACGGCGCCATGCACGAGAAGGGCATGGTCGAGGTCTCATCGGTGCAGGCTACGATGGCGGAATGCACCGTCGTCGACCTCAAGGACCGCTTCGATCCGCTGAGCCGCGGCGACAAGATCGCCGCTCCTAACTACGACCCCGAGATGCCCCGTGAGTTTGTGCTCTCGGGTGACTTCCCGAGCGGGTACTCGCTGGCGATGGTCGCCGACCGTTTGCGTTCGCTCGGAGCGACGGTCGCTGAAAAGGTCGGACCGACGACCGACTTCCTGGTGCTCGGCGATGTCGCGCAGGCAGCTGCGGGCGGTGACGGCAGCGAGGAAGGCGCCGATGCGGTGCCGACCGATTCGGCTGACTTCCAGCGCGCGCAGTTGTTCCGGGTTCAGATCGTCCCGGTGCGCGAGATCCTCGAGTACCTCAAGTACGAGTGACACGCGGTCCTGACAGTGCCCGGATGACGTTCGGCGAGCATCTCGACGAGCTCCGTCGGCGTCTGATGAAGGGAATCCTCGCGTTCGCGGTGGCATTTGCCGCCGCGTTCGCGTTTCAGGAGGAGCTCCTTCGTTTCTGCGCCCGACCGTACGATTTGGCGCGCGCATCACTCAATGTTGATTGGATGGCGGAGTGGACCGCTCGCCCGAAGAGCGATGAGGCGCGCGCCCTCGATCTGGTCGTTGCGCGCCTCGCGAAAAAAGGCGTGTTCGACGAGACGGACTTGAGCGAGCTCGCGCCGTCGATCGAGCGTGAACGTCGGCTTTCGGCCCCGCGCCTCGACACGCTCCAGGCGACCGGTGCGCTCGAGCAATTCAACGCCTACATGCTGATCTGCCTGTTGGCTGCGCTCGTCGTCTCTGGACCGATGTTGATCTTCCAGCTCTGGCAGTTCGTCGCGGAGGGTCTTTACGACAACGAACGCCGGACCGTGATGCGGGTGCTGCCGGTCTCGCTGGCACTCTTCTTCATTGGGCTGGCATTTGGCTACGGCGTGATGGCCGAGACGTCCGTGCGCTTCCTGATCGGCTACGGCGATATCGAGATCATCCGTCCGCAGGTCACGGTCAGCTCCTACCTAGGACTCCTGTTCCTGCTGCTGCTGGTGATGGGGCTGGTCTTCCAAATCCCTCTTGTCATGACCGTTCTGGCAAGCACTGGACTGGTCGGGCCTGATTTCTATCGCGGCAAGCGACGCCACTGCGTGCTGGCGATCTTCTTGATCGCCGCGATCATCACGCCGCCCGATTACGTCTCGCAGCTGCTGGTCGCCGGGCCGATGTGGATCCTGTTCGAGATCGGGATCGTCCTGGCGAAGTGGGCGACGCGACGCCGGAACCGGCGCCAGGATCCGCCGAGTCCGCCGAAGCCGGCCGCCACGCCGTGACCACCGGTCCGGACCGTGACTCAGCGAACGTGAGTGAAGACAACGCGGCGCCACCGAAGGCGGTTCGCACGGTCGCGTTGGTCGCGACCGGTGAGGAGCTCGTTCGCGGCGCCATCGTCGATTCGAACTCTGCGTGGTTGGCACGCCGCATCCGCGCGCTCGGCCTCGAGCTCTCCGAAGTGCGCGTCGTGGGCGACCAACAACGCGACATCGAACGAGCGGTGCGCGAATTGGCGGAACGCGTCGATCTTCTGATCGTTGGCGGCGGCCTCGGTCCGAC
Source organism: Planctomycetota bacterium (assembly GCA_009691715.1). GTDB lineage: Bacteria > Planctomycetota > B15-G4 > B15-G4 > SIAN01 > SIAN01. The sequence goes on from SIAN01000001.1 coordinate 196,348, forward strand.
CGAGGACGATCGGACGCGTCACGCTCTGGCGGTAGCGGCGGGTGTCGCGCTCGCGAGTGATCCAGAGGCGCAAGCGCAGCTCGCAAAGTGGTTTGAGCTGCGTGGGCGAACGCCATCGCCGAGCAACGCGCGCCAAGCGCTTTTGCCGATTGGGGCGCGTGCGTTGCCGAACTCGCGCGGCTCAGCTCCGGGGATCGCGCTCGGGATGGGGCGCGCGGCCTGCTTCGCGCTGCCTGGCGTGCCAAGTGAGCTTCGAGCGATGTTCGACGAACAGGTCGTGCCGTGGTTGCGAACGCGGCTCGACCGCGCGCCGTTCTGCGAGCGGTTGCTGCAGGTGGTCGGGCTGCCGGAGTCGGTCGTCGGCGAACGGGTCGCGCGATGGATGGAGTCGCCCGATCCGCCCGGCGTCTCCGACACCGTCCGCTTCGGGGTCGTCACTCTCTGCGTGTCCGATCGCGACGATGTCGCGGGGCGAGCGCGGATCGAAGCCTGCGTGGCGGAGTTGCGCGGCGCGCTCGGACAGCACCTCTTCGCCGAGGGCGACACGACGCTCGCAGCGCATGTGGTCGCGCGCCTGCTCGCGCGGTCGGCGACGGTCGCCGTGGCTGAATCGTGCACGGGAGGGCTGATCGCGGCGGCGCTCACCGACGTGCCCGGCAGTTCGCAGGTGTTCCACGAAGGTTGCATCAGCTACGCCGACGCGGCGAAGGTGCGGGCGCTCGGTCTCTCGCCTGCGTTGCTCGCGGCAGAAGGCGCCGTGAGTGAGGCAGTCGCGCGCGCGATGGCATCCGCGGTGCGCACGAAGACCGGTTCGACTTTTGGCGTGGCGTCGACTGGCGTCGCGGGGCCGACTGGCGGGAGCGCCGCGATCCCGGTCGGGGTGGTCCATCTGGCTCTGGCCGGGCCAGACGGTGTGCGCCACGATCGGCGCCACTTTCCGGGGGATCGTGACAGCGTCCGTCAATTCGCGGTCATCGGCGCGCTCGATCTTTTGCGCCGCGCGATCGACGCCTCGTAGCGACCGGTGCGTTGTCGGGGCGCCGAACGGCTGCCATGATGCGACGCCCTCGTTCGGCTCTTCCCCGATGGTGTAATCGGTAGCACACGGGACTTTGAATCCTTCAGTCCAGGTTCGATTCCTGGTCGGGGAACCACGTCGGCCTTTCGCCGGGGGACGGCACTTGCGGAATTGACCGCGTGGAGCGTGCCGGTTAAGAGCTTCCGCCCATTTTCCCGGGAGCGGCCGTGCAGCGGCGCTCCGGCGGCGCCCGCGGAGTTCTGGTCATCGCGAGTCCTGAATCGTCTCCCGGCGGCGCCCTTCCGCTCGCTCCTCGAAGCGATACCGAGGCGAACGCGACGAAGCGGCCGCTCGCCGTCGTGGTGCTGGCGGGTGGGCAGGGTAAGCGGCTCGGAACGGACGTGCCAAAAGTGCTCGCGTCGATCTGCGGAACGCCGGCGTTCTGCTACGTGCTCGAGGCGACACGATCCCTCGAGCCGGCGCGGACGATCGTCGTCGCCTGCTATCGAAAGGAACTGATCGTCGACTACCTCACGCGCCGCATGCCCGGTGTTGAGTGGGTCGACCAGGGCGAGCCGCGCGGGACCGGACATGCGGTGTTGGCGACGGCCAGCGCACTCGTCGGCTTCGACGGTGATGTGCTGGTGCTGTTCGGCGACAGTCCGCTGGTGCGCGCCGACACGCTCGCGCAACTCGTCGCGACGCATGCGCTGCGCGGCGCCGCGTGCACGATGGCGCCGGCGCGACTTGACGATCCGACGGGTTACGGACGGGTGGTTCGCCATCACGACGGCACCCTCGATCGCGTCGTGGAGGAGAAGGACGCCGACCTCGCGGTGAAGGGGATCCGCGAAGTCCACTGCGGGATCGCCGTGTTCCGTGGGCCCGACCTGTTCGCTGTGCTGCGGCGCGTGCAGACGGATAATTCGCAGGGCGAGTACTACCTCACCGACGCCTATCGGTTGCTGCGCGAGTCCGGCGAGCGGGTCGAGCTTTGTCCGCTCGAGGATTCGGAGGAGGCGTTAGGGTTCAATACTCCGGGCGACCTGCTCGAGTGCCGGCAACGCATGCGGCGGCGGATCCTCGCGCGCCATCAGGGCAACGGCGTCGAGATCGAAGATCCGGCATCGGTCTACATCGACCACGAAGTCACGATCGGACCGCGCACGCGGATCCTTCCCTTCTCGGTGATCCGCGCTGGCGTCACGATCGGCAGCGGTTGCGAGATCGGACCGTTCTCGCACCTTCGCGCCGGGACGGTGCTGGAGGACGGAGCGGAAGTCGGGAACTTCGTCGAGGTCAAGGCCAGCCGGCTCGGTCGTCATGTCAAGGCCAAGCACCTGACCTATCTCGGTGACGCCACGGTCGGCGCGGGCTCGAACATCGGCGCGGGCACGATCACGGCGAACTACGACGGCAGGGTGAAGCACAAGACGACGATCGGTGAGAATGCGTTCATCGGCAGCGGGACGGTTCTGATCGCTCCGGTCGATGTTGGCGATCGCGCGGTGACTGGCGCCGGAGCCGTGGTGAAGCACCACTCGCACGTTCCGGCCGGGGCCACGGTCGTCGGCGTGCCGGCACGGGTGATCGAACCGAAGGGTGCGCCGGCGGAAGAGCCACCACGCGATCGGCAAGGAGGCGGACGGTGACGCGAGACAAAATCACGCTGCTGTCAGGCAATGCTCATCCGCAGCTCGCGCGCTCGATCGCCGAGTCGCTCGGCCTCGATCTCTGCCGCGTGACGGTGGGGCGGTTCCCCGACGGCGAGATCGACGTCAAGATCTACGAGGATCTCCGCGGCTCCGACGTCTTCATCATCCAGCCGACCAGTCCGCCGGTGAATGACCACTTGATCGAACTGCTGCTGCTGCTCGACACCTGTCGGCGCGCCAGTGCCGGGCGGATGACCGCGGTGATCCCGTACTTCGGCTACGCGCGGAAGGACCGCAAGGACGAGGGCCGGGTGCCGATTTCGGCCAAGCTCGTCGCGAACATGATCACCACTGCCGGCGCCGACCGGGTGCTGATGATTGACCTGCACGCGGCGCAGATCCAGGGCTTCTTCGATCTGCCGGTCGACCACCTCTACGCGAAGCCGGTGCTGATCGACTACTTCAAGAGCCTCGACCCGAAGGACCCGGTGATCGTTGCGCCGGACATGGGTGGGCTGAAGCGGGCGCGCGCCTATGCGGAAGCGCTCGGCGCGCAGGTCGCGATCGTCGACAAGCGGCGCATCTCCGCCGACAAGGTCGACTGGGAACACATCATCGGTGAGGTGGCCGGCAAGGACGCGCTGATCATCGACGACATGATCGCGACCGGCGGTTCCATGGTGCAGGCGGTGCGCATCGTCAAGGAGCGTGGTGCACGCCGTGTCTATGTCGGCGCGACCCACGCTGTATTCTGCGGCGACGCCGTCCACAAGCTGGCCCACTGTGGTGCGGACGGGATCGTCATCACCGACACGGTGCCGGTTCATGAGCCGCTGCCAGCGAAGTTCCAGTACCGTTCGGTGGCGCCGCTGCTCGCGCGGGCGATCACGGCGATCCATCAGAGCGAATCAGTGAGCGCGTTGTTCGACAAGGCCTGAGCCGCGATCGAGGCTTGAGCCCGGATTCACGGGACGTTGCGGCGCGCTGCGCCGCGCAAAGAAACTGAAGCAGGGAGCGAAGCGATGCAGACGTACGAATTGAAGGCCGACCGACGCGTGGGCGCAGGCAGCCGTGACAGCCGTGGCCTGCGGCTTGGTGGCCGACTCCCGGCGAACCTCTGTGGTAAGGGCAGCGAGTCGCTCGCACTGCACGTGAGCGTCAAGGACTTCGAAGATCTTCGCAAGAAGCACGCGCGCATCGTGATGTTGCAGATCGATGGCGGCAGCAACGCCGCGGTCGTGCACGGCGTCGCTTGGGACACGATGTCGCAGGAACTGCTGCACGTCGACTTCCAGCGGGTCAACATGAGCGAAAAGATCGAGATCGAGGTCTCGATCAAGGTGAAGGGCCCGTCGAAGGGCGAGATCGCCGGTGGCATCCTGCTGGTTCAGATGGACCAGGTGAAGGTGCGCTGCCTGCCGCTCGAGATCCCCGACGCGATCGAGATCGACGTGCGCAACCTCGACTTGCACGGGTCCATCCACGTCCGCGACCTCGTGATGCAGACGGGCGTCGAGGCGGCGGACGACGCGGGCGCACTCATCCTCTCGATCGTCGAGAAGGTCGAAGTGGTGGTCGCACCGGTGCCTGGTGCAGCGGCCGACGCGACGACGGCGGAGCCGGAACTCATCGCCAAGGCGCCGAAGAAGGACGACGCGGCGGCCGACGCGGCGCCGGCGGCCGGCGCCAAGGACAAGAAGCCCGACGCCAAGAAGCCCGAGAAGAAGTGACCCCCGCTCGCCGCCTCCCGAGCGATCGGGAGGCGGCGGCCGCGGAGGTTGGTACGGGCGCGCCATGAGGGCTTGCCATGCGAATCTTGGTGGGGCTCGGCAACCCGGGCGCGGAGTACGACGGCACGCGGCACAACCTCGGCTTCGAGGTGGTGCGCATGGTTGCGGAGCGGCTCAAGGTTCGGCTCAAGGTCGGGAAAGGTCCGGCGCAGTCGATCCGCGTCCGCCACGGCGGCGAGGAAGTGCTCCTCACTTGCCCGCTCACGTTCATGAACTGCTCGGGCGATGCGTTGGCGCAGCTCGATCCCGGACGCCTGGCAGCTCCCGAGGAAGTTCTCGTGGTCTGTGACGACCTTGCGCTTGCGCCGGGTCGGCTGCGACTGCGTCCGAGCGGCAGCGATGGCGGCCACAACGGCCTCCGTTCGATCGAGCAGCGCCTCGGCAGCCCGGCCTACCCTCGGTTGCGATTGGGCATCGGCAGCCCCGCGCCGGGGAAGGCGACGGCAGAGTTCGTGCTCGAACGGCCGTCGGTCGACGAGCGGGTCCTGCTCGATCGCGCCGTTGCCGAAGCAGTGCATGGCGTGGTAGCGTGGCTCGACTCGACGCCAATCGCGACCCTGATGAATCGGTTGAACCGCGATCCGAAGCCCCCGAAGGCGAAGCCGCCTGCAGGGGTCGACGATCCGCGATCGGCCGAGCGAACGGCGCCCGAGAATCCACCGTCGCCAAGTGGCGATGGGGACCACCACCGAGCCTGACCCAGTCGCGAGCGCGGGTCGAGTCGCGGCATGAAGGGCAGAAGTGCCGGTTCGCCGGCACCCGATGGAGGATCGAGATTGAGTAGCGGCAGTTCGGGTAGTGGCAGTGGGGGCGGCGGCGGTCCGGCTGGAGGCGCAGCGAGCGCCGCGGCCACCAGCGTCGTCGGGGAGACCGCGACGCGGTTGCGCCCGTACGAGGCGATGTTCCTCGTCTTCAACAAGGAGGCGAAGAAGAGCCACGACTATCTTGAGGAGCACCTGAAGGCGCTGCTCGACAAGGTCGGGGCGAAGCTCGTCCGGTTCGGGAAGTGGGAGCAGCGCTCGCTGGCGTATGAGATCAAGGGCCAGCGCGACGGCATCTTCTACCTCACCTATTTCGAGGTCGACCCGAAGGCGATCACGACGCTGAAGCGCGAGGCGGAGCTCTCGGAGTTCGTGTTGCGCGTGTTGATCCTGGCGCTCGATCGGGTCCCGACCGAGGACGACGAACGGCGCCGCGCCGGTTCGATCGAAGAGGCGCTGCGAGAAGGCGAAGAGCAGCGCGGCGAAGGCGGATTCGATGGTGGCGGCGGTGGCGGCGGTGGTGATCGCCGTCGCGGTCGCGGCCCGCGTGGCGACGCAGGTCCGGCCGATTCGGCCGGCGATGCGGCGCAGAGCTGAGCGAATAGGAAACCCATGCCAAAGAAGAAGTCACGTATCGCGCTCGCGCGTGCGCGCCAGCGTCGCTACCGCAAGTTCGTCGATCGTGGGCCATGCCGGTTCACCAAGAAGGATTCCCAGCTCAAGAAGGCCGCAGAGAAGAAGGCTGAGCTCGCCAAGGGCGATCCGACCGCCGCGGCCCCGATCGCCGCGGAAAGTCTCCTGATCAGCTACAAGGACCTCACCACGCTCGAGCGACTCTGCTCGCAGCAGGGCAAGCTCTTCTCGCGCAAGCGGTCCGGCAACAGCGCGAAGTTCCAACGCCAGCTCAAGAACGCGGTCAAGCAGGCTCGTTATCTCGGCCTGCTGCCGTTCGTGGGCTGAGCGGGAGTCGATCGATGCAACTCATTCTGCTTGAAAACATCGAAGGCCTCGGCCGCAAGGGCGACCAGGTGATGGTGCGCGACGGCTACGGCAGGAACTACCTGCTGCCGGAACGCAAGGCGCTGCTGGCCACCGCGGACACGCTGTCGCGACTCACGACGTTGAAGAAGAAGTTCGCCGCGGAAGAGGCGGTTCTCGTCGCCGAGTTGAAGGGCGTCGCGAGCAAGCTCGAAGGCTTCAAGATCGAGCTCGAGATGCGGGCGACGGCCGAGGGCCACCTCTTCGGTTCGGTCAGCGCGCACGTCTTGGCGGTGGCGTTGAAGGAGCGCGGCCACACCGTCTCCGAGCGCGACATTCGCATCAAGGAGCCGATCAAGACCGTCGGCACCTTCGAGGTCGCGGTCCACCTCCACGCCGACGTCAAGGTGTCGATCACCGTTGTCGTTGACGCAGAGGGCAAGCCCGCCGGCGACACCACCGAGGCGACGGAGGGCGTAGCGGAGAGTGGCGCTACGGCTGCGCGCACCGCCGAGGGTGCGCCGGCGAGCTGATCCGGCGATTGGGTCACGTCGGCTGATATCGTGCAACGCTCGCGGGGCGCGGTCGGGTCTGACGGCCTGGCCGCGCCCCGCGTTTTCATCGCGCGTTTTCATCGCGCGTTTTCATCGCGCGTTTTCATCGTCACCGCGCGTGGCATGCTCGTGGGGAGGGAGGGCAGCGCATGGTCTCGGTCGATGCGAGCATCCTCGACGAACTCACCGCCAAGACGCTGCCGCATCATCGCGAGGCGGAAGAGGCGGTCCTGGGCGCACTCCTCCAGGATCGCGAGGCGGTCAGTGAAGTTGCGCAGCATCTGAAGGCTGAGGACTTCTACGTCGTCGCCCATCAGGTGCTGTTCCACGCGCTCGTTCGCTTGTTCGAGGCCGGCAGCGGGGTCGACCTCACGATCGTCGGCGAGGCGCTGCAGAAGACCGGCGACCTCGATCGGGTGGGCGGGCCGCTCGCGCTCGCCAGGCTTGTCGAGCGCGTCCCATCGAGCGCAAACGTCGCGTACCACGCCGCGATCGTGCGTGAGCGGGCGCTTCGTCGCGGTCTCATCGAGGCGGCGCGGCGGATCCTCGAGGACGCGCGCACGGTTGGGCGCTCGATCGAGGAGATCGTCGACGGCGCCGAGCAGGTCGTCTTCGACGTCGCGCGCCGGAACGTGCGCGGCGAGTCGGTGCCTTTGCGGACCATCGTGAAGGAGGTCCTGCTCGCGCTCGACCAGCGCGCCGCCGGCGAACTCGCCGGCATCCGTTCGCATTACCCGGATCTCGACGAACGGCTGTCCGGACTGCAGGGCGGCCAGTTATTGATCGTCGCGGCGCGGCCTTCGATGGGGAAGACGAGCTTCGCGCTGAACATCGCGCTCCGCGCCGCGACGCGGAGCGCGCCGCCGACGCCGACGCTGGTGTTCAGTCTCGAGATGCCGCGTCAGCAGATCGCGCAGAACATCCTGTCCTGCCACGCGCAGGTCGACTCGCACCTGTTGCGCAAGGGCATGCTCGATCATGACGCCTACCAGCGCGTGTCGCAGTCGGCCGCTGCGCTTGAGTTCGCCCCGATCTATATCGACGACACGCCAGGGATGACGAGCCTGCAGATCCGCGCGAAGGCGCGTCGGATGAAGGCGTCGAGTCAGATCGGGCTCGTCGTCGTCGACTACCTGCAGCTGATCGCGTCGCCGCGTGCGATCGAGAGCCGCCAGCAGGAAATCTCGCAGATCTCGATCGCGTTGAAGGAACTGGCGCGCGAGCTCGAAGTGCCGGTCATCGCGATCTCGCAGCTCAATCGCGCAGTCGACAACCGCGAGGACCACCGGCCGCGGATGTCGGACCTGCGCGAGTCGGGATCGATCGAGCAGGACGCCGACGTCGTGCTGTTCCTCTTCCGCGAGGACTACTACGACGGCGGCAAGAACCCGCAGACGCAGAACAAGGCGACGCTGATCATTGCCAAGAACCGCAACGGCCCGATCGGCGACGTACCGCTCTCTTTTTTCCCGGAGAACGTCCGGTTCGAGCCGTATTCCGATCTCGATTTCCGAGGGTGAGGCGGCCGGCACCGTGATCCAGAGCGTCTTCGCCGCGCTTTTGTCGCAGGTCGCTCCCGCCGCACCGGCGGATGCGCCGCCGTCGCGGGTCGCGTCGCAAGCGACGCCGATGGTCCGCGCGATCCGGTTCGAGGGGCAGACGCGGCTGACGCCCGAGCTCCTCGCGCTGCAAGTGCGGACGAAGGCCGGCGCGGCGTGGTCGGAGCGCATCGCCGACGACGACCTGAAGACGCTCGCCGTGAAGTTCCAGGTTTGGGCGACCGTGCGTATCGAGGCCCAACCGGACGGCACCGTTGACGTCGTCTTCGTCCTCGACGAGCTGCCATCGGTGAGCCGGGTCCTCTTCCGCGGCAACGGCGAAGTCGAGGAGCAGAACCTGCGCGAGGCGTTGCGGCTTTCAGAGAACAACGCGCTCCCGGCCGGGACGATCGCCGGAGCCGGGTTGGCAGTGCTGGTACACCAGCTCGAGGACAAGTACCGCGAGGAAGGGTTTCTTTACGCGGAGATCGAGCCGCGCATCATCAAGCAGGGCGACGAGCGTGTCCTCGAGTTTGAGATCCTCGAGGGACCCGAGATCGCCGTCGACGACGTCGAGTTCGTCGGCCTCGAGCAGTTCGAGCCGGGGCACCTGCGCGACCTGATGAAGACGAGCCGCTCGTTCTGGTTCTTCTCCCAGACATACAAGCCGGCCGAACTCAAGGACGACATCGTCCAGATCGAGCAGTTCCTCATTGACGAGGGTTACCTTGACGCGCGGGTCGCGGTCGAATCGGTGGTCGCCGATCGCGAGGCGGCGGAGGTCGACCTCACCGTCCGCATCGACCAGGGGCCGCGCTACGTCGTGCGTGCGGTGAGATTCTCCGGCAACGTCCACTTCACGGCCGAGGAGCTTTCGGCGCAGATCCGGATGAAGCCGGGGATGCCGTATCGGCAGACCGTCTACCGCAAGGATCGGTCGCGGATCCTCAAGTACGTCCGCCACGTGGGCTTCGTCCGCGCCCAGATGCCGGTCCGGCCGATCGAGGGCTACGCGGGTGCCGGGCAGGCGCTCGTCGACGTGACCTACCAGCTCGACGAAGACGAGCGCAAGGTCGTGCGCGACGTGCGCGTCGTCGGCAATGAGAACACGAAGGACTCGGTGATCCGCCGCGAGCTCGACCTGTATCCCGGCGAAGTGTTCGACGGCGACGAGATGCTGTTGGCCGAGGACCGACTGCGTGCGAGCGGATTCTTCATCGACAGCCGCGGCATGCCGCTCGCCTGGGTCGAGAACGAAAAGACCGACGATCCGCACGCTGAAGACGTCGTGCTGAAGGTGGAAGACGGCACCGCCGGCCTGTTCACGCTGTTCGGCGGTGTCGCGTCGGGTCAGGGCTTCTTCCTCGGCACCGACCTGACGATCGACAACTTCGACCTGACCGATCTCCCGAGTTCGCCCGGCTCCCTGATGGAGGAGTTCCTCGACCAGCGCGCCTTCCACGGTGGCGGCCAGCGGTTGCGACTGCGCGCGAATCCGGGCAATCGCTACTCGAACTACCTGGTGCAGTTCACCGAGCCCTACCTCACGGGGCCGCACTCGAACCCGGTGTTCCTCGACAGCAACATCCACTTGCGCGAGTACACCTCGAGCGACTACGACCAGAACACCGTCGGCGGGGAGCTGTCGATCGGAAAGCAACTGTCGCGGAAGCAGTCGATCTCCCTCGGACTGCGGCAAGATCGCATCACCATCAAGAACATCGTCGACCGCGCGGATCCGATCGAGGATCTGTTGGCAGTCGAGGGTGGCAATTCGGTGCGCGGGCTAGGGGCCGACTGGAATCACCGCGCGTTCGATTCGCTGCGCAATCCGACCGATGGCTTCGCGCTCAACTTCGGCGCGGAATTGATCGGCGGGCCTCTCGGGGCGCAGTTCGACCTGTGGAAGGCCTCGGCCAGCAGCGAGTGGATGCTCCCGCTGTTCGAGAACGATGAAGAGCAGCGTCACGTCCTGTCGCTGCGTGGCGCGCTGAGCGAAGCGCGCCCATACGGCGACAGCGAGTCGGTGCCGTTCTTCGAGCGGGCGTTCGCAGGCGGGCCGTCGACCTTCCTCCAGGCGCGCGGATTCGAGTACCGCGGCATCGGGCCGCACGACGGCGACTTCCCGGTGGGCGGCGAAGCCGGCTTCGTGCTCAACACGGAGTACATCTTTCCGCTTTACGACACCTACGACGCGCGTCTGCGCGAGACCCAGCCGTTCCTGCGCGGACTCGTGTTCATGGATCAAGGCATGGTCGAGGCCGGATGGGGCGATCTGCAGGACGGGACCTGGCGCCTGAGCGCCGGCGTCGGCCTGCGCATCAAGATCCCGTTCCAATTGTTCTCGGCCCCGCTCGAGCTCTACTACGGCGTCCCGATCAAGCGCGCGGACGACGACGAGCGCGAGAGCTTCCAGCTCAATTTCAGCACGCGCTTCTGACCGATCTCGGTCCGGAGGCGCAACGGAGCAGACGATGAAACAGTGGTGGTTGCTGGGCGCCCTCGCGGCGCTCGCGTACGTCGGGGTCGCGGCGCGCACGGTCGAGGGGCCGCGTCTCGCGGTGGTCGACATGTCAAAGCTGGTGAGCCAGCACAAGCAGTCACGCGAGGAGCAGACGCTGATCGACCAGTGGCGCACCACCAGCGAGAAGCTGCTCGAAGAGGATGCGAAGGGTTATCGCGCGCGGGTCGCCGAGCTCGACCAGTTCAAGCCGGGCAGCGACGCGTTCGCGGCGAAGAGCAAGGATCTGCGCCTCCAGAAGGCGCGACTCGAGCTCGAGCAGGATTCGTTGCGCGAGGAGTTCGAGCGGAAGATGGCGCGATCGCTCTGCGAATCCCACGCACGGGTCGCGACAGCCACCAAGACCTACCTCGAGACGCATGATCTCGATGTCGTGCTGCAGTTCGCGTCGGGCGCAGTCAAGGGAGTCAAGAGCAGCGAAGTGATTCCCGAGATCGTCGTGCGGACGGTGGTCGCGTATCGCGGCACGGTTGACGCGACCGATGCCGTGCTTGCGATCCTCGACGCCGGCAAGTAACGTCCGATCCGCTCATGCGGCGCAACCAACGCACGATCAAGAACGCCTTCGAGGTCGGGGGTGCCGGACTGCACAGCGGCGTCGAGGCGCGCGTGCGGATCGTGCCGGCCGATGCCGACAGCGGCGTGGTGTTCATCCGCAGCGACCTCGGTGAAGCGCCGGAGATCCCGGCTTCCTACCGCTACATCGTCGACAATCCGCGCCGCACGACGCTGAAGAACGAGGAGGCGGAGGTCCACACCGTGGAGCACCTCTGCTCCGCGCTCGCCGGAATCGGGATCGACAACCTGCGGGTCGAGATTTCGGGGTCGGAGATGCCCGGACTCGATGGCAGCGCGCTGCCTTGGCTCGAATTGATCCAGAAGGCGGGCATCGTCGAGCAGAAGTCGGTGCGCAAGCGGCTCGATCTGCACGAGCCGATCGCAGTCACGCTCGGCGACTCGTTCATCACGGCGGTGCCGCACGACGGCGACGGACTGTCGCTGGCGTACACGCTCGATTTCCCCGGCAAGACCAGCCAGTACGTGGCGTTCGATGTGTCGCCGGAAACGTTTCGTGACAAGATCGCGCCCGCGCGCACTTTCTGTTTCGCCGAAGAAGTCGAGGAATTGCAGAAGCGCGGCCTCGGCAAGGGCTCGACGCGGGAAAACACGATCGTTGTCGGCGGGCCGTCAGAAGGAGCGCCGCCGCTTCGTTTTCCCGACGAACTGGCGCGCCACAAGACGCTCGATCTGTTGGGCGACCTGTTCCTTCTCGGCGCCGACTTGAATGCGAAGGTCGTCGCGACGAAGTCCGGTCACGCGGCCAACCGCAAACTGGTCGGCAAGCTGCTCGACTTGATGGAAGCCGAGGAGATGGCTGGCACGCTTCCGAGCCCGACCGGGATGGACATCAAGGAGATCCTGAATCTCCTGCCGCACCGGTACCCGTTCCTGCTGATCGACCGGGTGATCGAGCTCGAGGGCTACCGGCGCGCGGTCGGGATCAAGAACGTCACGATCAATGAGCCGTTCTTCCAAGGCCACTGGCCCGGCCAGCCGATCATGCCGGGCGTGATGATCCTCGAGGCGATGGCGCAGCTCGCCGGCCTCCTGCTGCTGCGCCGGCTCGAGAACACCGGCAAGCTCGCAGTGCTCTGGTCGATCGACGAGGTGAAACTGCGCCGCGCCGTGGTGCCAGGCGATCAGTTGCGCATCGAGATCGAGGCGACGAAGGTCCGCAGCAGGATGGGGCAGGGTGCGGCGATCGCCAAGGTCGGCCCGCACAAGGTTGCCGAGGCGCTCCTGACGTTCACGCTGGTGGATGCCACATGAGTGCCGCCACGTGAGTGTGACCATGCGAGAAGTCGCGACGTGAGCGGGATGGCGATCCATGCCACGGCGACGGTGCATCCGATGGCACTCGTCGAGCCAGGCGCCGAGGTCGCTGCCGGCGCCGTCATCGGGCCGTTCTGCCATATCCACGCTGGCGCCCGCGTTGGGGAGCGCACGCGGTTGTTGTCGCATGTCGTCGTCGGCACCTGCACCACGCTCGGGGCGGACAACCTCGTCCACCCTGGCGCGGTCCTCGGCGGTGTGCCGCAGGACAAGACCTACCGCGGCGAGCCGACCACGCTCTCGATCGGCAACGACAACGTGCTGCGCGAGTGCGTGACGATCAATCGCGGCACCGTGAAGGGCGGGGGCAAGACCGCGGTCGGCGACCGGAACCTGCTGATGGCGTGCTCGCATGTCGGTCACGACTGCACGATCGGCGACGACATCATCATCGCCAACGCGGTGCTGATCGCCGGGCACGTGCACATCGGCGACCGCGCGGTGCTGGCCGGCGCGGTCGCGTGCCACCATTTCGCTCGAATCGGTCGGATGGCGTATGTCGGCGGGATGAGCCGTGTGGTCCACGACGTGCCGCCCTTCACGAAGGTGGCCGGCGAGCGTGTCCGCGTCCGCGCACTGAACGTCGTTGGACTGCAACGCAGCGGAATCGCCGAAGCCGAGATCGACGACCTGAAGCGCGTCTACCACGAGTTGTTCCGCAAGCAGGCTGCGCTCGCCGCCGCGGTCGCCGAAGTGCAAGTGACGCCTGGCACGCTCGCTGCCGAGCTCGTGCAGTTCGTCCGCGAATGGACCGGTGCGCCGGGTGGCCGCTACCTCGAGCAGTTCCGCACCGACCGGCCAGTCCCGGCTCCGCGAGCTGAAGCGCGGGACTGACGCGCGCCGCGGTGGGTAAGTTGCCGCGCTTTCCGGCCGTGCTGCGCATGGCAGAGGAGGATCGCCGGTGAGCGCGTCGCCCCGTTTCGTCAAGCCGACCCACGATTTCAATCTCCCGAAGGTCGAACGCGAGATCCTCGAGCGTTGGAGCGCTGCCGGCGTCGAACGGCAGGCGCTCGACCGTCGCGACGGGCGTCCGACCTACGTCTTTTTCGAGGGCCCGCCGACGGCGAACGGCCGGCCCGGCATCCACCACGTCTTCGCGCGCACGTTGAAGGACGTCGTCTGCCGTTACTGGACGATGAAGGGGTACCACGTTCCGCGGAAGGCCGGCTGGGACACGCACGGGCTGCCCGTCGAGATCGAGGTGCAGAAGGAACTCGGCATCTCGATCAAGCCGGAGATCGAGGCCTTCGGGATCGGACCGTTCAACGACCGCTGCCGGGTCAGTGTGTTCAAGTACAAGGGCGAGTGGGAGAAGCTCTCGAAGCGAATGGGCTACTGGCTCGACTACGACGAGCCCTATGTCACCTGCGACAACCGTTACGTTTCGTCGCTCTGGTCGATCCTCGCCCGATTCTTCGACGAAGGGCTGCTCGAGCGCGGTCATCGGATCCTGCCGTGGTGCCCCAAGTGCGGCACCGGCCTTTCCTCGCACGAGGTCGCGCAGGGTTACCAGGACGTGCAGGATCCGTCGGTCTTCGTCCGGTTCCCGCGCGTCGGCCACCCCGGCCAGTCGTTTCTGGTCTGGACCACCACGCCTTGGACGTTGCCCGCGAACGTGGCGCTGGCTGTGCATCGCGATCTCGACTACGTCCGCGTGCGGCGCGCGGCGAATGACGGCGCGGGCGAGGAGCTGCTGCTGGCCGAGGCCCTGGTTGCGAAGGTCTTCGGCAAGGAAACGGTCGAGATCGTCGAGCGGATGAGCGGAGCATCGCTGGTGGGGGAGCGCTGCGAGCGGCCATTCGATTGGCTGCCGTTCGAAGGCGAGGGGCGCCACGACCTGCTGGTTGCCGGCGACTTCGTGTCGGCGGAGGAAGGCAGCGGCATCGTCCACATGGCGCCGGCGTTCGGCGAGGACGACCATTTCGTCGGCGTGAAGGAAGGGCTCGCGATCCTGAACCCGATCGACGCGCAGGGCCGCTTCGCTGCAGGGATTCCTTTGGTCGGCGGCCAGTTCGTGCGCGACGCCAACAGCGAGTTGGTCCGCGAGCTCGAGCGGCGCGGAAAGCTGTTCCGTCGCGACAACTTCACCCACGCCTACCCGCACTGCTGGCGCTGCAAGACACCGCTCCTCTACTGGCTGCGGCCGAGCTGGTACCTGCGGACCACGCGGATCAAGGAGCGGATGGTCGCGCAGAACCGTGAAATCCAGTGGTTCCCGGCCGACATCGGCACCGGGCGTTTTGGCGAGTGGCTCGAGAACAACGTGGATTGGGCGGTATCGCGCGAGCGTTTCTGGGGCACGCCGCTGAACGTCTGGAGTTGCGCCACCTGCCGCAGCTTGCAGGTCGTCCGCAGCGAGGCGCATTTGCGGCAGCTCGTGCCCACGTTGCCAGACGGTTTCGACCTGCACCGTCCGCACATCGACGCGATTGAGCTGCCATGCACGAAGGCCGGCTGCGGCGGCAACGCGCGGCGCACGCCCGAAGTGGTCGACTGCTGGTTCGATTCGGGAGCGATGCCGTTCGCGCAGCACGGCTGGATCGCCGAGCCAGGCAAGGCGCCGCCGCAGGATCATCCCGCCGACTACATCTCCGAAGGGCTCGACCAGACGCGCGGCTGGTTCTACACGCTGCACGTGATCTCGACCTTCCTGACCGGCAAGCCGGCTTCGAAGCGGATCCTCGTCGGCAACCTCGTGCTCGACGCGAAGAAGCAGAAGATGTCGAAGTCGCGCGGCAACACGGTCGATCCGTGGCAGGAGATCGACGCGCACGGCGTCGATGCCGTGCGCTGGCATCTGATCGCGCAGAGTCACCCGTGGCTGCCACGCGCCTACGATCCGGCGGCGGTCGGCGCGACCGGGCGCGAGTTGTTCGGCACGCTCTGGAACTGCTGGTCATTCTTCGCCACCTACGCCGAGCTCGACCAGTTCGATCCCCGTTCGCAGGCCGAGCCGCAAATGATGGCGCGCAGCGAGCTCGACCGCTGGCTCGCCGCCGAAGTCGAACGGCTGGTCGAGGAGGTCGATGCCGCGTTCGCGCGCTACGACCTCACGAAGGCGGCCAACCTGATCGCGGCGTTCGTCGATCGCAAGCTGTCGAACTGGTACATCCGGCGTGCGCGCGATCGCTTCTGGGGCCGCGGAATGACCGCGGACAAGCTCGCGGCCTACACGACGTTGTGGGAGGCGCTCGATCGCGTGGCGCGCGTGATGGCTCCCCTGGCACCGTTCTTCGCCGACGCGCTCCGTGGCTGGCTCGAGCCGGGCGGCACCTCGGTGCACCTCGACTCGTTCCCGTCGCCGCGTGCGGAGCGGCGGGCGCCTGAGCTTGAGCGCGACATGGAGGCCGTGCTCGACGTCGTCGCGCTCGGCCGTCGCGCACGAAGCGCGGCGGGGATCAACCTGCGCCAACCGCTCGGCTGCGTCTATCTGAAGGGCGCGGATGCGGCGATCGACGGCAAGCTCGGTTCGCGCTTCGCGGAACTGATCGCCGAGGAGCTGAACGTCGAGCGGGTCGTGGTTGCCGACGAGTCGCGGCTCGACCAATTGCGGACGCTCAAGGTGAAGCCAAACTTCAAGTTGCTCGGTCCGAAGCTCGGCCCGAAACTCGGCGCGGCGAAACAAGCGCTCGAAAAACTCACGACCGAGCAGGCCGCAGCGGTGCTGCGCGGCGAAGCGTTGACGCTTTACCTCGGCGGCGCGCCAGCGACGTTCACCAGTGCCGAGGTCGAGGTCGTCCTCGAAGGGAAGCCGGGGTTCGGGGTCGAGACCGATGGACGGATGCTGGTCGCGTTCGACACCACGCTCACTCCGACATTGATCGCGGCCGGGCACGTGCGCGAAGTCGTCAAGCGGGTCAATAACTCGCGGCGCGAGGCGGGGCTGCGCGTGGCGGACCGGATCGATCTCCATCTCGCGGGGCCCGCAGCGTTGCTCGCAGCGGCCGAGGCCGGGCGCGCTCGCATCGGCGACGACACGCTCGCCGTGGTGATTGCATTCGGCGGCGAGCCTCCGACCGGCGATGACTGGCGCTCTTTCCCGTGGGAGGTCGATGCCGAGCCGCTCATCGTGACGCTGCGGCGCATCAGGGGTTGACGGCGGGGCGTCCGGTCGACGCGGCTACTTGCTGCCGAGTTCGGGATAGAGGACGAAGCGCCCTTTGCCGCGACGCTTCGCTTCGTAGAGCGCCGCGTCGGCGCGCTCGAGAAACTCCTCGGGTGCAACGCGATCCTCTCCGTGGATGGCGTCGACGCCCATCGAGACGCTGATGCCGAAGCTCTCGCCGTTGCGCTCGAAGCGACAGTCGGCGACCACGCTGAGGATGCGGCTTGCGACCAGCGTTGCCTCGTCGAGCGCGGTGCTCGGCATGAGCAGCGCGAACTCGTCGCCGCCGATGCGCGACGGCAGGTCGATCTGGCGGCTCGCGCTGCGCAGCTTGCGGCCGAAGGTGCCGAGTACGAAATTGCCGAACTGATGCTGGTAGCGCGTGTTGATCTGGCGGAAGTCGTCGAAGTCGATCAGGATGAGCGCGACCGCGAGGCGATGGCGGCGCGTGCGCTCGACCTCCTCGATCAGGCGGCGGAAGAAGTAGCGGTCGTTGAACAGTCCGGTCTTGAAGTCGGTGATCGAATCACCCTGCAGCCGGCGCAGCAGTTCGCGGCGTTGGATCGCGAGATCGACCCGCCGCAGCAGGTCGGCTTCGTCGGCCGAGCACGCCCAGTCGTCGGTTGCGCCGAACTTCGAACCGAGCGCGCCCTCGTCGCCGGGCTCGGCGAGTAGGAGCAGCAACGAGTGGGCGAAGTCGTCCTCGCGGTTGGCGATGATCGTGTCGAGCTCGAACGTCGCTCCACCCGCCGCGAGTGGCGCCAGCACGACCAGCTCGAAAGGGGTTTGCGAGGCAGCGGCTTGCTCGAGAACGTCGGCCGTCGCGAGCACGTCACGGGTCGTGATGACATCGAATCCGCGTGAGCGGAGCAGAGCCTCGACCGAAGGCGCGATCGCCGAAGCGTGGCTTGCAAGCAAGACTCGACGCGGACGCTCTTCCATGGGAACTCGAGAGAGTCGGGCGGACCCGGTTGCGGCGGCGCAGTTTCGCATGTCCCTCAAGCAGTGAGAAGGGGGCTTGCCCCGGGAATCGATCGGAGGGCGCACCTTGATCAACGCACGTGCCGCACTAGACTCCACGCCCTTCACTCGCCGGGGGACCGCCCTCGCGCCGACATAGGGTCGGCGCCACGACTGGTCCCCCATCGCGCTGGTGGGAGCTCCCGCTCCGCGCCGATCGCGGTCGTTCACGACCACGTTCGTAGCGGCGGCCCGTGGACTTCTCGTGGCGAACCAGCGCAAACGGCCCGATGGGCCAGAGGATCGTCTTCGTGCAGCAGGGAACGCAGCAGGGGCCACCGCAAGGAACGCAACCGGATCCGGCTAAGGCGCAAGGGTCACAGCCGATCCAGATCGAGGACTTGGTCGAGGCTGGCGTGCATTTCGGCCACCGCGTGAGCCGGTGGAATCCGAAAATGAAGCCGTACATCTACGGCAAACGCAACTTCATCCACATCATCGATCTGATGCAGACGGTTCGCGGTCTCGCGCGCGCCCAGCGATTCCTGCGGAATCTGGTCTCGGCCGGCCACAAGGTCGTCCTCGTCGGCACCAAGCGCCAGATCAAGAACGTGGTCCAGACCGAAGCCACGCGCTGCGGAATGCCCTACGTGACCGAGCGTTGGCTAGGTGGCACGCTCACCAACTACACAACCGTCCGCAGCCGATTGAACCATCTCGAGGAGCTGGAATACGTCGAGACTTCCGGTCGCCTCGCGCAGATGCCGAAGAAGCAACAGTCGTTCATCACGCGTGAGTTGAACCGCATTCGGCGCAACCTCGAGGGCATCCGCCATCTCGACCGCCTGCCTGGCGCGCTGATCGTCGTCGACATCCGCAAGGAGTACATCGCGGTCAAGGAGGCCAATCGGCTTGGGATCCCGATCGTCGGCATCCTCGATTCCGACTGCGACCCGACCCAGGTCGACTTCGCAGTGCCCGGCAACGACGACGCCATGCGTTCGGTGCAGATCCTGCTGCGGCGACTTGCCGACGCGATGGTCGAGGGACGTGCGAACCAGCGCGGGACCCCGGCCGACCCGGCCGTCACCAGCGTCGACCCGGACATCCGCTCGAAGCGCTACACCGCCGGCACCAACCTCGAGAAGCG
Organism: Planctomycetota bacterium; assembly: GCA_009691715.1. Lineage (GTDB taxonomy): Bacteria > Planctomycetota > B15-G4 > B15-G4 > SIAN01 > SIAN01. The sequence continues at coordinate 215,271 of SIAN01000001.1, forward strand.
CCAGCCACCGCGGCCTCAGCGCAAGGAGAAGCCGGAGGCTGGCGATGAGGGTGGCGAGGCTTCCGCCGCGGCAACGACGGCAACGACGGCAACGGCCGGCGCCGAGGCCCCGAAGGCCGAGTGATCGATCCGGTCGTTGTTCCTCAGTTCGTTCGGTTGGGAGCGCCGTGAGGCGCCCCGGCCGGTGCGGTCGTCGCGAATCGGCGACCGGCCCGTCGAAATGGCAACCCGCGTGCTCGCCGGCGGTCTCCGCCGCGCGCCGCCAGAGAACTCACGGAGCGTGAAATGGCGACCCCGATCAGCGCCCAACTGGTGCAGAAACTGCGCGAGGCCACCGGCGGCGCCTTGATGGACTGCAAGCGCGCCCTCGAAGAGTCCGAATGCGACTTCGAGAAGGCGAAGGACCTGCTCCGGATCAAGGGACTGAAGACGGCAGAGAAAAAAGCCGGGCGCGTCGCCAGCCAGGGCGCGATCGGCCAGTACCTCCACCATGACGGCAAGAAGGCGGTGCTGGTCGAGGTGAACTGCGAGACGGACTTCGTCGCTCGCAACGACAAGTTCAAGGAGTTCGCGCGCCTGCTCGCGATGCACATCCTCTCCGCGAAGCCGCGGTGGGTGCGCAAGGAGGAAGTTCCGGCCGACGCGGTCGCGAAGGAGCAGGCGATGATCGCGGCCGAGAGCGCCGACGAGATGGCGAAGAAGCCGGAAGCTGCCCGCGCGAAGATCATCGAGGGGCGGATGCAGAAGTACTACGCGCAGCATTGCCTGCTCGAGCAGCCCTGGATCATGGACGACAAGCGCAAGGTCGAGGAGTTCCGCAAAGACCTCGTGGCGGCGATCGGCGAAAACGTCACGATCGGCCGCTTCTCGCGCATCGAGGTCGGCGGGGTCGGCGAATGACGTCGGGCGGCACGGGCGGCTACCGCCGCGCGCTGCTGAAGCTTTCGGGCGAGGGGCTCGCCGGCAAGGACGGCCGCCTCGACCCGACGATCGTCGACGCGCTGGCGAATGACCTGCGCGAACTGATCGCGCTCGGCAAGCAGATCGCGATCGTCGTCGGTGGCGGCAACTACCTGCGTGGCAGCAAGCTGCTCGGCATCAATCGCGCCGTCGCCGACCAGATGGGGATGCTCGCTACGGCGATGAATGGCCTCGCACTCCAGGACACGTTGGAGCAGAAGGGGATCGACACGCGAGTGCAGTCGTCGGTGACGATCGCCGATTTCTGCGAGCCGTTCATCCGACGGCGCTGCTTGCGCCACCTCGAAAAGAGCCGCGTCGTGATCCTCGTGGCGGGAACCGGCAACCCGTTCTTCAGCACGGACACCGCCGCAGCGCTCCGCGCCTGCGAGATCGGCGCCGACATCCTGCTGAAGGCGACCCAGGTCGACGGCGTCTATTCGGCCGATCCCAAGGCCGACAAGTCGGCGGTCCGGTACGGTGAGATCGGCTACCGGGAGGTGGTCGAGCGCAATCTGAAGGTGATGGACACGGCCGCGGTCGTGTTGTGCGAGGAAAAGCGGATCCCGATCTGCGTCTTCGATCTGCATGTGCGCGGCAACATGATGCGGGTGCTGCAGGGCGAGCGGATCGGCACGCTGATCCACTGAGTCTTGCACGCCAGTTGGCAGTCCGGGCGCCATTTTGGGTTTTGCAAGGAGAGGCAGCAGATGGATCACAAGAGCGTCGTCGAGGCCCGAGCCAAGATCAAGGCGTCGATCGACCACTTGGCCGGCGAATTCCGCGGGCTTCGCTCCGGACGCGCGACGCCTGCGCTGGTCGAGAACATCCGTGTCGACTACTACGGCAGTCAGACTCCGATCTCGCAGCTGGCACAGATCCAGATCCCCGAGCCGCGCCAGATCGCGATCAAGCCCTACGACGCGGGAGCGTTGAAGGACATCGAGAAGGCGATCCAGGCCAGCCAGCTCGGGATCAACCCGCAGAACGACGGCAAGGTCCTGCGCCTCACCGTGCCGATGCTGTCGGAAGAGCAGCGCAAGAAGCTCGGTGCGCGATTGAAGGAGATGTCCGAAGTGACCAAGGTTGCGCTGCGCAATTCGAGGCGCGACGCCAACAAGCAGATCGACGACTCCTCCGAGCTCACCGACGACCAGATCGCCAAGGCCAAGGAGGTCGTGCAAGCCCTCTTGAAGCAGCACGAAGGCGAAGTCGACAAGATGCTCGCCGCGAAGACCAAAGAGATCATGGAGAGCTGAGCGGGTCAGGCCGAGGTGCCGCATCGAGGCCGCGCATTGAGGCGGCGCATGGATTCGCGGAACGACCGCCATGGGTCGCGCGCGCGGGTGACGCGGCGGCCGCCGCAAAGGACGTCCTTCCGGGCAACGACGTCCTCCTTGGCAACACGGTGAATTGAGCGAGACCGTATTGGGGACGACGACCGCGGGGGCGTAGCTCAGGTGGAAGAGCAGCGGATTTTTAATCCGTTGGTCCGGGGTTCGATCCCCCGCGCCCCTACCAATGCGTTGCAGCAGACGGGCCTGCGGCCCGCAGCTGAACGCCGCGCCGGCGAGACGGCGCTGCGCGCGCTTCGCGGATGAAGCCCAGCATCGTGGGCGCGAGAGGTGGATGGGGGGAGGCGCTGCCGAGGATGGCGGTGCAGCGCGGGTGATGTTGGTTGCGGCGGCGGCGGAGCCGGCAAGAACGCAGCCCGGCGCGGCCGACAGACTGCGCTTGGGGCCTCGCGCCTCGCACCACAGGCTGCTCGTCGCTTGGGGTTTGCAGCAGACGAAGCGGCGCGGGCGCGCGCTTCGCAGCTGTAACCCTGGATCGCGCGCGGCGGCGGCGAAGGTCGCGTGACGAGGCGCTACAATCTCCCGCCCGTTCAGCTCGCGGATCGCATCGAGTGGCCCCATCGTCCAGCCTGGTCTAGGACATCGCCCTTTCAAGGCGGTAACACGGGTTCAAATCCCGTTGGGGTCACCATTCCGCCGGGCGCTTGGTGAGAGTCCTTCGACTCATCCTCACTACTCATCCCGACTCATGGAGCGCGTGGAGGCGGGCGTAGATCCCGCGTTGCGCCAGGAGCTCGTCGTGCGTCCCCTGTTCGCGGACGCGGCCGTGGTGCAGCACGATGATCCGGTCGGCCCTGCGGATCGTCGACAGGCGATGCGCGATCACCAGCGCGGTTCGACCGGCGAGCAGGCGGTCGAGCGCGAGTTGCAGCTCGCGTTCGGTCTGCGTGTCGATGCTGCTGGTCGCCTCGTCGAGAAGCAGGACCTTCGGATCGCGGACTAGGGCACGCGCGAAGGCGAGGATCTGCCGTTCGCCCGCGGCGAGGTCGTGGCCGCGTTCGCCGAGCACCGTGCGGTAGCCCTGCGGCAGGCGGGCGATGAAGGCGGCCGCGCCGACGGCTTCGCAGGCGGCGACGACGCGCGCCTCGTCGATCGCTGGATCGAACAGCCGGACGTTCTCGAGGACGCTGTCGGCGAACAGGAACACGTCCTGCGGGACGACGCCGAGCCCGGAGCGCAGCGCGTGGAGCGTCATCGTGCTCGAGTCGACGCCGTCGAACCGGATGGAACCGGACGGCTGGCGGTAGAGGCCCAGGAGCAACTGGAACAGCGTGCTCTTGCCCGCGCCGGTGGCGCCGACGAACGCGATCAGCTGACCGGGCGCGACGGTGAACGAGACCTCGTCGAGGACGGTCGGGGCCTCGCCATACGCGAATCGGACGGCATCGAACTGGATCGCGCCGCCATGCTCGTGCGCCCGCGCGCCCTCTGCTTCCGGCGGCTCGTCGAGGATGCGGGTCACGCGTTCGGTGGCGACCAGAGCCGATTGCAGAACGTTCCAGCGTTCCGCGAGTTCGCGCAGCGGCTCGAACACGAAGCCGAGACAGATCCACGCCCGGACGAAGGTCCCGGGAGTGAGCGAGTCGTCGGCGATGAACGCGGCGCCGGCGCCGAAGACGGCCGCGCGCACGGCGAGCGCCATCCAGTCGACGGCGGCGAAGAAGAGCGAAAACTGGCGGACCGTCTGTTGCCACGCGTCGCGCAGCGCGTCACCCACGCTGGCGGCGCGCTGTTGCATGCGCTCTTCCTGGACGTGGAGTTGGGTGACCTTCACGCCAGCGATCGACTCCTGCAGGAAGGCCGCGCTGCTGGCGATCGCGCGGCGCGTGTTCCGGTAGCTCTCTCGCGCGCGCTGCCGGAAACGGAACGCGGCGAAGGCGAACAGCGGCAGGCTCACCAGCGCGATGAGGAACAGCCGAAGATCGAGCGCCGCGAGCGTTCCGAGGACCGCGAGCAGCCAGAGCGGATCGAGCAGCAGTGCGGCAGCGCCGGTCGAGAACAGCTCGACCAGGTTTTCGACGTCGGAGGTCATGCGCGTGACCAGTTCGCCGACGGGCTTCCGGTCGAACCAGGAGAGCGGCAAGCGCAGCAGGTGGCCGAACAGCGCGCGACGGACGTCCGCGCTGGTCGCCTGGCCGAGTCGCGTGAGCGCGATCGACTGCGCGTAGCGCAGCAGCGCGGCGAGCAGGGCGGCGCCGAGGAAGGCACCTGCGAACCCGGCGATCGCGCGGAAGCCAGGGTCGGAGAAGGACATCGTCGGAACGCCCTTGGCGTCGGAGAGCGGCCCGTCGATCAGTCGTTCAATCAGCAATGGACCAACCCAGTCACAGGCTCGACCCGCGACCAGGAGCGCGATCCCTGACGCGAGCAGTCGTCGATGCGGTCGCAGGATGCTCCCGAGTCGAGCGAGCAACGCGCGATCGAGCCCCGGCGCCGCGAGCGGCCCGTCTTCATCGTCGTGATCGCTCACAACGCTTCGAGCTCCGCTTCGAGGCGCTGCAGCCGTGCCAGGCGCGCGAACGCGCCGCCCCGCTCCAGCAGATCCGCCGGCGCCCCGGATTCAACGACGCGGCCGTTCTCGATCACGACGATCTGGTCGAGTCCGCGCAGTGCCGCGACGCGATGGGACACGAGGATCGTGGTGCGGCGCCCATTCTCGTGTACGAGTCCGGCGAGGATGCGCGATTCGGTCTCCACGTCGACGGCGGAGAAGCCGTCGTCGACCAGCAGCGCGCCGGTTTCCAGCAGCAGCGCGCGCGCGAGCGTCGCCCGCTGCCGCTGCCCGCCGGAGAGCGTCACGCCGCGCTCGCCGATCCGGGTGTCGAGGCCGGCTGGCAGCATCGCCAGATCCGGCGCAAGGCCGGCACGTCGGAGCGCCTCGCCCACCGCGTCGGCACCGGCTTCCGGTCGGGCGAATGCGACGTTTTCGTGCAGCGTCTGCGAGAAGAGGAACGGCTCCTGCGGCACCAGCGCCAGTCGCCGTCGCAGCGCGTCGGGAGCGAGCTCGCGCACGTCGATCCCGCCGACCAGCAGCGTGCCGTGATCGGGGTCGAGGAGGCGCGCCACGAGTTGCACCAGCAGGCTCTTGCCGGCGCCGATCCGTCCGGTGATCCCGAGCGTCTTGCCGGCCGGAACGATGATCGACACGTCGTCGAGCACGCGGCGGCCGGCGAGTTCGAGCGTCACGTTGCGCCACTCGATCGCGAGCGGCCCATCCGGCGGCAGCTCGCGCGGAGTCAGTGGTGCACGGATCGAGACGTCAGCGTCGAGCACCTCGGCGATCCGGCGCATTCCCGCGGCGGCGCGCTGCACCATCGACACGATCCAGCCGAAGGTGACCAGCGGCCAGAAGCAGAGCAGCAGCCAGTCACGGAACAGGACGAGATCGCCGATGGTCGCGCGTCCATCGCGGATGGCGAGGCCGCCGACCAGCAGGATCACGAACAGCGCGGCGTCCTTCACCAGGAACAGCAGCGCCATCATCGACCCGCGCGCGCTCGCGAGGCGCATCTGCGCGTCGAAGTAGCGCCGCGACAACTGCTCCATGCGGCCAAGATGGCGTTCCTCACCGCAGAACGCCTTCAGGACCCGAACGCCGGCGAAGCTTTCGGTCGAGGCCGCCGAGATGTTGGCGATCCCGTGCTGAACCTCGTCCGACGCGCGGCCAAGGCGCGGCGCGATCCATAGCGCCGCCGCGCCGAGAAGGATCAGTGGCAACGCCATCCAAAGCGTCAATGACGGATCGACTGCGATCATCGCGCTGAACGCGGCCACCACGCTGACGAACGCGGAAAGGAGGTACATCGAGCCCGGGCCGAGCGCCATCCGTACGGCCTCGACATCCTGCGCGAGTCGCGAGGTCAGGTCGCCGACCGCAGTCTTCGCGAACCAGCGCATCGGCAAGGCGAGCAGTTTCGCGTGCAGCGTGAGGCGCAGGTCACGCTCGAAGTCGCGGCTGGCGCCGACCAGCGCCTTGCGCAAGCCGTACTTGAGCAGGCCGGACACGAAGCCGGCGGCGATCGCGGCGACCCCGATCCAAGCGAGCCGACCGGGCGCTGTGTTGCGCGCGATCGCACCATCGATCCCCTGCTTCCAAATCCACGGGATCAACAGGTCGATTGCGGTCGACGGCAGCAGGCAGCAGACGCCGACCAACAGCGCACTGCGTTGCCGCAGCAGGTGCGGCCAGGCGTGGCGGAACGGGGCGAGTGCGCGAGCGAGCACCGCCGCGGGCTCAGACGTGCGGCAGCAACGGCATCGCGTGCTTCAGATCGAAGCAGTCTTTCGTATCGACCCCGCACCGGTTGCAGGCCGCGCCGAAGCAGTTCTGGGTGCTGATCGCCGCGCGCGACTTCTTCGCCTCCTCGATCAGGTACTCCCTGGTCGGGCCGGCATCGAGCATGTCCCACGGCAGAGGCTCGTCGAACGACCAGGAGCGCGTCGCCTCGCCGGCCCAGTCGATCCCGCAGTCGGCGAAGGCCTGCTTCCAGCGTTCGCCATTGAAGTGCTCGCCCCATTCGTCGAAGCGGGCGCCGAGTTCGTGCGCGCGGATCACCGCGGCGCCGACGCGCCGGTCGCCGCGCGCGAGGATCGCTTCGAGGAAGGACTGCTCGGGTCTGTGGCAATCGATGCGGACGCTCTTGATCCGCTTGAGCGAGATCAGGTAGCGCTGCCGCGCGATGATCTCGTCGAGCGGCAGGATCCCGTCCCACTGGTAGGGCACGAACGGCTTGGGGACGAACGTCGACACGGCTGCGTGCACCTCGGCGTAGCGGCCGTGGATCTCCTTGCCGATCCGCGCGCAGTTCTCCGCCATCTCGACGATGCCGTCGACATCGGACTCGATCTCGCCCGGCACGCCGATCATGAAGTAGAGCTTCACGTGGTCCCAGCCGTTCTTGAACGCTTCGCGCACGCCGGCGTAGAGATCCTCGTTCTTGATCGGCTTGCTGATCATCTGGCGCAACCGGTCGGTGGCGACCTCGGGAGCAAGCGTCAGCCCGCCCTTGCGTCCTTCGCCGTTCTCGAACGGCAGCAGTCGCAACTGCTCATTGACGCGCAGCGACGGCAACGAGAGATGCACCTCCTTGCCGGCGAACTCCTTGCGCAGCAGCGCGATGGTCTGCTGCAAATAGGGATAGTCGGAGGTCGACAGCGACAGCAGCCCGATCTCATCGACGCCGGTCGCGAGGTAGCTCGCGCGCGCGAGCTCGACCAGCTTCTTCGGGCTGCGGATTCGCCACGGGCGGGTGATCATCCCGGCCTGGCAGAAACGGCAGCCGTGGACGCAGCCACGCATCACCTCGAGCGAGACGCGATCGTGCACGACGCGGGTGTGTGGCACGATCGGCGCGGTCGGGAACTCGGTCGCGTCGAGATCGAAGACGTAGGCGCCACGCACCTTGGCCGGCAGTCCGGCGACGCGCGGCAAATAGCCGGCGAGGCGGCCATCGGAGTGTCGCTGCTCGTCCCAGAGACCGGGCGCGTAGACGCAGCCGAACTGGCGCGCCAGCGCGATCACGATCTCGCGGCGCGCGACGCCATCGCGGCGCAGCTTCGCGGCTTCCCGGACCAGCGGGACGATCGTCTCTTCACCGTCGCCGAGTACCACGAGATCGATCACCTCGGCCAGCGTCTGCGGGTTCCAGGCGCCGGCGCCGCCGACGATCACGACCGGGTCGTCATCGCGCCGCTGCTCCGAGCGCAACGCGATCCCGGAGAGGTCGAGCGTCTCGAGCACGTTGGTGAGCGTGAGCTCCGCCTGCAGCGTGAAGGCCAGCACGTCGAAGCGGGCGAGCGGCGTCTTGGTCTCGAGCGAGTAGAGCGGCAGCCCCGCCGCGCGCAGCCGGTCGGCGAAGTCGGGGAATGGCGTGAAGCAGCGTTCGGCGGCGAGGTCCGGTTGCTGGTTCACCACGTGGTAGAGGATCTTCAGCCCGTAGTGGCTCATCCCGATCGCGTAGTTGTCGGGGTAGATCAGCGCGACGCGTCCCAAGAGCGTCGCCGGCTGCTTGACGATCTCGTTCACCTCGCCACCGATGTACCACGCCGGTGTCTGGACACCTGCGAGCAGCGGACGGATGCGGGCGAAGAGCGCCTCGCCAGACAGGTCGGTCGCAGGCGGTGTCAGCGTGTGCATCGCGCGTACCATATCGACGTGATCCGATGCACCGTCGCCAAGCGGTGCGGTGAGCGGGTCGATGCGCCAACGAGGGAGTGGCGGAATTGGCAGACGCGCCGGATTTAAAATCCGGCGGCCTTCACCGGCCGTGCGGGTTCGATCCCCGCCTCCCTCACTCACGTTCGGCCGCTTCATCTGCCAGGAACTTCCGTCGCTCTCGCCCCAGTTGCGACCGCGGCGCCCTTGCTGCTCCCGGGCGCACTTGGTAGTTCTGCCGCCCTTTTCCTCCGCCCCCGAGGCGGTAGCGACAGATCACGGCACCGGAACGAGAGACGCGAAGACCCATGAGCCACGCGAACGTGAAGGATCCCTGGCAGGAGATGCTGAAGCGCTTCAACGAGGCCGCGCGCCGGCTCAACCTCGACGAAGGTGTCTGGAAGATCCTCTCCGAGCCCGACCTCGAGCTGAAGGTCTCGATCCCGGTCGTCATGGACAACGGGAAGGTCGAAGTCTTCACCGGCTACCGCGTGCAGCACAGCCGGGCGATGGGTCCTTGCAAGGGCGGCATCCGCTACGACATCAACGTCAACATCGCCGAAGTGAAGGCGCTCGCAGCGTGGATGACTTGGAAGTGCTCGGTCGTCAACCTGCCCTTCGGCGGCGCCAAGGGCGGGATCATCGTCGACCCGACCAGGCTCTCGATGCGCGAGCTCGAACTGCTGACGCGCCGCTACACGGCCGCGATTGCCGCGATCATTGGCCCCGACCGCGACGTGCCGGCGCCCGACGTCGGCACCAACGACAAAGTCATGGCTTGGGTGATGGACACCTACTCCATGCACGTCGGCCAGAGTTGCCCGGCGGTCGTGACCGGCAAGCCGCTGCTACTTGGCGGCTCGCGTGGCCGTACGGATGCGACCGGCCGCGGAGTCTTCGACGTGCTGCAGCACGCGGCGCACCGCTTCAACGTCGACCTGCGCAAGGCGCGCGTGGTGGTGCAGGGCTTCGGCAACGTCGGCGCCACCTCGGCGCGCTACTTCCACGACGCGGGAATCAAGGTTGTCGGTATCAGTGACGTCCGCGGCGCGATCTACCACCCGGACGGGCTCGACATCACCAAGCTCCGCGAGTGGGTGGCGAAGAACAAGTTTGTGGTCGGATTCCCCGGTGCGCAGCCGGTCGATCCGATGGAGATGTTGACGCTGCCGTGCGACGTGCTGGTGCCGGCCGCGGTCGAGAACCAGATCACGGAAGAGAACGCCGCGCAGATCAAGGCCAAGCTGATCATCGAGGGCGCGAACGGGCCGACTACCGACGAAGCCGACAAGATCCTTGAGAAGATGGGCGTCCAGGTGGTCCCGGACATCCTCGCCAACGCCGGCGGCGTGACCGTCTCCTACTTCGAGTGGGTGCAGGACCGGATGGGCTTCTTCTGGCCCGAAGCCGAGGTCAACCAGCGCCTCGACGAGATCATGCACCGATCGTTCCAGGAGGTCGCTGACATGGCGCAGAAGCACCAGACTTCGCTCCGCATCGGCGCCTACATGCTCTCGGTCGAGCGGGTGGCGCAGGTCTACAAGCTGCGTGGCGTCTACGCCTGAGGGAGCGGAAGCCCGCCGCACCTTCGCCGATCGTGAAACGATCGGCTTCTGAAACGATGGAGTTCGGGCCGCCCCGAGGACGGAATCTCCGCCCTCGGGGAACCCGGTTGGATTGGACATGAGCCAGGCACGCATCCGCAATATCGCGATCATCGCGCACGTCGACCACGGCAAGACCACGCTCGTCGACCGGCTGCTGCAGGCGGCCGGCGCGTTCAAGATCCGCAAAGGCGGGCCGACCGAACGTCTGCTCGACAGCAACGACCAAGAGCGCGAACGCGGGATCACGATCCTCGCCAAGAACACCGCCATCCACTGGGGCGGGACGAAGATCAACATCATCGACACGCCCGGACACTCCGACTTCGGCGGCGAGGTCGAGCGCGTGGTGTCGATGGCGGACGGCTGCCTGCTGCTCGTGGATGCCGCCGAGGGGCCGATGCCGCAGACGCGCTTCGTGCTGAAAAAGGCGCTCGAGAAGAAGCTGCAGCCGATCGTCGTGATCAACAAGATCGATCGGCCCGACCAGCGCTGCCGCAAGGTGCTCGACGAGGTGTTCGACCTCTTCTGCGAGCTGACGCACGACGACAAGCTGCTCGACTTCCCGGTGATCTGGGCGTCGGGGCGCGCCGGCTACGCGCGCAACGAACCCGACGACGGGAACATGGACATGACGCCTCTGTTCCAGGCGATCCTGGAACGGATTCCGCCGCCGCCAGCCCGCAATGATGAGCCGCCGCTGTTCCAGGTGACGCTGATCGACCACAACGACTACGTCGGGCGGATCGGCATCGGCCGCGTCTACGCCGGCACGCTGCAGGTGGATCAGCCGATCGCGATCGTCAAGCGCGATGGCCGCGTCGTGCGCTCGCGCATCCAGGAGCTGTTCGGCTTCGACGGGACCGATCGCGTGCGCTCTGACCGCGTGCCGTGCGGCGACATCTGCGCCATCGTGGCCGCGGAGCACGACCTCGAGATCTCCGACACGATCTCCGACATGGCCAACCCGCAGACCCTCCCCGCGATCGCGGTGGAGGAGCCGACCATGTCGATGGTCCTCTACGTCAACGACTCGCCGTTCGCCGGCACCGAGGGCACCTTCGTCACTTCGCGCCACCTGCGCGAACGGCTCGAGAAGGAGCTGCGCAGCAACGTCGCGCTGCGCGTTGAGCGTGGCGACGCGGGCGAGAGCTGGCGGATCGCCGGGCGCGGCGTGCTCCATCTCGGCGTCTTCCTCGAGACCATGCGGCGCGAGGGTTTCGAGTTTTCGGTCGGCAAGCCGCGGGTGATCACGCGTGAAGAAAACGGCGAGAAGCTCGAGCCGATCGAGCTCCTGATCGTCGACGTGCGCACGCCATGGGCCGGCAAGGTGATCGAGTTGGTCGGCTCGCGACGCGGCGAAGTCCAGGTCATGGAGGGGGCCGGCGGGTCGACCCACCTCGAGATCGCGATCCCGGCGCGCGGCATCGTCGGCCTGCGCACCAAGCTGCTGTCCGCGACGACCGGCGAGGCCGTGCTGCACACCAGCTTCCTCGGCTACCAGCCGTGGAAGGGGCCGATCGGGGAGCGCCAGGGCGGCGTGCAGATCGCCGTCGAGCAGGGGAAGGTCGCCGACTACTCGCTCGACGCGCTGCAGGATCGCGGCGACTTCTTCGTCGAGAACGGCGATCAGGTCTACGTCGGCCAGATCGTCGGCGAACACTGCCGCGGCATCGACATCGTCGTCAACTGCTGCAAGTCGAAGAAGCTGTCGAACATGCGCTCGTCGGGCGCCGACCGGAAGATGGTCGTCGCGCCGCCGAAGCGCCTGTCGCTCGAGGAATGCCTCGAGTACATCGCCGAGGACGAACTGGTCGAAGTGACGCCCAAGTCGCTGCGCATGCGCAAAATCCTGCTCGACGAGAAGGAGCGCAAGCGGGCGCGCGCGTCCACGGAGGCGGCGCAGGGCGGCTGATGCCGCGGCCCTCAGCGGCCGGCGGGCGGCGCTGGCGGCAGGCAATGGTCCATCGCCGCCAGTGCGTAGCTGGTGGCGAGGACCGGGAACTCCTCCATCCAGCGGCTCGACTTCTGGTTGGTCCAGAAGCCTTCGTTGAATGAGACCGACAGCAGTTTGCCGAGCAGTTCGTCGCGCCAGCGGTGCGCCACGCCATCGGGGGTCGAAAGCGTCTCGATCGCGGCGGCGTCGAGCGCTTTGGCCATCGTGAACCAGTAGTAGAAGAGTCCCTGATACTCGGCGCCCTGTGCGCTCGCCGGATCGAATCCGGGATTGAGCTCCACGGTCCAGTTGGCGGCGATCCAGCGCAGAGCCGACTGCACGCGGCCGTCGTCTTTCGGCAGCCCTGCGAACAGGTAGCACTTCAGCAGCGCGTAGGTCATCGAGCCGTAGCTGCGCGACGTGAAGGTGCCGTCGCCGTTGTCGACCAGCCCGGCCTTGCTCTCGCCTGGGTGGTAGCCAGCGCCGCCGTCCTGGCCCGCGGTCACGATGCGGCCGTCGGTGCGCTCGATCGGCGTCGGGTTGAATTCGGGGCTGTTCTGGCAACGCTGCAGGAAGAGGATCGCGCGCTGCATCGCCTCGTCATCGGCCGGCACTCCGGCGAGCTTCATCGCCTCGACGCCGAATTGGGTGTTCGACAGATCGGGGCGGAGCTCGTTGCCGTAGCCAATGCCGCCGTAGCCCCAGTCGGAGTCGCGGTCGTAGCCTTCGCCTTCGTCGCGCTGGACCACCTTCAAGAACAGCGCGGCGCGCTCGATCGCACTGCGGTCCTGCTCGCGGCCGGCCGCAGCAAGGGCCATCACCGCGGCCGAGGTCGTATAGACCGCGAGCCCGCCGGTGTGGATCGCGCCGTTCGCCTTCTGCAACGTCACGATCCAGTCGAGGCCGGCGAAGGCCCACGCCGGCGGCTCTTGGCCGAGGCGCTTGCAGGTGCGCAGTGTCGCCGCCAGCGCGAGCGCTGTGATGCCGCCGTCCTCGCGGCCCATGAAGCCGAAGCGTCCGTCCTTCTGTTGCGTCGCAAGGTAGGCGAGCGCGCTCGTCGCAGCCTCGCGATAGGCCGCGTGGAGGTCGCTGCCGACCTGGCGCGGCGTTCCTGCCGGCGTCGGTGGCGCGCCGCCGCCGGATCCTGTGGTCGCGCCGCCGGCCGACTTCGGTTCGTGCTCGAGGCAGATCGTCAGGCCGCGCAAGGTCGCGGCGAGTTCGCGCGGCGGAAGCTCCTCGAAGCCAGCCGGCGCTTGGGTCGCCCGCTGCAACATCTGGCCGAGCATCCCGCTCCAATGCTTTCGCTCCGCCGTCGTGGTCCCGAGCGTCAAGTCAGGCGTCCGCTTCGCGACATCACGGAGGATCGAGGGAGACGCCCGCAACCAGCGCGCGAATTCGCCCGGCGCGATTCCGCGGTCGCTGAAAAGCGTCTGCGTCATCGGCCCGAGCGCCTGCTCCATCGCCGCCGGCTCTGCCTCGAACGCGAACGAGCGCGTGAACGAGTCCTCGGGAATCATCGCGCTCTCACGCTTCACCACCTCATCGCTCACCAACCAATTCGCGAGCCGTGCGCGCGCAGCGACCGCCTCCGGTCGGCGCGAGAGGGCGAGCGCGTCGCTGATCCACTCGCCGACCGCGACCTGCTGGTGGAGGTCGGTGGCTGTGTCGGCGGGGGTGCCGGTTCTCGGTCGCCCTTGCGCATCGACCTGCGCCGCGAGCCAATCGATTGCACGGCGAACGAACGGACCGTCGTTCTCCCCGTAGCGGCGCGGCGATTCGCTGAAGGCGAGGACGGCGTCCGCGGTCGCGACGGCTTCGCCGTAGGAGCCATCGGGGTGCTGGCGCCGCGCCAGTTCGGCGAGGCCCTCGTCGATCACTCCCTTCACCCCGCCGCCCTGGGCGCGCAATTCGGTTCCGGTGAACAGCGTGCCGAGAAAACAGAGCGTCGCGAGCAGTCGCAGGGTCATCGGCAGGCTCCGAACATGAAGCGGGCGTTTCGTGGGAATGCGCGGTTCTAAACGAACGCCAACGCGATCGGTTGGCCACGAACGGCCCGTACACTGCCGCGCTGCCATGGATGGATCCGCCCGATCGTTGCTGATCTTCGCGAATCCCCACTCCGGCTGGGGACGGAGCTGGCACGCCGCAGAACGGGCGGCGACGACGATGCGGTCGCGCGGCAACCAAGTCGAGCTGGTCAGCGACCGCGCCGTACTCGCGCGGCTCCTCGCGTCGCCGGGGGCGAGCGCGCGGGAGGTTTGGGTCTGTGGTGGCGACGGCACGCTCGGCGAGCTCGCGAACCGGCTGCCGGCAGGCGTCCGTCCGATCGTCGGCATCCTGCCGACCGGGACCGGCAACGTCGTCGCCCGATCGCTCGCCGTGCCGCTCGACGTCGGCAGGGCGATCGAGGTCGCGGCGAATGGAATCGCGCGACGTTTCGATCTCTGGCGCGTGAACGGGCAGGCGTTCACCTTCATGGTGAGCGCCGGCCTCGATGCCGAGATCGCCGCCGAAGTCGCGGCGCGCCGGGTCGGGCCGATGCGACGTACCGATTGGGTCAAGGCGGCGCTACGGGCGAAGCACTTCGCACGCGAATCGCCGTTTCGAGTGCACGCCGACGGCCGCGACCTCGGAACGGCCTACTACGCCGCGCTGTTCAACTGCGGCCTCTACGCCGGCTCGTTTCGCGTCTGTCCGGCGGCGAGCTTCGACGACGGCCGCCTCCATCTGCTGCTCCTGCGCTCCCCGATCCGGCCACGTTGGGGCCGGGTGGCGTGGGCGGCCTGGCGCGGCCGGCCGCATCTCCTTCCCGACGCGGAGCTCCACGCGGTGAGTGAAGCGCGGCTGACCGACGTTGCCGCGGCGCAGGTCGACGGCGACCCGGCTCCAGGCGGCGAGCTGTGCTTCGCGCTCGACCCGCAGTCGCTGCGACTGCGCTCTCCGCGCTGAGCCGACCGCGCTCGATGGCAGCGGATTCAGAGTGCCTAACAGAATGTCCTCTCGACGCGGCCGGCTGCGAGTGCCGCAGGACTTCGTCGGACTGCATCGACGACCTACGGGGTCGTCTGTTTCGTCCTCCTCGCCCGCGACACTCTCGCTCGGACTCGGTCGGACGAGTTCATTCAGTTAGGCACTCTCAGCTGCGAAAGATCACCTTCTCCTGGCTGAACCACCAGCTGCACCAGGCGAGCGCTGCGGCCGCCGTCAGCGCCGTCGAGCCGAAGATGATCGCGATCTCGACCCACGGGAGCTCCGCTCCGCCCGCCGTCAACACGGACCGGAGCCCGAGCGCGACGTTCAACACCGGCACGCACGCAAAAGTCTTGTTGAGCTCGATGGTCGGGATCATCGACAGCATCGCCGGGATGATGATCAGGAACTGCAGCGGCATCATCAGCGACTGCGCCTCCTTCTGCGACTTGGCGTAGAGCGACAGCGACAGCATCACTGCCGAAAAGACCGCCGCCATCGGTGCGATGAGCGCGAGGCAGACCGCGATCTGCCGCAGCGAAAGGTCGAAGTGGAGCAGCGCGCCGAGCTCCTTGCCGGCGAGTCCCGAGCTGAACGTCCACGCCATCGAACCGGTGGCTGCCAGGCCCGCAATCAAGGCCGAGAGGAAGACCACGGCGAACTTCCCGAGCGCGATCTCACTACGCGCGGCGGGGCTCACCAGGAGCGTCTCGAGCGTGAGTCGCTCTTTCTCGCCCGCGCCGAGATCGGTCGCCGGATACAGGCCGCCGACAAAACACATCAGGATCAGCAGGTAGGGCAGGATGCCCGCGATCACCTTCAACACCTGCTTGCTGCGCGCCGCGCAATTCAACGGTTCGACGTCGACCGGCGCGACGAAGGTCGCCGGCAGCTGCTCGCGGGCGAGGCGCGCCTCGGTCGTGAGCCGGCCACCCGCCACCACCGCCGCCTCGATCCGACGCTGCGCTTCCTGGCTGAGGTCGATGGTCGAGTCGTAGAGGATCTCGATCGCGACCTGATCGTCGCGCTCGACGATCTCGGCGTCGAGCGCCCGCGGGACGGTCACGGCGGCGTGGATCCGTCGTTCGGCCACTGCCTGCGCCGCGGCGAGCCGGCGCTCGTCACCGCGGATCTTCGCGGGCAGCTCGTCAAGCGGTGCCGGAGGATGAGTGGCGGCGCAGTGCTTCGCCTCTTGCGCGGAGACGAAGTCGATGGTCACGAGCGGGTTCAGGAGATCGTTCACCTCACGCATCGCACGAGTCGCAGCTGGATCGTCGAGCGCAACTCGCGTCGATTCGTCCTTCAGCATCCCGTCGCCTGCGGCCTTGAACGCCGTCGCGAGTTCGGCGAAGCGTGGATGTGCGCGGACGCGCGGGTCGACCTGGATCGTGAGCAGCACTTCGGCGGAGCCACTGCCGAGGTCGGCGGCGATTGCATCGAGTGGCGCGCGGACCGATGGTCCGAGCAGCGCGAGGAACTGATCGACCGCCGACCGCTGGCCCTCGAGGCGGTTGCGCAGGAATCCGAGCAGCCGATCGCGCTCGTCGGGTTCCGCCTGCACGGTGAGGCGCCGCTCCTGCGTTTTCTTCGCCTCGCTCTGGGTCACGCGCGACATCAGGGCGATCAGTCCCGGCATCAGCAGCGTTGGCAGGGCGAGCATGAAGAACAGCGTCTTGCGATCGCGGAGCGTGTCGAGCAGTTCCTTCCGGAAGATCGTGCCGACGCGGTGCAGGTCCATCCGCCTCTCCTCAAGATCGGCGCAAGGTTGCCGACAACCGGCCCGCGAACGAAACGTCCGGGGCCCCGCGGTCGCGCGGGTGGTGGGGGTCGTCGATGGGCGAGGGCGGATCGAGGTCATCACGCCAGGACGCGCTTGAGCGCTTCCTCGCGAACGAGTTGCGCCTGCCGCTCTCGACGCTCAGTCGACTCGGCGCGCGCCTCGCAAGCGGCTCCGGCGATGCCGTCTTGGTCGCGGTCGGCCGCGCGCTCGCCCGCGAGAGCGAGCGTCTCGACGTGCTGGTCACCAACGCGCTCGAGTTCGGCCTGGTCGCGGAACCGCCTGGCAGCGCCGGTGAATTCGTCGTCGCTGAGGTCGTCGAGAAGGCGGTCACGGGCCAGCGGGCGTGGATCGAGTCACTCGGAGTGCGCGTGCGCGTCCTCGATTCGTCACGCGATTCGATCGTCCGTGGGGATCGCGACACGCTCCTGCAGGGTCTCTTCGCGCTCTTTTCGGACCTGCTCGAACGGACGCCGCAGAACGCGCTGATCGAGATCCGGATGCGCGACCTGCTCGGCCTCGTACGCGTGGACGTCTTGGCGTCGCGTACGACCCGCGCAACGCAGGTCGATCGATCGGCCTGGGTCCGCGTCCGTGAACGGCTCCTTGTGGAAGGGGGAGATCTCTGGGACGGTGATCCCGACGACGGCGGATTCGGGTTCACGTTGCCGCGGGCGCGCGCCGAGGCGCCGCTCGCCGTACGCCGGCAGCACCTCGGGGCAGGCGCCCGCCGCTGACGGCGATTCAAGGGAACGACGCGCGGACGCCGATCGGATCGCCGGCGGCGTGTCCGCCGAGACGAGGACCTTCGTTCCGATGCCATCGAGCACCTCCGCCACGCTGCGCTGGTTTGCCCTACTTGGGGCGTTCGCGGCCGTCTGCGCGACGGGCGGGATGGTGGTTCCGGCGTACCACACTGCGCTGCGCGATGCGGCGGCGCGGTCGCTGGCGGCCGACCTTTCGGCGCTGAACGACGCGGTCGAGGATTATCGGCGCGACCACGCCGGCGTCTTCCCCGGCGGCGACGGCGAGAAGATCCGGGCCGAGTTGCTGGTGCGGCAGCTCACGCTTCCGACTGCCGTGGATGGCGCGATGCACCAGCTCGGGCCGTTTGGACCGTACTTGCGCGCCGGGATCCCGCCCAATCCGCTCGATCAATCGACGGAGCTGCGCATCGTGATCGATGGCGGCCTTCCGGGACCGGATGGCGCGGGTGGCTGGCTCTACCACGTGCCGACTGGTCGCTTCCACTCGAACGCCCGCTGACCTTCGCCCTCACGGATTCGCGGCAGCGATGCGCACCCGCTGCCCGACGATCTCGAGCCTTCCGGCGGCGAACAGCGCGATCGCCTCGGGGTAGGCGACGCACTCCTGCGCGAAGACGCGGGCCGCGAGGAGCTCCGCCGTGTCCTCGAACGCGACCGGCACCGTTCGTTGGAGGATGATCGGCCCGCGGTCATACGCGTCGTTGGCGAAGTGCACGGTGCAACCGGACACCTTCGCGCCCGATTCGAGCACCGCCGCATGCACGTGGTCGCCGTGCATTCCGGGACCGCCGAAGGCGGGCAAGAGCGCGGGATGGATGTTCATCACGCGCCCGTCGAAACGGGCTGGCACCGACCAGAGGTGGAGGAAGCCGGCCATCACCGCGAGATCGACGTTGAAGCGATCGAGGAGTTCGCCGATCGCGTGGCCATAGCCGGCGGCATCCGCGAACGACTTGCGGCGGAGTACGACGGTCGCGATGCCGCTCGCGCGCGCCTTCACGACGCCGGCGACATCGCCGCGCGACGACACGACGCCGGCGATGTCGATCGGCAGCACGCCGGCGCGACTCTGCGCCAGCAGATTGTCGAACGTCCGGCCGCTGCCAGAGAGCAGCACGGCGACCCGCAATCGGCGGGTCATCCGTGGCACTCCGCGCGTGGTGGCAGCGCGGTCGGTTCGGCAGCCACGGCTTCGAGCAGGTTGGTCAACAGCGCCGCGACCCGCGGCAGGAGCACGGCGGCGGCGGTGGCGAGGCCGCGCGGATCGCCGGTTGGAGCTTGCAGCGCGCTGTCGAGGACCAGCGCGATGGCCTGGAACCGCAGGCCTTGCTGGCGTGCGGCCACCCATTCGGCGGCGCACCCTTCGACCACGACGTCAGCGCCGAGGCGTTTCCACGCGATGAGCTCGGCGTCCGTCGGACCACTCGGTCCGCGACGAGTGGCGGCGACGACCCGCTGCCGCGCAACGTGGCGGTCGAGCGCCGCGACGCACGCCGCGGAGCCGAGTCCGGTCTCGTATCCCCGCAGTTCCGGGAAGCGCGCGCCGCAGCGCGACAAATCGATCGCTCGAAGCGGGTCGTCGTCGCTGAGCCGCAGCCAGTCGCCGATGGCGGCGAGTGCAGGCGCCGGCGTGACGCCGGAGATCCCCAGAGCAGAGAGCAGTTGGATCGCCCCAACCGCTCCGGCCTGACCGCCGATCAAGAGCGGTAGCGCCTCGCACAACGCCGGCGACAAGCGGAGCACGTCGATCGCTGGCTCGCACTCGAGCGCGAGGAGGTCGATGCCGCCGAGTTGCAGCGGGCGAGCGAGGAGGCGGCCGATTCCGGACTCGAGCGCGATCTCGATCGGGGCGGCGCGGCGCGCTGCGGGCCCCAGGAACTCGACGCCGAAGCGCGAGACGAGCAGCCAGCGCGGTGGGGCGGGCAGTGCTTTGCGCAGCGCGACCGCCGCCTCCGTGACCAACGTCTCCCGGAACGGGGCGAGCGCGAGCGTTGCGCCGTTCACGTGCCCGCGATCCACGGCGACACGACTTGAAGGAGCCGCGTGCCCGACCGTTCGCCCAGCAGCCGCCGCAACGCCTCGACGCTGGCGGTCCAGCCCACATTGCTGTCGTGATGGAAGAAGGGGTCGAGCGCGCGCACCAACTCTTCGTGCGCCTGCTGCTCGCTGCGAGCGAGTGAACGCAGCTTGAGCGCAGCGTCCGCCTGCTCGACCGCGACGTCCTTCAACGCGAGATCAACCGCGTCGGCCAGCGCGGCCGCCGACGGTTCGGGCAATCCGGACCGAAGCTCGTCGATCCAGCCAAGCTTCGGGTCGTAGCGCGCAACGCGGTCGGCCAAGGGCGCCAGTTCCTCGGCCCAGCGCAACACGTCGATGACCGTCATCAACTCGGCGAGATCGAGCTTCTCCGACGCCGAAAGGGCGATGCGGCCGATGAAGAGCTGGCGCAACCCGTCCGCGGTGGCGAACTCGGAGAATGGGACGGTGGTCGAAGAGGACGCGCGACCGACCTGCGTGCGCAGCTTGAACTGCCGTTTCTCCCGGTCGACTCCCACCAGGTCGCCACCGCGCTCGGACGCGCCGAGCCGGATCGTTGGCTCCGCTGCGGCGCGGTCGGCCTCGATCTCGATCATGAGGCGTTCAAACAGTGCCGCGCCGTGCGTGAGCGCCCGCGACCATGGCTCGAGCGCCGCCTTCGCGTCCGGCGATTCCATTTCGACGAGCGTCGCGTCGATCAAGCGGGCGGCGGCGGTGAGATCGAGCACGTGGACGACGTGCCGCGTTGGCGCACCGAGCGCGCGCTGGCAACGACCGCGATCGCGGACCTGCGTTGCGCGCGACGTCGCGTCGGCTTGCGAGGCGAGCGCCTGACGGCGTTCGTCGAAGGATTTGCTCCATTCGCCGCAGCGAGCGCGCACGTCGTCGGCGAGAAGCAACCCGTCGGCCGGACTCCACGCTTCGCTCGCCTGGCGGCAGAGCGCCAGCGCGGTCTCGACATCCGCGGCCGCGACCGCCTGGTCGATTTCTGCGCCGGCGCGCGCACGTTCGGCGGCGATCTGGGCGAACACCGCGGCGTCGAGTTCGAGGCGCAGCGCGGCGAGCGCGGTCGCAGTCTCCTGATCCGGCTCTTCGTGATCCGGGTCTTCGACGGCGGCGAGCGCCGTCAGCGCGGCGAGTGCTGTCAGCCACTCGCGCGCGCGCAGCCTCAACTCGACGCTCTCGCGCGCGGCCGTGAGCCGTTCGCCGCGGGCGCGCAGCCGCGCCTCCTCCGCTGCCACGACTGCTGCGGCGGCATCGTCGATCGCCTGGACGCGAGCCCGTGCGCGGTCGCGTTCGGCGATCGGCAGATAGTCGAACTCCTTCAGCCAGTCGGCGAGCGACTCGCGCAGCGCAGCATCGTCGATCGCGGTCGGGTCTAGCGCGGTCGCACCGGCCGGCGAACCGCCGTCCTCCCAGAGGCGCAGGTAGCGCCGCACCGCTTCAAGCTCGGTCCGCCGCTTGTCGAGGTCGGAGCTCATCTCGAAGATCTTGGTCTTCTGTTCGACGTCGGTGCCGCTCGGCTTCTCGATGTACTGCGGCTCTGGCGTGCGCAGTCCGATGCCGATCGCGGTCGCGACCGCGATCACGGCGACAGCGATGGCGCCGACCAATGCCTTGGTCTTCGGCGGCTTGCGCAGGTGCTCGATCTCGGCGCGCAGTTCCTTGGCGCTGGGAAAGCGTTCGTCCGGGTTCTTCCGCAGCATGCGGTGGACGAGCGCCGCAACCTTTTCCGGCGCCTCGGGATTGACCTCGCGCAGAGGCGTCGGCTCTTCGCGCACCGCCTTGCGGATGATCTCTTCGGCCGAGGCGCCGGCGAACACCGTCTTTCCGGCGAGCATCCGGTAGAGCGTCGCGCCAAGCGAATAGATGTCGGAGCGGATGTCGATGTCGCGCCGCAGCGCCTGCTCGGGCGAGATGAAGTGGGGCGTGCCGAGGATCGGCTGGCCCTTGGTGTCAGCGCTCGACTTGAGCGACAGCGCGAGTCCGAGGTCGGCGACGCGCACGCGGCCATCTTCGGCCAGCATCAGGTTGTCGGGCTTGATGTCGCGGTGGACGATGCCGCGGATTTCGGCGTACTCGAGCGCCTGCGCGGCCTCGAAGGCGATCCGCAGCGCTTCAGCGACGTCGAGTCGCCCCTTCTCGCGCAGCAGGTCTTCAAGGCTGCCGCCGCGCACGTACTCCATCGAGTAGTAGAAGGTGTCGCCTTCCTGGCCGACGTCGTAGACCTGCACGATGTGCGGGTGGTTCAACTGGCCGGCGGCGCGCGCCTCGCGGAAGAACTGTTCGACGAAGACCTTGTCCTTCACCAGGTCGGGGGAAAGGATCTTGAGCGCGACTTCGCGATCGAGCGAGATCTGGATCGCGCGATAGACCGTGCCCATCCCGCCGCGGCCCACGCGTTCGAGCAACCGGTAGCCGCCGAGGATCTTCTCCTCCTTGGCTTTCGCCAGCGTCTCGTCGACGAACGTGAGGACGGCGTCGCCGAGTTGGAGCTTGTCGCCCGGCTTCAATTCCACCTGCGTGATCGGCTGGTCGTTCAGGAAGCTGCCGTTCAGGCTGTCGAGGTCCTTGGCGTAGTAGGCGCCCTTCCACTCCTTCAGCAGGCAGTGCTTGCGGGAGACCAGCTCGCCATGGAGCACGACGTCGCAGGCGGGGTCGCGGCCAAGCGTGAAGGTCACGCCCGGCTTGAGCTCGATGCCTTTGCCCTTCTCCGGGCCGTTCTCGATCAGCAGCGTCGCCAAGCGCTCAGTGCTCCGATGGGGGCGCAAGCTAGCACGGCGCGTCCCCTTGGAAGAGCGCCGAACCGACCCGCACGACGGTCGCTCCTTCCTCGATCGCCACCTCGAAGTCCCCTGACATTCCCATCGACAGTCCGACGGCGGCGGCATCGAGGACGCCGCCTTCCAGCAACTGCACGGAGAGCGCTCGCAGGCGGCGAAAGATGGGGCGCGCCTCCTCTGGATCCGCAACCCACGGCGCGATCGTCATCAGGCCCCGAAGTTCGAGCTCCGGGACCGCCGCGATCGCCCGCGCGAGCGACTCGGCGCCGTCGGGACGGCAGCCGTGCTTCTGCAGCTCGCCGGCGACGTTCACCTGTAGCCAGACCGGGAGGCGCCGTGACGAGCCCGCCGCGGCCCGAGCGAGGAGTGGGAGGAGGTCAGTGCGGTCGAGCGCCTGGAACTCGGCGGCGAGCGCCACCGCCTGCTTGACCTTGTTGCTCTGCAATGGGCCGATGAGGTGCCAGGCGGCGGCGGCGCGCAGAGCGGGCGGGCGGGCGGCCAGCCGTTGCACGCGGTTTTCGGCGAGCGACTGGATGCCGAGGCCGATCGCCGCCGCGACGGTTTCGTCGGAGGTTTCTTTGGCGACCGCCACCAATCGGACCGCATCGCGTGACCGCCCACCCCGGGCGGCGGCGGCCGAAATTCGCGCCAGAAGCCGGCTGTATCGGTCGGCCAGTCCCGCGCTCGAGTCTTGATTCGTCGAGCCATCCACCGGATCATCCTGCGCCTTCCGCGCCTGGCGTTACCCCGCAGGAGTTCCCCGGGTAATGCGGCGCACCGTTCACCATATGGCTCCGAGGCTCTCCATGTCACTTGCGCGCCCCGCAGCACGACTTCCGATCGCCCTCACCGCGTTGCTCGCCGCCGGCTGCGCGGCTTCAGCGGAGCCGCGCTCGACCTCGGCCGCTTCGTCGCGCGAAGCGATGACGGCGACCATCGACCGCATGGTGGCGGCAGGCCGCTTCGGTGGCGAACTCTGGCGCTTGAACCTGTCGGAACGCTTCGGCGGCGAAGTGCACGCTTCGCGCCTCACTGTCGACGGCGACTTGCTGCTGGTGGAGGACGCCGACCACCGCATGCACGCGATCGACCGGAATGCCGGTGCGCACCGCTGGTTCATCGATCTGCCGGGTCCGACGACGCAGGTCGCCGGTGGAACGCCCTCGAGCGTCGCGTTCGTCGGCGTCGACGACGCGTGCGCCGTCACCCGCGCGCACGGCTCGCGAATGATGGGGACGCAGCAAGCGCCGCAGACCACCGAGCACCTGCGGTTCTTCCCCTCCGGTCGCGCGGTCGCCATCGGCGACTCGCTCTACGTCGGCCGGCTCGCGCCGTTCTCGCTGCAATCGATCGACATGCTGAGCGGGCACGACGGTTGGGCGTACCCGACTGCGAGCCCGGTGATGGACTTGGCGGTCTACGGCGACGGGGCGATCGCGCAGATCCTCTGCATCACCGAGGATGGCCTGCTGTTCTCGATGGCGCCGCGCAGCGCGAGCCAGAGCGCCTGGTCGCCGAAAGAGAACTGGTACCGACGGCTTCCGGGGACGCGGCCGGTGACGCCGCTCGCGCTCGGCGGCGAGCACCTCGTATTCGGCACCGAGAACGGTTTCCTCTACGACGTCGACGCGCGCAACGGCGTCGTGCGCTGGAAGGTTCCGACCGGCATGGACCTTCACGCTCAGGAAGCCACGCTGAGCGCCGACGCCGCCTACGTGCACTCGGACGGCGGAATCGCGGCGTATGCGCTGGCGAGCGGCAACGAACTCTGGACGCACGCCGGTGCGACGCGGGTGATCACGCAGATCGGCGACCGCGTTTACGCCGAGTTCGCGAACGGCGACATCGCGGTGCTGGCGGCGGCGAGCGGAAGCCTGCTCTCGAGCTTCGCGTCGGATGGATTGATGCTGCCGACCGTCCACGGCGGCGGCGCACTGCTTGCGTCGGACGGAACGAACGTCTTCGCGTTGCAGTGATCGTCTGACGAGCGTTCACGATTCTGATCGATCTGCCGGCCGCTCGGTCTCGACCGAGCGGCCGGTTTCGCGTTCGGCGAGCGCAGGCAGGTCGCGGACCGTCACGGTGATGGTGGCGACGGCGGGCGGCGGCGGCGCTGGAAACGTGAGTTGCGGCAGCCAGGCCAGGACGCCGTCGCAGAAGAGCGCCGGCCAGGCACGACGCTCGAACCACGGCAACGCGCTGGCCACCTGTTTCAGGTGATCGCCGGCGGCCAATGACCGGATCACGAGCACGTGCTTGGCGTCGAAGCGGGCACGGATCGCGGTGTCGCCCGGCTTTGGCCGTCCAGGCTGGTCGGTTGCTTCGCGATCCATCCGGAAGGTGAAGCGTGGCACGGTTTCGGGCGTGGCGGGCGCAATCCCGATCCAGCGCCGATCGCGCTCGAGCAGCAGTCCGCCGAGGTGCCACGAGCCGCGTGCTTCCGGTCGGGAGAGCCAGCGGGAGAGAGCGCGCAGTTCCGCCGCGCGAAGACGCAGCGGCTGCGCGACGCCGACGCGCGCTGCAGCTGCGATCAGGAAGGGTGCGAGGCCGACCGAGGCGTGTGGGACGACCTCGTCATGGCGCAGCAACCACTGATCGCGACCGGCCGCAGGCAGCGCCTGCGAGATCGTGCGTTGCGCCGCTGCAGCGAGCCGGGCCAGCACGCGCGTCGCGTGGCCGGCGAAGCGGTCGAGCCGTAAGGCGAGTGGATCGCGCGCGGCGACGAGGGCGGGCAGCAGTCGATGGCGGGTCCGGTTGCGAGCGAAGTGCAGGTCGCTGTTGCTGGCGTCCTCGCACCAGCCGATGCCGCGCAACCCAAGCTCCTCGCGCAATTCGGCGGGATCGTGACCGAGCAGCGGACGCCACAGCCAGCGGTCGGCGATCGGACGCAACGGCGCGATGCCCCGCAGCGCCGCGAGTCCGCCGCCACGCAACAGATGCAGCAGTTGCGTCTCCCGGCGATCGGCGGCGTGATGGCCGGTCGCGATCAGCGGGAGTGAACGACGTTGCGCCAGATCGAGCAGCGCGGCGTAGCGCGCCGACCGGGCCCACGCCTCGTTGTGCGAGGGCGGCGGCGTGAGTGCGACCACTTCGAGCGGCAGTCGCAGGCGTGCCGCAAGCGCTTCGACGTACGCGAGTTCAATCGATGCAGCGGCGGGCCGCAGTCCGTGCTGCACGTGCGCCAGGACCAGCGGCCCGACCCTTGCTTCCGCCAGCAGCACGGCGAGCGCCGTCGAGTCGGCACCTGCCGACACGGCGACCAGCACGCCGCCCGCGATCGGAGGGGTCAGCAACAGCGGTTCTTTCCAGCTGGCGGAGCGCGCCGCCGCGCCAAATTCCCCAGGGCGCGGGTACGCTCGCGCCCTTCCCGGCCGAACGTGATTCGCGACCGTTTGCGGCAACGTCTCAGGAGAGGCTTCGACATGGCGATTCGGATTGGCATCAACGGCTTCGGACGGATCGGGCGCAACGTCTTCCGCATCATGTGGTCGCGACCGCAGGACTTCGAGATCGTCGCCATCAACGATTTGACCGACCCGGCGGGGATGGCCCACCTCCTCAAGTACGACTCGGTATTCGGCCGCTTCGCCGCCTCCGTGACCGCCGGCCAGGGTGAACTCAAGGTGAACGGCAAGTCGATCCGGGTAGTCGCGGAGAAGGACCCGGCCAAGCTGCCGTGGAAGGAGCTGAACATCGACTTCGCCGTCGAGTCGACCGGCGTCTTCACCAGCAAGGCCGACTGCCAGAAGCACATCGACGCGGGCGCGAAGAAGGTGCTGCTGACGGTGCCGCCCAAGGACGACGTCGATCGGATGGTCGTGATGGGTGTCAACGATGAGGAACTGCTCGCCAGCGACAAGATCCTGTCGAACGCCTCATGCACGACCAACTGCGTCGGCCCGGTCGCGAAGGTGCTGCACCAGAAGTTCGGCATCGACCACGGCTTCATGACGACAATCCACGCCTACACCAACGACCAGCGCGTCTCCGACCTCATCCACAAGGACCTGCGTCGGGCGCGCGCCGCAGCGACCAACATCATCCCGACCACGACCGGCGCGGCGCGCGCGGTCGGCAAAGTTCTGCCCGCGCTGAAGGGCAAGCTCGACGGTACGTCGCTGCGAGTGCCCGTGCCGGACGGCTCGATTGTCGACCTCGTCGTCGAGTTGAATACCGACACGACCGTCGAGCAGGTCAACGCGGCGTTCAAGGAGGCGGCGGCCGGCCCGATGAAGGGCATCCTCGAGTACACCGAGGACGAAATCGTCTCGAGCGACATCATCGGCAACAGCCACTCGGCGGTGTTCGACGCCAAGTCCACGATGATGCTCGGCAAGCGGACGGTGAAAGTCTTCGCCTGGTACGACAACGAGTTCGGCTACTCGACGCGCGTCTGCGACCTGATCAATCTCTCTGCCTCGAAGAAGTGAGGCCGGCGTGCCGATGCGCTTCCAACGGATCGACGAACTCGAGGTGAAGGGGCGGCGCGTCTTCGTGCGGGTCGACTTCAACGTCCCGCTGAATTCGCATCGCCGGATCACCGAGGACAGCCGGATCCAGGCCGCGGTGCCGACGATCCTCGAGCTCGCGCAGCGCGGCGCGAAGGTTGTTCTGGCGTCGCATCTGGGCCGGCCGAAACACGGTCCGGCAGACGAGTTCCGCCTCGCTCCGTGCGCCATTCGCCTCGCCGAGCTGCTGAAACTGCCGGTCACGGCGCTCCAGTCATGCATCGGCCCTGAGGTCGATGCCGCGCTGACAGCGCAGCATCCGGGTGGCGTGGTGCTGCTTGAGAACGTCCGCTTCCATCCCGAGGAGGAGGTGGGCGACGCCGCATTCGCCGCCAAATTGCGGAATGGCTGCGAGGTCTACGTGAACGACGCGTTCGGCACCGCCCATCGCGCGCACGCCAGCGTGACCGGGGTCCCAGCGCTGCTGCCGCCGAAAATGCGCGCGGCGGGCCGCCTGATGGAGGCCGAGCTCGAGGCGCTCGCGCGACTGGTGGCCGACATCAAGCGGCCGTTCGTTGCCGTGCTTGGCGGCGCCAAGGTCTCCGACAAGATCAAGGTGGTCGACAGCCTGCTCGACAAGGTGGACGCGCTGCTGATTGGCGGCGGCATGGCCTACACCTTCCTCGCGGCGCAGGGCCACAAGATCGGCGCCAGCAAGTGCGAACTCGACAAGCTCGACGTCGCCAAGGCCGCGCTCGCCAAGGCGGCGCAGCGCGGTGTGCGCCTCGTGCTGCCGATCGACCACGTTGCGGCGGCCGCCTTCGACCCGAAGTCGCCCGCACAGCCGGTGGCAACGGTCGACGTGCCCGACGGGCTGATGGGGCTCGACATCGGGCGCAAGACCTGCGCGCTGTTCGAGAAGGAGATTGCGGCGGCGAAGACGATCGTCTGGAACGGTCCGCTTGGCGTGTTCGAGTGGCAGCACTTCGAGCACGGCAGCAAGTCGGTGGCGCTAGCGATCGCCGCGGCGACCGCGCGGGGCGCGGCGACGGTGATTGGCGGCGGTGATTCGGTCGCGGTGATCGAGCGGTTCAAGCTGCAAGGCCACTACCAGCACGTCTCGACCGGCGGCGGTGCCTTCCTCGAAGCGCTCGAAGGCGGCGTGCTGCCCGGAGTCAAGGCGCTCCTGCTCGACTAGACTCGCGCGCCGTAATGCCGACGCCACGCACGCTTCCGATGGGGCTCCACCTTCCCGGGCTCCTCACGATCCTCGGCGAGCACCTCTACTCCGATCCGACCGTGGCGTTGCGCGAGGCACTGCAGAACGCGCACGATTCGTGCGAACGCAGGCGCGCCGAGGAGCGCGCGCCGGACTACACGCCGCGCATCGTCGTCCGCTTCTCCCGCCGCGGTCGTTTCATCGAGATCGCCGACGACGGCAGCGGGCTCACCGCCGCGGAGATCAGCGAGTTCCTCGCCACCATCGGTCGCTCCTACACCAGCGAGCTGCGCGCGCGGCTCGAGCTCGGGCAGGGCGAAGAGCTCGCGGCGGCCGAGCAGTTGATCGGCCAGTTCGGGCTCGGCTTTCTGTCGGCGTTCCTGCTGGCGAAGCGCGTCGTGCTGACCACTCGGTCGTATCGCGCCGGTTCGCCGACGCTGCGTTTCACGTCGGGCGGCGGCCAGAGCTACGAGCTCGAGGAGATCGCCTCCGAGCGCGCGGTCGGCACGACCTTGCGCATGGAACTCAAGGCTGCGGCGCAGTTGCTGCTCGACGGCGAGACGCTCGCGCACGCGATCGAGCTCTACGCCGATTTTTTGGCCGTGCCGATCCATTTGGCCGAGGACGAGGGCGAGCCGTCGACGCTACCGGTGAACCGCGGCGAGGCGCCGTGGCACCGCGGTGGCGACGCGGCGGAGCACGAACAGTTCGTGCGCGACCGGTTCGATGTCGAGCCGCTCGCTGCGCTGCCGCTTCGCGACGTGGTGGTGGCTCTTGGCGACGATCGATTCACGCTGCCGCTCGCGGGCGTGCTGTTCGTGCCGCCGGGTTCGGTCACGTCGTTGCAGGAATGGGGCGACGTCGCGGTCTACGTGCGCCGCATGTTCATCTGCGAGCGCGAACGCGATCTGCTACCGCCGTGGGCGCGCTTCGTCCGCGGCGTAGTCGAGTCGCCGCGCCTGCGGCCGACCGTCAGCCGCGAGGCGTTGCGCCAGGACGAGCTGTTCCGCCAGGCGCAGGCGGGGATCGAGCTGCAGCTGATCGCGTGGTTCGACACGCTCTCCCGCGAACGCCCCGATGTCTGGCGCGAGATCGTGCTGGCGCACAACGATCTGCTGAAGGGCTGGGCGCTGCAATCGCCGCGGCTGTTCCTTGCGGTCGGCGACCTCGTCCACTTCGAGACCTCGCGCGGCCGCCTCACGCTGCCACAGATCCGCGCGGCGGCGGGCGACACGATCCACTACTTCAGCGACGACTCCGGCCTGAACCAGGAACGGCTGCTGTTCGAGGCGCGCGGACTCGTCGTCATCGACGCCTCGCGCTTTGCCGAGGAGGCGTTCCTCAAGCGCTACGCGGCGGAGCGCGCCGACGTGTCACTCGACCAGCTGCGGCCGGGGGCGCTGTCGTTGTTCACCGCGGCGGAGGGGGCGCTGCCGCAGATCCGAGCTTGGTGCGAACAGCAAGGTCATCGCGTGCGCACGGTGCGGTTCGAGCCGGAGAGCCTGCCAGCATTGTGGATCTACCCGCCGACTCACGACCGCGCGAAGCGAGTGCAGGAGGCGCTCGATCGCGATCGGATCGGCGGGCCGGTGGCGGAGCTGATGCGTGAATTCCTGACGCGCAGAACTCCGGCCGGCGGCACGTCCCCGGTGTTGCACCTGAACGCCGG
The DNA here is from genome assembly GCA_009691715.1 of Planctomycetota bacterium. GTDB lineage: Bacteria > Planctomycetota > B15-G4 > B15-G4 > SIAN01 > SIAN01. Next base: position 244,950 of record SIAN01000001.1, read on the forward strand.
AAGCCTCCTGCTGCAGCAGCTCGAGGCGCGGGGCGGAGACGATCCCGCGTTCGCGCCGGCGCTCGACGTGGTGCTGCAGGCGGCGCGCTTCTTCGCCGGCAAGCGAATGAACCCCGACGAGTCGCGCGCGGCGTTTCAGAGCGCGATGATGTCGCTCGCCGCGTTGCTGCGGCGCTGAGGCGGGTGGCGTGACCAGCGCGCGCTTGCGCGATTTGCTGCAGCGGGAGCTGCCGCGGATCCACGCGCGCGGCGGAGGCGAGCTGGTCCGGGCGTTCCTCGACCTCGACCACGGCGGGGAGTTTGCGCGTCTCGAGGCGTATGTCGAGGGCTGCAAGCGGGTGGCGACGGAGGCCGCCCTCCGTGACGAGGGCTGGCTCGAGTCGGTGCTCCGCTACTTCATCGGACGGACTCTCGCATTCCCGCTCGATCGGGCGGGCGCGGCGCTGCCTGAACTCGTGCTGTTGCTGGCCGAGCTTCAGGATGGGCCGCATCGCGGCAGCACCCTGTCGGCGCTGGTCGAGCTCGAGTTGCTGCGTGCCTGCCACAAGATCGATGCGCCCGGGCACCGCGACACGCTGGTCGCGGGCAGCCGGGCATTGTGGCCGCGACTGCAAGGCGACCTCGGGCCGTCCACCGAATTGCTCGATGTCGTCTGGCGCACCGGCTGGTGGTGCCGCGAACCGGCGTTGATGGGGGATGCACGCCGGCTGGCGGCGACGCAGTCGCAGTCGCTGCGTTTCTCCGCCGGCTACTGGCACGCGCGCGAGCGTTCGCTCGAGGGCGAGGCGGAGGAGGCGGTCGCGCTGCTCGAAGGGTTGCTCGACGATGAGGGCGCGCTCGCAGCGGCCGGAACCAGCTGGACCCACTACCTCGAAGTTGAGCTGGCGCGCAACGAGGTCGCGGTCGGCCGGACGGCGGCGGCGCGGTCGCGACTGGACCGCATCGCCGCCGAATTGCCGCCCGTGCAGGATCCGATGCTCTGCTGGGACCATGCGCTTGCGTGCGTCGATCTGGCCCGCGCCAATGCAGACGTCGGTGGAGAGATCTCTGCGTGGAGTCGGGCGCTCGACGTGGTCGCAGGGCTCGGCACCGACCGTCTCGAAGCGGAGTTCGCGCTCGGTCTGGCGACGGCGGCGCTCCGTGGCGAGGGCGCTGCGCAGAGTTTCGCGTTCGCTCGGGCGCGCGAGCGGCTCGCTGCTCTGCTGCCGACGTTGCGCTCGGGCGAGTCGCTGGCCGCACAGGCACGCGCGCTCCCCGGCCTATACTCCTGAGCCATGCCGACCGTCCGCATCGCCCCTTCGCTGCTCTCCGCCGACTTCGGTCGTCTGGCAGAGGAGGTCCGGCGGGTCGAGGACGCCGGCGCCGATTGGCTCCACGTCGATGTGATGGACGGCCACTTCGTGCCGAACCTGACGATCGGCCTGCCGGTGGTCGAGGCGCTGAAGAAGGTCGCCCGGCGACCGCTCGACGTCCACATCATGATCGACAACCCGCTCGATTTCGCGCGCCGCTACGTCGAGGCCGGCGCGTCGACGCTCACCTTCCACGCCGAGGCGACCCACGAGCCACGCGCGGTGATTGACGCGATCCGCGCCGCTGGCGGACAGCCGGCGATGGCGATCAATCCCGACAGCCCAGTCGATCGGGTCCTGCCGTTCATCGACTCGCTCACGATGGTGCTGGTGATGAGCGTTTTCCCTGGTTTCGGCGGGCAGAAGTTCATGCCCGACGTGCTGCCAAAGCTCACGGCCCTGCGCCGCGCGGGTTTTCGCGGCGATCTCGAAATCGACGGTGGCATCGGACCCACGACGATCGCGGCCGCCGCCGCTGCGGGCGCCAACGTCTTCGTCGCCGGCAGCGCCATCTTCGGCGCGCCGGATCTAGGCGGCCGGATCAGCGAGCTGCGTCAGCAGGCAATCCACGCCGCCGCGGCGGCTAATGCTTCGGCGGCGCGCTGACGGCGCGTCCGGAAGCCAGCACCCGAAGCCAGCATGAGGAGCCGATTCGATGGCGTGGATGCGTTTCCGCAAGAAGGAGATGCCGGAGGGTCTCTGGAGCAAGTGTGACGTCTGCGAGGAGATGCACTTCCAGAAGGAGCTCGACGAGGCGAAGAAGGTC
>SIAN01000062.1 GCA_009691715.1 Planctomycetota bacterium
GAACTCTCCGTGTCGCCCGGCGGCGTCTTTCAAGCCGTGATTTCGTCGGAGCTTCTCGACAACTCTCCGGGGAGTTGGCTTCGAACCTCCTCCTCGTCCCGACTCGAAATCCACTCGCCGGACTCGCGGCGACTTCTCCAACGGACTGCTAGCCCGTTCGATTCATGAAGCCCCTGCTGCGGCTCGGTCGGTCGATCCAGGACTTCGTCGAAAACGCGCGTTCCTTCCTCAGCGGGTTGGCAAACCCGCGTCGTCGGAACCGCGCATTCCCTTCTCGTCCTGAACCGACCTCCCGTCGCCTCGCAACGGGGATCATGAGTAGAGCGGGCTAGTGCCAGAGCGTCTTGTGACCCGATTCGAGGTGGTCGCTCACCACGTCGGTCGGCGCGCTCTCTACGCCGTCCCGCAGCTGCTTGATGCCTCGCTCCGCGAGCGAGAAGTCGTCGGCAAGCACCCTCACGCCAGCCGCGGTCAGCGCCGTTACGCCGGGTGCGCGCGCCTGTGCGCGCGCCGCGAGAACGGCGTTCTGCACCAGCATCACGGTGACCTGATTGCCCGCCCCGGCGAGATCCCGCGCGAGGTCGCAGTAGTAACTGACGGCGTTGCATTCGAACGGATCGCGCGACTCGATCAGCAGGTAGCCCGCCATCTCTCGTCATCCGTGGGGGGCGCGGAGCGTACCGCGCGGCGGCGGCGGCGTTCCGGGTCGAAGACGGGTGGTTGGCAAGCTCGAGCGACGGTTCTAACCTCTCGCCCCGATCGCGCACGTCGATGACCTGTCCAATGGAGCGAGCCATGCCGGCGGCGAAGAAGCCAGCGGCGAAGAAGCCCGCCGCGAAGAAGCCAGCGGCGAAGAAGCCCGCAGCGAAGAAGCCCGCAGCGAAGAAGCCCGCCGCGTCGACGGCGAAGGCGAAGGTGCCATCCGCGCGGATGACGTTGCGCGAGACGATGCGCGAGCTGGAGAAGGCAGGCACGGCGCAGGCGCGTAAGACCTACGCGCGTCACGGCGCGGCCGAGCCGATGTTCGGCGTCAGCTTCGCGACACTGAAGACGCTGTTGAAACGGATCGGCGTCGATCATGAGCTCGCGCTCGGCTTGTGGGGCACGCGGAACTTCGACGCGCGCAACCTCGCCACGAAGGTCGCCGACCCAGCCTTGCTGACGTCGGCCGAGCTCGACCTTTGGGCGGTCGAGGGAGGCACCCAAATGTGCTGCGGCTACGTGGCCATGCTGGCGGCCGAGGGGCCCCACGCCGCAGGGAAGGCGAAACAGTGGCTCGCCGCATCGGACGGCCAGCTCCGTTCCGCGGGGTGGGGACTGCTTGGGCAGATGACGATCCACGACCTGACGACTCCCGACGCGTTCTTCGTCGAGCGACTCGAGTACATCGCGAAGAACATCCACACCGCGCCGAACTCCGAGCGCTACGCGATGAACATGGCGGTGATCCTGATCGGCTGCCGCAACGCGGCGCTCCGAAAGGCTGCCACCGCCGCCGCGAAGCGGATCGGGCTGGTCGACGTCGACCACGGCGACACCTCGTGCAAGACGCCCGCCGCCGCGCAGTACATCGAGAAGAGCTGGGCCCACTCGACGTCGAAGGGGTTCGAGTCACCCGCGGCGCACGAGCGCTCACGCGAGCCGCAACGGTTCCGTTGCTGAGGTGACGTGATGCGGCACCTCTGGTTCATCTTGGCGCTTCCATGCGCAGGCTGCGGCGCGCCGAGCGCTACCCCGGCGGAAACTCCACGCGCCGACATCACGCTGGTCGAGCCAGTGGCGGCCCCGCCAACGGACGAGTCTGCGAGCGCCCGGCGCGAAGTCGTGACCAGCCCGACCGGGGCGTTCACGATCGCCTGGCGTCCGGTTGCGCCGGCAGTGCCGCTGAATGAGCTGTTCGAGCTCGAGGTGTTGCTCTACGAGGGCGGCGGAACGGAGAAGCCGCTTGGCGGCGCGCAGCTTCGGGTGACGGCCTGGATGCCCGAACACATGCATGGCATGGGCCGTCGCCCGCAGGCAGAGGAGACCGCGCCGGGCCGCTATTTGGTGCGCGGGATGCTGCTGCACATGGAGGGGCTCTGGCAACTCTTCTTCGATGTGACGGCGGCGGGGCGATCGGAACGCATCGAGTCCGCGATCACGCTCCAATGAGGAAGTGGCGCCGGCTCGGACTCGTCCTGCTCCCAGTCGCGAGCGCGTGCCAGGGCGGGGCGGAAGTCTCCGCGCCGGCCGAAGCGCTCGCCGAGCCGCGCACCGAGCCGCGCACCGCAGACGCTGCCGTCGTTTCAGCGGCCGGTGATGCAACGCCGACCGTCGACGGCTTCACGCCGGAGGAAGTGCGCGCGCTGCTCAAGCTTTCACCGCTGCCGGATCCGCCCTCCGACCCGACCAATCGCTTCGCCGACGATCCGCGCGCGGCGCGGCTCGGGCAGTTCATCTTCTACGACACGCGCTTTTCTGCGACCGGCACGGTGGCATGCGCGACCTGCCACAAGCCGGAGCTCGGCTTCGCCGACGGGAAACACTTCGGCGAGGTCGGCGGCGTCGCCGGAACGGCGCTCGAGCGCCACACGCCGTCGCTCTACAACGTCGCCTACAACCGCTGGCTGTTCTGGGACGGTCGCTCCGACTCGCTGTGGGCCCAAGCGCTACGACCGCTCGAAGAACCGCGCGAGCACGCCACCTCGCGCCTCGCCATCGCGCACACGTTGCATGCGAACCCGGAGCTGAAGCAAGCCTACGAGGCGACCTTCGGTGCCTTGCCGGAGCTTGCGGACACGCAGCGCTTCCCGCCGAACGGGCGTCCGGGCAATGCGGCCTGGGACGCGATGGCGGTCGCTGATCAGTCCGCGGTTGACCGGGTGTTCGCGAACGTCGGCAAGTCGCTCGCCGCCTACGAACGCCGCCTGCTCACGCGCGCCGCGCCGTTCGATCAGTTCGTCGCCGGCGTGCGTTCGGGCCGCGTCGAACAGCAGGCGTCCTTGAGCCCGCTTGCGCGCGAGGGCTTGCGTCTCTTCGTCGGCGCGGCCCGCTGCGTGCGCTGCCACAGCGGCCCGAACTTCACCGATCGCGAGTTCCATGACAACCGCGTGCCGACGCTCACCGGTGAACCACGGCGCGACGCTGGGCGCCACAACGGGATTCCGGTGGTGCAGGCCGATCCGTTCAATGGCACCGGCAAGCTCTCCGACGCGCCGGAGGGCGAGGCGCACGACAAGCTCAGCTTCCTGGTCCGATCGGGCGAAAGCTGGAGCGAGTTCAAGACGCCGACGCTGCGCAACGTCGAGTTGAGCCCGCCCTACATGCACCAGGGCCAGTTGGCGACGCTGGAGGACGTGCTGGCGTACTACAACACGCTCGAGCGCGCCGTGCCGTCGCACTCGCCCGAACGGACGCTGGTGGCGCTCGAGTCCTCGCCGGAGGCGCTGGCGGCGCTGCGCGAGTTCTTGCGAGCCCTCACCGATGCGCGGCTCGACCCCGAGCTTCTCAAGCAACCGCCGACGCCATCGCTGCCCTGAGGCGTCTCAGCGGCAGATCCAGAACGCGAGCCCGGCGCTGGAGGCGAGGCGCTTCGGCGCTCCGCCGTCGAACACGATCACTTGGGTGTCGATCTCGATGCCGACCAACAACGGGTCGTCATCGATCGACGCGGAGAGCGAGAAGGTGCCCGCACCCGGCACGCCCGCCGGTCCGGTCGCGGTGATCGGCAGCAGGACGGTTGGCGGTGCCGGGTCGACGAGTAGGTCGAGTCCCTTGTAGGGGATCTGGGCGCGTGAGAGGCCGACGAGCAGCAGCCCGTTCGCGCCGCCGAGCAGCCCGCTGCCGTCCACGCTGAACGGCGGCCCGCCGATCATTGGAACGCCGACGGTGGTGAGCGCCGGGACGAATCCGCCGGTTCCGGCACCGCCGGTGCCATAGCTCTCCGAGTCGCGGCAGGTCGAGATCGAGTAGAGCTCGACGTCGTCGATGTTCCAGCCACCATACGTCACGTTCGCGTTGCTCGACAGCTCGAAGCGCACGCGGGTGTTTGGCATGTCGTCGGCAGCCGCCGAGACATCGAGATCGATCGTGCCCCATTCGACGTCGAGCGTCGGCAGCGTTCCGCCGTTCGATGCGTTGCGCCAGACCTCGATGCCATTCACCAGCACGCGCGCCACGTCGAACGCGGAGTCGTCGACGCGCAGCCAACGCTGGAAGCGCAAGCGCGTGCCGTGCAGGTTGGTCAGGTTGACCAAGGGGGAGTCGAGCCAGTTCACGGTGTTCGCGGGGTAGAGGCCGTCACTGCCCTTGCCGAGATCGTTGCCGAAGCACAATGAGCCCGACGTCGTGCGGTAGGGGTCGGTCTGCTTGCGCGCCGGGACACCACGCTGCCAGTCGTCGGCTCCGCCGCTTGAGCTGTGCGTCCAGCCGGCATCGGTGCCGCCATCGAAGTTCTCGGCGTAGAAGCTCGTGCGCTGGCCCACGCCGAACACGAAGTGGCCGTCCGGGTTCGCCGGAGCGTTGCTGGTCCCGAGCGCGTCCGTTGCGCGCACCCAGTACTGCACGGTCGTGCCGGGAACCTGGCCCGGGATCGACGCCGACCACTCGTCGGGATTGCTGGTCGGCGCCATCGGGAGTGAGGTCGTGGTCGCGCCGTCATCGATGGTGTAGACGACCGTCGCGCTGCTGACGCCGCCGCCCGAAGGGGACGGCGTGATGGATGCGGTCACGACGTAGGGTCCCACGTCGTCAAGCGTGTCAGGCAACGCGTCGTGCTCGATCCGCGTCGCACGGCCGAACACCCACAGTCCGTCCTCGATGTTGCTCAAGTAGACGATGCCGGACGGCTGCTCGTAGACGCCCCAGGCGCCGTTGTAGGAGCCTGAGTTGCCGGCCCAGGTGTCGTAGCTGCCGAGCCGGACCGGGTGGTCGGGGTCGCGGACGTCGAGCGCGACGTAACCCTCGGCGTACGCGGAGAGCTGCACCACGTCATTCGCCACGAAGACGTTGTGGATGATCCCGCCGGGGTTCTCGGAGAAGGTGCTGCGCTGAACGATGTTGGCCGGATTGCTGACGTCGTAGAGCACGAACGGCGCGCCGAGTCTTTCGTCGGTCATGCCGACCAGCATGTCGGTGTCGTCGATCGTGGTGCTGTGCGTGAAGGCGTACGGCGTCGTGACGGTGTCGAGGGTGGTGATCGTCGGCAGCGCGCTCACGTCGACCAACCGGTAGAGGCCGGCGTAAATCTCGGAGAAGTGGGCGTGCCCGTTCTGCGCGGTGGCCTCGTGGACGTACTGGGCGGTGTAGGTCGCGAGCAGCGTCGGCGCGGTCGGATTCGCGAGGTCGAGGATCAGCAACCCGGCGTCGCTGCCGCAGATGTAGATGTGGCCGCGGCTCTGATCGACGAAGATGCTGTGCGCCGTGTTGAAGCCGAGGTAGCTCCCCGCCACGTGGATGTTGGAGAGGTCGGAGACGTCGATGATCTGCAGGCCGCCGCCCGCCGATTGATCGGTCACGACGTAGACGTAGTCCTGCCAGACCGACATGTCGCTCCAGAGCGACGGGCTGTGCGTGATGAACTTGAGTTCGACCGGAGTTGTCGGATTGGTGGTCTCGACGAACGAGGTCCCGTTCCACGTGCCGAGCAGCGCGACCTCGCGGCCGGTCGACGACCGATAGCCGAGCACGTCGTTGTAGTCGAAGCCGTTGCTCCCGCCGCCGTCGTAGGAGTTGGCGCGCGAAAGGAGATGGACGCGATCGCTCTGCGCAGAGGCGCCGCCGGCCGCGACGAGGAGGAGTGCGAGGGGGGCGAACGGAGTGCACGCGACGCGCATGAAGTGGCTCCGGCGGAGAGGTTCAGTGGCGCCGCTTTCTATCCGGCAACCGGCGCGCCGCCCAGCCGGAGCTTCCCCTGATGTTGCTGGCGGCCGGCGGACCGGATTTGCCCTGAGCGGGGACTCCCTGGCGTGAGTGAACGCACGAACGACGCGAACGGCGAGCTGCGCGACCCGCATGGGTTGCTCGAGCATGACGGATTCCTGCGCGCGCTGGCGAGGAGTCTCGTGCTCGACGCGACGCGCGCGGATGACGTGGTGCAGCAGGCGTACGTCGCGGCGCTTCAGGTCCCGGTCGGAGGGGCCGGCGAGCCGCGCTCGGCGCGCGCATGGCTCGCGAGCGTCGTGCGCAACATCGCCTGGAAGCTGCGCCGCTCGGAGTTGCGCCGGTCGAACTTCGAGCGGGCCGGTGCCAGAAGCGAGGCGCTGCCTTCGGTCGCTGACGTGATCGCACGCGAGCAGGCACGGCGGCGGGTGGTCGATGCGGTCCTGCGGCTCGAGGAGCCGACGCGTTCCACGATGCTGCTGCGCTACTTCGACCGCCTGCCGCCGCGCGCGATCGCCAAGCAGCTCGGCGTTCCGGTCGAGACCGTGCGCTCGCGGATCAAGCGCGCGCTCGAACGGCTTCGCTTGGAGCTCGACCGCGAGTACGGCGGCGAGGGCGACCGCGCGTCGGCGCGCGCCACCTGGCTCGCGGCGATCGTGCCGTTCACGAAGGGGGCGCCGCTGGCGACCCTCGCGACCGCAACGGCGGCGACAAAGGTGGTGCTGTCGAGCGTGGGTGCAGGAGTCCTCGTGATGTCGACGAAGGCCAATTCTCTCGGCAGCGGCGGCGCTGAGCGCCTTGCTCTCGTGGCTCGCATGGCCCGAACGCGAGCCGCCCGGCGCTTCGCCCCTCACCGCCGTCGCGCCAGGACCACCACTGCCGAGCCGCGCGACGTCGCCGCCGCCGGCAGAGTTGCCCACCGTCGCGGTCGAACGGGCCGAAACCAGCAGGCCCGAGCCGTCCACCGCGGTCCTGCCGGTGGCGTCGATCCCGGAGTCCTATCGCCACGCGCTATCCGGTGTGCGTGGCCGCTTGGTCGAGGAAGACGGTCGTCCGATCGGGAACCTCAAGGTCGAGCTGCTTGAGTTCGCGTTCGGCGGGTTCTTTGGCGATCTCGCGTCTTCGCTCGGCGGCGGACCCCATGCCATCCCGGATCTCGCGCTCGCCGAAGGTGTGAGCGACGAAGCGGGGCGGTTCGAGCTTCGCGGCGCGTTGCCGCCGTCGTTCCATGGAATCGGCATCGACCTTGGCGGCGCACGCGGCACGCTGCGGTTCATCGATCGCACGCTCAACTCGGGCACGATCGTCGACCTCGGCGACATCGTCCTCGCCCCCTACGTCACGTGGACCGGGATCGTGGTCGACGAAGACGATGTCCCGGTCTCAGGCGCGCGCGTCCGTGCGACGATCCTTCCGCCGATCGTCTTCCAGCCGGGCGTCGCCGATGCCGGAAGGCTTGCCGCCGTGATGGGGATGGCGGACTCCGGCAGCGCGAGACCCGAGCTGTACGGGATCCCCGCGGCGATGCGAGCGTGGGAGCAACGGCTCCCGTTCCCGACCACGAGTTCGAGAGCGGACGGGACCTTCGAACTCGCCGGTGTGCCGCAGGGTCTGGCCTCCCTGATCGTCGACCGCGAGGGTTTCACCGCTACGTGGAGCGGTCCGCAAGCGACGGCGCGGCGCAATCGCGACATCGGGTCGATCACGCTCTCCCGCGGACGGGCGATCACCGGCCGTGTCGTCGACGCGGCCGGCGATCCGGTCCCGGGCGCGGAGCTGGTCGGTGGCGCGGTGATCTCGATGGCCAGCGTGGTCATCGCGTTCGCCGCGCAAACCGATGCCGACGGCCGCTTCGCGATCGAGCATCTTGCGGAGAGCTCAAGCGAGTTCATCGTCGCCGCGCGACGCGCACCGATCGACGACTGGACGTTCACTCCGAGCGTCGACGGCAGCGCTCCGCTGACGATCACGCTCCCCGCCGTCGCGGCCCTCGACGTGCTCCTCACGAAAAAGGGCGGCGGGGTCGTTCCCGCGGCGGATCTCTACTTGCGGCCGAACCGCGCGGACCTGCCGCTCACGATGTCGCCGCCGTGCGCGATCCCGGCCGAGCGGCTCGTGAAGGTCGAGGACGGCCACCTGCGAATCCTCGATTTCGCGAACGGGGACTACCGACTGATCGGCCACGCGCGCGGCTTCGCGCCCGCCTTCGCCACCATCGAATTCGACAGTGAACAACGCAGTGTGACGCTCGAGTTCACCGAGGCTCGCGAACTGCCGGTTCGTGTCGTCGCGCAGGAGGGCGGCGAGCCGGTCGAGTACGCCGAGGTGAGCGTCACGAAGCAAGACGATCGCACGAGCCCGCCGTTCCTCGTGCGGCGGACCGACGCCCATGGCATGGTTCGACTGCCCGATTTGCCGGCCGACGCGGTCGTCGTGCGCGTGTTCCATCCGGCGTTCGCGCCCGGTTTTCGGAGCGTCGATCTTGCGGAGTGGTTGGTGGGCGCCGAGCCGATCGAGTTCGTGCTCGGGCCAGGCGCGACGTTGCACGGCTACATCCATGAGGGCGGG
>SIAN01000008.1 GCA_009691715.1 Planctomycetota bacterium
ACGATCGCGCTCGAAGCGGCGGGCTCGTTGGAAGGCGTCGTGCGGCGTCTCTCCGGCGTGCCGCTCGGCGATGCCACCGTGATGGCGGAGCGTGTCGGCGGCGCGCAATTCGAGGTCGTGACCGCCGCCGACGGCACCTACCAATTCGCGCGGCTCCCGGCCGGGCGCTACGACGTCCGCCTGCTTCCAGCGGACGATCCGATGCACCTCGTGCTCGACGTGCCGACGCCGGACGCAGAACTCACCGTCGGCGGCGGCCTCGCCGGCGACAGCGACGGCGACATGATCCGGATCGATGTCGTTGCAGGCGCCGTGACGCGCGGCGAAATCCAGCTCGATCAGTGAGCCGGGCGGCCTATTTCACGTAACTGCGCTTGCCCTTCTCGCCCGCGCCGAGGAAGCGGGTCAAGATCTCCGCACCGACGCCCTTGGCCGGTTCGGGCGGCAGCGTCTCGTGGTCGCGCGGCAGCCTTAAGACGCTGACCTTCGCGCCCTTCGCGACGGCGTTCTTGTCGCCGAGTGCCAGCCACAGCAGCAGGATCTGGTCGGCGCCCGCGAAGGCGGCCGACGTGACCTTGCCGAGCTTGGTGCCCTTGGCGTCGACCACCGTATCGCCGGCGCGCGCAGGTCGCGCTTTCGGATCGGTCACGCGCGCGCGGAAGATCTTCGACGTGCGACTGGCCTCGCGCGCCAGCAGCGCGTCGCGACCGACGAAGAACGGCTTGTGGAACTTGACGAACGACGGGTAGCCGGCGCCGTGCGGCCCGATGTCGAATTCGCCGGCGAGTTCGTGCCCGTAGAGCGGGAAACCGGCTTCGGTGCGGGTCGAGTCGCGTGCGCCGAGCGCAGTCGGGATCACGCCGCGCGCCTTGCCGGCGGCGAGGAGCGCGTCCCAGTGCGCCACCAGCCGATCGGGGTGGATGTAGAGCTCGAAGCCGATGTCTTCACCGGTGTAGCCAGTGCGCGCCGCCAGGACGGAATCACCGCGGAGTCGCACCTCGGCGAGGCCGAAGCGCTTCAAGTGCGACAGCGCGTGCCGGCTCGCCGCATCGTCGCAGAGATCGAGCAGCGTCGGCAGCGACGCCGGCCCCTGCAGCGCGATGTCGACCCGCATCTGGTCGCCCGCCGCCGCACGGTCCTTCAGGTTCACCAACTCGACATCGACGTCGCAGCCCACCGCCGGCCGCTTGGTGTCGAGCGCGTACTTGCCGGCGAGCAAGCCGCGCCACCACGCCTCGACCTTGACGGCGTTGCCGGCGTTGACGATCACCAGGTAACGGACGGCGTCGCGGCGGTAGACGATCAGGTCATCGAGGACGTGGCCGTCGGGCGCAAGCGTGTAGCTGTACTGCCCGTCGCCGTCCCGTAGCTTGCCGACGTAGTTGGTCGTGACCAGGTCGAGGAAGCGGCCGGCGCCGCGCCCGCGGACTTCGTAGCAGCCCATGTGGCTCACGTCGAACAGGCCGGCCGCGGTGCGCACCGCGCGATGCTCGTCGACGATCGAGGTGTAGAGCACCGGCATCTCGAAGCCAGCGAAGTCGACGATGTTCCACTTCTTCGTCGCCTTCTTGTGCCACTCGTTGAGCGCGGTCTTCTGCAGCACCCCATCGCCGGCGGGCGGCACGAACGCCTCTTTCGCGGCGCCGCTCGCGGTGCCGTTTGGAGCGCCGCCGAGCAACGCCTGCTGACCGATGAACCACGGCTTCTCGCCGTCTTTCCGGCCGGCCGCAGCCACCGCGCCGACCTTCGGCGCTCCGCGCTTCGCCCGCCACGCCGAATAGGCGCGATCGTTCACCGGCTTGCAGTTCGCCAACAGCTTGCGCGCGAGCGCATCGGCCACGCCGGCCGGCACGACAATCTCGAAGATCCGCGCGCCACCGAGATCGTGCGCCATCACGATCGCCGGGTCGGGATCGCCGACCGCGGCGAAGCTCGCGCGGCCAGGCGCCGTGTCGCCAGGCAGCCCCGCCTTCGACAGCGCCTCGGCAGCCTTCGGCCCAGCGACCGTCAGCAGCACGCCGCGGCGCGGATCGGCGCGGCTGCCGACGTCCTCGACCACGATCGGGCCGTCGATCTTGCGCAGCAGATCGGCGTCGAACGCGACCACGCCATCCGATAGGTCGCGCAACCACTGCAGCAGGTCGAAGCCCGCCTCGATGTCGCCGGTGAGCAGGTACTGCTCGAAGCCGCGCCGATCGGGACCGAGCCGGGCCGTCCGGAACTCGCCGATCAGCCGCCCTTCCGGATCATGCGCGCGCGCAATCTCGACGCCACCTTCCGGCAACCGCAGCAAATCGCCCGAGAGCGCGAGTTGCAGCGCTTCGCCGGCCCGCTCGCCGGTGACCAGGATCGCAGGCGCGCGCGTCGTGTCGACCAGCGCGGCACCCTGCTCCAGCGCCGTCGCGTCGTCGCCCGCGTTCGCCAACGCTGCGACCTTCGCGCGCGCGACGGCGGCAGGGCCGTCGGGCTCGTAGTGCGGGTAGCTGAAGGCACCGAAACGCGTGCTGCCGCGCCGTTCCGTCAGCTTCTTCACGCGGCGCTGCGAATCGCGCAGCACCGACGCCGGCAGCCGGACGCGTCCGACCAGCCCGGCCGCGGTGTGGACTTGGAACGCCTGCATCGAGGTGAGCACGTCGGTCACGATCGTCGCAATCTCGCCCATGTCGTCGACGTCCATGCCGCGCTGCGACACCCAGCAGGTGCCGAAGCGCAGGCCGCTGGGATAGAGCGCGCGGGTGTCGCCATGGATCGAGTTCTTGTTGCAAGTGATGCCGACCAGATCGAGCACGCGTGCGGCGGGATCGGCGGCGACCGGCTCGCCCGTCTTCGACACCAGAGGTCGCAGGTCGACCAGGCAGAGATGCGTGTCGGTACCGCCGTACGCGAGCGTGAGCCCGCCCTTGCTGAAGCCGGCCGCCAGCGCCGCGGCGTTCTCGCGCACGCGCTTCATCAGGCGCCTGAACTCGTCCGATTGCGCCAGCCGGAAGGCGACCGCCTTGCCGGCGATCGCGTTCAAGTGCGGGCCGCCCTGTTCGCCCGGGAAGACGGCGAGGTCGATCTTGCGCGCGAGTTCGGCGTCGCGCGTGAGGATCACGGCGCCACGCGGACCGCAGAGCGTCTTGTGCGTCGTGAACGAGACCACGTGGGCGTGGTCGATCGGATTGGGGAACTCGCCCGCCGCAACGAGACCGGCCGGATGCGCGATGTCGGCCAGCAGATACGCACCGACCTCGTCCGCGATGGCGCGGAAGCGCGCCCAGTCGATGGTCCAGGGGTACGCGGAGTAGCCGGCGATCAGGAGCCGCGGCTTCTCCTTCAAGGCGTCGGCGCGCAGCTTGTCGAAGTCGATGAGCCCCGTGACCGGATCCACGACGTACGGGACGATTCTGTAGTGCTTGCCGGAACGGTTCACCGGCGAGCCATGCGTGAGGTGGCCGCCGGTCGACAGGTGCATGCCCATCACCGTCGACTCAATCGGGACCAGCGCCTCGTACACGGCGTTGTTGGCGGCTGCTCCCGACAGCGACTGCACGTTGCAGTAGATCGAGCGGGCCGGTGTCGCAGGTGTCGCGAAGAGCTCAGCGAGGCGTTTGATCGCCTCGGCCTCGACCAGGTTGGCGTAGTCGCAGCCCTTGTAGTACCGACGGTCGCCGTAGCGCCGATAGAAGCTCAGGCTCCGCTCGTCCCAGTCGAGCAGTTCGCGTTCGCTGAACGCGTTGCGCGACGACGGATAGCCCTCGGCATAGAGGTTCGAGAGCGGCGAGGCGACCGCGTCGCGCACGGCCTTGGGGCAGAGGCTCTCCGACGCGATGAAGACCAGCTTCTGACGCTGGCGTTCGGTCTCGGCCGCGATCAGGTGGGCGATGCGCGGATCGACGAGGTCCAGCGTGGCGTCGCTCGAGAAGGCCGGAACGGACGGGCGACCGGGTACACCGCCGGCAGCCGAAGAAGTGGAGTTTTGGTTCATGGGGGTGGCGATCCTACCGCCCGAATCTCCGCTTCTCCCGGGGATGGAAACGCCAACGCGGCGGCCGCGTGAACTCGGTCGTTCGGCGGCATTCGTGGCGGGGAATCGCTACAAGGACGCGCGCCTGCGACCGGAAGGAATCGACTCCGCAGCGCCTGCAACCGGGGAAGGAAGCGGGATGCCAGCGATACGACTGCCGGGCGCACCCACGCTGCGCCTCGTCTGGAACCGCGAGCTCGACCGTCGCGCGGCGGCGCTCTTCGCCCGCTTCCGCGACGGCGAGGTCGCGGAAGACTTCGCTTCGCTGGTCGGCGAGATCGCGCCGCTGCTCGTGCCCTTGGTGCGCTCGCGACTGCGCCGCATCGGCCGTCATCTCGACGCGCGCGAACTGGTGCAGGACACCTTCACGCAGGTCTACCACGCGCGCAACACGTTCCACGACCGCGGCCCAGGCTCATTCGTGAAGTGGTTCCTCGCCATCGCCGACAACCTGGTCCGCCAGGACTCGCGCGCCGAACAGCGCCGCGTTCGGCGGGAACAAGTGGTCGCGCTGCCGGTCGCCGATCGCTGTGCCGACCCGTTCTCGATCCTGCTGAAGGGTGAGGAAGAACTGCTGACCGGGCTCAGTTGGGCGCAGGTGCGGCGTCTTGCGCTCGAGGCGGTGCAGGCGCTGCCGCCGTCGCAGTGGGAGGTCTTCGTCCGCTACTGCCGTGAGCGCCTCACCTACGACGACCTCGCCACACAGCTGGGCCTGCCGCGCGGCGCAGTCGTCATGCGCATCCAGCGCGCGCGCGAATCGGTGCTGCACTACATCGAGGCGCGCCTCGCCGACGGCACGTTCGAGTCGCGCGTCAGCGCGATGGCACGCGCGCTCCGCTAGTCCGTTCTATTCATGATCCCCGTTGCGAGGCGACGGGATGTCGGTTCAGGACGAGAAGGGAAGGCGCGGTTCCGACGACGCGGGTGGAACGGCCCTTCGGGCATGCAAACCCGCTGAGGAAGGAACGCGCGTTTTCGACGAAGTCCTAAATCGACCGACCGAGCCGCAGCAGGGGTTTCATGAATAGAACGGGCTAGTCCGCTGGTTCAGTAGTCCGCGCCCGGATCGGCGCGCAGTTCGAGCGGCTGTTCCACTACGGTCGCGCCCGCTGTCAGCCGGGCAACGTAGCGACCGGGCGCCACCGCCTCGCCGCCGCGACCTCGCCGACGCCGTGCTGGAGCATCCTGCGCGAAATCGCCGGGCTCCGACGCGTAGCGGCGTCGCTCCGAATTCGTGGTGGGCTTCACCCCCGGCTTGGCGTTCTCGCCACCTTCGGCCGCTTCGGGAGGTGCGTCGGCGCGCAGATCCCACATCACTCGCTGCAGACCTGCCTGCCGCGGGACGTCGAGCTTGCGCACGACCTTGCCCGCTGCGTCGAGAAGCTCGAGCTTGGCCGCCTCCTCGCCATCGGCGCGCCAGATCCACAGCGGCGCACCGGCCTCGGGATTTTGCGCGCGGAAGCCGCGGTCGCCGTTCCACCCCATCCCTCCGGCGAGCCAATTGGGCCGCCATGCGGTTGCCGTCGCCGGCGCGAAGAGATGCGCCTTCGCCGCGGTCACCTTGGCGTCGAGCTGCTCGTGCGCCGTGACCTCGATCACGAACAAGCCGCGGCCGTGCGTGCCGAGCACGACTTCCGGCTCGCGCGGATGAACCGCGAGATCGAGCACCGAGACCAGCGGCAGGTCACTCGCGAGCGGCATCCAGTGGTCGCCGCCGTCGATCGAGAAGAAGGCGCCGCCATCGCTGGCGAGGAAGAGCGTCTCCTTGCGCCGCGGGCTTTCGTGAAGGACGTTGACGGGCGCGTCGGGCAGGCCGGCGACGACGCAAACGAAAGTCTCACCACCGTCCTTCGTGCGATAGACCCACGGCGCGAAGTCGTCCTCGCGGTAGCCGCTGAAGGTGACCCAGGCGACCGCCGAGTCGTGGCGCGAAAGCTCGACACCGCTCACCCAGCGCGCTGGCGGTAGGCCCGGGAACCGGCCGGAGCAGTCGTTCCAGGAGTGTCCGCTGTCGCGAGTCCACTGCACCTTGCCGTCGTCGCTGCCGACCAGCAGAACGTCGGGATCGAGCGGCGACTCGCTGATCGTCGTCAGCGTGCAGTGCGGCACGTTGCCCTTCAGCTTTGCGGCGTCGTTCGTCGTCAAGTCGCCGCTGATCGCCTTCCAGTGGTCGCCGCGATCGAGCGAACGCCACAGGCGTTGCGAACCGAAGTAGAGCACGCGCGAGTTGTGCGACGACAGGACCAGCGGGCTGCACCAGTTGAAACGCTGCGGATCGCCCTCGGCGCCGCGAGGCTGGAGGTAGGTCGATTCGCCGGTGCGCGTGTTCGTGCGCGAAAGCGCGCCAAACTGCGATTCGAGGTAGACGGTGTCAGGATCCTGCGGATCGGAAAGCACGTACATCCCGTCGCCGCCACCGATCAGGCGCCACTCGTTGCTGCCGACGCCGCTGAAGCCGCGGCCGCGCGACGGACCCATCCAGACGCCATTGTCCTGCAGCCCGCCATAGACGCAGTACGGCCGGCGCACGTCGACGCTCACCGTATAGAACTGCGCGATCGAGAGGTTCGGGTAGTAGTCGAACGTCGCGCCGGCGTCGTAGCTCTGCGCCAATCCGCCGTCGTTGCCGAGCAGGAGCCGCCCGCGCCGCACCGGATCGAACCAGAGCGCGTGATGGTCGGAGTGGAGCGAGTTGGCGACATCGCCCGAGAACGTCTTGCCGCCATCCTTCGACACGAAGACCTGGATCCCGAGCAGCCAGATGTGGTCGCGATCGTGCGGATCAACGCGGATCTGGCCGTAGTAATAGGGTGGCTCACCGCTCACCGGCTTCTCGTTGCGCTTCTCCCAGGTGCGCCCGCCGTCGACCGAGCGCCACACTTCGCCGCCGATCGGACGCGGCTTCGCGGGCTCCTGCTTTTTCGCCGATGCGTCGGCCGCAGCGGCAGACGCGTCCGTTGGCGCCTGCGTCGGCGTCTCCGCTGGCCGCACGACCGGCTCCAGGTTCTGGTTGTCGATGCACGCGTACAGCGTGCCAGTCTCCGGCAGCGCCAGCGCGAGTCCGATGCGTCCCAGGTTTCCGCTCGGCAACCCACCCGAAAGGCGGCGCCAGCTCGTGCCGCCGTCCCGCGACCGGTAGATCGCCGAGGCGCCGGCGTCCTCGAAGTGCCACGCGCGACGGCGTCGCTCGTAGCTCGCCGCGTAGACCGTCTCCGGGTGGTCCGGATCGATGACCACGTCAGCGACGCCGATCGCGTCGCCGAGCCCGAGCACCAATTCCCACGTCGTACCGCCGTCGATCGTCTTCCACAGTCCGCGCTCGCCACCGGTGCTGTAGAGCGGGCCGAGCGCCGCGACGTAGGCGACCGCCGCATCGAGCGGATGCACGGCCACGCGGCCGATGTGATGCGAATCGGCGAGCCCGCGCTGCTCGAACGACTTGCCACCATCGGTCGAGCGCCAGACACCGTTGCCGGCGTAGCTGCTGCGCTGGTTGTTGCCTTCGCCGGTGCCGATCCACAGCACGTTTGGGTCGCTGTTGGCGATGGCGATGTCGCCGATCGAGAGCGCTTGCGCGAAGACGCAGTTCCACGTGGTGCCGTTGTTCAGCGACTTCCACACTCCGCCCGACGCCGACGCCGCCCACAGCTCCCACGGCCGGTCGTAGTGCACCGCGACGTCGACGATTCGCCCGCCAGGCGCGGCCGGACCGAGCGGTCGTGCAACGCTCGCCTGCAGCAGTTCCGGATCGATCGTCTGCGCGCGACCGATCGCCGCCAGCAGCAGCGCCGCCGAAACGCCGCTCGCAATTCGTCGTGCCATCGTGCTCGTCACGCTTCGCTCCTGCGCCTTCAGTCGTTGACGATCTCTTCGGTCCCGGCGCCTTGCGCGGCGCGGCGCGACAGGCGCAGCTTGCCGCGTTCGTCGACGCCGAGCACGCGCACGACCACGAAGTCGCCCTCGCGCGCGACCGCCGCGAGGTTGTCCGTCCGCTGCGCGTCCCACTCCGACACGTGCACCAGTCCTTCCGCGCTGCGGAAGATCTGCACGAACGCGCCAAACTCCCGCACGCCGGTCACACGGCCGCGATAGAGCCGGTTCGCCTGCACCACGCCGGCGAGCTCGCGCACCCGCTTCACCGCGGCGCGCGCTCTCACCGCATCGGTGGCGTAGACCATCGCCCAGCCAGAGTCGTCGATCGCGACCTCGACGCCGTACTGCGCGCGCAGCTCCTTCAAGTTGGCGCCGCGCGGCCCGATCAGCTCGGCGATCGCAGCCGGTGCGATACGGACTGCGGTCACCCGCGGCGCATGCGGCTTCAACTCGGCGCGCGGCGCCGCCAGGACCTTGTTCATCTCGGCCAGGATGTGGGCGCGGCCCGCGGCGGCCTGCTCGAGCGCGCGGCCGAGCACCTCCTTGCGCAGCGCCCCCATCTTGTTGTCCATCTGCACCGCGGTGATGCCGCGCGCGGTGCCGGTCACCTTGAAGTCCATGTCGCCGAGATGGTCCTCGTCGCCGAGGATGTCGGAGAGCACTGCGAAGCGCGTCCCGTCGCTGACCAGGCCCATCGCGATGCCGGCGACCGGCGCCTTGATCGGCACGCCGGCGTCCATCAACGCGAGGCAGCCGCCGCAGGTGGTTGCCATCGAGGACGAACCGTTCGACTCGGAGATGTCCGACTCCACCCGCAGTACGTACGGGAACGCCGTGAATGGCGGGAGCACCGGTACGAGCGCGCGGCGCGCCAGGTTGCCGTGACCGATCTCGCGCCGCCCCGGTCCACGCAGCGCACGAACTTCGCCGACGCTGTAGGGCGGGAAGTTGTAGTGCAGCAGGAAGTTGCGCGAATCCATGCCGAACAGCGTTTCGACCTCCTGCGCCTGCTCCTTGGCGCCGAGCGTGCAGGTGACCATCGCCTGCGTTTCGCCGCGGGTGAAGAGCGCCGAGCCGTGCGGTCGCGGCAGCCAGCCGACCTCGATCGCGATCGGCCGGATCTGCTCGAGCGTGCGGCCGTCGAGGCGTTTGCCTTCGGCCAACACCCGTTCGCGGATGCGCTGGTCGGTGAGCTGGCGGGCGAGCTTCAGCGCGAACGCCTCGAGCGCCGCGTCGGCGATGGCCGAACCGTTCGCGCCGGCGGCCGCCAGGGCGTCGTGGCTCAATCGGTCCTGCGCGGCCGCGAGCGCGTCGTGCCGCTCGTGCTTGGCGACGATCGCGAAGCAGGGATCGAGGCGCGCCGGCCCGAGCAAAGCGATCTGAGCGCGGATCGCGGCGAACGCTGCCGATTCGGGCTTGGGAGCGAGGTCGAGCTTCGGCCGACCCGCCTTCGCGCGCAGCGACTCGATCGCGGCCGCTGCGGGAGCCAGCCGCTCGCCCGCGAGCAGCAGCCCTTCGAGCAACTCCGCTTCGGGCACCTCGTTCGCCCCGCCTTCGAGCATCACCAGCCCCGCCTCGCCATCGCGCCAGCGCAGCGTCACGACGAGGTCGACGTCGGCCTGCTCGCGTTCGCGCGGATCGGGGAAGGCGATCCAGCGGCCGCCGCTGCGGACGAGTCGCGTGCCGGCGAACGGCCCGCCCCACGGGATTGGCGACAAGTGGAGCGCTGCCGACGTGCCGATCAGCGCGAGCAGTCCTGTCTCGACTCGCGCATCGGCCGACAGGACGGTCGCCTGCACCTGCACCTCGCGCGACAGCCCCTTCTGGAAGAGCGGCCGCGTCGAGCGGTCGAGGATGCGGCTGCAAAGGATCTCGTCGTCGCTGATGCGCGCCTCGCGGCGGATGAAGCTGCCAGGAATCCGACCGTTGGCGGCGAGCTTCTCCCGGTACTCGACGGTCAGCGGCACGAAGTCGTCGTCGCTGCCCGGCTTGCCTGGCCCGCCGAGGACTGCCGTGACCAGCACCACCGCCTCGCCTTGGCGCACCACCACCGCGCCATGCGCCTGACGCGCGACCTTGCCGGTCTCGAGCGTGATCGTCCGCCCGTCGATCTGAAACGACTCGCGGTGGACCGCGAACATCGCAGCGCCCGGCTCACCCATTCGCCGCATCCGTCCGCGAGATGCCGAGTTCCTTCAGCTTCAACTGCAGCCCCTTGCGCGACAGCCCGAGCGCGGCGGCCGAATGGGTCACGTTGCCGGTGTGCTCGCGCAGCGACTTCGTGATGATCTCGCGCTCGAGCAGCGCGACCGCATCGCGGACGACGTCTTTCAGCGGTCCCGCCGAGCTCGGTGCACCCGAGGCGCTCGACGGGGCGGTCGCGGCCGGTGTCGATGCCGCGAGCTCCGGCGGCAACGGTGGCGGCGGCCCCATCTGCAGCGCGGCCGGCAGGTCGCTCACCTGCATCACGCCGTCGGCGAGCACCACCAGCGATTCGATCACGTTCTCGAGCTCGCGCACGTTTCCAGGCCAGTCGTGCACGTGCAGCCGCGCCAACAGTTCACCGCTGGCCGCAGCCACCGGCCGCTTCTGCCGCGCGCCGTGCTTCTTGCGGAAGTGCTCGACCAGCTCCGGGATGTCGCCGCGCCGATCACGCAGCGGCGGCAACTCGATCGTCAGCACGGCGAGGCGGAACCAGAGATCGCGCCGGAAGGTGCCCCGTTCCACATTTTCCGCGAGTTCGGCGTGGGTCGCTGCGACCACGCGAACGTCGACCTTGCGGGTCGCGCCGGCGCCGACGCGCTGGATCTCGCGCTGCTCGAGCGCGCGCAGGAGCTTGGGCTGGACCTTCAGGTCCATGTCCCCCACCTCGTCGAGGAACAGCGTGCCGCCGTCCGCCAGCTCGAAGCGGCCTGGCCGCGTCGCCACCGCGCCGGTGAACGCGCCCCTTTCGTGTCCGAACAGTTCGGCCTCGACCATCGTCTCGGGGATCGCGGCGCAGTTGGTCGCGATGAAGCTGCCCGCGGCGCGCGGCGAGCCCTCGTGCAGCGCACGCGCGACCAGCTCCTTGCCGGTCCCGGTCTCACCCAGGATCAGCACGTTCGACGGCGTCGGCGCCACCTTGGCAATCCGCTCGCGCACGCGCTGCATCGCCGGACCCGAGCCGACCATCGCCTTCAAGGCGTTGCGGGGCTCGTGCACGTCACGCCGGCGAACGAGGCGCGTCGCGATCGCGCGCTCCATCACCTGCGAAAGCTCGACCTGATCGAACGGCTTGGTGAGGAAGTTGAACGCGCCGCGTCGCATCGCGTCGACCGCCGTCGGCACCGTGCCATGAGCGGTGAGCAGGATCACCGGCAGCTCCGGCTGCTCTTGGCGCAGCGCATCGAGCAGTTCGAGCCCGTCCATGCCCGGCATGCGCAGATCGGTCAGCACCGCGGCGTAGCTCTTCTCACGCGCCTTCACCAACGCCGTGGCGCCGTCGGGTGCCTCCTCGACCGAGTAACCCTCGCGTTCGAGCAGAGCCTTCAGGACCGCGCGCAGATTCACCTCGTCGTCGACGAGGAGCAACCGGCACGGATCGTCGAGTTCACGCGGTGGCGCCATCGCTCCCCCTGCCGCCCGGCGCGGCAACGACCGGCAGTTTCAACACGAAGTGCGCGCCACGGTAGCCGGCATCGGGCTTCTGCAGCAGCAGCGTGCCGCCGTGTGCCAGTGCGACCCGCTGCGCGACGGCGAGACCGAGCCCGCTTCCGGTCGGCCGAGTGGTGAAGAACGGTTCGAACAGTCGTGCACGCTGCTCGAGCGGGATGCCGGGACCGTCGTCGCGCACGTGCCAGGACAGCGTGCGTCCGTCATCACGCTGTTCGACCGCGACACGCCCGCCAGAAGGCTGGACCGAGATCGCGTTCAACACCAGGTTCAACAGTGCGTGGCGCAGTTGGTCCGCATCGAGCAGGCGCATGGTCGCCGCCTCACCACCATCGAGCGTGAGTGCGACGCTGAATTTGCGCGCTCTCTCTCCCGCCAGCAGCAGCGCCGCCTCCGCGATCACGCGCGGACTCGCCGGCGCCAGCTCGAGGCGCGGTGTCTTGCCGAGCGCCAGCGCATCGGTCACGACGCGATCGAGGCGGCGTGCTTCCTCGCGCAAAATCTGGAGCCAGCGGCCCGAAGGCGACGCCTGCAGCGCGGCATCGCCCTCCATCAAGTCGAGCGCGCCGAGGATCGCGCCGAGCGGATTCTTGATCTCGTGCGCGATGCCGGCCGCCATTCCGCCGAGCTGCGCAAGGCGTTCGTCGCGATGCCGCGCTTCCTGCGCGTCGATGGCGCGCAGGGCGACGGCGATGCGCGCGGCCAGCCGCCGAACCGCCCGGCGCAGCACCGGCGCCTCGAGCAGGCGCGCCTCACGCAGCCCGAGCACCAACCAACCGAGCCGCTGCGTGGCGATCCGCAATGGCAGCACCAGTTGCTCGCCAGCGGCGGCCGGCCGCGGGCCCGGCGGGGCGAGCACGATCGCCGTGATCTCGCGACCGCCATCGACCAGCGCCGCACGCAGCGCCGCCGCGAGCTCGTCGCGCCGCGTCGCATCGGCGAGCACCAGATCGAGCCCCTCGAGCTCTGCGCGCAGAGCCCGCCGCCGCCGCTCCCGCTCGCGCGCCGCGGGCGAACGAAGCGACCGGACCAGTGGCCCCTGGAGCAGCGCCAATCCGACGAGCGCGATCCAAGCCACCACCACTCGCGCGGCGCGTTCGGACACGCTTTCAAGCGCCAAGACCAGCGGCAAGGCCGCCACCAGCGCGGCAAGCGACAGCACCGCGACCCGGCCCAGCAGAGGCTTCAGTTCGAACAGGCCATGGCGCGCGACCGCGCTACCGAGCAGCGCCACGATCGCCAGGCTGCCGAGCCCGGCGAGGCGCGGCAGCGCGGGCATGCGCTCGAACAAACCGAACACGTCGATGATCGCGGCCGCCAACGCGAACGCGGCTGCGCCGAGGAATGGTCGCACCCGTTCGCCGCGGCCCCGCGCGGCACGCGCGAGGGAGACCAAAACGCAGGCGAGGCCCGGGAAGAGC
This sequence comes from Planctomycetota bacterium, assembly GCA_009691715.1. Classification (GTDB taxonomy): domain Bacteria; phylum Planctomycetota; class B15-G4; order B15-G4; family SIAN01; genus SIAN01. The sequence goes on from SIAN01000008.1 coordinate 12,952, forward strand.
AGTGCCGCGGCGATCGGAACGGCCGGTTCGCCGAAGAGTGCAAGTGCGAGCGCAACCGCTGCGGCGAGCCACCGCGAGACCCGCGCCGCGCGTGACAATCGCGGCGAAACTCCACGCAGCGCGGCCGCCAACTGCAAGCCGAGTGGCACCAGCGCCAGCGCGACGATCCACTCGATCTGGGCGCCGAACCGCGGCTTCCACAGCGCATGGAGGAAGAGCGTGCCGCTCCATGCCGACAGCGCGAGCGCGACCCGGGAGAAGGCGCGCGGCACCGGATGACCGGAACGGCGTGCCGCCAGCGCAAAGAGCAAGTGGCCCAGCGCCGCAATGGCGCTCGACAACAGCGTCAGCGTCGGTTCCATCCGGCCGCCAGGCTCAGCACGACCGGCGGCGCGCGATCACGCGTGCGCCGCTTCGGCCTGCGCTTGGATCCGTTTCGAGAGCGCCGCAAGTTCCGACTTGAGGTCGTCGTCATTGCCGGCGGTTGCGCGCACGAACGACTCCAGCGCCTCGCGGCCGCGGACCTGCAACACGCCCTCGGCCATCTGGTAGTAGGTCGCGTACTCCTCTTCCGCGATCGGCCGAAGGAGCGTCTGCACGATGCGCTCGCGGTCCTTCTGGTAGGCCTCCTTGCCGGGCACCGCCGCCGCCACCGGGTCGAGTTGCGCCAGCGCGATGAGCGCGGCATGGCGCCGCCGTACGTCTTTCATGGCCGACTCGACCACCGGCCGGCCGCGCGCGTCATTGCGCTGACCGATCGCCAGCAGAAGCGACAGGTGCGCCTCGAGGTCCTGCTTCAACCGCGCCTCGTTGCCCAGCACCGGGCCGAGATCGAATGGCTGGCGACAGGTGGCGACGATCGCAAGCGCCTGCGCCTGCGCCTTCGGCTCATCGCCGAGGCTCATCTCCAGCAGAGTGCGCGTGAACGACTCGCGATGCTCAGGAGCGGTGGCTTCCAGAAAATCGTCGAGGTCGCGCCAGGGGTCCTCGGCCAGCAGCGACGCCTCGCCCTCATCAAGCTCATAGAAGAAGTCGCGCCAGCCGTAGCGGCAGCGAGCGAACAGGACGGCGAGCTCTTGCAGTCGTTCGGGCGTGGACCGGTGCATGGCCAACGAGTTCGGAATGGTGGAAGCGGCGGACCCGCCGTCATCCCGAGGCGGCAGATCCGAAGCTGACAGTCGCAGCGAGGCGCAGTAGAACGCGACGACGGGGGGGGCGCAAGCCCTGCACCGACTCGACCCGACGCGGTCGAGCCCTCAAACCCGAACCACGCGCCGCCGATCGAATCCGAGCTCTTCCGATCACCCTCGTTCCATGTCGATGAATCTGCAATCTCTCTTCGCGCTCGACCGCGCCGGCTTCGCTGCCGTGGTCGTGGACGCGGGCGGCAAGGCGGCGCATGCGCGCGCACTTCGCCGCGGAGTGCTCCGCGACGGACCAAGTGCGCTGTCGTCGATCGACACGCGGGGGCTCCGGTTGCCGAAGAAGCTGGTCGAGGAGCTCGCGACCCGTGGCTACGCCGCCGCGACCTCGCAACTCAACGCGCAGGCGCCCTCCGCCGACGGTTCCACCAAGCTCATCGTCGATCTCACTGACAGGAAGAGCGTCGAGGCGGTCGTGCTGCCGGCCGAGCGCGGTGGCCACGCCGTCTGCATCTCGAGCCAGGTCGGCTGCCCGGTCGGCTGCCCGTTCTGCGCCAGCGGCATCGGCGGACTGGTGCGCAACCTCGCCGCGCACGAGATCGTCGAGCAGGTGGCTCACGCGCGCGCAGTGGCCGACGTGCGCCGCATCGTCGTGATGGGGATCGGCGAGCCGCTGCTGAACTTCGAGCCGCTGCTGCAGGCGCTCGCGATCCTGGTCGAGGACGGCAACTTCGCCGAACGCCGGATCGTGATCTCCTCGGTCGGCTTCCCCGACCGCGTGGCGCGCCTCGCCGCGAGCGGCCGGCGCTACGGGCTCGCGATCTCGCTGCACGCGGTCGAGGATGGGCTGCGCGAGCGGCTGGTGCCGCTGCTGCGCGGCGTGTCCGTGCGAGAAGTCGTCGAGGCGGCGCGGGGATGGAGCGTCGCGATCGGCGGCCGCGTGCAATTCGAGTACGTGGTGCTGCGTGGCGTGAACGACGACCTGGCCGTGTGCGATGAACTCGCGCGGTTGCTCGGCGGATTCGACGCCTACGTCAACTTCATCGCGTGGAACCCGGTGCCGGGACTGCCGTTCGAGCGACCCGCTGACGCGCGAATGGACGCGCTCGTGCGCCGCTGCCGCGACCTCGGACTGGTCGCGACGCGGCGCAAGACGCTCGGCGGCGATGCGACGGCGGCGTGCGGTCAGTTGCGCCGCAGTCTCGCCGCGCCGACGGTCAGGAACCTGGCTTCGGAGCCGGTGGCTTCGATGACTTCGCCGGAGTCTGCTCCGCCGCCGGCGACGGGAGCCTGAACAGCGCGGCGTCGAGTTCGATGTCGACTTCAGCCTGCTCGATCTGGATCACGACGGTCCCGATGTCGGGGAGCGACATGTCGCGATGGAACGGCAGCAACACCCCACCGACGTCGCGCCAATCCGCCAGAACGGCGACCGGCGGGCGACTCGCGAGTCCCGGGAACGCAGCGTCGGCGCCCTCGATCGCCACGGTCTTCAGCGTTGCGACCGAGACGTAGTAGTTGATCGGCGGCGCATCGGGCGGCGTGACCAGGATCGAGTAGCACGGGTCGGGGATCGGCGCGAGGCCGGGGACCGCAGGCGGAATGACGAGCGGCATCCCGATCGAACTGGTGAAGACGATGCCCCTGAGCTCGATCGCGTCGGTCCAATCGAGCCATGAACCGGCCTCGCCGATCGGATTCAGCAGCGGCATCGCGGCGACCCGCGCGGCGTCGAGCTCCGGCTCGCTGCCGTAGTGCGCGCGAAACGTGCCGCGGCCGCCGTCAATGATCGTCGTCGCAAAACCGAAGGGCTTGGCGTCGACATCGATCCGCATCGACTCAGCTCCACGGGCAGCGAGCGTGTAGCGGCCGACGACCCCCGCCTGGAGGAAGCGCACCGACCCGGACAGCCGGAGCGTGCTCCATTCAGCGGCCTTCGAGCCGTGGATCACCGCTTCGCGCTTGGCGAAGAACTCATCGAGCGTCAGAGGGGTCGACTGCGTCGTCGTACGTGCGAAGACCCGGCGCATCTTCCTGACGACATCGCCATGGTTCAGCGTGAGCGAAGTCGCGTCGCCCGTGTCGTCACGGTCGATCGTGATCCAGGCATCGGGCTCTTCGCGAATCCAGCTCCGGCCGTCTGCGTCGGGCCAGCCGAGCGTGTAAAGCGTCTGAGCCTGCTGGCCGAGCCCGGGCGGGATCACCAGCGTGAGGCGGTCGCCCTGCTCGATGAGAACCGTGTTGGCGCGCCCTTCCATCCCGCCGGTGTAGGCGCCGAGCCACTTCCCCCACTGCTCCTTCAAAAGCGGCGCACCATCGATCCACGCCTTGCGCTCGCGCAACGGGCCGAACAGCGTGTCGAGCACGAACGGGAGGACGCCGGCCTGGAACTGCGTCGCGCTGGTGTTCGCCAGCATCACGACGCCGCAGTCGAGATCGGGCACCAGCGCGACTTCAGCCGCATAGCCCGGCACGTTGCCGCCGTGCTCGATGACGACGTGGCGCACGCCGGCCGGATCGCGCCATGCCTGCGGGTCCTTGCCGTCGGCCGCATGGAGGAACCAGCCCATGCCGTAGCGCGGGAACGGGTCATCGCGAGTGTCCTGCCACATCGCATCGAGCTGTTTCCCGCTCACCAGTGCGCGACCGTCCTGAACGCCGCGCCGGAGAAGGAACTGCACCCACTTCGCCATATCGGTCACGTCGGAGTAGATGCCGCCGGCCGGCGCCATGTTGTCCATGTCGAGCCATTCGACCGGCTTCCAGTCACCTTTCGCCGCATCCCAGTCGTAGCGACTCGAGAGCCGCGGATGAGCGAACGCCGCATCTCCCGAACTCGTCGCGTTCTTCATGCCAAGCGGCGCGAAGATCCGCTCGGCGAGCAGTTCGTCCCAGGATGGCTTGCCGGCGACCTTGGCCGCGGCCTCGCCAGCGACCAGAAGCATGCAGTTGTTGTACTGCCAGGCGACCCCGTAGTCCGCCTGTTTGTCGGTGGTCGCGATCAGGCGCATCAACTGCTCGCGCGTCGCGTCGGTGCCGACCCAGGCGACGTCGGTGCGCGTAAGTCCGGTCCGGTGCGACAACAGGTCGCGCAGCGTCGCCTTCTCGTTCGTGCCCGGGTCCCTGAAGGCGAACCACGGCAGCCACGTTGCCGGCCGCGCGTTCCAGTCGAGCTTTTCCTCGTCGACCAGCATCGCGCAGAGCATCGAGGTGAACGCCTTGCTGGTCGAGCCGATGCCGTAGATCGTGTGCTCGTCGGCCGGGAGGTTCGCCGCACGATCGCGCAGACCACAGCCGCCGGCGAACACGACCTCGCCCTTCAGTACCACTGCCAACGACAGCCCGCTGATGTGCAGAAGCTGCCGTCGCTGATCCAGATCCTCCTGCAATCGCTCGATCCGCGCCGCGAGTCCGGGCTCCTTTGCCGCCTGCTGCGCCACTGCCTGTGCCAATGCCCCTGGCGCTGGCGCAACCACGCCAAGCGCGATCTCGATCGCGATCGCGATCACCGAAGATCTCGCCTGGTTCACATCGTGCTCCTACGCAATCGGTTCGGGACCAAGCCCTCGCTCTTCATTCGCACACGGGCGCCGCACGAACCACGGGCCGCGTCGTCGGTACAGCCCCCGCCGATCGCTTTGCTGCGCTACTGCGGTTCCATCGCCCTCAACTCCGCGACCACATCGTCGCCATGGATCCGTTGCCGCCAATTCTCAGTCAGGAGCTTCCGGCGCAACGCTCCCTCGCGATCGAAGAAAAGCACTGCCGGTCGCGCCAGATCGCCCCCGCGGTGGAAATCGGCGCCCGGTTGGATCACCCCCAGCTCACGCGCGAGTTCCAGCCGCGAGTCAGACAGCAGAGGAAACTCGAAGCCCTCATCGCGATTCAACGCTGCGAGCTCGGACGGCGAGTCCTTCGACACGACCACCACCGCCCCCCCGGCCGCATTGATCGCAGGAAGTGAGAGCTGCAGTCCCCGCAGCTCACGCACGCACGACGGTCACCAGAAGCCGCGGAAGAAGACGAGCACGGTCTTTTTGCCCGCGAGCCGACCACCGCGCTGTTCGGCCGCGAGCGACCACGACGCGCCGTCGCTTGCGATCACCACGGCATCTGGCAACGCCCTGCCGTCGACCAACCGTGCTTGATCCGCGGGCGGCAGTCGGTAGCTCTCGAAATCGGTGACCTGGCCGAACAGCCCACCGATGCCGATCGCGAGCGCGAAACAGACCGCGGCCGCAAGACGATCGGCCCGCAACGTGCCGACCGGTGGCCGCAACGCCGCGCGACCCGCCGTCGCAACGCCGAGCAGGATGACGCACCAGAGCGGCCAGATGAGCTCACCGAATCCCGGCTGCTTCGCCCACCACGGCAGGTAGCAGAACGCCGCCGCCGCCGCGAGCGCGACACCGAAGAGCGCGCGACCGGTTGCCTTCACCGCAACGGCCGCTCAGCGCTTCGGCGCGGCGAAGTGGATCGCCCTGCCGTGGACCGCCTCGGCGGCTTCCATGATCGCCTCGGGCAAAGTCGGGTGGGCGTGGATCGTGTCGGCGAGGTCGCGCACCGTGGCACCCATCTCAAGCGCGAGACCCGCCTCGGCGATCAGTTCGCTCACGTCGGGCCCGACCATGTGCACGCCGAGCACCACGTCGCTCTTCGCGTCGGCGACGATCTTCACGAAACCGTCGGTCTCGTTGCGGGTGAGCGCCCGGCCCGATGCCGCGAACGGGAACTTGCCCACCGTAACCGTGTGCCCCATCTCCTTCGCCTGCGCTTCGGTGAGGCCGACCGACGCGATCTCGGGATCGGTGAAGATCACGGCGGGCACCGCGACCGGGTCGTAGGCGGCGCCCTTGTCGCCGGCGATCGCCGCTGCCGCGACGACGCCTTCGTGACTCGCCTTGTGTGCGAGCATCGGTTGACCGGCGAGATCACCGATGGCGTAGACGTGCGCCGCGCTCGTGCGCCGCTGCGCGTTCACCTCGAGGAATCCGCGGGCGTCGGCCTTCACGCCGACGGTCTCGAGACCGAGGTTTTCGTAATTCGGGCGCCGGCCGACGGTCGAGAGGATCTGGTCGACCTCGAGCGTCTCCTTCTGCCCGTCCTTCTCGATCGAGACCTCGAACGCGCCGCCCTTCTTCGCGTAGCCGAGCGCCTTGGTGCTGAGCTTCACCTTCACGCCGCGCTTCTGCAGGTTGCGCGCGACAACAGCGGCGAGCTCCAGATCGGTGCCGGGCAGGATGCCGCCGGTCATCTCGACCACGGTCACGTCGCTGCCGATCTTGGCGTAGAAAATTCCGAGCTCGAGTCCGATGTAGCCACCGCCGATCACGAGCAGGCGCTTCGGCAGTCGCGTCGGCGCCAGCGCACCGGTGCTCGACCAGACTTCGTTTTCGTCGAACTTGAAGCCGGGGATCTCGATCGGACGCGAGCCGGTCGCCAGCACGACGTCCTCGCAGCGGATCGTCGTCGTGCCGTCCTTGCCCTTCACCTCGACCTTGCCCGGCCCAGCGAGCCGCGCCTCGCCCGCCACCGTCTCGATGCCGTTGCCCTTGAACAACTGAGCGATGCCACCGGTCAGCTTCTTGACGATGCCCGCCTTCCACGCGACCAGCGCCGCAAGGTCGACTTCGACGCTGCCGCTGACCTTGATGCCCATCACGCCGGCGTGGCTGATCTTCTCCTTCAGCGATCCGGCGGCGATCAGCGCCTTGCTCGGGATGCAGCCGACGTTCAGGCAGACGCCACCGACGTTCTCACGCTCGACGACGATGACCTTCTTGCCGAGCTGCGCCAAACGGATCGCGCAGACGTAGCCGCCCGGCCCCGCGCCGATCACCACGACCTGCGTCGTCTTCGTTGCCTGCGTCTCGGCCATCGTCAACAATTCCTCTTCAGTCGACTCAGTGCCCGTGGCCCTTCGGCAGCTCGCGGTGGGCGAATTCGGCGAGCGTCGCGTCGCGCTGCTCGCGCAGCTGCGGCGTCAATTCGGCGAACACGTCGGAGAACAACGACTCGAGGGGCGGCTCCTTGCCCGCTTCGCCGACGCGGATCCCCTCCGAGATCTGCGCCTGCAGCTCTTCCTCGATCGCCTCTTCCTTGGACTGGTTCAGCAGGCCGAGCGACAGCAGGTGCTTGCGCAGGCGGTCGATCGGGTCGCGTGCCTCCCAAAGCTTCACTTCGTCGGCATCGCGATAGCGCGTCGGGTCGTCGGAAGAGGAGTGGCCGAGGCGGCGGTAGGTGACCGCCTCGATCAGGGTCGGGCCACCGCCGCTGCGCGCGCGCTCGACCGCCTTGCCGGCCTCGGCCAGCACCGCGAGCACATCGTTGCCGTCGACCCGCACGCCCGGCATCCCGTAGGCGACCGCCTTCACGGCGATCGAGCGCGACGCCGTCTGCTTCGCGAACGGCACCGAGATCGCCCATTGGTTGTTCTGGCAGAAGAAGACCACCGGCGCCTTGCGCACGCCGGCGAGGTTGAGCGCGGAGTGGAAGTCGGGCTCCGACGTCGCTCCATCGCCGAGATACGCCATGCAGACGATCGGGTCTTTCTTCATCTGCGCCGCCATCGCGACGCCGACGCCGTGCAGCAACTGGGTCGCGATCACGCTCGACATCGAGATGAAGTTGGCCGCGCGGTAGCTGTGGTGGCAGGGCATCTGGCGCCCCTGGCTCACCTCGCTGCCCTTGCCCATGCACTGCGCGATCAGCCGCTCGATCGGCAGCCCCCGCCAGAGCGCGACGCCCGCCTCGCGCAGCGCCGGCGCGACCCAATCCTCGGGCTTCAACGCCGCAGCGCTGCCGACGATCGCGGCCTCTTGGCCGGTCGATTGGCCGAAGAAGCCGATCCGGCCTTGGCGTTGCAGATTGAGCATTCGGCCGTCGAGCAGACGGATGCGCAGCATTCCGCGGAACAGTTCGATCAGTCGCGACGGCGGGAACGGACTGCCGCCGGAGCCGCCGAGCCAGACACCCTCAGGCGACAGCAGGCGGATCAGGTCGTCGCCGCCGTGCGTTGATGGAATGGTGGCTGGCGGCGGAGCGCCGCCACGCGGCGCAGCGGTCTCGGGAGCGCTCTTGTGCTTGGGGCGGCCGCTCACGACCCGCTCACTCACAAGCTGCCGAGCAACAGGCGACGCGGATCCTCGAGCAGCGAGATGATCTCGTTCATGAAGCGCGCGCCGGTCGCTCCGTCGACGATGCGGTGATCGATCGAGACCGACAGGTTCATCATCTTGCGGATGACGATCGAACCATTCCGGACCACCGCACGATCGGCGATCTTGTGGACGCCCAGGATCGCGACTTCCGGGTAGTTGATGACCGGCGTCGCCAGGATGCCGCCGATGTTGCCGGCGTTGGTGATCGTGAATGTCGAGCCGCTCACCTCGTCGAGCGCGAGCTTGCCTTCGCGCGCGCGCGACGACAGGTCCTGCAGCGCCGCGCCGAGGTTCAGGATCGAGCGGCGGTCGGCGTCCTTGATCACTGGCACCATGAGGCCCTGCTCGGTGTCGCAGGCGAAGCCCATGTGGCAGAAGCGTTTGACGACGATCTCCTGCTTCTCCTCGTCGAGCGAGGAGTTGAGCATCGGGAAGATCTTCAGCGCGGCTGCCGTCGCCTGGATGATGAACGGCATGTAGGTCAGCTTCACGCCCTGCGCTTGCGCGGAGGCCTTGAGCGACTCGCGCAGATCGACCAGGTTCGTGACGTCGACCTCGTCGACGTAGGTGAAGTGCGCCGCGTTGCGCTTGCTCTTCTGCATGCGTTCGGCGATGCGCTTACGGATGCCCTTCAACGGCACGCGCTCTTCGGTCGCGCCGCCAACGCTGGCGGCGGGCGCAGGAGCGCGGACCGGCGCCGGCGCCGGGGCCGAGGCCGGGGCCGGGGCCGGCTTCGCCGACGCAGTCGGGAGTGCAGCCGACATGGCGGAAGGCTGCTGCGTGAATTTCTCGAAGTCGAGGCGGCTCACCCGGCCAGCCGGACCGGTTCCCGGCACGCTGCGCAGATCGATGCCGAGCTCGCGCGCGCGGCGACGAACGGCCGGCGCGGCGAGGACGCGCCCGCTGGGACCGGCGCCGCCAGCCGCGACCGCGACTGCGCTGCCGTGACCGTTCGACGCTCCGGCTCCTGCCGCAACTGGCGCTGCAGGAGCAGCCGGTGCCGCAGCGTGGCCACTCCCATGACCTCCACCGCCCGAAATCGTCGCAGCGCTGCCGCCGGCTGTTTCGATCACCGCGATCACCGTTCCGACCGGGACCGTGGTGCCGGCCTTGAACTTGATCGACGCGACCTTGCCGGTCGCGGGCGCGGTGATCTCCACCGTCGCCTTGTCGGTCATCACTTCGACGAAGGGGTCGTTCTCCTTGACCGACTGGCCTTCCACTACGAGCCAGCGCGTGATCTCGCCCTCAGCGAGCCCCTCTCCGATATCTGGCAGCTTGAACTCGAGCGCCACGTTTCATGCCCTCCATCGATTCGCGGCGCGCTCGGATCGAGCGGGTCGATCCGTCGCACCTTTCGTTCAGTCAGTCAGTCAGTCAGTCAGTCAGTCAGTGAGTCAGTGAGTCAGTGAGTCAGAAGCGGACCACCTTCAGCACAGCCTCTCGGATGCGTCCCGGCTCGGGCAGGTAGACGCTTTCCAGCGTGTAGGGGAACGGCGTGTCGAAACCGGTCACACGCAGGATGGGTGCCTCGAGCCACTCGATCGCCTTCTCCGCCAGGATTGCGCTGATCTCGCCACCGAAACCGCCGGTCTTCGGCGCCTCGTACACGATGACCGCGCGCCCGGTCTTCTTCACCGACTCGAGGATCGTCGCTTCATCGAGCGGCACGATCGTGCGCACGTCGATGATTTCGCAGTCGATCCCTTCTTCGGCGCACTTGGCCGCCGCCTTTTCGCACATTCCGACCATGCCGCCCCACGCGATCAGCGTCACGTCCTTGCCCGAACGCACGACGCGCGCCTTGCCGATCTCGACGACGTGCTCGCCTTCCGGAACCTCTTCCTTGAGCGTGCGATAGACGAGCTTCGGCTCCATGAAGAGGACTGGATCGGGATCGCGGATCGACGCGAGCAGGAGCCCCTTCGCGTCGCTCGGCGTGGATGGCACCACGACCTTCAAGCCCGGCGTGTGCGCGAAGTACGCTTCGGGGCTCTGCGAATGGTAGTGGCCGCCGCGGATGCCGCCGCCGATCGGAGTGCGGATCGTCATCGGTACCGTGTACTCACCGCCGGAGCGGTAGCGCATCTTCGCCGCCTCCGACACGATCTGATCGAAGGCGGGATAGATGAAGTCGCTGAACTGGATCTCTGCGACGGGGACGAGACCGTAGAGCGCCATCCCGATCGCGGCGCCGACGATGCCGGACTCGGAGAGCGGCGTGTCCATCACCCGGTCGCCGCCAAACTCTTTCCAGAGTCCAGCCGAGCAGCCGAAGACGCCTCCCTTCACGCCGACGTCCTCGCCGAGAAGCACCACACGCGGATCGCGGCGCATCTCGACGCGCAGCGCGTCGTTGATCGCCTCCACCATCGTCATCACTGGCATCGTCGATCGCTCCTCGGCGGTTCCGCACTCCAGCCGCCGTCATCCCGCCGTCAACCCTCGAACCCAATTCAGATCGGTCCCTCCCCGTCGCGGACGCGAACGACACGTCTGCGTGTCGTTGCAACCATTACAGGGGGAATTCGCCGTGGTGCCCCTTCGCCACGACGCCGCGCTTGAGCGCGTCCTTCAGCTCCGCCCACTGCTCGTCCTGCTGGGTCGTGCGCGTCGCGTAGACGTCATCGAACATCGTCGAGACGGCCGGTGGACCAACCTTTTCAGCGGCGTCGATCGCCTCCTTCAACTCCTGCTCGCAGCGGTCGCGGATCGCCTGCTCCTGCGCGACTTTGAGCAGTTTCTTGCCCTCGAGCCACGCCTTGAACCGGTCGATCGGGTCGCGCTTCGCCCAGATCTCGCACACCTTCGGATCGCGGTAGCGCGACGCGTCGTCGGAGGATGAGTGCCCCCCCATCCGGAAGGTGATTGTTTCAATCAGGGTCGGGCCGTGGCCGACGCGCGCCCGCTCGACAGCCTCGTGGGTCGCGGCGTAGACGGCCAGCACGTCGTTGCCGTCGACGCGGACGCCCGGCATTCCGTACGCCTCGGCTTTCGCCGCCATCGTCGCCGATGCCGTCTGCCCTTCGAGCGGCACCGAAATCGCCCACCCATTGTTCTCGCAGACGAAGATGCAGGGCGCAGCGAAAACGCCGGCGAAATTGAGCCCGGCGTGGAAGTCGTTCGAGGAAGTCGAGCCGTCGCCGAAGTAGGTGATCGCGACGTGCGGCTCCTTGCGGATCTTCATCGCCATCGCGGCGCCGGCGGCTTGCGCGATCTGCGTCCCGATCGGGCTCGAAATCGAGACCAGGCGGATCTTCTTGAAGCTGTAGTGGACCGGCATCTGCCGGCCGAGCGTGTGGTCGGTGGAGTTGCCGTAGCACTGATGGAGCAACTCCACCACGCCGACGCCGCGAAGCAGCGCGATCCCTGGGTCTCGATAAGACGGAAACACCCAGTCGTCCGCAGTCAGCGCCGCGGCGGTGCCGATGTGCGACGCCTCCTGGCCAAGCGCGGGCACATAGAAACCGATGCGGCCCTGGCGCTGGAGCTTCATGGCGCGGTCGTCGAGGAGTCGCGTCAAGACCATCACACGGTAGATCTCGAGCAACTGCTCAGGAGCGAGCGATGGTGCGGGCGTGTTCGCGGGGACGCCGGCGTCGCCCATGACGGAGATCAGCTCGAGACTCATGCGGTCGCTCCTGGAGCGAGCGGGAGGGTTGATTGGAACGCGCCGAATCGTGCCGCGCCCGGCTGCGCGCGCGCGCGCAAGAGCGACTCCGTGAACAACTCGCCCGCCTTGTAGGAACTGCGGACGAATGGCCCTGAGGCAACGTGCAGGAATCCGTTTTCCAGCGCGAGGCGGCCAAGCGTCTCAAAGCGATCGGGGTGGACGAATTCGGCGACCGGTCGATGCTTCTCGGTCGGCCGGAGGTACTGGCCAAGTGTCAGGAGCTCGACGCCGACCGCGCGCAGATCGCGAAAGGTCTCCACCAGTTCCAATTCGCTCTCTCCGTGCCCAAGCATGATCGAGGTCTTGGTCAGAGCCTCAGGGCGAAGCTGCTTCAGGCGCCCGAGAACTCGCAGCGACTGGTCGTAGGTGGCGCGCGGATCGCGGACGGACGGCGTCAGGCGGCGGACGGTCTCGACGTTGTGCGCCAGCACGTCGGCCCCGCTTGATGCGACCGTCGCGAGCGCCGCCTCATCGGCCCTGAAGTCGGGGATCAACGTCTCGATCCGCAGTCCCGGTACGTGTGCCTTGACATGGGCCACGGTGCGGGCGAAGTGCGCGGCGCCTTGGTCTTCGAGGTCATCGCGATCGACCGATGTCAGCACGATGTAGCGGAGCTCCATCTGCTGGACCGCTTCGAGGACCTTCTGTGGTTCTTCGACGTCGACCGGCTCGCCGCGCCGTGCCGTCTTGACCGAGCAGAATGAGCAGCCCCGCGTGCACGTCTCGCCGAGCAACATGAACGTGGCGGTGCCGCCACTCCAGCACTCCGAGAGATTGGGGCAGCGCGCCTCCTCGCAGACGGTGGTCAACCGCAGACCATCGACGAGGGATCGGAGCTTCCGGTACCGCTCGCCTGACGGTGGGCGGATCTTCAGCCATTCAGGAAGCGTCGCGTGTGTGGCCAGGGTCGAACTCGCGGGGATGCAGCTCAGCAGGAACACCGCATGGCGATGGATGGTATGTCGCAAACCATTGCCAAACAATGACTTATGAATCATGCGGCGGGCGCGGAAGTCTAGCCTCGATCGATCCTGAATCAAAGCGATCGCCTTCCGAACCGGGCGCCGCTCAAGCCGACTCGACGTCAGCTTGTGCGTGCTCGCCACAAACATGCGGCGTCCCGCACGATCAGCCTTCCGTGAAACGCTGACGGCAATCGACGTGATCCCGGCGGAAACGAACTCCTGAACAGAATCCGAATCCGGCGAACGTGGTACGGCATTCGTTGAGATCGAGGGAGCCGCCGCGACAGTGGCGGGTTCCAGGGGAAAGAAGACCTGAAGGTTGGAACAAAGGAGGTTGCCGTGGCCACCGAACGAGTCCGGAACGGACTCTCGGAAGAGGTCCGCGCCCGCATCGACGCCGCGATCGGGCGCGGCTCATTTCCGCAAACCGAGCTCGACATCACGCTCGCGAGCTTCACTCCCGAGTTGTTCGAACCACTCGCCACCCGGTTGATCGAAGCGCTCGGCGTGCTGCCGATCGAGGCGTCTCCGCTTCCCGACCATCTGCCGCACCCCCATGACCTGCCAGGTGGATCGCGTGTCTCACGTCGTTATCTCCACGATCTTGAGCAACTGCCGATGATGTCGCGCGAGGACGAGTCGATCGCGGCGAAGCGCCTCGAATTCGCCCTGGAACGTCTCGCGGCGGCGGACTTCCGCGAGCCCTCGGTCCGCGCCGCTCGCCGAAGCGAATACCAGCGCTTCTTCAACGAGTTCGTCGAGCGCAACCTGCACACGGTGGTTTCGGAGGTCTACGGTTACCGAACCTACGACGTGCCGCTCGACGATCTGATCCAGGAAGGCAACGCCGCGCTGATGCATGCGGTGGAGAAGTTCGATTGGCGCAAGGGCGTCCGTTTCCGGACCTATGTCGCCTGGTGGATCAGGCAGGCGGTCGAGCGCTACATGGCGGCCGTGAAGGGCGCTGTACGAGTACCGCACCATCTGCAGCAGAAGTTGCGCCGGCTCAAGCGGCAGGGCCGGCTTCCAGACGGATTCGGACAGTCGACCAGCGTCGCTGACGTGGCGCTCGCGTTCGAGGTCGACCGGGAGCTGGCGGGCCACCTGGTCGAGTCGAGCCGCGCCAGCCTTTCGCTGGAGCAGGAGATCGACGAAGGCGGCGAGCGGTTCCGCGACCTGCTCGCGACCCGCTGGGAGCCGGTCGACTCGGACCGCGCGGGGACGATCCGCAATCGCGTCGCGCACCTGTTGAACGACCTCGACGAACGCGAACGGACCGTGCTCCGGTTGCGGTTCGGGCTCGACGGGGGGCAGGCACAGACGCTCGAGGAGATCGGAACGCACCTTCACTTGAGCCGCGAACGAAGTCGCCAGATCCAGCAGCAGGCACTGATCAAGCTCCGGACGTTGGCGCGGCGCACCGGCCTCGAACAGGAGGTCTGAGCGGTCAGAAAGCGCTCGAGTCTCCGTTCCTGGAGCCTCGTGGGGCCGCGCGGGGCTCGACTCGCTCCGGGCGGCCCGGCATCGTGTCCGCCCCCCCCGGTCGATCGGCTCGACCGGGATACGGAGCTGACAACGTGCCTCTGTCCCAAGTCTCGGCGCGGTTCTTCCTCGAGCTGGCACTTGGACTGCTGCTTTCGCTGAGCCTGCTCGACCGGCGCGCGATCGGGGCGGGCTTCACGCGATTGATTGCGGCCTTCGTCCTCGCGGCGCTCATCCCCGCCTGGTTGCTGGCGCGAACGGGCGGCATCGATCTGCCCGAGCACGCGGCGTGGCTGGCAGGCGTGATGGTCGCGTCGACGCTGGTGCTCCTGTTCGCCGCGGGACGGATCGGCCACGTGCTCGAGTGGATCGCGCTCGGCGCCGGAGTCGCCAGCGGAACCGGCGTGATGCTGATCGCCGTGCACCGCTCGCTGCGGCTCGGCGAGATCGGCCACGGGCCGCTCCAACTTGCGTCATGCACCGGCTCGATGGCCGTCCTCGGGCTGATCACCGGCGCGATGATCCTCGGACACTGGTACCTCGTCACTCCCGACCTCCCGGTCGTGCATCTCGGGCGTCTCACGCGTCTTGCGACGATCGCCGCCTATGTGAAGCTCACGCTTCTCGGCGCCACCATCGTCGCGTTCCCGGAGCGATTTGACGATGCTGGCCGATCGCTGGCTGCAATCGTCGGCCTCGGCGACGGCTCGCGCACGCCCTTC
This sequence comes from Planctomycetota bacterium, assembly GCA_009691715.1. GTDB lineage: Bacteria > Planctomycetota > B15-G4 > B15-G4 > SIAN01 > SIAN01. The sequence goes on from SIAN01000008.1 coordinate 28,096, forward strand.
CTGACCCAACTCGACTTCCTCTGGCTGGTCGCACGGATCGCGATCGGACTGATCGGGACCGCGGTGCTCGGGCACATGACTTTGGCGACGTTGAAGCTCAAGGCGACGCAGCCGGCGACCGGGATCCTCTACGCCGCGACGGTCATGGTTCTGATGGGCGAACTCTCCGCATTCGTCGGCGAGCGCAGCTTCGGCGTCGTCGTCTGACCGGAGCGGCGCCGTCGTGCTGGCAAGCGTCTCGTTCCCCTGTCCGCAGTGCCAGGTCGCCATCGAAGTCGATCCGAACGCGACCGCAGTTGCGGCATGCCCGTGTGGTCGACCGATCGCACTCCACCATGACGCGATCGTCGAGGGCGCAGTGGTCGCCTGCCCGGCATGTGGAGAGACGCTGCTCTACAAGCAGAAGGACTTCCGACAGGCCGTCGGGTGCATCGTCGTCATCATCGCCGCTTTCCTGGCGCTGAAAACCAACTACGTGAGCCTCGGCGTCGCCGCGCTGATCGACTGGCTGCTCTACCGGTTGTCGGGTGAGGTGGTGATCTGCTACCGCATCGCCTGCAAGGCACACGTCCGAGGACTCTCGCCCGGACCCAAGATCGGCGCATTCGACCTCTCGATCCACGATTACTACCGGATGCTGGCTCGCCGCGAAGAGCAGGGACTCACCGGCCCCGACGACCAGACTGGCCCCCCTCTCGACTCCCGCGCCCACCACTGATCGCGAGCGGCCTCTTCGGCGACCACCGATCCCCGACGGTCCCGTTCGGCAGCGAGCCGCCGCTCAACACCAGCAACATCGGCAGCAAAGCGACTGCGACCCGCTCCTGCGCCGAACCGCCGGTTGCATCACTTGATGTAGCCGAGCTGGCGTAGCCGCTCGAGCGTCTCGGGGTCGACGTTTTGCAGCTGGTCAAGCGTCAACTCGGCGATGTCGACGCCCTCGTGGCGCGCGCGATTGTGCGCCCACCAATCGAGCAGCCGGCTCTCCAGCCGATCGGCGAGCTCACCGTTGGCCTCAGCGATCTCCTCCTTCTCCCCGAAGTCGCGGTCGATCCGATACAGCTCGCGCCGCGGACGTGGTCGATTCACCGGCGACTTCAGATTGAGGATGAGCTTCCACGGCCCGTCGATGACCGAAAGCGTGTTGCCCTGGCTGAAGAAGAACTGCTCACTGCCGGGCATCTCGTGGTTCTCTGAGAAGATCGCGCGGCCGTCTCCCGGTTCGCCGTGCAGTAACGGCGCGAAGCTGCGACCCTGGAGCCCGTCAGGTATCGCGATACCAGCGAGCTCGCAAAGCGTCGGATAGATGTCGAGCGACTGCACCGGCGCGTCGACGACGAGCCCCTCCGGCAACAAGCCCGGTGCGACGATGATCAGCGGCACGTGGATCAACTGGTTCCAGAGCATGAACGCGTGGCTGGTGCCGCCGTGCTCCATGAACTCCTCGCCGTGATCCGCGGTGATGACGAAGATCGTGTCGTCGAATTCGCCTCGGCTTTCGAGCGCGTCCACCAGCCGCAGGATCTCCTCGTCGTTGGCGCGCACATTGGCGTCATAGAGGTCAAGCCCGTACTTCACGAACGGCTCGATCGCCACGCCAGCCGCCTCGAAATGCTCTTTCGTGCAGTGGTTCGCGACCTGCTTCGGCTTGGCATCAAGCAGTGCCTTCCACTGGCGGCGAAACTCCGGCTCGAGCGCCTCATCGGCGAACTGATGCAGGAACTCGGGTTCGGGCTTGTACTCCTCGTGCGGGTCGACCGAGTGCAGGTAGAGGAAGTACGGCCATTCGCGGTTGTTCTCGATCCAGGGCAGTGCCTTCAGGTTCATGCGCTTCGCCGAGCCGCCGGCGAAGCCGATCGGGTCGCCGTTCGGGATGATCGTGGTCGCTTCAGTGAACCGCCGAAAACCCTGCGCGTAGTTCGACAAACGGCCCATGAGCGGGTTGCACGAGAAGCCGGCCGTGTACCAGCCAGAATCCCGAAACGCCTCCGGCAGGGTCACGAACGATCCATCGAGCTGGTCGAGCAGCTTGTACATGCCGGTCACGCTCGGATAGCAGGAGGTGAGGATCGCCGACATCGACGGCTTGGTCCAAGGCGCCTGCGAAAAGCAGTGGCTGAAGCGGACGCCGCGAGCGGCGAGATCCTCCATGAACGGCGTGGTCGGTCGCGTGTGGCCGTTCACGCTCATGCGGTCGGCTCGGCAGGTGTCGATGAGATAGAAGACGACGCTGCGCTGGGTGCGTGGAGCGGCCTCTGCGACGGGGGCTGGTGGCACGGATGCCGGCGGCAACGGCGGCTCGACCTGCGCACTGATCAGCAACGCCATGAGTGTCTCGAACATCGTCCTTGCTCCAGCGCTCCGCCAAGGAGAGCTCGCGCGACGCTACCTCAGCCCGCCCGCATCCGCTGCATGAGGCGAGCGCGGCCGATACGATCGCCAGTTCAAACTGCCGCCGGCCACTTGTTGCCGCGCGCCCGACCGGAGCCTGCGCCCCGATGCGATCGACCGCCCTCGCCCATGAGCTCTCTCGACTCGGCGCTGTCCTCGACAGCTCCGCCCCGATCCCGAAGGTGCTCCATTTCGGCGACGCTGCCGCCGAGGCGCGCGCCGCCTTCGCGCATGGCATCGTCCGCGACCAGTCAACCCGCGCGCGCATCGTGGTGAAGGGCAAGGAGCGGATCGAGTTCGTCAACCGCATGTGCACGAACGACATCACCCGCGTCGCGCCCACCGTCGGCGTCGCGGCCGCGCTGACGACGGCCAAGGGGAAACTCGTCGACCTCGTTCGAATCGGTGCGCGCATGGACGCGCACCAAGTCGACGAGTTGCTGCTGCTCGGCAGCGACGGCCAGGGCCCCGCGCTCAAGAGCTGGCTCGAAAAGTACATCGTGATGGAAGAACTCGTCATCGAGGACGTCGGCGAGCGTGATGCGTCACTGCTCGCGTTCGGACCTGTGGCCGAGGCCGCCGTGCGAACGGTGCTTGGCAGCGCGCCCGCCGCCGTCGAAGGCGGCTTCGGTGTTTCGACGACCACGTTCGAGGGTTCGCCCGTGCTCGCGTTCGGCGGCGGCGCCGCTCCGCTCCACGGGATCGAACTGATCGCTCCAGCCGCGATCGCCGGCAGCCTCTTCGCGCGCCTCGCCGAGGCCGGCCTCGCACCGATTGGGGAGGACGCGTGGAACCAGGTGCGCATCGAGGCGGGCATCCCGCTCCACGGTCGCGAACTCAATGAGAACGCGAACCCGCTCGAAGCAAGCCTGCTCGCGGCAGTCTCCTTCAGCAAAGGCTGCTACATCGGGCAGGAAGTGGTGGCGCGCCTCAACAGCTACTCGAAGGTGCAGCGGTTGCTGGTCGGGGCGCGCTTCCCGGCGAGCGTCGATCCAGGCTCCGTCCACGAGATCTTCTGGGATCTTCTGCGCGTGGGGCATGCGACCAGCGCCGTCCACTCTCCGCGCCTCGATGCGACCGTCGCGCTGGCGTTCGTCAAATCGGAGTACGCCAAGCCCGGGACGGCGGTCTACACCGTGAAGGCGGGCGAGCGGATCGATGGCGTGCTATGCGAGGTTCCGTTCCGGTAGGTAGCGTCCGGCAGGAGTCGTTCGATGCTGCCTTTCGCGACTTGGTGCATCGCGTTGCTGCCGTTGCTCGCGGGCGGCGCGACGGGGTGGCAGGGCTCCGGACACCAGGGCGGGCCGCCGACCGGGAAACCGCCGCCCGCGCCGCAGGGCGACCGGCCGAACGATCGCGGCACCAACCGACCAAGCAAGCCGGAACGACCCGCCGAGAAACCGGAATCCGAACCGATCGGTGAACCGATCGGTGAACCGATTGACGACGAGAACGGCGACGCGAGCCGACGACTGCGCGAGGCGGAGAAGGGGCTCACCGACCGCGAGCCGCGGTTGCGCGCACAGGCGATCGACCCATTCCTCGTGCACCGCAACGAGCTCTACGTCAAGCGCCTCACCGCGATGCTGAAGGACGAGCATGACGACGTCGGCAAACGCGCGGCGCAGGCGTTGGCGAACCAGCCGTACGCGAGCGCGAGCGCGGCGCTGCTCGATTTCGCCTCGAACGACAAGTACCTCGCCGGCCGGCCGGAAGTGTGCGCCGAGGCGATTCGCGGTTTCGGCCGACTCGGCGGTGGCGAATCCGGCATGGGCAAGAAGGGCTTCGAGCGGCTGCGCGAGAAGTTTCCGCAAGGCGACGCATTGGTGAAGGGCGCGATCTGCCAGGCGTTCGCGCTGGCCAAGGAGAAGCGCGCATTCTCGTTCCTGGTTGACCAGTTCGACCCGCCCGCCCCCGAGAACCCCGACAGCGCGAGCAATCCGCCGGAGAGCTACTGGCGCGCGCGCCACGCCGAGTGGTCGGCCTACTCGATCCACACGAAACGGGCGCTCAAGGAGCTGACTGGCCAGAAGTTCGCCACTTCGAAGGAATGGAAGGAGTGGGCAACTGCCGACGGCGCAAAGCTCGGCTTCACTTACACGAAGGGCGGTTGATCGGGGCGCCGGTCCCGCCAGATCACCACCCGCGAACTCTCACTCCTCGTCATCGTCCGGCGCCGTGCCGCGCACCCGCTTCGCACCACCGCGTCGCTTCTTCGCCGCGATTCGCCGTTCCTGCGAGCCGCGCGTCGGCTTGGTGGCCTTGCGCTCCTTCCGCGGGATCAATGCCGCATGCAGCAACTCGGCGAGACGCCGCAGAGCCGCGGCGAGGTTCTGCCCGCGTTCGCGATGTCGCTCCGACGAGACGATCAGCACGCCGTTCTTGGTGAGCTTCGAGGCGAGCACCTCGAGCAGGCGCGGCCGCGCCCACTCGGGCAATTCGCGACTGCCGACGATGTCGAGCCGCACGATCGCCTTGGTCTCGACCTTGTTGACGTTCTGACCTCCGGGCCCGCCCGAGCGGCTGTAGCGGATCTCGAGCGCGCGCAACGGCACGCGGATCCCCCAGCCGATGTCGAGATCGTCGCTCATGCCCGCAGATCCTCCGGCGTGTCGAAATCGTCGACCACCATCCGATCGGCGACCGACACATGGTGTACGCGCGCCGGGTCGCGGCGCACGATCGTGTGGGCGGGCGCGTCGGGCGGCAGCGTACGCAACTCGTCGACCGCAGCGGATCCGGCGAGAAGCGGGTGGCCGCGGCGACCGCAGTAGCTCGGCGCGACCAACTCGATGCCTTGCCCGCGCGCACGAAACGCCGCCAGCAGCGCCACGAACGTCGCCTCGGTCACGCGCGCATGGTCGACCGGCCAGAGCACCATCGCGGCTCCGGGCGGCAACGCCGCCGCGCCGCAGCGGATCGAGCTCGACTGCCCGAGCTCCGGCGCCGGGTTCGTCACGATCGCGACGCCGCGCAGATCGATCGCGGAGCGGACCTCGTCCGCAAAGAACCCGAGCACGACCTGCGCACGCAACCGTGCCGTCCGTGCAATCCGCAGCACGCGCACGAGCGCCGGCTCGCCATCGATCATGATCAACGGCTTCGGCGAGCCCATCCGCGACGAGCGTCCGGCGGCGAGCACGACGACGATCAACGCGCTCGTCATGCCGGTCGCGTCTCGATCGCAGGGTTCGTGATGCTCGCGGATCGACGTCATCGTCAGCCTCGTCGCGCCGCGCGCCGCAATCCTGACCGCAGCGAGGCCTCCAGCGCTGCGCTCGCGTCCGTCCTGGCGCGCTCCGGAGGTCTCCCCAGGGGACCTGAACGCGACGTCCGCAGGGTCTCGCGCGGCGGGCTCAGCGGCGGGCCCATGCGAGCACGTTCGCCGCCAGCCGATCACCGTCCGCCATGCCGTCGGCCGCGCGATTGGCCGAACGGTCGAGCGGACCGCCGCGCGAGCCGACCGACTCGGGATGGAACTGCACCGCGCACGCCCGCCCCGCCTCGTCGGCGATCGCCATCACCTCACCGCCCGGCGCCGTCGCGATCACTTCGAGCGCCGACGGCAGACTTTCGCGCTCGGCGACCAGCGAGTGGTACCGCATCATCACGACCGGATTGTCGAGCCCCGAAAAGAGCGCGTGGCCGGAATGCGCCACCGCCGATCGTTTGCCATGCATCGGCACCGCCGCGCGCACCACCCGACCGCCGGCTGCGACCACCAGCAGTTGCAACCCGAGACACACGCCGAAGAGCGGAACGTGTCCGCGCAGCGCCGCAATCGCCGCCAACGAACGGCCGGCCGCAGCCGGATCCGCGGGATGCCCGGGTCCAGGACCGAGCAACACCAAATCAGGACGCGAAGCGACCAGCGCCGCGATGTCGATCGAATCGCTCTGCATCACCTCGGGGAGCGTGCCGATCGCCGCGCCGAAGAGATGGGCCAGATTCCACGCAAACGAGTCGTGGTGGTCGATCAGCACGATCTTCACGGCGCCAATTCCGCTGCGCGCCCCGCCGAACGCTCGAGCACGATCTCCGCAAGGGCGCACAGCAGCGGCTGCGCCTTGTCACGACTCTCCTGCCACTCCTCGAGCGCGGTCGAGTCCCACACGAGTCCGCCACCGACATTGACCTGCGCCTGACCGGCGACGCACAGCGCCGTCCGGATCACCACCGACCAGTCGCACACGCCGCCACTCGCGAGGTAGCCGAGGATCCCCGCGTAGGGACCGCGCGGAGAACGTTCGAGTGCGCGCAGGAGCTCGATCGAGCGGACCTTTGGCGCGCCCGTCATCGATCCGGGCGGGAACGCGGAAGCGAGCAGGTCGGCCGTGCTTCGCCCGCGGTCGAGATCCCCTTCGATGACCGACACCATCTGCAGCAATGTCGCATGCTCCTCGACCAGCGCCGGCTGCGACGCACGAACACTTCCGAGGCGGCAGACGCGGCCGAGATCGTTGCGCAACAGGTCGGCGATCATCAGATTCTCGGCGAGTGCCTTGCCCGAAGCTTGCAGCTCGCGTGAAGCGGTGGCGCGTGAGACGGCGTCGAGCGGCTTGCTCGCGGTACCTTTCATCGGGCGCGCCTCGACGCGGCGGTCCGCGTCGACCCGCAGAAACCGCTCCGGCGAACAGGAGACCAGCGCGAAACGCGGCTCTTCGACGTAGGCGGAGAAGGGCGCGGGATGGTCGCGGCGCAGTCGCTCCCAAAGGCGAAACGCCCCGTCCGGCGGCAGCGGTCGGGTCAGCGGGTACGTGAAGCAGAGCTGGTAGCTCTCCCCCGCCGCCAGTGACGCACGCGCCTGCGCGAATCGCTCGGAGTAGGTCGCCGCGTCGAGATCGTCTGCGGTGAACGGCAACACGACTGTGTGCCGGCGGTCGGCGGTCGAACGCGTCGCCAGCTCGGGCTTGCTCGCGGCCGCCACTTCCTCCAACTCCGCCTGCAGTTCGCGCGCCAACCGGTCATCGCGCGCGAGAAGCGTGGGCGGAGCGCCGGGACGATCGAACCGCACGACGACATCGGTGAGCAGGAACCAGCCGTCTGGCCACGGTTCGAGTCGCGGCAGCTCGGCTGGCAGAGTCGCCTCGTAACCGAACCAGCCGTAGGCGCCGCACGGCAATGGCGCATCACCGCCAAGAGCCTGCACGCAGCGTTCGAGCGCGTGGAACGGCGAGCGTTCCTGTGCCAGATCGCTCTCGCTCGGCCAGCGAATGCCGGCGCGCAAGGCCTCGATCCGAGCGCGGCCGCGCGACCACTCGAACCGCGCCACCGGCAGTCCGGCGACCAACGTCTGCTCGCCGTGCGCCGCATTCGGCCGGCCCGTCTCAAGCACGACGATCGGTCCGCGTCGGCGCCAGGCCTGGGCCACCGCCGGCGGCGTCAGCAGAGTGGGAAGCGGGTAGGAGCGCAGGGGCGCCATGACGGCGAGTGATCGTAGCTCGCGCTGGGGTCGATACGGCGACCCTTGCCCGAACGGTATCGCCTCGCCACGATCGCGCGCGATGCCGACTGCAATCAGACGCCCGCGACCGAGTTCCTATTTGCGCGCCTCCACGCTCGCGCTGACCCTGTTCAGTGCGGTGCCGGTGCCCGCGGCGCAACAACGCGACCCCGCGCTCCTGTTGCAATCGATGATCGAAACGACCGGCAAGCGCTCCCGCGTCCGCGCGCTCGTCCGCAACGTGACTCGCAGCAAGGGCAGCGAAACCGTCCGCTTCTTCGAGAGCTTCATCGACGTCCGCGGAGGCCGCTTGCGGACGCTGCAGCGCGACTTCGGCCGCGCCACGCCGCATCTGCTCTCGGTCCACGACGGCACGCGCCTGCGCCAGCAGCAACTCGAGATCGATGAGGTGGCGGTGGCCGAGAAGGCGCGAACACTGCCCGACACGATCAAGGTCGCCGGTGCCGGCGAGCTCGTTGCGGCGGCATTCTGCGGACGGCCTCCGGCGTTCGACGCTGCGGCGCTCAAACCGTCGAACTGCGATGGCGCTGGCGAAGTCATCGACGGCGTCGGCTGCACCAAGGTGTTGTTCGCGGGTGCAACCGCCGGTGCGCTGTGGATCGGCGACACGGATCTGTTCCCCCGTCTTATGCGGGTGACGCTCGGCGCACTCGAGATCGAGGAGCAACTGCTCGAGCTCGAAGTCGACGCCGACCTGTCGGGCGTGGAGTTCGAGATCGCAGTGCCCGAAGGACGGCGCCTGCGCTCGGTCGCGGAGGCGCACGCGAGCTGGGGAAAGGACCTCGGCCCCGAGGAATCGCGCTGGCCGCGCCCCGGCGACGACTCGCCCGACTTCGCGGCCGTCGATCTCGCGGGCCAGCTGCGACTCTTGAGCGAGACGGCCGAGCATCGCGCCGTCGTAGCGTTCTGGAATCCCGAAGTCCCGGCGTCCGTCGAACAGGCGCAGGCACTCGATGCCGCGTGGCGCTCGCGCAAGGACGAGTCGCTCCAGTGCTGGCACGTCGCCGCTGGCCGCCTCCCGGGACCCGTGAACACTGCACTGCGTGGAAGGTCGCTGCAGGGAACTCTCGTCGTTGCGGGCGAGCACGCGCAGAGCGCCTTCCAGCAGTTCTCCATCTGGAAGACGCCGGTATTCGCCTGCATCGACGACATGCAGATCGTCGAGATGACGAACGACCTCGAAGTCGCGAGAAACTGGCTGCGCTGAGTCGCGGGTGAGCGGCGCCGCGATCCGGCGCTCAGATCGTTCGCTCGTACTGCTCGAGCGCGAGCTTCCAGACCGGGACCCCGCAGTAGCGATCGCCTTCCGGGCAGTAGGGCGTAACGCCGCCCTGCATCCGCAGCAGGCAGGGCGCACCGAGTTGCGCGCCGATGCGCGGGTCCACTGCCGCGATCTGCTGCGCCTCGTCGAGGCTCGCCGCGAAGATCTCCTCCTGCGCGTTGTAGCACAGGCGCGCGACGAGCTTGTGATGCAGCGATAACAGGTCGCCCGACTCGGTGAAGCGGATCGCGACGGCGTTCGGGAGCACGTAGTCAGCGAACTCGGCGCTGACGCCGAGTCGGCGCAGCCGCGCCCGACCATCGAAGGCGCGCGTCATCGCCTCGCCGTAGATCTGCTCGGCACGCGGCTCCATCCGGACCAGCGCCGGCGTGATGAAGTCGGGTTCGTCGGAGAGCTGCGTCGACAGGATCGGCCGCGACGCCGGCACCATGCGGTGGCGCTGGTCCTGCGAGTCGGCCGTGTGCGACAGTTTCTTCCGGAAGGTGTAGCTGACGTGCTGGAGGCAACGCGACAGCTTGGTGTGCATCCCGACCTTGAGCGACTGGCCGAGCAGCGGGTTTTGGTCCGGCGCCAGCGCGAGGCGGATCGCCGCGTCGTCGGAGAGCGCCGCTCGCGGCAGGCCGAAGACCTCGCGCACCGACGCCGCGAGGAGCGCCTCCTGCCCATGCTTCCACGCCACGAGCTTCGACGTCCGACCTTCGAGGCTCGCATCGAACTCGCGCCGGAATTCGGCAGCGGCACCGTTCTCGCGCGCCCCTGCGAACGACCGGAACGCCCGCCATTCGGGCGTCTCTTCCAACGCCAGCGGATCCTCGACCACCTGCTCGAACAGCGGGTCGTGACGCAGCACTGCCGCCACCATCGCGTCGACCAGCAGGCGCTGCTCGAGCGGCGTGTCGAACTGGTCGCAGGCCCGGTGGTAGCGCAGCAGCGTGAGCGCGCTCACCGTGTGGTACAGGTAGGCGTGGATCGCCACCGGCAACACGTAGCGCGCGACCTCCTGCGCCTTTTTCTGGATCGAGGAGCGCCACTTCGGGTCCTCGGGCCGGCGCGCCTTGAATCGGCGGAAGTACTCGGCCGAAGCGACCGGCGTCAGCACTTCGGTGAGCCGCTGATAGTCGCCGACGAGTCCATCGCAGGTCTCGCGATAGACGGCAAGCGCCGCCCCCTCGAGCGGCGGGATCGCGTAGTGACCGGGCTTCACTGTCACGTAGCGCTGGCTCACCTGCTCCGAGTTGTAGAACGGGTGACTGTGCAGGAACGACCAGATGCAGTGGCGCGAAACCTGGTCGATCGTGAACTGGAAGTGCGCGTGCTGCAGCGTCGTGTGATGGCCGGCGCGGTACGTGCTCTGCGCGATCCGGTCGCGCTGCTCGGCCTTCTTCTTGCGCTTCTCCTCAGGCAGCCCGTCGCCCGAGACGTCCTCGACCCGCAGGACACCGCTCGACGAGTAGCAGGTGCGCGCGGTCGCCACGGCGTTTTCGTACGGGCGCACGAACGCGTTCTCGAGGTGCACCAGCGGCGGACCGGATAGGAACGGGATGAGGTTGCGCGCGGTGCGTGCCATGCGGGCGGCCACGTTAGCCACGGTTGCCGGACTTCAGGATCGCGTCGCGCGCAAGCTGATCGACGCGTTCGTTGCGCGGGTCGCCGGAGTGTCCACGGACTTTCACCAACTCGAGGTCAGGAAACTCCGCCATCAGCACCTGGATGCGTTCGACCAGCGCCTGATTCGCCTTCACCTTCCACCCTTGGGAGAGGACGCCGATCGAATACTGGCTGTCGGTGTGGATGCGGATCGGGACGTCACGCTTCTTCACGTTCTGGAGCGCAACTTCGATGGCCGTGAGCTCGGCAATGTTGTTGGTCCCTTCGCCGAGAAATTGCGAGATCTCCTTGGAGCGCCCTTTCCATTCGAGGAGCACCCCGACGCCGGCCGGACCCGGGTTCCCGAAGCACGAACCATCGGCGTAGATGATCACGACGTCGCCCACGCCCGCAGCCGGCGCGCGCTTGCGAGGAGCCGCAGCACGGCGAGCGCGCGGTCGCTTCGGCGGCGCCGCACCCGCCGGCGTCGCACCCGCTGACATCGGCGCCGCATCAACCACTCCAGCGACATCGACCGCTGGCGCCGCGGGGGCCGCCATCGCCTCGGACGGCAGCGCGCTCACCTGGGTCAACTTGGCGCTGTAGCTGGCCTTGTCCTCACGACGGTAGCGCACCTGCACCAAGTTGCGCTCGACCTTCGGCTCGCCCGCCTCGTCAGCATCGACCCAGACCTTGCAACCGCGATACAGCATGCGCACCTGCGCCATCCTCGTCTCCAAGCGCGGAGCTCCCGGCGGAACGGCTGGCCGCGGACCCTGCGGCGGCGGTTCTCAGCAGACGCGCGCCGGCAGGATCACCATCGTCAGCCCGCCGAAGTGCAACCGCTTCTGCAACGCCACCGCCGTCTCGTTGTGGAGGAAGCGCTGCAGGAAGCCCTCTTCCTTGAAGATCACCTTGCCGGCGAAGAACGTCGAGCGCGGGAACTCCTTCGCCACGCGGTGGGCGAGTTCCTCGGCCGCCTCGACTGCATCGGTGCCAATCGCATGTCGCGCCGCCGAAGGCAGTCCGAGCCGACGAGCTAGGTCGACGTAGCGCAGCAACATCGACTCGGTCCGAGTCTCGAGCCCCTCGACCGCGTGCTCGCCCTTGAATGCGCCCGAATCGATCACGCCAACCGACACGAAGATCAGGTTCTTGAAGTGGTCCGGGAAGGCGCGGAACACGTTCAGCACCGTATGAATGCCGAGCCCGCCCCAGCTCGAGACCAGCACAACCGCGGTCGGCTGCGTCGGGTCGGGATCGCGCTCGACCCGAGTCTCGGGCAGCGGCAGGTTCGCCAGATCGGAATAGAGCGCGGACAGGCGCTTGGCGACGTTGACGTAGTGGCGGCGGATCAGCAGACAGAGCGCGACGCAGAAGCCGGTTACGACGATCGTGACCCATCCGCCATCGGTGAACTTCTCGCAGACCGTGACCACGAGGATCGAGCTGCAGACGACGGTTCCAGTCGCGAACAGCGCGATGCGCTTGCTGCGGACTTCGGGATCACGGCTGGTGCGCACCCAATAGAAGGTCATCGCCAGCATCGAGAGCGAGAAGGTCAAGAAGACGTTGATGCTGTACATCGTGACCAGGCGCCCGATCACGTCGCTGCCGCCATGGCCCCCGCTTGCCGCGTGCGCATCGGAAGCGGAGGCCGAATAGAGCAGCGCCCCCACCGACGCGAGCGCCATGAGCGTCACGCCGTTCTGCGTCGTCAGCCGTTCCGACACGGCGGAGAAGCGGCGCGGCGCCCACGAGTCGACCGCCAGGTTCGCCAGCGTGCGGGGACCCGCGATGAACCCCGCCTGCGCCGCCACCAAGAGCAGCGCGGCTTCGCTCAAGAGCGCCAGGAACACGAACCAGCGCCCACCGGGAATGCCCTCCGCCATCCGTCGCGCGAGGAGCGAGTTCATCGTCTCCTTCTGTCCACTCGCCGACGGTTCGATTTCCCACAGGAGGTAGCAGAGGATCAGCCCCGACGCGACAAACGCGAGCGAGATCGACATGTAGCGCATGGTCGTCTTCGCGGTCTTCACGCGCGGCTCGCGCAGGATCCCCATGCTGCTCGAGACCGCCTCGATCCCGGTGTAGGTGCCGCCGCCGAGCGAGAACGCCTTGAAGAACAGCAGCAGCATCGCCAGCGGCCCGAAGCTCGGGTTGTTCCAGTCGCTCTTGAAGCCGTCCGCCATCACCTCGACCCGCGTGCCCGCATCGCCGAGGTGGAACGCGATCCCGCCGACGATCAGCACCGCATGCGTGATCAGGAACAGGATGAAGACCGGGACCAGCGCGACGACCGACTCCTTGACGCCGCGCAGGTTGAGCACCAACAGCAGCACGATCAGTACGACATCGACCGGGATCACCCATGACTCAGGGAACGGCATCACCTGCCGGAGCACGTCGCGCAGCGCATTGCCAGCCGCCGCGACCGAGACCGTGACCGTCAGCACGTAATCGACCAGCAGCGCGCAGCCGGAGATCAGCCCCACGCGCGGCCCGAGCAGCTTGGTCGCGACGACGTACCCGCCGCCGCCGTGCGGGAACTTCTCGATGATGCGCGAGTAGCAGGCGGAGATCAGGAAGACGGTGAGCGCCGTGGCGACGGCGAGTCCGATCGCCAGGTAGGAGTGTTCGCGCAGCGCCTTGAACGACTCCTCGGGTCCGTAGGCCGAAGACGACAGCCCGTCGGCGCCGAGTCCCACCCAGGCCAGGAACGGGATCAGCGCGAGTTGATGCGCAATCGTCTCGTCCTGCAGCGCGATCGGAGCGCCGATGAGCATCCTGCGCGCACGCTCGCCGAAGGACAGCGTCTCATCCGCCGCCTCCGGACTCGGCGGCGGGGGCTCATTCGTCTCTTGGCTGCCAGATTCAGTCATGGTCGTCGCGGGCTTGGCACGGGGGACGCGCGCGCTCGCTCCGCGCCTCCGTCTATTGGCCCGTGAACACGGCGGGCTGCTTCGCCAGGAACGCTTCGAGTCCGATCTTGCAGTCCGCCGAGGCGAACAGCCTCGCTTGCAACTCACGCTCGAATGCCAAACCGCTCTCGAGCGGCAACGCGCCGCCCGTCTGGACCGCGCGCTTGATGGCACCGACCGCCATCGCCGCCTTGTTCGGAACGCAGAACTGCTCGGCGAACTTCTGCACTGCCGCGGCGAATTCGACCGCCGGAAGCACGCGCTGGACGAGCCCGACCCGTTCCGCCTCCGCGGCGTCGACGTTGCGGGCGGTGATCATCCAGTCGAGGGCTCGCGCCGCCCCGAGCGCACGCGTGAGTCGTTGCGTCCCGCCGGTTCCAGGCAGCACACCGAGCGAAACCTCCGGCAGCCCGATCTTGCCGCCGCCCTCTTTGGCGATGCGGAGGTCGCACGCGAGCGCGACCTCGAGCCCACCGCCGACGCAATGACCGTTCAGCGCCGCGATGGTCAGCTTCGGCGTGTGCTCGAGGCGCAGCAGCGTCTCGTTGGCGTGGAGGCAGAAGTAGTACTTGAAGCTCGGCGTCATCGCGCGGAGCTTGTCGATGTTGGCGCCAGCGCAGAAAAACTTGTCGCCGGCGCCAGTCAGCACCAGCACGTTGACTGCGTCATCGAAGCGCGCCGCGAGGATCGCGCGATCGAGCGCGAGCAGCATCTCGTGGCTGTAGCCGTTGACGGGCGGATCACAGAGCGTGAGCCAGGCTACGCCGCGCTGCACCTCGTACCGCACCAGCTCCACGCTCACCGTTTCGCTCTCCCAATCCCGCAAACGAGCGCGCGGATGATAGCGAGCAGGGCGAATCGAGCCGGTGCGGCGGCGTTCGTGTGCCCGGGGCCGCAAGCGCGGGCGGAGCCGTGCCTGTCGCGCGCCAGAGCGGCGCGCTGAAACTGCAAACAACAACGCGAGCGGACGAGTCGCCTCGTCCGCTCGCGCAAATTCGCATTTGGAGCAATTCACCACCGAGCGCCGCACGCCGATACGTGTCAGGCACCGACGATCACGCAGCGAAGATCGTCACTCGAGATACGGCCAAGGCTCGCTCTTCCAGGGGTAGCCGTCGCCCAAGGAGTAAAGCGTGATCGGCTCGAGGTCGTCCCCGCCGATCGAACCGAGCAGGTAAAGCGGCGACAGGCACGCGTCCGCGGCATACACGAAGGTGTAGGCGACGTGCTTGACGGCGTGCAGCGGGATGTTGAGCGGCGCCAGCAGAACCGGCGTCGGGCCGCTGGTTTCGTCACCCCAGTCGATCGAGTCATGCACGGCAGCGATCGGCACCGTGATCGGTGATGTCACGACGACGGCGAGATCGGTCCCGAGACGTTTCAGCGACCCGCATCCGGGCAAACACAGACCGGCAGCCGCGGCCAGCGCCGCGAAAGCCATCACGCTTCTCTTCACGCGCGTTCTCCTGATTGAGGGCTCGATGCCGATCGTTTCCGTGATCCGAACGCACGGTGATCTCACCGCGCCGCACAGTTCCAACCGTCCCGAACAGTCCCGAACTGGCCCCAAACTGCGCTGTCGTGCCATTGGAGGTTGTTCCGTTGGAGCCAGAAATGGGGATTGAACCCATGACCCCCGCTTTACGAAAGCGGTGCTCTACCGCTGAGCTATTCTGGCCTCGTCGATCCTTCCGCGTACTTGCGTCACCGCGTCCCGCCGCCGAGGAGCGCCGCACGCTCCGCCGCCGTCAGGAAGCCCGCGCAACCTAGCGCGCGACCCGCCGCGAGGCGCACCGGAACGTTCGACTCACCCATCGCCGCGTCCATCACCGGCTTCAGCACGTCCTCGCTCGGACGGTCCGACATCTTGCCGAAGATCCCACCGAGCGCATCGAGCGCCGCGATCCGAATCGCTTCGGGGCGGCCGGAGTCAGCGAAGATCGCCGCAACTCCCGGCGCCGCGTCGGCCATCCCAACGTGGCCGACCGCCTTCAGGACGCCGCCGAGGACCGACTCCTCCGCCCGGCCCAGTCCGGCGACGAGCTGCGCCGTGACGCCACCGAGCGCAGACGCCGGAAGGTGGCCGAGGAACATCGACGCACGCTCCGCCGCCGCCAGGGCCGCGGCGCGCTCGTGATTCAGGTCAGGCATCGACGCCTTGACCGTTTCGGCCATCGCATCGGCCGCGATCGGATCGGTCGCGAAACCCTTCACCTTGCCCTTGCCCTCGTACTGCGCCTTCACCGTCTCCGCGGCAGCCGCGTCGGTGAGCACGATGATCGAGGCGGACGAGGCGCGGAAGTCGGCGTCGTAGACGAACTGATCGAGCGTGACGTCGGCCATACCGGCGCGCACGACGACCACATCCTTCGGCGGCACGGTACGCGCGCGAGCGAAGCCGAGCGCCCCGCTGTCCGCGGTCACGACGGTGTACCCAGCGCCGCGAAGCGCGGCCGCCGTCGCGTTGCGCGACTCACTCTGAGGGTCGACCACCAGCACGGTGCGCATGGCGTCTTCGCCGAGCGCTTCCCCGAGCGCGGCGACCACGCCAGCGCTGTTGTCGCCAGCCATCGACAACGCGAAGGCTGCCGCGTAGCGAACCGCCTTGTAGCCGGAGTTGAGCGCCGCCTTCATCGCGTCCGTCGATGCACCGAGCGACTCAAGCGTAAGAAGCAGTTCGACCGCGGCCATCGGCGCATCATTCGCGAGCGCGTAGGCCAAGGCCGCCGAGCATCCGTTCGGGCCGCCAGCCGCCAACATCACGTCGAGCGACGCATCGGCCGCCGGCGCTTCACCCTCGGCACCCATCGCCTGCGTTGCCGCGAGCGAGGCCTTCTCCGCGGCATAGGCTGCCAGCAGCGCCGCCTGCGCCGCTGGGTGATCGATCGCTGACTTGCAGTTCTGCTGCGCGAGCTTCAGGTGGCGCAGGACTGCGGCGACTTTGGTGGCCGCGACCTTTTCGCCGTCCCAATTCCAGACGGCATCCTTGGTGTCGTACGGTTGCACGACCGACTGATCGTTCTGGAAGTACTTCGTCGCCGCCGCCAGGTGGAGCGTGGCCGAATCGGCCAATGATCCGGCATTCCCGGCGATGCTCGCCAGCGCCTCGTTCGCGGCGCCGCGATTCACTTCGTTCGCCGTCGTCTCGGCGACCCGCTTCAGCGCCGCCGCCGCGCGGTGGTCACCGATCACGCCCAAGCACGCGGTCGCGTTGCGGACGATCCGATCATTGCCCGAGTCGAGCGCCGCGATCAGCGGCAGCACCGCGTCGCCCGCCATGTGGGTGAGGCAGGTGATCGCCTTGACCCGGCGTTCCTGGTTGTCCTCATCGCCGAGGACCGCGATGAAGGGCGCCGCGCCGTACTCGCCGTGGTCGGCGGACAACGCGTAGAGCGCGTCACGCGCGTCGAGGTAGTTGCCGGTCAGCGCCTTGTCGACCAGCGCCGCGATCGCCTCGGCGTCGTCGGACTTTTCAGTCCGCGCGATCGTCGCGAGACCGAGGTAGCGCTTCGCCGTCGCCTCGAACTCCCCACCCTTGATGAGCATCAGGGTGAAGACTTCCTTGCCGGCATCGTGGTAGTAGCGCAGCGCGTCTTCGTTCGACGGGTTCTCGGCCAGGATCGCCTGGAAGACCGCGAGCGCCTCGTCGGCGCGACCGCGGAAGTAGAGGTTGGCGCCTTCCGTGAACTTGTCGTCGGCAGCCTGCGCCGTGGCCGGCACTGCTGAAGAGGCCACGAGTGTCAGCGCGACGATCGCGCGCACCGAACCGGCATACGAGAAGGAGAACATGTCGAGGCGTTCCTTCTTGGTGGACGAAAAGCGAGACACACGACGCCGCCCTCGGGCGCGGGAGTGGGCTGTATAGGAGCCCGCTCCACCCCGGTAACCACGCTCCAACCCTCGCAACGACAAGCACTTACGCGCGGGTCAAAGAAAGGGTCGGGATTGTAGCGAGGTCCCCCTAGGCGTCAAGCGGCGCTTGATCGCGAGGACGCTTGCCGGTTTCATCCCCGCCCCATGAATCCGAACTCAACGCCCCTGAATCTGACCGTCATCGGCGCCGGCACGATGGGCCACGGCATCGCGCAAGTCGCTGCCTCTGCTGGCCTTAAGGTCACGCTGGTGGACGCCGATCTGGCCGCGCTCGAACGCGGCCGCAGGCAGGTCGACGAAAATCTCGCCGGCGCGATCCAGCGTGGAAAGCTCACCCCGGCGGACCGCGACCGGGCCGTCGCCAATCTCGCCACCGCGACCTCGCTCGCCGACTGCGCCCGCACCGCCGACCTGGTGATCGAGGCGATCGTCGAAAGGCTCGACGCCAAGCAGGCGCTGTTCCGGCAGCTTGAGGCGCTCGTCCCCCCGCACGCGATCCTGGCCAGCAACACCTCGTCGCTGCCGCTCGCCAAGATCGCCGCCCCGCTCGCCGACCCGAGCCGCCTGATCGGGATGCATTTCTTCAACCCGGTATTCCTGATGAAGCTGGTCGAACTGGTGGTCCACCCGCGGACGAGCGAGCGCGCCCGGTCGGTCGCCCTTGACGTCGCCCGGCAGATGGGCAAGACCGCGATCGTCGTCAATGACTCCCCCGGCTTCGCATCGAGCCGGCTCGGCGTCATCCTCGGCCTCGAAGCGATGCGCATGGTCGAGCAGGGCGTCGCGTCTCCCGCCGACATCGATACGGCGATGGAGCTCGGCTACAACCACCCGATGGGGCCGCTCAAGCTCACCGATCTGGTCGGGCTCGACATCCGCCTCGCGATCGCCGACACGCTCGCACGCGAAATCGGCGGCGACCAGTACCAGGCGCCACAACTCCTGCGCGACAAGGTCGCCCGCGGCGAACTCGGCAAGAAGAGCGGAAAGGGCTTCTACGAGTGGCCGCCGAAGTGAGCTGCTCCGCGGCCGCCGCGCCGCCGCGTGCCCGCTGGTTCGTCCGCGGCGACGTCGACGGCTTCTTCGGGCTCGCCCTCGACAACCTGGTCCAACTGCTGCTGATCGACTCGCTCTGCCGCGGCGTGGTTGGCCTCCCCGATGAACTGGTCCGCGGCCGGATCCTCCCGGGCGCCGCGGTCTCGCTGCTGGTCGGCAACCTCTACTACTCATGGCAGGCGTTGCGACTCGCTCGCGCCGAAGGGCGCGCCGACCGCTGCGCGCTGCCCTACGGCATCAACACCGTCTCGCTCTTCGCCTACGTCTTCCTGGTGATGCTGCCAGCGCGGCTCGCGGCTGAACGCCTCGGCCTGCCCGATCCGCCCACGATCGCCTGGCGCGCCGGTCTCGCCGCGGCATTCGGCGCCGGCCTGATCGAGACCTTCGGCGCTTTCGTCGCGCCGTGGCTGAAGCGCGTGACTCCGCGCGCGGCGCTGCTCTCCACACTGGCGGGCGTCGCGCTCGGCTTCATCGGTCTCGGCTTCCTGTTTCGCACCTTTGCGCGTCCGCTGATCGGCTTCACCACGCTCGCAATCGTGCTGCTCACCTACTTCGGACGCGTGCGCTTCCGTGGTGGACTGCCCGGCGGCCTCGTCGCCGTCGCCGTCGGCGCCGTCATCGCCCACCTCACCGGCCTCGCGCCGCCGCTGCCCGACGCCCCGCTCGCATGGCACGCCCCGACCGCGTCGATCAGCGCACTCTTCGCGGCGTTGCGCGAAGGCGCCCTGCTCGATCATTTCGCAGTGATCGTGCCCATGGGCCTGTTCGCGCTGATCGGCTCGCTGCAGAACCTCGAATCGGCCGAGGCGGCGGGCGACACCTACCCGGTGAAGCGGTCGCTGGCGGTGAACGGGATCGGGACGCTGGTGGCGGCGCTCTGCGGCTCCTGCTTCCCGACCACGCTCTACATCGGCCATCCCGGCTGGAAGGCGCTCGGCGCACGCGTCGGCTACTCCGCGCTCTCGGGCGTCGTGATGGCCGCGCTCTGCTGCAGCGGCGCACTCGCCTTGGTTGCAAGCTTCGTCCCCATCGACGCCGGCATGGCGATCGTGCTCTGGATCGGACTGGTCATCACCGCCCAGGCGTTCCAGGCCACTCCGCGCGAGCACGCGCCGGCGGTCGTGGTCGGCCTGCTGCCGGGCGTCGCCGCATGGGGCGTGCTGCTGGCGAAGCAGGGTCTGCAGATCGGCGGCGCGACGGCAGCGGTCGACGCGACGCAAAGTGGCGCACCACTTGGGCCAGCGCAAGTCGACGCCTTCCTCCGCTTCGACACCTGGATCGCCGGCGGATTCGCCCTCGAACAGGGCTTCATCTTGAGTTCGATGGTGCTCGCCGCGCTGACCGTCGCCGTGATCGAGCGAAAGTTCGTCCGCGCCGCGCTGTGGTGCGTCGCCGGAGCAGCGCTGTCGGCCTGCGGGCTGCTGCATTCGTGGCGTTTTGCGGGAGCCGACGCCGTCCTCGCACTCGCTCCGGCATGGCCCTTCGTCGGCGCCTACCTCGCGATGGGCGCCTGCTTCCTTGCGGCTCCATTTCTCACGCGTCCGCACGATGACGCGGGGCATTGAGCGCGCGCAGCGAGGCGGACGACGGCTAACCTCGCGCGCCCGTCGCAGGATCGATCGATGCCGTTCGCCGCCTGGTCTTCGCTGCTCTTCGCGTTCGTCGTCGCTCCGTCCATGGCTCTGGTCGCAGCGCAGGAGCCGGCGTCGGCCGTCGACTCGGTGCCGCTCGCTGCGCTCGGCGTCAGCGACGCGCCGGGAGGCGTCGACTTCCGCGATGCCGCCAAGGTGCGCGATGAACTCACGCGCGTCCGCGACGCGGTCGAGAAGCTCGACCCGCAGGCGCAGGCGGGGCTGGTCCGCCAGCTGAAGCGGCAGCAGGACGTCCTCGCCCGCCAGCGCGACCTGCTCGCCGAACGGGAGCGTCTCGCGCCGCTGCAGGCCGAGACCAGCGAGGCAGCGCTCCAGGCGGCTCGCGCGGCTCGCGACGCGGCGCGCGTCGCGAGCACCGCATTTGATTCGGTCGCTCTGCAGGAGCAACTGCGCGAGACCGCCGATCCCGAGGCGCTGGCGGCGCAGCTCGGCGCCGCGCGCTCCGCGGTCGACATCGCGACGACGGAGCTCGCGGCGGCCGCCGGCGAAGTCGCGTCGCTGCCGCGGAAGCTCGACGACGCGCGCGCCAGCCTCCTGGCAGCTCACGCCGAACTCGAGGCGCTGCGTTCGCGCGGCGCCGCTGCCGCCGACGAGCCGATCGACATCGAGCCGCTCGAGCAGGCGCTCGCGGCCGAGGAGGAGCTGGTCCACCACCGGCAGCGCATCGCGTGGCTCGAGTTGCTCGCGCCCTGGCTCGAGCGGCGCCACGAGCTGCGCTCGACGCGGCTGCAGCAGGCGCTCGCGAATCAGGAGCTGGCCGCGGCGACGCTCGCCGCCGCCCGCCGCCTCGCGCAGGAAAGCCTCGCCGAGGCGACGCGGCGCGCCGGCGACGAGGTGAAGCAGCGCGAGCGCGAGCTGGCCGAAAGCGGCGACGAGCGCGATCGCGGCTGGCACGAGGAGGCGCTCGCCACGTCGCGGCTCGATGCGGAGGAGCGCGCGCAGGCGGAGTCGCAGGCCGCAATCGAGCAGCGGCGGGAGGCGGCGGAGCAGGAGCTGGTGCAGGCCCGCTCGCAACGCGACGGCTATCGGGCGCGCTACCGCGGGACGGCCGCCGGCGAGCGGCGCGACGATGCGACGCAGGTCGCCCGCGAGATCAACGAGCTGCAGGCGCTGACGCGCTTCTTCGACCACCAGGCGGCGCGCTCCGAGCTGCGCGGCGAGCTGCGCGCGGCCGAGGCGGCGCAGGCGGCGCACGCCGAGGCGACGCGCGCCCGTCGCGAGCAGCTGATCGCGCGACGGGAGGCGACGCGCGCCATCTTCACGCCAGACGAGTGGACGAAGCGCGAAGCGGCGCGCTGGAGCGATCTCGAGGCGAAGCGCGTCGCCGTCGAGACGCCGCTCGCGCGCTCGACGGCGGAGCGCGCCGCGCTCGCACGGCGGCGGCTCGACATCGAGGAGCAGGTCTGGGAGGCGCGCAACGACGCGCTCGCGATCCTCCGCAGCGAAAACCTCTTCCTGGTCGAGGAGTCGGAGATCACGCGCGCCACGCTGGCCGGCGGCGTCGACGACCTGATGGCGCTGCCGAGCTGGGCGCTTGACCGCGCCGCGGCGTTCGCCGGCTGGTGCGCCTTGCCCGGCCGGCTGCGCTCGCTCGCTT
This sequence comes from Planctomycetota bacterium, assembly GCA_009691715.1. Lineage (GTDB taxonomy): Bacteria > Planctomycetota > B15-G4 > B15-G4 > SIAN01 > SIAN01. The sequence continues at coordinate 49,919 of SIAN01000008.1, forward strand.
GGTGCGTGCTCGCGCTGCTGCCGCTCGCGCTCCTGGTGGTGCTGCCGCGGCTCTGGCTCAAGCGGCGGATCGACGGGCTGCTCGGCCGCGAGCTCGCGAGCCTGCCGACGCGAGCCGCGCTGCTGTTCGCCCACCTCGGGCGCTGCGCCTGCACGGCCGCGGCGTTCTGGTTGGCGCCGCGGATCGCCGCGTCGCTGCTGGTCGACCTGCCCGAGCTCGCCGTCGAGCTGCTGCACGCGATCGGCGACCGCATCGCGATCTTCTGGCTCGGGCTCGGCCTCGTGCACGAGCTCCTCCACCCCGACCCGCCCGAACGGCAGCTCCTCGCCGTCGACCGGCGGACTTCGCGCCGGGTCGGTGCCGGCGTGCTGCTGCTGCTCTGGATGTCGCTGTCGGTCGCGTTGCTCGAGCTGCTGCTGACCCGTCTCGCCTACCGCAACGTCGGCGCGATGGCAGCGGTCGACCTGGCCCACAACGTCGCGGCGGGCGCCACGCTGGTCTTCGTGCTGTTGCAACGGCAGCTACTGATGAGCCTGCTGCCAGAACCGGATCGCACGATCGGCCGGCTGTTGCGCAGCGCCGCCGGACTGATCCACCCGATGCTGGTGCTGCTGGTGCCGACGGTCGTCGTGCTCGACGCGGTCGGCTACCGGATCTTCGCCGGCTTCATCACGCGCGTCGCGATCCTGGCGCTCACCGCCTTCCCGATCGGCTCGATCGCCTATCAGGCCGTGGTGTTCGTGCTGGAAGGTTGGCGCGACCGGCATCTGGCGAAGGTCGCCGGAAACGAGGCGTCCGTCGAGCGCGAACAGGCGCGCGTCCGGGCGTTGGACGAGATCGCCCGCTTCCTGCTGCGCATCGCGGTGATCCTGCTGGTCGGCTTCGCTCTGCTGCAGTTCACCGGCACCTCGTTCGCCAGCTTGAGGAGCTTCTTCGAGCGACCGCTGCCATTCCAAGCCGCGACCGAACTCGCAGCGCGCAAGACGTGGTGGGACGTCGTCGTCGCCGTGCTGATCGCGGTGCTCGCGCTCCGCATCGCGCGCCACCTGAAGCTCGCGCTCGAATCGCTGCTGCTGCCGCTGACGCAACTCGCGCGCAGCACGCAGTACACGATCACGACGCTGGTGGTCTACCTGCTGCACGGCATCGGCTTCTGGCTGGCCCTCACCCAACTGCTCGACCTGCGCAACCTCGGCTACCTCGTCGCCGCCCTCTCCGTCGGCATCGGCTTCGGCCTGCAGGAGATCATCAGCAACTTCGTGAGCGGCGTGATCCTGCTGATCGAGCGGCCGATCAAGCCGGGCGACACGATCGGCCTCGGCGACGGCTCGGTCGGCACCGTGCGCGAACTCGGCATCCGGGCGACCACGATCCAGACCACCGACAACATCCACATCCTCGTGCCGAACCGCGAGTTCATCACCCAGCGCGTGGTGAACCACGACGCGATCGACCCGCGCGTGCGCACCTCGATCGCGGTCGGCGTCGCCTACGGCAGCGACGTGAAGCGGGTGCGCGACGTGCTGCTCGAAGTCGCCGCCAAGGACGGGCGCGTGCTGAAGAAGCCGGCGCCCGACGTCCAATTCGCCAACTTCGGCGACAGCGCGCTCGACTTCCGGCTGTACGTCTGGCTCGAGGACTCGACCCAGGTGCCGCGCGTCGCGAGCGATCTGCGCTTCGCCATCGACGCCGCCTTCGCGCGCTTCGGCATCGCCATTCCGTTCCCGCAGCGCGAAGTAGTGCTGCGCGCGGACAAGCCGTTGCGCGTGACGCTCGATCCACCCACACCGCCCGGCCCGCAGGTTCCGCCGCGAGGAGACACCTGAGATGCTCCGAACCCACCGTCTCGTCGGCGGCCTGTGGTGCACGGAGAAAGGGATCGACGCGGCGCGCGCCGGCGTTACCGCACTCGGCACCACGCCCGGTCATCCGGTCTGGATCGAGGCGATCGTCCCCGACACCGCCGAACAGGCGCTGCTGGTCGAGCGGATGCACCTCCCGCGCGAGTCGGTCGACGATGCGTTGAAGCCCCACCATCCGCCGCTCCTGCGCGAGCTCGACTCGCACCTGATGGCGATCATCCACTCGCCCGAACCCGGTCACGAAGTGCACACGCGCAAGATCAGCCTGTTCCTCGGCAAGGGCTGGCTGATCAGCATCGTGCGCCGCGAGCTGCCGATGCTCGATCCGCTGCGAACCGCGCTCGAACGCAACCCCGCCTACTACCTCGCCGCGCCGGAACGGATCCTGCACGCGATCCTGCACCACATGTGCGACGTGTTCGAGGAACGCGTCGACGAGATGATCGACGCCGCGGAGGAACTCGAGGAGCGCGCGCTCGAACGCGCCGCCGGCGACACGCTGAAGAAACTGCAGCAGTTGCGCCGGCGCACCGCCGCGCTCACCCGCGTCGTCCGCGCGCAACGCGATGTCTTCCAAGCGCTCGCCCGCGGCGGCCACCCGCTGATCCCGCGCGCCGAAGAGCCGGCGCTCCGCGACGTCGCCAACCACATGCTGCGCATCTACGACCTGCTCGAAGCCGTCCGCGACGGCATCCTCGCCGCCCGCGAAGGCCACTTGAACGCGATGAACACCGAATTGAACGTCACGATGCGCACGCTCACCGCCGTCGCGACGCTGCTGCTGCCGCTCAGCCTGATCGCGGGCATCTTCGGCATGAACTTCGAGGGGCTGCCGCTGGTCGACCGGCCATGGGGGCTGCCGGTGCTCGGCGGAGTGATGGCGCTGGTGGCGATCGGGACGTGGCGGTGGCTGCACAGGAAGATGTGGTTGTAGGCGGAGCGCCGTGGCGGCAGGCGCTGGCAGCGCGGCCGTTGGCGCGACTCATCGTCACGAGGTGCGCGCAACGTCGAAAAGCAGCGCGGCCAACTCGATCGTCCCAAGCTGGGTATCGCCGCCGGCGGGAAAGTCGCGGCGCGCGACCACCGCTGGCCAACCGAAGCGGCCGTGGCGCTCCGATACAACCTCAAGCCGACCGGCCGTCCGCGCGACCGTGTCGAACGCGAAGCTGCCATCGACTCCGAGCGCTGCCGACGCGGACTGGATCTCCCTTTGGAACCCCGGGAGACCGGCGTGACGGACCGGGTCGAACTGCTCGACGCAGCGAAGCGACAGGCCAACCGGTTCGGCGCCGGATGGAAGTGCCACGCGGCCGGTGACCCGGCGCGCTGCCGGTAGCGTGATCTGCCACTCGGCAGCGAGGTCGACAGGGATCTCGATCCGCATCGCGCCGTGTCGCCCGCCGTCGACGTCGGTCGCGGCGCACGACCACGCCGATTGCACGTCGCGCAGCACGACGACCGGCTCGAAGCCGGCGACGGGCGCGAAACCGCCGCGGCCGTCGTTCGCGACGATGCGCCCATGCAGGGGCGGCAACGACCGGGCGACGAGGTCAGGCAGCACGACCGTCTGGTCCCGTCCGAGTTGGATGCGGTCGCTCTGGAGCTCCGCATGCCCGGCGGCGCGCGAGACGACGCCGCAGCGGCACCCCGCGCGCGTCGAAAACGGACTGCGACGAGTGGCCGCAGGCACCGGCGCGACAACTGCAGACGATCCGCCCGCTGATCGGGCCAGCGGGCGAGACACCGTCGGCGCGCTCGATCTCAGCGGCGGGGGCGCTTCCGGGCGTCGCGCGCGGCCGCGGATCGATCAGCGTCCGCGCGGAGCCGCCGGCCGCGACTTCGGCCGTCTCCGTCGCCACCACGAACGGAACGCCGAACTCGCCGAACCCGAGCCGTTCGACCTCGAAGCTTCCAGTGGCGGGAAGTGACAACGCGACGATTCCTGGTCGGTCCGACAGACCCCCGTGTTCGAGCGCGCTCCAGTGATCGAAGCGGCGCACTGCACGGACACGCGCAGGGTGGACCGTCAGGCGGTCCCGATCGATGACCCGCACGGCGAGGCGAGCCTCCGGCGGAATCCGCAGGACGACGCGACACTCGGCAGCGAGCGAGCCCGGCAGTTCGATCGGGGCGAAGCGCACGAAGCGGTCGCCAATCGTCACGCCGAAGCTCACGTCATCGGCGCCATGGCACTCGACCGCGACGAACTCGCCGTCGCTCGAGGTTGCGCCGAGCTCCTCGTTCAGCGCCGGCAATGATCTGCCGAAGTAGCCGTGAGCAAGGGCGGCACTGGACTTCTGCAGCCCGATCGGCTCGCCCGCCTCGTCCACGACCCTGCCCGAGAGTCGGCACTCCGGCACGAGCGCGATCGTCCGAACCTCTGCTGCCCGCGGCGGATCGTCATCGAGCACGATCGCCCACGGAACGCGGCCGGGCGCGCGCAGGAGCCGAACGACGTTTCGAGTGCCCCGCACTGTCACGCGGCCGTCCGCGCCGGTCCGCGCGAGCAACACTTCGCGGCTCGAACCGCCTTGGCCGTCATCGACGCTCGCCGTGAGTTCGGCAGCCTCGATCGAACGCTCGTTTCCGGCATCGACGACGAGCAACGTCCGCTCGACGACGGTGCCTGTTTCCGCTTCGTCGAATTCCGGCGCGGGGGCGACGAGTGCGGTCACCTCGCGAAAAAGTGCGGGCGTCGGCGGCGGAGAGGACGGCTGCGCAGCGACCGAGCCGACTGGATGTACCGACGGCTTGAGCGGCGCGCGCTCCTCGAGTCCAAGGCGCAGCAGCCCCGCTGCCAACACCAGCGTCGCGACCCCCGCAGCGACGCCGCGGCGCCGTCCCGCCGTCACAGCTCCGCGCCATCGTGACATCGCTGTCCCTCGCCGGGAATCGACGCGGACCGACGTTGCGGGCCGCCGCCTTCATCCAACGGCGAACGCGACCGGTGGTTCGCGACCAAGGCGTCCCGCGCCTTCGCTGCGACCTCGCGAACCCGGTCAGCTCGGCGGGAGCGACGGCTCGTCGCGCTTCCCCACCTCGCCATCCGGCTCCTCACGCTCCCCCGCCTTCTGCTTCCTCATCAGGCTCGCCACGACCGCGATACCGAGGATCCCGAACACCACCGCCAGCGAGAGCGTGGAGTCCATGTGGACGCCGAAGCCGCCGGCGATCATCTTCCCGCCGATGAACATCAGCACGAAGGCGAGGCCGACGTTGAGGTAACGGAACGCGGCCATCAGCAGCGCCAGCAGCACGAAGAAGCTGCGCAGCCCGAGGATGGCGAAGACGTTCGAGGTGTAGACGACGAACGGATCGAGCGTGATGCCGAGGATCGCGGGGATCGAGTCGACGGCGAAGACGACGTCGCTCGCCTCGACCGTGATCAGGCAGAGGAAGAGCGTCGTCGCTTGGCGCTTGCCGTTCTCCACGAGGAAGAAGCGGCCGCCGTGCGGGGTGGACGTGACCGGCACGAGCCGGCGCGCGAGTCGCAGGCCGAGGCTCTTGCCCGGGTCGGTCTCCTCCTCCTTCTTCTGCAGCAGCTTGGCGCCGGTGATGAAGAGGAAGAAGCCGAAGACGTAGACCAGCCAGTCGAACTGCTCCAGCAACGCCACGCCGACCCCGATGAACACGGCGCGCAGCACGAGCGCACCGAGGATGCCCCAGAACAGCACGCGATGCTGGTGCTGGCGCTCGACCTTGAAGAACTTGAACAAGATGAGGAACACGAACAGGTTGTCGAACGAGAGCGAGAGTTCGACCACGTAGCCGGTCAGGAATTCCTTGGCCGGCGTCGCGCCGATCTTCCACCAGACGAAGCCACAGAAGGCGAGCGCCAGCGCGACGAAGCTGCAGCCAGTCACGGCCGCCTCGCGCATCCGCACCTCGTGCGCGTTCTTGTGCAGGACAAAAAGGTCAAGCACCATCACGCCGAGGATCACGCCGCCGAACAGCGCCCACAGCTTCCAGTCGATCGCGGCGGCCGACGACGGGCCGTGACCGCGTTCGATCGTCTCTTGGAAGGCGCGCGGGAAGGCGGCGCAGAGGGCGGCGGCAAGGTTCAAGCTGCAGGCTCCCGATGAGTCGGTCCGATTCGAACGAAGCGGATTTGAGTCAGCCGATCGGAGTCAACCGATCCGGATCGGTGATGTAGTTCGGTGATCCGATCCAGTGACTCGGCTCAGTCGGCCAACATGAAGTCATCGAACATGGTGCGCGCATCGGCCTTGGTCCAGACGCCGACGCGGCCGGCGGGGAGTTCGGCAACGCATTCGACGCCAATCGAGACAGAGGCGCCGGGTCCGTCCATCGTCAGGACAGTGTCGACGTTGCCGCTGATGTGAAACTCGCCGCTGACGAGAGTCACCTTGAACCTGTCGTCGTTGAACTCGACTTCCAGCCGATGCCACGCGTCGCCGAAGTCGACCCCCTCGCTCTTCAGCATCTTCCGCTCGCCGTTGCGCACGACGTAGGCGCGAACGTTCTTCTCCAGCGGGTTCCAGCGCGCGAGGTAGTAGTCGTTCATCCCCTGCGCGCGCCAGACCACACCACCGCCCTGGTCGTGCTCGCCGTCGATCGCGCGCAACTGGACCGAAACCTTGCCGGCGTCCCGGTTGTGACCGACCAGCAGCGCCAGATTGAAGTCGGCGTTCTCGCCGACTCGATCCTGCTGCAGCACCTGCGGCGGCGACGGCGCGTCGGCGCGCTCGCGAGCGACCCAGGTGCCACTGCACGCCTCGAACGATCCGGGTGCGACCGAGCCCTGTGGTGCGCCGGCAGGAACGATGTCGAAGTGGCTCCAACCGAGCTTTTGCCGCGTCTGACAGCCTGCGCCCACGACGACCAGCAACCCCGCGAGCGCTGCTGCGCATGCTCTCGAGTTCCTTCGCATGGCTCGCTCCCGCAGCTGAAAGTCGAAGGGGCGAAAGTGTAGCCGCGGCGCCGCTCTCAGAAGTGCAGCTGCAACTGCAGCAACAGCGCTTTTTCATCGTCGGTCGCGTGGCCGGCGAGCGCGACCGGCTCGGCGTAACGCGTGAGCAGCCCGTGCAGCTTCAGCCGCGCGTGCCAGGTGAGGTACCAATTGATGCCGACGTCGAAGCTGGTCACGCGGCGCGGATCGGAGCCGATCGCAAGCGCGCCCGACTCGACGAAGCCGTCGCCGACCTGCAGTCGCGACACGCGCGCCGCCAGCTCGACCGCGCCGGGATCGCGCGCACCATGCAGCACGAACGGCCGCGCCGGCTTCATCGCATTGACCGTCCGCGCCTCGCCCGTCACGACCCACGCCGCCGCGGCGTACCAACCTTGGAGCCGCGCAAGCTCCTCGCCGAGCGCGCCTTCGATACGTCGATCCATCCGCATCGCTTCCGCGGAGAGCTCGACCGGACCGTGCCACCACGCAGCCTCGAGCCCGAGACGCACGCGATCGCCGTCCGCCGCCGCCGCCGGATCAAGCGTCGCCCACGGCACCCGCGCCTCGTTCTTCAGCTCGACGCCGGCGAGGGATTCGTCGTCGCGCCCCCATGTCGCCGCCGCGCCCAACTGCAGCCGCCGCAACGCCGACACGCCGCGCACGAACGGCCGCACGACGCCGCGCAGCGCCGCCTCGCTGCCGCCGTTCAGGCCCTCTTCGCCGCCTTGATAGAGCGCCGCGCCCCATTCGGTCGACTCGTCGCGCGCCTTGCCGTGGAGCGTCACGCCATGCCCCTCGGCCGGCACGAACTGGTTCAGCGCCGACAGGTTCACGAACGCGATGTGCTTCAGCGGCCGCGCCTCCTCGAAACTGAACGGCTCCTTCATGCGGCCCGCCATCAAGGTGAGGCCGTTCTCCGGCTCGCAGCCGATCCACGCCTCCTCGAACTCGACCTCGTGCTCGGTGAACTTCGGCTCGAGGTTGAAGAGCCAGTCGCCGTCGATCCGCCCGCCGATCTCGAGCCGGAAGCGGCGCAGGAAGAGGTCGCTGTCGCGGCCGTGCAGGCCGCGCTCGAATGCGGTCCCGTTCACCTGCAGCAGCGCGCCGAACTCGAGACGGTTCTGGCCGTCGCTGCTCTGCAGGAAGAAGTGGTCGTCGTACCCGGCGACAAGAGCGCTCGCGCCGATGGGCGCCAACGACATGCGGTCGGTCAGGCGCGAATCGTCCTGGGCGACGAGCGGCGTGGCGCCCATCGCGACGAGTCGACTGAACGCCTCGATCCAGATCGCCGTCGTCATCGCTTGGCCCTCTCTCGCGCTTGGTTGCGGCGCAGTCCCATCCTCGCTGTCGCGCGCGATCTTCGCCGCGGCGCGCCCCTATACTCCCCGCCCCATGTCGAACGAAACGTCCGCCGCGCCGACGAAACCATCCCGCTCGCCGCTGCTGTTCATCTTCCTGACCGTGTTCATCGATCTCCTCGGGTTCGGGATCGTCATTCCGCTGCTGCCGACCTACTCGAAGTGGTTCGGCGATGTGAGCGGCGTGCAACTCGCCCTGCTGCAGTCGTGCTTCTCAGCGATGCAGTTCCTGTTCGCGCCGATGTGGGGCCGCCTCTCCGACCGGATCGGGCGGCGTCCCGTGCTGATCGGCGGGCTGATCGGCTCGTCGCTCTCGTACTTCCTGTTCGCCCGCGCGACGTCGCTGCCGATGCTGTTCGTCGCGCGCCTGCTGGCCGGCTTCTGCGCCGCCAACCTCGCCGCGGCGTCGGCCTACGTCGCCGACGTGACCGATGAGAAAAGCCGCGCCAAGGGCATGGGGATGATCGGCGCGGCGTTCGGGCTCGGCTTCACGTTCGGGCCGCTGCTCGGCGTGCTGAGCAGCCGCGGGTCGGAAGAGGCGACCACGCTGCCGTCGCTCCCCGGCTACCTCGCCGCCGGACTGTCGCTTTGCGCGGCGCTGTTCGGCTGGCTGACGCTGCCCGAGCCGCCGGTCCGCCGCACCGGCACGCGCCTGTTCGCGCGCGCCGAGCTCAAGGCAGCGTTCGGCAACGCGCGCACCGGCAGCCTGATCGTGCTCAACTTCCTCAACCTGTTCGCCTTCTCCTGCTTCGAGGCGATGTTCATTTTCTTCGGCCTCGCCCGCTTCCCGGAGAAGTTTGGTCTCGGCAGCGCGATCGAGAAGGCGTCGCTCCACCAGGTCATCGAGGCCGGTCGCTACGCCGGCAAGTACATGTTCGCCATCGGGATCATCTCGGCGATCGTGCAGGGCGGCTTGATCCGCCGCCTCGTGCCGCGATTCGGCGAGACGCGGCTGATCGTCGCGGGACCGCTGATCCTCGCCGTCGCGCTGGCAACGATCGGAGTTGCGCCGACTTGGTGGATGGTGATCGTCGGCTGCGTCCTGATGCCGTTCGGCTTCGGACTGTCGAACCCGTCGGTGCCCGGCCTGCTATCGCGCGCGGCGCCGGCCGATCGCCAGGGCTCCTACCTCGGGATCAGCCAGTCGGCCGGCAGCCTGGCACGCACGCTGGCGCCGACCTGCGCCGGGCTTGCGTTCGATCACCTCGACCCGCGGGCGCCGTTCCTGCTCGCGACCGGCGTGCTGATCGTCTCGGCAGCGCTCGCGGCGCGCTACCGCCGGCGCCATGGCGGCTCGTTCACGTAGACACCTCCCCGGCACCCGCCGTTCGCCTGATCCGCACCGTTCGATCACGGCCCCGAAGGGTGACATCGCTGCAAGGAGCCGTTGATGGACTCGCCGGATTCGCCCGAGCGCAGCGTGCAGGAGCGCCATTCGCCGAAGAGCATCTGCTTCGGCTGCGGCCCACTGAACGCGCACGGCCTCCACATCCGCAGTTTCGAGAGGCCCGCGACCGCCACCGACGGCAGCGCGACGATCGAGTTGGTTGCGACGTGGCGCGCCGCGCCCCACCATCAGGCGTTTCCCGGCATGTTGAACGGCGGCATCACCGGCGCACTGCTCGACTGCCACAGCAACTGGATGGCGGCGATGCACCTGATGCGCAAATCAGGCGACACCGCGCCGCCCTGCACCGTGACCGCCGACTTCGCCGTCAAGCTGAAGCGCCCGACGCCGGTCGACGGTCCGCTCGAACTGCGCGCGTGGGTGGTCGAGTCGACCGCCGATCGCGCCATCGTCGACGCCACCCTCACCGCCGCCGGCAAGATCACCGCCACCTGCCACGGCACCTTCGTCGCCGTGAAACCCGGCCACCCCGCCTACCACCGCTGGTGACCAAACCGACAATCTGATCCAGACACAGAACGTCGGTTTCGTCACCGCAGGAACGAAACGCCGGCCCGCACTGCCCGCGCTAACCTGCCCCGCCCATCTTCGACAGGCCCCCCTGCGATAGGACTCCCATGAGCAAGAAGAAGCCGAATCCGCCGCCCGCGCCGCCCAAGGTCGCGGTACTCATGGGGACGAAGGCCGACTGGGAGACGATGCAACTGGCGAGCGACACACTGAAAAAGCTCGACGTGCCGCACGAGTGCCTGATCGTCTCGGCCCACCGCACGCCGCAGTTGATGGCCGACTACGCGAAGAGCGCCGAGGAGCGCGGCCTGCAGGTGATCATCGCCGGCGGCAGCGGCGCGGCGCACCTGCCCGGAATGATCGCGGCGCACACGCTGCTGCCGGTCTTCGGCGTCCCGCTCGAGAGCCACGCGCTGAAGGGCATGGACTCGCTGCTCTCGATCGCGCAGATGCCGGCCGGCGTGCCGGTCGGCACGCTCGCGATCGGCAAGGCGGGCGCAATGAACGCCGCGCTGCTGGCCGTGGCCCAGCTCGCGCGCCACGATCCCGAACTGCGCGAGCGCTGGGCCGCGTTCCGCCGCGAGCAGGACGAGCGCGTGCGCGCAGAAAAGATCGGCCCGTCCTCGCGAGCATCGACGTTCGGCGCACCGCCGGCGACGACGACTGCGCGCGAGGCAGATGCATCCTGACGACCACGCCGCCGACGACGCCGCCGGCAGCCACGTGAACTCGAGATCTGCACTTGAACCCTGAAGTCGAAGTTCGAAGTCGGAGCGAGTGGGAACAATGAGCCAGGTAAGAGTCGGGATCGTGATGGGCTCGGCGTCGGATCTGCCGAAGCTCGAAAAAGCGATCGAGGTCCTGAAGGGCCTCGCGATCGGCGTCGAGGTGCGCATCATGTCGGCGCACCGCACGCCCGAAGACGTCGGACAGTGGGCGAGCAGCGCCGCCTCGCGCGGCTTGAAGGTCGTGATCGCCGCCGCCGGCGGCGCCGCCCACCTCGCCGGCGCCGTCGCCGCGCGCACCACGCTGCCCGTGATCGGCATCCCGATCGCGACCGAGCCTTTCAACGGCCTCGACTCGCTGCTCGCCACCGTGCAGATGCCGCCCGGCGTGCCGGTCGCGACGGTCAGCGCCGGTGCCTGGGGCGCCGAGAACGCCGCGCTGCTCGCCGCGCAGATCCTCGCGCTCGCCGACTCGGAGCTCGCCGCGCGCGTGACCGCCGACCGCGCGAAGCGCGCCGAGAAGGCGCGGCAGGCGGATCGAGAACTGCAGGGCAAGGGCGGCTGAGCGGGGTGAACGCGCCGCCGCGTCGAGGACCTTGACCAACGCCCGCAAGCCCCTCGGCGGCATCCGACAAGCGACCTCTCGAAGAGATTGACCGCTCCTTTTGCTGTAACGCCCTGCTCCCCGATCGGGTGTCCCCCTCGTCCCCGCAGCGTCACTTCGGCGAGCGGCGACTTGGGAGCTCCGAATGTCGCACCTCGCTTCGACCCGAAGGCCCCGCATGGATCGGCTCGCGACCGCGCACGCCGCGGCCTTCATCGCGCCGCTCTGCCTCACGCTCGCCCCCGCCGCGCACGCGCAGCTTTCCCACTCGATCACCTACGGCGAGCAGTGGAACGAGCGCCACGGCCACGCGATCGCGAACGTCGGCGACCTCGACTTCGACGGGCGCGACCACCTCGTGGTCGGCTCGCCGCGCTGGGACATCGGCGTCACGTTCAGCGCCGGCCGCGTCTACGCCTACGCCGAGGTCGGCAACAACGGGCCGATCTACACCATCGACGGCACGCAGAACGGCGCGCAGTTCGGCCACGCGATCTGCGGCGCGGGCGACATTAACGGCGACGGCGCGGCCGACTTCGCCGTGGGATCGCCCTTCTGGAACACGGCGACGCTGGTCGACGCCAGCAAGATCGAAACCTTCAGCGGCACGACCGGCTCGCTGATCCGGACCGTGACCGGCACGGCGGCGAACGAGCAGTTCGGACTCGTGCTGGCCGCGGTCGGCGACCTCGATGGCGACGGCGATTCCGAGATCCTTGCGGGCGAGCCTAGTCCGAGCCAAGTGAAGATTTTCGACGCCAAGTGCCACCTGCTGGCCACGCTCTTCCGCGGCGGCGATCTCCGGTTCGGCACTTCGGTCTCGCGCACCGGCGACATCGATGGCGACGGAGTCGATGAGTTCCTGGTCGGCGAGCCGAACTACGACACTCTCTTTCCGTTCCACCTCGACCTCGGCCGTGTCGTGATCTACAGCGGCGCAACGCAGACCTACCTCGATCAGGTGACCGGCGCCGTCGACTTCGAGCATTTCGGCGAATCGTGCGCCGCGACCGGCGACATCGACCAGGACGGCATCGATGACTTCATGGGCGGCACGACGCAGGACAACACCAACGGCCCCGAAGCAGGCAAGGTGCTGCTGCTCAGCGGCGCGAACCGCGCGCGGATCACCACCAAGTACGGTGCGAGCCGCTACGTCCACTTGGGCCACGCGCTGGTCGGGATCGGCGACATGGATCGCGACGGCATCCCGGAGTTCGCCGCAAGTGAACTCGATGGCGGCGCGAATCCCGGCGCGTTCGGCACCGGGATGCTCTACATCTGGTCGGGCGCCGACTTCCACGAACTCTGGTCGTTCGCCGGCTGGTCCGACAATGTCTCGAAAAGCGAGGAGCTCGGCTACGCGCTCGCCGCCGGCGACTGGAACGGCGACGTGTACGGCGACTTCGTCTGGACCGATCCGCTGCACGACGCCGACTTCTTGGACGGCGCCGGCTTCATCGAGCGCGGCGTCACGATCTCGCACGTCGGCTGCCCGGCCTGGACCGAGGAGTACGGCACCGGAATCGCCGGCCTGAACGGCATCCCGCACCTGATCCCGCAGAACGATCCGCAGGTCGGCAACGACTTCGACGTGCTGGTCGAGAACTCGCTCGGCGCGCCCACCATCGCCGCGCTCTTCCTCGGCGTCGCCCCTGCCACCACGACCTTCAAGGGCGGCACGCTGCTGGTCGATCCGGTCCTGACGCTGCTCTTCCCGCTCGACGCCGCGGGCACCGTGCTGAGCGCCGAGATCGAGTACGACGTCGCGCTCTACTTCGCCGAGTTCTAAGTGCAGGTCGCGCAGGCCGACACGAACGCGGTGAAGAACATCTCGCTCACGCCGGGCCTCAAGATCCATTGCGGGCTCGATCTGTTCTGACGTGCGCTGCGGTCGCGCTCGTCGCTCTGCATCCCCCCAACGTCCCGCGCGCCGCATCCGGCTTGCCCTGCCGGCGCGGCGCGCGGGCGTCTTCGCCCGTCAGCGCCGCGGCGCCACGTCGATCGGAATGGTCGTATCGCGCTCCGCGACGATCTCGAGGGTGGCGCGCTCCGCATTTCGGCAGAGGACGTCGATCGTCGCGTGTCCCGGCGTCAGCAGGAGCAGGACACCGATCCCGTCGTACCCCTCCCTCCAGAAGGAGCGCTCTGCGTCATCGCGCAAGCGAGCGCCCGCTGCATCGGTCACGCGGAACGACCACGGGCCACCCGCCGCGCGGCCGACGATCCGCGGGACGACGCGCACGCGCACGGCAGCAGACAGCGTCACGACGAGGGACTCGGTCGACTCGACCGCATCGACGCTCTCCGAGTCTGCTGAGTAGGCGCGGACGGTGACCCTGCCCGAAGCGGGCGCGAGTTGGACAGCGCCGATTGCTGCGTCCGGCGGAGTGACGACCACGAATGCGTCGCCAAGCCCCACGGCGCTGAAATGGAAGCGCCCTTCGCCATCGGACAGCAGATCTCCCACCTCCGGCGCGAGGCGTGCTCCGTCGAGCGCGACCAGCCGCACCGCCGCCCGTTCCACCGGTGTGCCGTCGGCTGCGACCACCTGCCCGCGAACTGAGCCGATCGCTGTGGCGAACCGAAGGCCCACAGCCGAAGCGATCGCCGCCTCGACCGCACCCGCGCCGATCACCGCCACGTCGGTGAACACCGATGCCCGTCCCTCCACGCGAGCTTCGACCCAGCAGCGTCCCGCCGGGAGTTCGATGAGGGAGAGCGATCCGTCAGCGGCGAGCGATACGTTTCGCGCAGGCAGCCGGAGATTGCGGAGGTCGCGCAGCTCACAGCCGTCGCCGACGCGCGTCACTCGCCACGCCTCTCGCCCCGCGATCGCTGCCGGCGCAAGCGACCACTGCTGCGTGGTCAGCGTGAGCGTGCAGTCGTTCGGCCACTCGCCGGTCGCCTCATCGCTCAACCCGATCGCCAGCACGCCCCGCGGCACCAGCGCCTCGATCGCCGCGCGATCGACGACGAAGTCAACCGAGTCACACCCTGCGGTCGGTGCCGCCGCCAGCGGTCGAGGACCCGCGAAAAGCGCAGCCCACGAGCAGTCGCCGTAGGCGCGATCGAGGAAGAAGGTGCCGTCGAACTCGAGTCGCCCACCGCAAGTGACCTCCGCTTCGGGATCGTCGCGATCGCGCGGATCAGCGCGGCAGCCGCGGATATCGAGTTCGCACGCGAGTCCGTTGCGATCGAGCAGCGCACCCGACCCATCGAGCAGCCGGCCGGTGATCTCCTGCGACCGTTCGAGGTGGAAGTCGACCGTCGCCGTCGCCTCGCCGGGCGCAGGGGCGATGTCGATGCCCGTGTTTCCGACGAAGCCGGGCGCCCACGCCGCAATCGAAGTGCCATCTCGGCAGTGGCGGCGAGTGGTAGCGGCCCTCGGTGTCGCTCTTGAGATTGAGCACCGTGCGACTCTTTTCACGTCCGCCGCTCGTCGAGAAGGCGACCACCTTCAAGGTCGCGTCGACAATCGGCGCAGAACCCGGATCCGTCACCCGCCCTTCGATCACGACACCCGGCTCGAAGCGCAGCTCGACTTCTGTTCCCGGCGCGGTGGCGGCGATGTTGGTCCGCAGCACCACCCCTTCGTCGGCGTGCAACGCGCCAACCTGGAAGCGCGCCGCCTCAGCGAACCCGAGTTCGAACCGGCCATCGAGTCCGCTCTCCGTCGATGGCGGCATGTCCGGCGCGAAGCGCTTCAGCGTGAGGTAGCGCACCCACTCACGAATTCGATCTCGTCGCGCAGGAAGCGTGGCGCCGTCGACAACTCGGCAAACACGAAGGCGCCTTCGACCGGCTGGCCGACAGCATCGAGCACCGTTCCGACAATTCGCGTGACTCCTCCTTGGACGACGGGACCGGCAGCGGCAGGAAGTTCATTCGACTCCTCACCCTGTTCAGCCGCCACTCGCGCCACAGCCACTGGATCCGTCTCATCGGACTCAGCGAGCGATTCGCTCACCGCCGCCACCAGCGACGTGTCCTGCACCACTGGTTGCGCGGAGCCGCACAGCTCGTCCCAGCCGACGAACGCTGCCGCGACGACACCCGCCGCCACGAGTCCCGATTTCGCGATCGCGCTCATCGCCACCCCTCCTGCGACCACGAGCAGCAACCCCGCCAGCTCGCGCCGCGACTTCGCGTCGCCAACGGCGCAGCGCTCGGCGATCAGCCGATCGCGCAACCACTCCATCGCCCGCTGGAGCCGCGTGCGCACGGTCTCGACCGGCACACCCATTTCGCGCGCGATCACGCGCGGCGGCCGTCCGTCGAACCAACGCAGCAACACCGTGCGGCGCCACGGTTCGTCAAGCGCGAGGACCGCGTCGACCAGCGAGCGCTCCAGCTCCGCGCGCGCCACCAGTTCGTCCGTCGGTTCGAGCGCCTCACCCAACGCCGCACGCTGCTCGCGAACGGATTGCCGCGCCTCGCGTCGCCGCAACCTCGCCGCCGTCCGACGTGCAACCTGCGCGAGCCAGCCGCGCAGATCGGCCCGTTCTTGCGGCGGTCTCACCCACGCCGCCATCAGCGTTTCTTGCGCGACGTCATCGGCCAGAGCACCCGCGACCAACTGGCCCGCGAGCCTCCGCACCCACACCGTATGGGAGAGCAGCGCCTGCGGATCGAGCGGATTCGACGGGGCCATCACCCCCTCATGCTCGCTCGTCATCGATTCGGTCGCCGAGAGCGTTTTCCTGCCCCGCCGCCGTCGCCATCACCAGGGCCGTCACTTCGCCGCCGGCGGCCCCTCGCTCTCCCGCAGCTCCAGAAACAGCGCCTCGACCTTCGTCCTCGCCCACGGCGTCTTGCGCAGGAAGCGCAGGCTCGACGTGACGGTCGGATCGAACATGAAGCAGCGGATCGGGATGCGGTCGGCCATCACGCGCCAGCCGACCCGCTTCGACAGCTCGGTCACGATCGTCTCGAGCGTGACGCCGTGGAGCGGGTTGTTGCGTTGATGGGATTCCATGACAGTCACGACGCTCGACGCAGACGCGAGGTCACTTCCCCCACTTCAGGATCCCATCGATCGTGTCGCGCGAGACCGCGTGGTAGCCCGGCCGCGCCTTGGCGTAGATGCGCGTGGCGAGCGCCTTGCCCGACTCGCTCTTCGAGAGCTCCAGATAGAGCGGCTTCAGGAACTTGCGCCGGCCCTGTGACGTGAGGAAGTGTTCGAGCGCGGCGAACGCCGGCTCGTAGCGGTGTGCGACCGACTGCGCGAGCCACTCGAACAGCACCTCGGAATTGCCGCGCTTGGACAGGCCGAAGGTCGCGTCGAGGTCGGCGAACTGCGCGGCGCTCGCCGTCGCCGGCAGCTGGCGCAGCAGATGCTGCCACTGCTGGGTCGTGAAGCCGTTCACGTCGAGCGTGCTGGCGCGCGCCCCTTCCGCGAAGCGCTGCATCTGCGCGCTCGCGCGCGCGAGCGCGGTCGAAGTTGCGCGCGGGCAGTTCTTCGGCAGGCCCGGTCCGTCGACCCACGCCGGGATCGCGATCGCCGTCTTCCAATCGGCATGTCCGGCCAGCAGCTCGCGATCGAGGAAGCCGAGGAAGTCGTCGGTCGTCCGGCTTTGGAAGGCGTTGCCGTCGAACCATGAGCGCAGGAAGCGATCGAACCGCTCGCGCCCCACCGTCTTTTCGATCACCTGCAGGAAGCGCGCGCCCTTCTGGTAGGCGACCTCGGTCACGCCGTCATCGGGGTTGCGGCCGGTGAGGTCGAGCCGCAACCAGGTGTCGCGCACGAGCCCGCCCTCGGTCAGTTCGGCGATCGTCTTCTCCAGATCCTGCAGCCCGAGCACCGCGAGCGCGTCCTCGAACTCGTCGCCGAAGACCGCCTCCATGATCCGGTGCTCGAAGTAGACGGTGAAGCCTTCGTTGAGCCAGAAGTCGTTCCAGGTCGCGTTCGTGACCAGGTTGCCCGACCAGCTGTGCGCCAGTTCATGCGCGATCAGCGAGACCAGCGAGCGGTCGCCGGCGAGGATCGTCGGCGTCGCGAAGGTGAGGCGCGGGTTCTCCATGCCACCGAACGGGAAGCTCGGCGGCAGGACCAGCACGTCGTAGCGGCCGAATCGGTAGGGCCCGTAGAGCTTCTCGGCCGCGCCGATCATCGATTCGAGGTCGACGAACTCGGCCGCCGCGCGCCCCACCACCGACGGCTCGGCGTAGACGCCGCTGCGCGGCCCGAGCGGACGGAACTCGAGGTCGCCGACCGCGAGTGCCAGCAGGTAGCTCGGGATCGGCTGCGGCATATCGAACGTGTAGACGCCGTCGGCCGCCGCGCGCTGCGGATTGCTGGCCGACATCACCGCCAGCAGCGGCGGCCCGCCAGCCGGCGACTTCACCGTGATGCGTGCGCCATAGGTCATGCGCACGCCGGGCGAGTCCTGGCACGGCACCCAGGTGCGCGCGAGGATCGCCTGCGACTGCGTGAACAGGAACGGCGACTTGCCGCCCGCCGTCTGTTCCGGCGCGAGCCACTGCAGCGCGGCGGCGCCTGGGCTGGTCGCGTAGTCGACCTCGATCCAGAGTTCGCGTGCCACGGCGGCTGCGCCACTCGCCCCGCTGCCCCCACCGCTGCCCGCGCTCGGCAGTTCGATCGTCATCGCGCTGCCGAAGTCGCCCTGCGCCGCCGCCAACGTGAACTTCAACGGCTGCTCCGCGCGCACCGCGGCGATCACCAGATCGCGCGTGTCGAGCACCAGCCGCGTCGCGCCCGGCGCCACCGCCACCTGCAGCCGCGCACTCCCCGACAGCCGCTGCGCCGCGAAGTCGACCGTCAACTCGAGCTCGAGGCGCTTCACGCGCGCCTCGTCGGGACGGGAGAAAGAGTGGATGTCGGTGGCCAAGTCGTCCCCTCCATGAATGCGACGAGCCGTCGTCGACGACACCTCAGCGTTCAGCTCGCCGGATGGGACCGGACCATCGCACCCTGCCGGCACCAGCATCAGGAGCACCTCCGCAACAGCGACCACCGCGGTTCGTCTCACGCAGTTCCTCGTCGAATCCGTGCGATCATGCGGAGCGACTGCAGGATGCCGCGTCACGGCAGCAGGAGGAAGAGCGCGCATACGCTACGCCCGCCGTGACGCCAGCGGCGTCCGCAGCAACACGTGCCGCCGGTCTCCGGCGCGCGCATTCCGGCGGGCAATCATCTCCCCATCGCGAAGGCCGACGCCTGAACCGGTGGAGTTCGTCGATGACTGCAGATGCAGCGAAAACCCGCGAAGACGCGCTAAAGCTGACCGCGAGGGACCGCGAGATCGCCAAGCGCGTCGCGGAGATCAACTCAGGGTCCGTGAAGCTGGTGCCCTGGGATGAAGTTCGCCGGCGCCTCGCTGAGATTCGTCGATGAAGTTCGAGGTCGATGAAGTTCGAGGTCGATGAAGTTCAATGTCGCCTTCCATCCTTCTGCGTTCGAGGAAGTGGAGGCGACGAAGCGCTGGTACCTCGATCGAAACGAGGACGCGGCGCGCCGGTTCGACGAGGAACTCGCGTCAGTGGTCGCGCAGATCGCGGAGGACCCGAGAATCTGGCCCGAGCGAATGGCTGGGATTCGGCAGCGGCCGACTCTTGGATGAGCGCATCGAGGTGGTCGCGGTCGGACACGCGAAGCGCAAGCCGGGGGACTGGCGTTCTCGGCTGCCTGTCAACTGAGTGCGCTCCAGACGGCGCATCACGCCGCGCTCCCTCCCCCGCTCCGCTTCACCTCGTCGAGCGTGCGGTCGTCTGCGGTGCGCCAACTGTCCCAACCGTTCGCGTTTCGACCGAGCAACGCGATGGCGGCCATGCTGGGTGAACGGAAGAGGTAGTCCTTGGTGAAGACGAGGTGGTCACCGTCCGGCGCGAGGATGCCGTCCTGAACCAACCGCTCGCGGAAACGCTCGGACCCGGTGCCGGCCAGCGACGGGACGTTGCCCTTGCGGGCGGTCGATCCCTTGAGTACGACGAAGCCATCAGGCGTGTAGAGGCCGCGCCCCTTCGCGTCGAGACCGGTGCAGTGGAAGAGTTCATCGGCGCCGGACTTCTGCGTCGCGGCGAGCGGTTCAAAGAGCGGATGGCCTAGCGTCGCCAGCAGCGTCCGGCCAGTCGCGAAGATCTCGAGGCAGTCGGCTTCGAGCGGCGCGGGCGTGTGGGGCTTGCTGCCGGCATTGCCATTTTCGAGCAGGTAGCGGCCCACCTCCTTCGCCTGCTGCAAGCAGAACCATTCGAGGAACAGCGTGTGGGTCTGCGTCAGGCTCCGGGTCTTCGAGATCAGGACCAACGCCCGCTCCCAGAACTCCTTCGCTTTGTGGTGCGTCGCAAGTCGGGCGCGCAGATCGCCGGTCTGGCCGACGTAGAGCTTCGGCTCGCCCCCGTCTTCAGCCGCGCCCACCAGGAAGTAGACGGCGACCTGCTCGCTCTCCGACATCGCGAGGAAGGCGTCGAGGAGACTGCGCGGCACCTCGATCAACTGCACGATCCGAGTCGTGATCTCCGCGATCCGCAGACCGCACGGATCACCGCCCGGCAGGAAGATCTGGATCGTCTGCGGCGACGGGCTCACGCAACCACTCCTTCACAACTCCGACAAGAGTCGATTGCGCGTCGACAGCGGGCGATTCAAGAGTCGTTCCCAACCAGCAGCAACGGCACCCCCGCCGTCGCCAGCAGCGTGCCGAGCCACACCCACCAGCGGTAGCGCTCGCCGAGGAGGGCGACGGCCATCGGCAGGAGGAAGAGCGGCGTGGTCGAGAGCAGGCAGAGCGCGATGCTGGCGTCGAGGCCGGAGTAGGCCTGCTGCTGCAGGAAGACGCCACCGCAAGTGCCGATCAGCACGGAGAGCAGTTCGCGGCGGTGAAGTCGAAGCGCGCGCAGCGGCGCGAGGTCGGTCGGGCCGCGGCGCATCGCGAGAGTCGCGAGCAGCAGCGCGACGGCGCCACCGGTCATCCGCAAGGTCGATCCGGGCAGCACGCCGACGCTGCCAATCGCTTGATGGGTGATCATTCCGGCGAAGGCGTTGCAGCACGACGAGCCGAGGCCACAGAGCATTCCGACGAGTTGAACTCTGCGCGCGGCGGCATGCGTCGCAGCCGCGTTAGCGACGGCGGCGGTATCGGCGGCGGCGGTATCGGCGGCGGCGGTATCGGCGGCGGCGCCAACACCACCGCCGAGGTCGCGCGATGGCGCGACGCGCGGCGCGTGGCGGCCGAAGATCACCAGCAGCACGCCACCGAGCACCAGCGCGATGCCGAGGAACTCTCTGCCGACCAGCGCCTCGCTGCCGAGCGCGAAGCCGAGCAGTGCCGACCAGATCGGCGACAGCTGGTTCAGCGCGACGGCCGGCTGCGCGCCGAGCCGGTACATCGCCTCGAACAGCAAGACATCGCCAAGCGCGAGGCCGATGACGCCCGACCCGAGCAGTAGCCAGCCGTCATGCGTGGCGAACGCGTGCGCGGCGGCGCCGCCATCGACGATCAGCGTCGCGGTCCAGAAGAGCGTCAACGCGATCATCAGTCGGAACAGGTTCATCGCGCGCGGTCCGCAACGGTCGATCGCGCCCTTCATGAGGACCGTCGAGATCGCCCACGACGACGACGCGGCCAGCGCTGCCGCGCCGGCGATCGTTGCTGGATCGAAGTTCAACGGCGGCCGTCCTGCTCCGGCGGCGGCCGCGATTGCGGCACCTGTTGCGAATGAGGCGACTGCGGAGACTCCGACGATTGCGGCGACTTCGGCGGCACTTCCGGTTGGAGGCCGTCGCCGGTGTAGCCGAGCGCGCGCAACAGCTCGAGGTTGGCGCCGTCGAGGCTCTGCAACGCCTGCTCGAAGTGGCGCTCGAACTCGGGGATCTTGCGCAGGAGCGCCGCGCGCCGACCTCGCCACACGGGATCGTCGTAGGTCGGCAGCGAGCGGATCGGCAGCTTCACGATCGACTCCGGCGTCAACAGATTGAGCAGGGGCCGGCCAGCGAAGTCGAGCGCGTAGGGCAGCCCGACGCGGACCAGCAGCGTCGGCAGGATGTCTTCGACGCCACCGACCCGCTTCACGTCGCCACGCATCACGTCGCCGTTTGCCGCGCCCGGTTTCAGCGGCTGCTTGCGGAAGCTCGGTCCGATCGCGAGCAGGACTCCCGGCGGCGCATCTTGATGGTTGCCGGAATCGGCGCGGTCGGTCTTGGCGTCGTCGAACTTCGCCTTCATCGCGACCGCGTGGAAGCCGTGGTCCGACATCAGCAGCAAGTCGGCAGCGGGCGCTCGGCGGCGCAGCTCGCCGACGGTCTCGTCGACGAAGCGGTACGCCTCCTTGATCACGTCGCCGAAGCGGGCGATGTCGGCCTCGCTCGGGCGATCCTCAAATGCTTGCGGCTCGAAGTAGCGCCAGAACATGTGCGAGGCGACGTCGACAGTGCCCAGATAGAGGAGGAGCGCGTCGGGCAGCGCGGCGCCCGGTTGCGCGGCGGTATCGAGGGCAGCGGCATCAAGCGTGGCGCCATCGAGAGTGTCGAATGCCGCCGCACGGAACAGCAGGTCGGCGTAGTGCCCGGTCCGCAACGCGGTGTAGAGCTGCGACGGGAGCTTTCGTTCAAGCGGCGGCGGCGGACCAAACCGCTGCACGCACGGATCACGGCCGTCTTTCACCGCCGCGACCAGCTCCTCGGCGTGCGCGTCCATCCGCTCCTGCCGCGCCTCCGGCCAGGTCTGGTACGGCAGCCCGTGGAGGTTGGTCCCTTTCCAGATCACCGCGCCGTTCTCGATCGCGACCTGCGCTCTCGTCGACGTCTGCGCGACCATTCCGCCGCGGATCTCCTCGACCGGAAACGTGCACCACCAGCCGATCACTTCGCTCGACAGGCCGGCCTCGTCGTAGAGGTTCCAGAGCGCCTTGCTCGCACGATGCATGCTCAAGAGCAGGTGCGGCTGATGCTGCTCGTCGAGGTAGGAGAACTGGGTGATCCCGTGCTCCTGCGGCAGCTTGCCGGTCACGACCGTGGTCCAGATCACCGGAGAGATCGTGTTGTCGAGCGTCGCGAGCTCGGCGGCGAACCCGTCGCGCGCCAAGGCGGCGATGTTTGGCAGCGCGCCCTCGTCCATGAAACGCAGCAGCAGATCCCATTCGAGGCCGTCGACGCCCAACAAGATCAGTGGCCGATGCACCGGCGCTGTGCCGGAGCCGCCCGACGCCGTGTCGCGTTCGGAACAGGCGAACTGCGTGGCGACGAGAAAAACTCCGAGAACGGCGACGAGCGCGACGCCGGGCCGCCGAGCTACCGCCCGACACGCGCGCGTTCGTGCGCGCCCGTTTCGCTCGATGGAGTGTCGCCGCGCCACCATCCTCGCTCCGTTCCGCCATCCGCCGCGATTGAGCGCGTCACTGAGCCGACATCGCCAGCTCGTCGCGCGACCCGTTCTATCCGGGCACCAAAGTCGGGCTTCTGCGTGCTTGCCTGCCCCGCTCGCGAGCGGTGTGATGCCCGACTTCCGCCGCGCGATCCGTGGCGAGCGACTTCTTCAGAGGGGATCTCATGAGCCAAACCGATCGGCCGCAGGATGCGTCGAGCGTCTCACGGCGCGGGTTCCTTAGGGGGATGAGCGCCTCCGCGCTGGCGGCCGGGGCCTTGGCTCCTGCGGCACAAGCGCTCGCCGCGACGGTAGGTGCGAACGCCGGACCGGGTGCGACGACGAGCGCGAAGGCCGCGGCGACCGTGTTCGGTCCCGCACCGATCGCCGTGAACCTCACGATCAACGGCAAGACGCGCGAGTTGCGTCTCGAACCGCGCGTGACGCTGCTCGACGCGCTGCGGAACCATCTGGACCTCACTGGCGCCAAGAAGGTGTGCGATCGCGCAACCTGCGGCGCCTGCACGGTGCTGCTCGACGGCAAGGCGGTCTACTCCTGCACCGTGCTGGCGGTCGAGGCGCAGGGCAAGGCGATCGAGACGGTCGAGGGGCTGGCCGAGGCGAACAACGGCGCCGCGCCGATCCAGAAGTGCTTCGTCGCCAATGACGCGCAGCAATGCGGCTTCTGCACGCCGGGCTTCGTGATGGCGTGCGAGTCGGTGCGGCGCAGGAATCCGCACGCAAATCGCGAGCAGGCGCTCGCCGAGCTCGGCGGGAACCTCTGTCGCTGCGGCACCTACCACGGCGTCGCCAACGCCGTGCTCGACGCAATCCACGGCACCACGGGAGGCAAGTGACATGGCCGATCTTGCTTGGCCGAATCCCGACGACTGCACGCTGATCGGCAAGCGGGTGCCGCGACTCGACGGTCCCGACAAGTGCGCGGGGCGGGCGAAGTACACCTACGACATCAACCGGCCGCGCATGTTGTGGGCGAAGTTCGCGACCTGTCCGTTCGGCCGGGCGCGAGTGAAGTCGATCGACATCGCGCCGGCCGAAACGATGGCGGGCGTCGTCGCGGTCGAGGTCATCGCCGGCGCCGGCACGGAGTGCAAGGTCGCCTTCCAGGAGGTCGCGGTCGTCGCCGCTGAAAGCGAGGAGATCGCGCGCGAGGCGGCACGCCGGATCAAGATCGAATGGGAGCCGCTCGAGCACAACGTCGTGGATGACGATGTGGCGATGGCCGGCAACAAGGCGAAGGCCGGCAAGGAGGCGCTGACCGAGGACTTCGCCGCCGCGATCGACGGCGCCGCGGTCATCAGCGAGACCGAGGTCGGCTGCTCGATCATCACCCACTGCTGCCTTGAACCGCACGGTTCGGTGGTCGAGGTGACCGAGGTCGACGGCAAGACGTCGGTGATGGCGTGGTGCTCGTCGCAAGCGGTGTCGGGAGTCGGCGGTGAGTTCGCGCAGGCGGCCGGCGTCGATGCGGCGAACGTGCATGTGAGCTGCCAGCACATGGGCGGCGGCTTCGGCTCGAAGTTCGGGGCCGACCTGTGGGGCGCGCTCGCGGCGCGGCTGTCGAAGAAGACCGGGCGACCGGTGAAGGTGATGCTCGAGCGCGACATGGAGTTGGCGCTCGCCGGATCGCGGCCCTCGGCCTTCGCGCGGATGCGCGTCGGTGTAGAGGACGACGGCGCGATCATCGCGTGGGAGTCGGCGGCGTGGGGCAGCGGCGGCAACGGCGGCGGCATGGGCGCGCCGAGCCTGCCGTACGTCTTCGGCAACGTCGAACACAAGAAGACGCAGACCACGCCGATCTTCACCAACACCGGTGGTGCTCGCGCCTGGCGCGCGCCGAACCACCCGCAGATGTGCCTGCTGACGATGGCGGCGCTCTCCGATGCCGCGGCTGAACTGGGCATGGACGAGCTCGAGTTCGTGAAGAAGAACCTCGGCCTGACCGGACGCGCGGACGTCTACGCCGAAGAGCTCGGGATCGCGGCCGAACTGATCGACTGGAAGAAGAAGTGGATGCCGCGCGGAGATCAGAGGGGCGTGCTGCGGCGCGGGCTCGGCCTCGCGATGCACACCTGGGGCGGCGGGCCGCACGACAGCAACGTGCAGTGCACGCTCCATCCCGATGGCGGCGTGGAGATCCGCTGCGGCACGCAGGACCTCGGCGTCGGCGCGCGCACCACGATCGGCATCGTCGCGGCCGAGACGTTCGGAATCCCGCTCAACAAGGTGACGGTGTTGATCGGCGACAACCGTTATCCGGCGTCGGGCGGCTCGGGCGGATCGACGACGGTCGGCGCGATCAGCACGGCGACGCGCCATGCGTGCGTGCAAGCGCTGAACAAGCTGTGCGAGGCGGTGGCGCCGGAGATGAACGCGGCGGCGGAGGCGCTGGTCGCGAAGGACGGAATGGTGCGCGGCAAGGAGTCGACGGCAGGCGGAGTGCCGTTCGCAGACGCCTGCCGGCGAATCGGCACGCAGCCGATCGTCACGATGGGGCAGACGCAGCGCGGCAATGGCATGTCGGACCAAGGCGTCGGCGGCGTGCAGATGGCCGAGGTCGAGGTCGACTGCGAGACCGGCATCGTCACGATGCAGAAGCTGGTCGCGGTGCAGGACTGCGGTCGGATCATCGATCTGCTGACTACGGAGAGTCAGGTGCGCGGCGCGATGATCATGGGCGTCTGCGCGGCCTTGTACGAAGAGCGGATCATGGACCCGGTCACGGGGACGCTGCTGAACCCCGACCTCGAGTTCTACAAGCTCGCAGGCATCGCGGACGTCGGCGAGCTGGTCGTCCACATGATGCAGACGCCGGATCACCTGAAGCGCGGGGTGATCGGCATCGGCGAGCCGCCGGCGATCAGCCCGATGGCCGCGATCAGCAACGCGGTCGCGAATGCGATCGGCGCGCGCGTGAAGCGCTGCCCGATGACTCCCGACCGGGTCCTTGCCGCGATGAAGGCTTGAGAGTGCCTAACAGAATGTCCGCTACGTTCGGCCGGCTGCGGTCACCCAGGACTTCGTCGACCTCCATCGGCGACTCTTCGGAGTCGCCTGCTTCGGTCTCCTCACCCCGGGCGCCCGCGCTCGGCCTCGGCGTCACGCGTCCATTCTGTCAGGCACTCTGAGGGGAGAAACGACACCATGAACTCATTCGAATACGCGCGGCCGACGACGCTCGAACAGGCGATCGGCCTGCTCTCCCCCACCGACGGCGACGCCGCGGCGCTGGCGGGCGGAACCGACCTGCTCTCCCTGATGAAGGACTTTTTGGTCGAGCCCAAACGACTGGTCTCGCTGATGGGGATCGAGCAGCTCGGCACGATCTCGGTCGGCAAGGACGGTCTCAAGATCGGCGCGACCGTCACGCTCGACGGGCTGCTGCAGTCGGGCGCGTTGAACCAGTGGGGCGCCAAGTGGCCGGCGCTCTGGCACGCGGCGGCCGGCATCAAGAGTCCGCAGCTGCGAGCGATGGGCACGGTCGGCGGCGAACTGCTGCAGCGTCCGCGCTGCTGGTACTTCCGCCGCGGACACGGCCTGCTGGCGCAGGACGCGAAGGGCGGCTCACTGGTCGAGCAAGGCGACCACCGCTACCACGCGATCTTCGACAACGCCGGTCCCGCCAAATTCGTCCACCCGTCGAGCCTGGCGCCGGCGCTGATCGCGTGCGACGCGACGGCAGAGATCGCCTCGCCGCGTGGGATGCGGACGGTGAAGGTTTCGGAGCTCTACCGGACGCCGACGAAGGCGGGCGAGCGCGAGACGACACTTGCGAGCGATGAACTGCTAACAGCGGTCACGCTTCCGCGCCCGTTGCCAAAGAGCGCGACCTATGAGGTGCGACCGCGACAGGGGCTCGACTGGCCGCTGGTCGCAGCGTCGGTCGCGTTCGAGCTCGATGGCGGTGGCAAAGTGACCAACGCCCGCATCGTGCTCGGACACGTGGCGCCGACGCCGTGGATCGCGGCGGATGCGAAGTCGCTGATCGGCAAGGGCATCGACGATGCGGCCATCGCCGCGATCGCGGCCGCTGTCGCGAAAGCGGCCACTCCGCTGAAGGGCAACGCCTACAAGGTCGATCTGGCACAGGTCGCGATCCGCCGCGCCTTCGCCGCTGCGCTGAAGGGGAACTGAAGATGAGCTTCGCCAACCTCCGTCCGGCCGGCGGCCACCGGCTCTGCAAGCAACTGCGCTGCAAGGAGATGTACTACGACTCGAAGGACCAGCTCGAACGCGCGCAGGCGAATCCTGCCGAGGCGCTGGCGAACAAGCACTACTGGTGCTTGAAGACCTTCACCGCGATGGGCCCGGAGAACGAGCCGTGCCACGCCGAGAGCTGCAACCCGGAGCGCGCCTGCTACGAGGCGTGAGCTAGCGCCCCGCCCGCCACCCGACGGCCGCGACTGCCGATAGAGTCCGCGCCGCTTCAGTTCCGAGTGCGTCGAGGAGATTGCCGATGAAGACCCTGCTTGCACTGCTGGCCGCCAGCGCGCTGACGATTCCGAGCTTCGCGCGCGCGCCATCCGACGGCGCGGTCACGGGTCCCTCGACCCTGCGCGGCGACTACCTCGAAGCGCGCACCTGCGACGTCTGGGTCGGCACCTGCTTCGCCAACTCTGAAGTCGGCGAGACCGGCCGGCAGGCAACGATGGTCTGGAAGTTCACGCAAGGCGCCTGGAAGGGCGTCGAACTCAAGGGCCTCGGTGCGGCGCTCATCATCGTCGCGAAGTCGACGCTCGGCGACCCGTGGCATTCGCCGCTGCCGGTGCGCAACGTGCTGCTGGTCGATCAGCGGGCGAGCGACGAGCAGTTGAAGGCGATCCGCGATTTCGTTGCGACGCAGTCGGGCGAGATCGGCGCCAACGTCATCGAGGAGATCGCGACCACGATCGCGCTCAAGGTCGACTGCTGCGACAAGGAGGGCTGCGCCAAGTTCGCGGCCGGCGAGATCGCGAAGATCGAGACCCGCTGCCTCCACGAGCAGGACAAGGTCTGCGGCCACGAAGAGACCTACTACCCGCCGCTCGTCGGCAACCTCTCTGACAAGCACGCCGTCTACACGGTGGAGCACAGCGTGAAGGGCACGCTGCTCGACCTGTCGTGGATCGACCGCGATTCCCGCAGCGCTTTCCTCGGCAAGTTCGAGCTCGAGACGCCCGCGCCGCCGCGCACCGTCGATCCTGATGAGGTCAAGACGCGCTGAGCGGAGCGGCACGGGAGAGAGTCGGAATGAGACTGGTTCGCTGCGCGGCGATCGCGGTCGCTGCGCTCGGCTGCGCGAGCGCGAACAGCGTGGCACCCAGCCAAGAGGCGCCCGCGACACCGGTGAAGCCGGCGCGGAAGGAGTGGCGCGTCGAGGCGATCGTCGGCGAAGCGGGAGTCGCGACCGCGCCGGAGAGCGTTCCCGAGGAGCTGCGCAAGCTGCTCGCGAACGACGGGCTGCGTGTGATCGGGCCGAACGGCAAGACGCGCGGCGAAGTGTGGTGGCGCGCGAAGGTTCCGCTCGCGGCGAAGTCGATTGGCGGTGGCTTCACGCTCGGCCGACTCGTGCCGGGGAGTTTTCTCGGCGTCCTTCGCGCGCCCGTTGGGACCTCCGACTATCGCGGTCAGGCGATCGAGGCCGGCAGCTACGGCCTGCGCTACTTCCACCAGCCGAGCGACGGCAACCACCTCGGCACCTCTGACTCGCCCGATTTCCTTGTGCTCACCAGCCTCACCGAAGAGAAATCGCCCGACGCCGTGACCAGCAAGGAGGCGCTGCTCGCGCTTGCCGTTCCGGTTTCGCCGAGCGACCACGCGCTGGTGCTCTACGCCACCACCGCCAGCGAGCCGCCCCCCACTGACGGCGCCGCGCGCGTCGTGCGCCGCGGCAATTTCGACGAGTGGGCGCTCGAATGCGCGATCAGCGGTCAGGTCGATGGCGCTCCGGTCGATGGCGCTCCGGTCGATGGCACCCTCGCTTGCGAGACCGTCCGCCTTGCCGTCGTCATCGAAGGCCACACCGCGCAATGAGCGACCGTTCGGCTCGGGGACAGCCAAGACGCTGCCGCTCCGTCTGCCGACTGCTCCGCTGCACCGAGTACGTGGCGCACGCTTCCAGGCCGACCTCGTCGCGGCTGCCGACATGAGCGAACGGCTGTGATTGTGATGAGGGACGCTTACAGCGTGCGGACGAGCATGCGGTGGAAGGCGTGGACGCCAGCTTCGGCGGCGGGGGCATAGCGGCCACCGCGGTAGGTACGAGCGGCGAGGCCTTTCATCACTTGGAGGGCGGCGCGTTCGTCTTCGAGCTCGACTTGGACCAGGCCCGAGCCGGCGCCGCGATCGTGCAACTCGGGGCGCTCGACGAACGAATGGAAGCGGACGCGCGTGCGTGACGGACCGAGCGGCTCGACGACGTTGAGCGAGAGGCCCCACGGGTAGAGATTCAGCATCGTGGTCGGGAACAGCCAGAAGTAGAGCGCGGCGACTCGCCCGCGCGCGGCGTCCGGGTGGCCGGCCGGCAGCGCGAGCGCGGGCTCGCCGTCGGCAGCGATGCCGACCTGCAGCGTCGCGTGGTCGAAGTTGGCGTAGCCGTAGTTCTTCCAGTCGAGGCGTGCATTGAGAGCGGGATGGAGGAACGGGATGTGGAGCCCTTCGAGGTAGTTCTCGACGTAGAGCGCAAAGTGAGCGTCGAACTCGAACGCCCGATCGAGCGTCGCGTCGCGCCGCCATTTGGCCGGCATACAGCTGCCCGCGCGCGCCTCGACCGGCGCGATCACGTCCTTCCACGGCGCCTCGGGCGCGAGCGACCCGAACAGCAGCCCGCGCCACTCGACGAGCTCGAACCGCGTCAACGCCTCGTCTTCGCCCGGAAAACTGGCGACGCCCTCGAAACCAGGCGCACCCGTGCAGCGTCCATCGAGCGTGTAACCGCGGCCGTGGTAGCCGCAGCGCAGCGCCTTGCCGGTTCCAGCCTGCTCCACCACGAGGTGCCCGCGGTG
The DNA here is from genome assembly GCA_009691715.1 of Planctomycetota bacterium. Classification (GTDB taxonomy): domain Bacteria; phylum Planctomycetota; class B15-G4; order B15-G4; family SIAN01; genus SIAN01. Next base: position 79,623 of record SIAN01000008.1, read on the forward strand.
GGTGCAGGCGTTCGACAGCATTCGCAGCACGCCGTCCGCGCCGCGCAGCAGCACGACCGGCTCATCGAGGCTGCCCGGCAGTAACGTGAATGGCCGCGCCGCGCCCGCCGCTTCGAGCCCATCCGCCGATCCAAGGCAGTGCCAGCCGCGCCGCAGCGGCCCCGCGACCAGAGCCTTCCACCACGCAGGATCGCGATAGAGCTCGCGCGGTGGCATTCGCGCGCGCAACAGATCGGGATCGATGTCGAGTCGGACCGTTTCGCTCATCTCGGTGACCCTCAGCTCTCGCCCGGCTCGTCCGGTTTGCGCGGCTTCGCGAACCACGCCATCCAGTCGTCAACCTCGCGCTTGGAGAGGGCGCGCGTGCCCGGCGGCGCGCGCGCCGCCACCGGCTTCAGCAGCTTCACGAACGCCGCCACCGTCATCGTCGCCACCCCCAATCGCGGCGCGTGGTCGAGCAGATCACGATCGTTGCTGACCAGCGTCACGCCGCGCAGGTCCTTGGCGCGTCGCACCTTGTCGAGCAGCAACTGGTCGGCGTTCTTCCCATCGCGTGAGAAGGCGACCTCGACGCGCCGCGGAACGCTCTCCGCAACGCCGTGGATCGCCTCGCGCGAATCGAACGCGACGAACGCCTGCATGCCGACCGCGGCGATCCGCGCCAGCAGTTCCGCTCGCCGTTCGCGCAACGAAGCGCCCGCGCCGAGCTTGCCGCAGTGGATCACGTTGTAGCCGTCGACCCAGTAGCGCATCGAAGCTCCCGTTCTGCAGAGCGTAGCGCGCCGGCTCTATGCTCGGTCGCGATGAACCCCGCTGACTCGCCGCTCTGCGCTTCGAAGCTCGACGTCGTGCTGCTGACGCAAGAGGCGTACGAAGCGCCGACCGACGCTTCGCCCTGGGTCCGCCAGGTCGTGCGCGAGGACACCTTCCTGCTCGACGCGTGCCGCGCCGTCGGACTGCGCGCCGAGCGCGTCGCATGGTCGAACCCGCGCTTCGACTGGCGCACGACCCGGAGCGCCTGCTTCCGCTCGACCTGGGACTATTTCCACCGGTTCGGCGAGTTCTCGGCCTGGCTCGACCGTGCGGCGGTTGCGACACGACTGATCAACGACGCCGCGACCGTCCGCTGGAACCTCGACAAGCGCTACCTGCTCGACCTCGCGCGCGCCGGCGTGCCGATCGTCCCCACCGAAGTACTCGAGCGCGGCAGCCGGCTCGAGCTGACGCGGCGACTCGACACCGCGCGCGCAGCCGTGGGCGCTGGCGCCGTCGCAACCGCGCTGATCATCAAGCCCGCCGTCTCCGGCGCCGCGCGTGAGACCTGGCGCGTCGACGCCGCGAACGTCACCGCCCTGACGCCCCACCTCGAACGACTCCTCGCCGCCGAATCACTGCTGGTCCAGCCGTTCCGTCATGAGATCGCCGAATCGGGCGAACTCTCCCTGATCGTCATCGCCGGCCGTTTCTCCCACGCAGTGCGCAAGCTGCCGAAGTCGGGCGACTTCCGCGTGCAAGACGACCACGGCGGAACCGTCGCCACCCACGCCGCGACCACCGCGCAGATCGCTTTCGCCGAGCGCGCCGTCGCCGCCGCCCCGCGCCCGCCGCTCTACGCCCGCGTCGACTTCATCGAGTCCGCGACCGGCCCCGAATTGATGGAGCTCGAGCTGATCGAGCCGGAGCTCTTCTTCCGTTTCCGGCCGGAGGCCGCGATCGAACTCGCGCGCGCGATCGCGGCGGTGCTGGATCGCTGATCGAGGATCAGCTGAGCGGCGGCCCAGAAGCTGGCTGCTGTCACGTGTTCCAGAGCCATGCGACGCCAATGGCGAGGTTCGGCAAGGCGAGCAGGACGTAGACCCACGACGAGGCGAGCGGGCCGCGGGCGTCCTGGCGGCGGAAATGCGCGTTGAGCGGCGCGGCCATCTGCCGAAGGAACTGCGCCGACACGGCGTCACGGCGTCACGGCCATAGAGATGGGCAACTCCGATCGAGCCGTGCAACGCCACCTCGATCGTCGCGTCGCGATCGACGATGCGCACCGCACCGAGCTGCACCTCGTGCTTCCACCCGAGCGCCGCGCACGCCGCGGCGATCCCCTCCGTCAGCGTGGCGCGATCGATGACGAAGCCGATGATCCCGCGGCGGTACGGGAGCAACAGCAGCAACGGCACGACCACGGCTGTGACGACATCGACGCTCTGCGGGATCGCGAACGACAGGAATGCCCCGGCGGTCCGACCGCCTTACTCGAGGAATCCCGCGAAGAGCACCACGACGAACACCGCCGGATGCGCCGCGACGAACCCGAAGAAGAGGCGGCAGCTGCAAACGAACGGACGGCGCCGAATCAGGCCGCGAATCCCGACCGCCAGCATCGCGAGGGAAAGCGACAGGACTCCCACCGCGACGAGCCGGCCGAGCACGACGTCGAACATGACGGGCACCCCAGAGGCAGAGCTAGCGGCCAAGTCTCTATCGCGGGCAGTGGTCGCGGTCACGGCGGCGGAACTCCTCCGCCCGCAGCTCCCGGACCCGCAGCAGGTGGTGGTCGTCGTGCTCGGCGACGAGCTTCGCGCGCCGCTCCGCCAGTTCGTCGAGCGTCGCTCGCAACGGCCGCTGCTGATGGCGCGCCGCAGCGGCCTGGAACCGCGCCGGAAGCGCCGCCGTGAAAGTCGCGCGTCCCTGCCGCAGGTCCTCCAGCCGCTCGTGCCAGAGCTCCTCGACGTCCGAGAGATGGCCGACGTTCTGCGCGATCGACCACTTGCCGCCGAAGCTCCGATGGGCGATCGCGTCGTCGACTCCATCGAGCAGCAGGTCCAGCCGCGGAACGACGCCGCAGAGCCGCTCGACGAAGTCGGCGACCATCCACGGTGGATGCACGAAAGCGAACTTGCGCTGCGCCCACGGCGGACGCACGAGCGGGTCGGGCCCCGATGGCGTCGCGTCGGGCGAGGTCACTTCGCCGCCACCGCCCCCGCCGCCGGCCATGCGCAATCGCCGAGGCGCGTGAGCGTCATCTCGAGGATCTTGCGCGGCGGCTGGCCGGGGACGATGCGTTCGCCGATCTCGCGCCACGATTCGCCTTCGATCGTCACGCTGTAGCGAATCGTCGCCGGGCCGGCCGAAAGCTCCCACTGGAAGCCGCTGGTGGTGAGCTTCACCGGGAAGTCGCCGCTGCGGCCCATCGCGTAGGAGCGCATGGAGAGCGCCTTCTGGTCGGGATCGAACGAGAGGATCGCGAACGCGTTGAACGCGAGCGAACCATCGGCCTCGTAGCCGCGGCCTTCAATGAGGCGCACGCTGCCATCGAGCATCGGTCCGACCCGCTCGGTCTGCGTCAGTTCGTGGCGCAAGCCATCGGGTTGAAGCGTCTAAGCGTCGCCGCGCCATTCGCCGTCGAGCACGGCGAACGAGTCGAGCGCCTCGCGCTGCGCGCGGACGCGCGCTCCGACGTCGGGCGCTCCCTGGAGTCGGGCAATGCCCCACGCGGAGGCAGCCAGTATCGCGCCCACGAACAACGACATCACGATCCGGTTCATCGGTCAGGACTCCTCACCGTGATCGTTGCGATCGCGACGATCGCTCGCGCCTCACTTGCGCCGGAACTCGAGCACGTAGTTCTCCTGCAGGAACGTCTCGCGGCGCACCTGCTCGAACCCGGCGGCCTCGATCTCGGCGCGCACCGTCTCCTCGCCGGCGCGCACGTGGCCCATGACGAAGTCGCTCGACTTGCCGGCGATCTTGTGGAAGTCGACGATCACGAATCGGCCACCCGGAACGAGCGCGGCGTGGATCGAGGCGAGCGTCGCGGCGGGGTTCTCGAAGTGGTGGTAGGTGTCGCAGGCGAAGACGACGTCGATGCTCGCTGGCGGCAGGTGGGTCGAGGTCTGGTCGCAGAGCAGGGTCGTGACATTCGGCAGCGATTCGAGCAGCGCGCGCTGCCGCACGTGCTCGAGGAACAGCGGCGCGATGTCGACGGCGATCACCTTGCCGGCGGGGCCGACCGCGAGCGCGAAGTAGGGCTCGAACAGGCCGGTGCCGCAGCCGATGTCGGCGACGCGATCGCACGGCCGCAGTCGCACGGTGTCGGCGATCGCGACCCGCTGCGCGAAGATCTCGCGACTCTCCCGCTCGAACTTGGCGACGAAGGAGGCAACCTCCTTCATCTCGCTGAACTGCTTGTTGATCGCAGGGACGTCGACGGCACCGGTCGGCGCACCGACGGGCGCGACGACCGATGAGGCCGGGGTGGGATCCCCCGGCATCCCGGGCGCACCCGGCGAACCGGCACTGCCGGGCGACCCGGGAGAGCCAGGCCCACCCGGCGCACTCGACTCGCTCGCGCAGGAGTTGCCGAGCGCGATCCCGATCAGCGCGACGAGCAGGATCTTGGTTCGCGTCATCGTCGACTCCATTCGCGCAGCCCCTACGCGCCCCCGCCAATCCGACACTCGCCGCGAACGCCGTCGATGGGAGCGCGAAGGAATCACGGCACGAGCCATCAGACCGCCGTGGCTGCCCCCGCCGCCTTCGCCGCCAGGAACGCACGCTTCACGAAGACCGGCACCATCTGCCGTCGCCATGCGGCGTCGCCGTCGATGTTGGTGAGAGGGACCGTGACCTTCTGCGCCCGTTCGCCGAGACGGGCGAGAAGCGCGAGGTCGTCGGCACGGCCGCCGCGCGCGAGTTCGGCGATGCCGGAGATCAGGCGGGGCGTCGCGGCGATCGCGCTCACCACGAGGGTCGCGTCGTCGATCGCGCCGGCCGCATCGGTGGTGAACGCGGCGGCGACCGAGAGCTTCGGGAAGTCGATCGAGGCGCGGGCGCGCAACTTGGCGTAGCCCGACCAGGTGGCGCCACCGGTGAAACGCGGTGCCGGAACGCGCACCTGCGCCAGCAGTTCGTCGGGTTCGAGCCGCTGGTTGAAGATGCCGTCGGGCTTGTAGAAATCGCGGATCGCGACGGTGCGTGCGCCACGGGCGCTGCGGATCACCAGCGTCGCGTCGAGCGCACAGAGCATCGTCGCGGTGTCGTTGCTGGCAGCGGCGACGCAGCTCTTGCCGCCTTCCACCACATGGCACGCGGTCCCGTCCTTCTTGAGGCAGAAACCGAGGCTCTTCCTCCAGAAGTGGGTCTGGTTGATCCAGACGCAGCGCGTGTCGAGGCAGACGTTGCCGCCGAGCGTGCCCATCGTCCGCTGCGTCGGCCCCGCGACCGCGTGCGCCGCCTGCGCGAGTCCGGGCGCGTGCGCGATGACGAGCGGGTGGCTCTCGATCTCCTCGAGTGTCGTCATCGCCCCGATCGCGAGCGTGCCGTCTTCCTGGTTGTCGCGCTCAATCGCGACGCCGCGCAGCTCGGCGAGGTCCGCGAGGCCGATCACGATCTCCGGCTGGTAAAGGCCGTGCTTCAGGTTCGGCATCACGTCGGTGCCGCCGGCGATCAGCTTCGCGTTGCGGCCGTGCTTCGCCAGGAGACCGAGCGCCTCGTCGACGCTCTGCGGCTTCACGAAGTCGAACGGTTGGAGCCGCAGCATCAGTGAGCCGCTCCATTGCCCGAGGCGCCGTTGCGAGCGCCGCCGCTCGCCGCCTTCTGCGCCTGCAGCGCCGCGAGCACTTTCGCCGGCGTGAACGGCAGCTTGGTGAGCCAGATGCCACAGGCATCGTGGATCGCGTTCGCGATCGCCGGGATGGTCGGATGGAGCGGCCCCTCGCCCGCCTCCTTTGCGCCGTAAGGCCCCTCGGGATCGAGCGACTCGACGATCGAGGCGTGGAACTCGGGGCAGTCCATCGAAGTCGGGATCGTGTAGTCGAGCAGGTTCGGCCGCGCGTGCAGGCCGAAGCGGTTCACGTCGTGATCCTCGAGGAAGACCTCGCCGAAGCCCATGTAGGCGCTGCCTTCGATCTGCCCCTCGACCAGCACTGGCGCCAGCGCGCGGCCGCAGTCGTGCGCGGTCCAGATGTGCGGCACCGTGACGATTCCGGTCTCCTCGTCGACCTCGACCTCGGCCACGCACGCGGTGTACGAGTAGGCGGGCGACGCGCCGATCGTGCCGCCGCGGTAGTCGCCGCCGAGATTCGGCGTGTTGTAAGAACCGGTCGTGCCGAGCGTCTCGAGCCGGGCTTCGGTGATTTGGAACGCCTTGGCGCTCGAGATCGCCTTGCTGCGATCGTCGCGATCGAAGGCGAAGCCGCCGGCCAGCAGCACGCGCTCCGCCTCGATCCCCCACTCGGCCGCGACCGCCGCCTGCACCTGCGTGCGCAGCTTCCTCGCCGCGTGGATCGCGGCGTTGCCGACCATGAAGGTGATGCGCGAGCTGTAGGCGCCGAGGTCGACCGGGCAGAGATCGCTGTCGGCCGCGACCACGCGCACGTCCTCGACCCGCATGCCGAGCTCTTCCGCAACGATGTAGGCCGCGACCGAGTTGCTGCCTTGGCCGATGTCGCTCGCGCCGCTGAACACGGTCACGAGGCCGCTGCGGTCGACCTTGATCTGGATCCCGGCTTGCGGCATGTCGTTCGGGTAGATGCAGTAGTTGGTGCCGCTGATGTACATCGAGCCGGCAACGCCGAGCCCGCGACCGCGCCCGAGCTTCCCGCGCCGCGCCTTCCAGCCGCTCGCGACCTCGACCTGGTTCAGGCATTGGTCGAAGCCGTTGCTGGTCACGCGCTGGCCGTTCACCGTCGTCGTGTAGGCGCCTTGGAAGTTCCGTCGTCGAACCTCGATCGGATCGATCCCCGCCTTTTCCGCCAGCCGGTCGATCTGCACTTCGAGCGCGAACCGCGGCTGCACCGAGCCGTGCCCGCGCTTGGGCCCGCACGGCGGCTTGTTGGTGAAGACGCGCGTCGAATGGAAGCGGTAAGTCGGGAGGTGGTGCGGCCCGGTCAGGAGCTGTCCGGCGTAGTAGGTCGTGACCAGCCCGAAGCTCGAGTAGGCGCCGCCGTCGATCAGGATCTTGCTGTCGACCGCGGTCAGTTTCCCGTCCTTGGTCATGCCGGTCTTGAAGTGCATCGCCATCGGATGGCGACCGCGATGGGCGTAGAACTCCTCCTCGCGCGTGTAGAGGAACTTCACCGGCCGGCGCGTCTTCATCGCCAGCTTGGCGGCGCAGAACTCGAGGCTGAACGGATCGCTCTTGCCGCCGAACGCGCCGCCGAGGCAGGGCTGGATCACGCGGATCTGCGGCGCCGGCAGGTCGAGCACCTTCGCCAACTCGCGATGCACGTAATGCGGGATCTGCGTCGCCGACCACAACGTGAGCACGCCGTCCGAGCCGAAGCGCGCCAGCGCGACGTGGGTCTCGATCGGCGCATGCGCGGTGCCGTGGAAGAAGTAGTCGTCCTCGACGATGAAGTCCGACTTCGCGAACGCCGCCGCGAGATCGCCGAACTCGAGCTTCACTTCCTTGGTGACGTTGCCGTGCTTGTTGCCTTCGTGGATCAGCACGTCTTTGCGAGCGAGTGCCTCCGCCGGATCGAACAGCGCCGGCAGCAACTCGTACTCGACCTCGATCAACTGGATCGCGCGCTCCGCCGTCTCCTCGTCGACCGCCGCGACCGCCGCGACCGGATCGCCGATGAAGCGCACCTTGTCGATGCAGAGCGCCGTCTCGTCGGGCGTCCACGGAATCACGCCGAAGCGCGCCGGCATCTCCGCGCCGGTCACGACACCGAAGACGCCGTCGAGCGCCTCGGCCTTCTTGGTGTCGATCCGCTTGATCCGCGCATGCGCATGCGGGCTGCGCAGCGTCTTGCCGTGGAGCATCCCGGGCAGCGCGAGGTCGTCGGTGTAGAGCGCCTCGCCGGTCGCCTTCGCGGCGCCGTCGACCTTGCGCATCCGCTTGCCGATCACCTCGAACCGCTCGCCCGGCGGCTGCGGACCGAACGTCCGGTTCGGCGAGCGGACGTGCTCCAGCGAATCGGTGCGATCGCCGGCTGGCTTGGCGGCGCTCATCGCGCGACTCCAGTCGCCGACGCCGTCGGCGCCATCGCCGCCGGCCCGCCGATGTGCGCTGCCTTGCCGGCGCGCACCGCCTGCTCGACCGCCTCGAAGATCTTGGTGTAGCCGGTGCAGCGGCAAAGGTTGGAGGCGAGCGCCTCCTTGATCTCGGCCCGCGTCGCCTCAGGTTTCCGATCGAGGCAAGCGCGCGCCGCGACGATCATCCCCGGCTGGCAGAAGCCGCATTGCAGCGCGCCCGCCTCGTCGAACGTCTGCTGCAACTTGTCGAGGCCGGCCGATGTCACGAGCCCTTCGATGGTCGTCACGCGATGGCCGACGGCATCCGCCGCGAGCGTGATGCAGGAGAGGCGTGCCCGCCCATCCATCAGCACCGTGCAGGCGCCGCAGTCGCCTTTGTCGCAGCCCTGCTTCGAACCGGTCAGCAGCAACCGATAACGCAGCACTTCGAGCAGCGTCCAGTGCGCCGGCGCCGCGACATCGATCGGCGCGCCGTTCACGTGCAGGCGCAGGAGCTTCGATTCGACCGTCATGCGGCGGGATGCTAACCCGACCGATTCATGATCCCCGTCGCCTCGGGATCATGAATCGGTCGGGTCAACCGGGCAGCACGGGCCGCTACGCTTTCGTCGTGCCGCCTCGGCGGCGATCCCGGAGAGCCATGAACGTGATCCCTCGCTGCCTTGCCGCCGCGGTCGGCCTGACGCTTGGCGGAACGCCGCTCCTCCTTGCTTCGCCGCAAGAAAAGGCCGCTGCAGGCTGGCAGTTCACCGATGTGACCCCGACCTCCGGCATCACCTTCCACCACAGCTTCGGCGACGACGCCTTCAGCAAGATCCTCGAGGACACCGGCTCCGGCGTCGCGCTGATCGATTACGACCGCGACGGGCTGCAGGACGTCTTCCTGTCGAGCGGCCACTGGATCGAGGGCTTCTCCGATCCGGCTTGGAAGGAGAAGGCGGCCGGCGCCCGCAGTCGGCTCTACAAGAACCTCGGCGGGATGAAGTTCGCCGATGTGACCGACGCGGTCGGGATCGCGGCGGGCGGCTACGGCATGGGCGCGGCGGTCGCGGACTACGACGGCGACGGCGACGAAGACCTCTACCTGCTGAATCGCGGTGCCAACGTCCTCTATCGCAACGACCTCGCCGCCGACGGGTCGCGCCGCTTCGCCGATGTGACGGCCGCGGCGGGCATCGCCGGGCCGGTCACCCTGAACGGCCAGCCGAAGTGGAGCGTGAACGGCAGCTTCTTCGACGCCGACGGCGATCTCGACCTCGACCTCTACGTGACCAACTACCTCGCCTTCGACCCGGGCTTGAAGGACCCGAACCTGCCAAAGGAGTACCCCTACGAGGGGCCCGACTCGTACGCGGGGCAGCAGTCGCAACTGTTCCACAATGACGGCGGCGGAAAGTTCAGCGACGCCACGAGCGCTGCGGGGCTCGATTTCCCCGACGGCCGCTCGATGGGCGCGGTGCCGTGCGACTTCGACCTCGATGGCGACCTCGACCTGTTCGAGGCGATCGACTCGAAACCCAACGTGCTGTGGCGCAACGACGGCAAGGGCCGCTTCACCGATATTGCCGCGGCCGCCGGAGTCGCCTTCGACGGCAGCGGCGCGGCGATGCCGTCGATGCACGGCTCGGTCGGCGACTTCGACGGCGACGGTCGCTTCGATCTTTTCGTCCCGGCGCTCTTCACCAGCGCCCTGTTCTGCAACCTCGGGCTCGACGCGGCGCCCGGCATGGCTGGCGACGCCCATTTCGGCGAGTGCGCGGCCAAGTCGTTCGTGCTGGCGCCGCTGCTCGGCAAAGGGGCGTGGGGCTCAGGCATCGAGGACTTCGACCTCGACGGCGACGTCGATCTGCTGGTCGTGCTCGGCGGCGCGTTCGATCTGAAGGCGGCCGATCCCGATCGCTTCTTCCGCAACGACGGCAGCTTCCAGTTCACCGACCTCTCCGCCACGCTCGGCCCCGATTTCAGGGTCGGCCGGGTGAGCCGCGGCGCCGCCTTCGGCGACCTCGACAACGACGGCGATGTCGACTACGTCGTCAACGTGAAGGACGTCGGCGCGCTGCCGCGGGTGTTTCGCAACGACCTGCCGCGCGGAGAGCACGGGCCGCGATCCGTCACCGTCGCGCTCCACGGCCGCGCGCCCAACACCGACGCGATCGGCGCACGCGTCCAACTGATCGATGGCGTCGGCGCCCAGCACCGTTCCGTGACGCGCTCCAATTCCTACCTGTCGCAGAACGACCCGCGGCTCCATTTCGGCGTGCGTGGCAGCGCGAAGACCGCGGCGCTCGAAGTGACCTGGCCCGCGGGAACGCTGCAGAAGACGACCGTGTTGATCAACGCTTCCGGAACGACCGTGGTCATCGAGGAGCCGAGCAAGTGAACTCCCCTGCTCCCGCCGCCGAGCTCACCATCCGCCCCGGCCGCCTCGATGACCTGACGGTGATCGTCGAGTTCAACCACCGCCTCGCGCTCGAGAGCGAGCAGAAGAACCTCGACCACGCGACGCTCACCAAGGGGGTCGAAGCGCTGCTGCGCGACCCGCGGCTCGGCCGCTACTTCGTCGCGGTCGCGGGCGAACCGAGCAGCGGCCCGCTGGTCGGCCAGATGATGATCACCGAGGAGTGGAGCGACTGGCGCAACGGTCTCATCTGGTGGCTGCAGAGCGTCTACGTCGACACAGCGTGGCGCGGCAAGGGAGTGTTTCGGCGGCTGCTCAACAAGGTCATCGCGCAGGGCAAGGAGGCGGGCGTGATCGGGCTGCGCCTCTATGTCGAGCGGCACAACGAGCGGGCCCACGGAACCTACCTGCGCAGCGGCTTCGTCGACGCCGGCTACCAGGTGCTCGAACGGCTGCCGCTGTGAGTCGCTCGCGCCCGGTCGCGACCCGGCACGCCCCGGGGAACAGCTCGCCCCCGCCGCTCGCCGATAACGACGTCTCTCCGGCGCGCCGTGTGGCGCCGCAACGCTCGAAGGGACTGCCATCGACTCGCAAGCCGACCTCCTCGCTCGACCTGCAGCCGTGAATCACGCGCCGATTCGCCTCGAGGCACGAGCGCAACGCGACGCGGCGTGGGACGCGGCACGCGCGCGCGCCCTTCCGCTGCCGCACTTCAGCGACGGCTGGATCGCCTACCGGCAGGCGCAGGGATACCGACCGCTCTGGTTGCTGGCGTTCGCACAGGACGGCGGCGCGACGCCGTGTGCGGCTGGGGTCGCGTGGCGGAAGCAGCCGCGTTTCCGGCCGTGGGTGCGTCCCGAGGCGCGGCTCGATCGATTGCCCGCGGCCGTCGATGGCGCCGGCGCGATCACGGCGACGTCCGCTGCGCTGGCGCAGGCACTCGTCGAGCTGGCGCAACGCGAGCGTTTCGCGCGGATCGAACTCGAATCGTTCGACGGTCCGTGGCCCGCGCCCGATCTCGCGACGATGGGCTTCACCGCGCGCGAACGGCTGGAGTTCGTGCTCGATCTGGCAGGCGATGAGCCGACGCGCATGAGCCGCATCAAGTCGAGCCACCGGCGCAAGGTGCGCGCGGGCGAAAAGTCCGGCGTCATCGTCGCCGACGAGAGCGGACGCACCGACCTCGACCTGCTGCGAGCGTTGCAGGGCTCGACGCAGGAGCGGCGTGCCGATCGCGGCGAGGAGATGGAACTGCTCGATCCGCAGCAGTACCAGCGCCTCGCGGCCACCTTCGTCGCGGGCGGGAGCGGGCGATTGTTCGTCGGTCGCAAGGACGGAGAAGCGGTCTCCGCGATCCTCTGCGGCGTCGAACGATCGCGCGCCTACTACCTCATGGGAGGCACCAGCGCGGCCGGCTTCGAGTGCAACGCGGCGACGCTCGTGCTGTGGCGCGCGGCGACCCTGCTGGCCGAACGCGGAGTGACCGAGCTGAACCTCGGCGGCGTGCCGCGCGGCGCCGAAACGGAAGGCCACGCCCAGCATGGTCTGTGGCGTTTCAAGGAAGGGTTCGAGCCGCGGCGCGTCGAGTGCCGCAGCGGGACCTGGCAGCGATGAGCCGGCGCGGACGCGCGCTGATCGAAGCGGCGAAGTGGACGGTGAAGGGGGCCGGACTCGCGGCATCGGCCGCGTGGCGCGATGGCGCCGGCACGCGCGCCGCTCGCGAATCGCACGTGCACCTCGATGCGACGCTTGGCTGGATCGAGCGGGCGCACGCGGCGACCGGCCGAAAAGGCGTCGCGCGCAGCTACGTGCTGCGGCGTCATCACCGCTACGGCATCGTCGGCTGGCTTCCTGCCTATCCCGAAACGACCGGCTACATCATCCCGACCTTTTATGAGGCCGCGCGGCAGTTGCAGCGACCCGACCTCGCCGCGCAAGCGACGGCGATGGCGGATTGGGAAGCGTCGATTCAGCTCGAGGACGGCGCGGTGCGCGGCGGCACCGTCGTCGATCCGGTGAGCCCCGCGGTCTTCAACACCGGCCAGGTCCTGTTCGGTTGGGTCGCGGCGTTCGACGAGACGAAGGACGCGCGTTACCTCGATGCGGCGCGGCGAGCGGCGCATTGGCTGGTGCAACACCTCGACGACGACGGCTGTTGGCGGCGCGGGGCGTCGCAGTTCGCGACGGCAGGCGGCCACGTCTACAACGCGCGCGCGGCGTGGGGCTTGGCGCTCTTCGGCGCCCGCGCAAACGATGCGGCGGCGCAGCAGGCCGCCGCGCGTGCTGCCGACTTCGCGTTGAAGCAGCAGTTCGACAACGGCTGGTTCGCCGACAACTGCCTCTCCGATCCAAAGCTGCCGCTGACCCACACGATCGCCTACGCCGCGCAAGGCGTGCTGGAGATCGGCTTGCTGCAGGGCGAGGCGCGTTTCGTCGCGGCCGCCCGCGCGGCGGCACGCGGCGCGCTCGCAGCGCTGCGTGCCGATGGCTTCCTGCCCGGCCGTCTCGATCGCGACTGGCGCGCGGCCGTCGACTGGTCGTGCGTGACCGGTCAGGCGCAGATGGCGCTGGTGTGGGACCGGCTCTTTGCGCTCGATGGCGACTCGAGCTGGCGCGACGCCGCCGATCGGTCGCTGCGATTCGCGCTCTCGACCCAGGATCTGGTGAACGACGACGGCGGCATTCGCGGCGGCGTGCCGGGCTCGTTCCCGATCTGGGGCGGCTACGGGAGCTACGAGTACCTCAACTGGGCGGCGAAGTTCCTCGCCGATCTGCTGCTCGGACGGCTCGCGCAAGCGCCGGGCGGCACGCGCGGCTGAGGCGGTCGGCGCCGAAGCAGCCGGCACCCACTCGCGTCAGGCCGACAGTTCCTTCGGCTCTTCGCCAGAGAGCAGCGACATGCGCACGAGCTCGGCGAGCGAGCCCGCCTCCATCTTCTTCATCACGTTGGCGCGGTGGACCTCGACCGTCTTCGGGCTCAAGTGAAGCGCCGTGCCGACCAGCCTGTTCGGCCGCCCCTGCACCACCAGGTCCATCACCTGCCGTTCACGCGGCGTCAGCAGCGCGCGACGGCGACGCACCTCCTCGCGGGTGGTGCGCGTGTGGCGGCGGCGTTTGTCCTCGACCAGCGCCGCCTCGATCCGATCGATCAGGATCTGGCCGCTGAAGGGCTTCTCGATGAAATCGAACGCGCCTTGGCGCATCGCCTGCACGGCGACCGGCACATCGCCGTAACCGGTCACGATCAGGATCGGCAGCGCGATCTCATCGGTCGCGAGACGCTCCTGCAATGCGAGTCCGCTTATTCCCGGCATGCGCACGTCGAGCACGAGGCAGCCGGCGGCCTGGGCACGATAGGACGCGAGAAACTCGGCCGCGGAGGTGAAGGTCGCGACGCGGCGGCCGGTCGTCTCGAGCAGCTTGCGGATCAATCGCAGCAGCGCCGGATCGTCGTCGACGATGAAGACCGTGGGCTCAACTTCGGCCTCACCCATCGCTGACGCGGACGGGGATTCCGATTTGGCAGCCGCGACCGGCTGCGGTGCAACCGCCTCCGCGCCGCCCGAACCGGACTTGGCTCCGCCGCCCCCGTGCGATGTCGACGGACGCAAGTTCATCGAGCCAACTCCCGCTTCCCACCGACCCTCGGTCGGCGCGCAGGAGCCTATCATTGAGTCCGCACGCTGATAAGACCGCTGCACGTCGACAGTGACTCGTGGATGTCCCTTAGTCCGCCAAGTCCGCGCCGACCAACTCCCAGGATCGCGTTCGGCTGGTTCCAGGAATCACGTACGCCGATATCGGCGAGCGGTACCGACCCATCAGCGGAGCCGACACCGAAACGTCAAATCCGGCGAAATCGTTCGACGTCGACCGCTCTCAGCCGAGAAGTCGCTCGACGAGTGCGCGCGGGCCCTGAAACGCCGTGCGAGCCATGTAGTGCTGCACGCCGCGGATGCCGCCAAGCTCTTCGCCGCCGCCGGCGCGACCGGGGCCACCGTGGATCAGATCGGGCAGGACCATTCCTGCGGGCAGCGTGGTGCCGTCACTCTTGCTGTCGACGAGGCAGACGCGCCCGACCCACGGCGCAATGCCCTTCGCCACGGTCGCGCCCCACTCGCGATCGTCGGCGAAGACGGTTGTGACCAGCATTCCGCCGCCTTTGCGCACCAACGCGATCGCGTCGGCGGCGGCGCCCGAATACGGGATCACCGTCGTGACCGGCCCGAAGATCTCATCGCGATGCGCCTCCTCGACGGCCTTCGGGTCGCGCGCGACGAACACCATCGGGCCGGCGAAGAAGCCCTTGCCGGGCGCCACGTCGATCAGCTTCTCCGGCCGCTCGGTCCCGAACGCGACTTCGGTGAACTTGCGCATCCGCGCGCAGCCGGCATGCACGTCATCGCGCTGCTGCTTGGTCGCAAGCGGCCCGAGCTCGACTTCGCGGTTCGCCGGGTTGCCGACGCGCAGGGCACCCAGCCGATCGGTCAACTCCTCGACCAGCGGCCCCACCAGGGCCTCCGGCACGATCACGCGCCGAGTCGCCGTGCACTTCTGGCCGCTCTTCTCCGTCATCTCGCGAAGCACGTCGCGCAGCAGCGTGTGCCACGCCGAACTCCCGACCTCGACGCCGCCGCCGACCACCGCTGCATTCAGGCTGTCGGCCTCGACGTTCACGCGCACGCCATGGCGCAGCAGCGCCGGCAGCGAGCGGACGGTGGTCCCAGTGCCGCTTGATCCGGTGAAGGCGACCACGTCCTGCGGCCCGAGCGCCTCGAGCAACGGCGTCACGCCACCAAGCACCTGCTGGAACGCTCCTGCCGGCAGCACGTTCGCCGCAACCAGCAGCTCGGCCAGCTTCGCTGCGGTCCACGCCGTCGCCGTCGCCGGCTTGTTGATCACCGGCATGCCCGCCAGCAGCGCCGTCGCCGCCTTCTCCGCGAAACCCCACGCCGGGAAGTTGAACGCGTTGATGAGGACGGCGACCCCTTCGCGCGCCGAATGGAGATGGCGCCCCGCCAGCTTCGCGCCGCGACCGATGCTCACCGGCTCGCCGTCAGCGAGTTCGTGCACGTCGCCGAGCTTCTTGCCGAGTTCCGCGTACGCCTGCAGCGTCCCGGCCGCGCCGTCGATGTCGAACTTGCCGCCGCCGCGCGTGGTGCCGCCGTTCGCGACCGAGGTCTCGATCAGCAGGTCGCGATGGTCGGCGATGGTCGCCGCCAACTTGCCGAGCAGCTCGCCGCGCTGCGCGAACGTCATCGACCGCAACACCGGCCCGCCCTGCTCGCACGCGAAGACGCGCGCCGCGCCAAGATCGACGCCGCCGCACGAGGCGTGGGCGACGACTTCCTCGGTCGCCGGATTCAGCAGCGGGACCAGCTCGCCCCTGCCGCTGGCGAAGGCACCGCAGACGTAGCTCGTGAGGGTCGGCATCGGGGTACTCCGTCGCCGCGCGAAGACGTCGGTCGGAGACGTCGCGGTCGCCGCGAAAAATAGGCGGCGGAGTGTACCTGCGTTGCCCTCGCGGCTCAGCTCCCGGTCGTCAGCTCCCGATCGTCAGCTCCGCGCCATTGCTGAGCGCCAGCTTCTTCACGGCAGCGCGGTCGGCCACCAACACCTGGAAGTCGACGACGACGCCGACCAGTGTCGGATCGGCGGGGAGCGTGTCGGTCACGACGAGATCGCCATCGCCGCCGACGCCCGCCGTTCCGTCGAGCCCGAGCGTGAACGTGGTCCACGGCGCGGCGACCAGCAGTTGGCCGCCCGCAAACGGCGCGATGTCGCGGGCGAAACCCATGACCAGCAGTGCCGTGCCGCCGCCCAACCCGTTGCTGATCGTGAGCGAGACGTCATCACCGATCGAGGACGAGCCGCTGAGCGCGATGGTCGGGACGAAGCCGCCGGTGCCGGCGGTGCCGCTGCCGTAGGTCGCGAAGCCGCCGGCCGCCGGCGGATCGAGGTTTCCGCTCGCGACCAGCGCGTACGACTGCGCCTTGCTGGTCGTCACGTTGGTCGCATCGACCGTCACGACGTACCAGCCGAGGACCGGCGCGGCGAGACGCACGCGCTCGACATTGTTCAGCGGGTCGGCGGCGCCACCGATGGTCGAAAAGCTGCTGCTGAAAACGTTGCCGCGGTAGAGGCGGCCGTCGGGCGCGAGCACTTCGAGGTCGAGGTCGTTCACGACCGGCTGGCTCGAATTCACCGTGCCCGCCGCGTCCGGAAAGACCAGGCAGAAGTTGAGCTCGGAGGCGCTGTTGTAGACGTTCACGTACCACGTGTGGGTCGCGCCGGGCGCGGCGAAGCCGTCCGCGACGCTGACGTCCGCCAGCCACATCTGACGCGCGTCGCCGGCGAAATAGAGCGAGTGATCGAGCAGCAACCGGCCCCAGCCCTCGACCGTGCTCGGGTAGCCGGTCTCGCCGGTCATGTCGCGCGCGGAGTTGATCAGCACTGCCTTCAGCAAGGAGCCCGACGGCGCGAAGGCGTCGTTCACGTTCGCCGCACCGCTCGGCCAATAGCCGGCCTCGAAGTAGTGCTTGACCAGAGCCGCCGAGCCGGTGATTGCCGGACACGCCATGCTCGTCCCGCTCATCGTCGTCGTCGAGCAGGTCGAGTTCGAGCGCGCGGAGTGGATGCTGCAGCCCGGCGCGAAGATCTCGGGCTTGCGCCGTCCGTCGCTGGTCGGCCCCTTGCCGCCGTAGCAATGCTGGCTCTGGTTCGGCGACTGTTCGGTCGCGCCGACCGCCAGCACGTTCTTGGCGTTCTCGGGATTCTTCAGGTTGCTCTGGTTGGTCACGGCGAAGCAGATCAGCGCGTCCTGGTTGTCCCAGATCATGTCGTCGATGTCGACGCACCACGCGTCGTAGCTGGTCGTCGAGTCGTCGCCCCATGAGTTGGTGAAGAGCCGCGCGCCGTCGCCGTAGAGCTCGTTGAGCTTCGCCCGGTAGTTGCCGCTGTCGATCAGGTCGAGGTTGGTGTGAGCGATGCGACTCTTGTAGGCGACGCCGTTGTCGTCGAGGACGCCGTTGATCGGTTTCTGATCGCCCGCCGACGTGCCGGCCGTATGCGTGCCGTGGCTGCCGGGATTCGAGTAGCTGCCGTGATGCGAGACGATCTTGCGGTGGGTCGGACCGGGCGAGCTCACCGCCGGATCATCGAAGAAGCAGGCGTCGAGATCGATCGGATCGTCGATGTGACCGATGATCACGCCGTCGCCGAGCACGCCGTTGGCCCAGACCGGGAGGCTGCCGCTGGTGTTGCTCTGGAGGACCCAGTTGGTGGTGTCGTTGCGGAGGACGGCCTTTGACTGCGGCTGGATCCACTGCACGTCGCGAACGTGCGCCAGCTCGACCAATCGCTCTGCCGGCACGCGCGCGAGCAGTCGCACCTTCACGCCAGCGCCGACCTCGGTGGATCGGATCTCGGAGAACTCGGCTCCCGCCAGGAACAGCTCGCGCGTCGCCGTCCCCGTGTCGCAGCCTGGGAAGAGCTGGATCATCACGTCAAGCGATCCGCGACCCGCCGCGACCGCTGCCTCCGCGCGCGCCAGCAACTCCTGATCAAGCCGATCGGCCGGCTCGCACCGGACGATCGCACGCACCCGCGGCCACTCGCGCAGAGCGGTCAGGGCCGCCGCAGGCGCCCGCACCAGAAAGGCGTTGTTCGGCACGTAGCCGATCGGCGTGACACCGATCGCCGCGAACGCCTCGCGATCCGTCGGCGTCACCTTTGAGACGAACTGCACGAAGTAGTAGTCGGGGTCGGCGACCTCTCGCGCGCGCCCATCCACCGCTTCCCATGTGAGCGCCTCGGGCAATGCCCGCGCCTCAACCAGCGGATCAAACTCCGCCGTGCGCAGCAGCAGCAGTCGCCCGTCGCGCAGATTCGCGGCGGCGGCGGCGGCACTCCAGTCGCTGCTATCGGACTGCGCCCGCGCGTGCGGCAGCGTCGCCAACGAGCCTGCCGCTACCCATCCGAGGGCAGCAAGGAGCGCGAAGTGCCTCGATTGGTCAGTACGATCCATGTCGTCGCTCCAGTGCGATGGTGTACCCAAGTCGAGACTTGCTCGTCGGATTCGTCCAGCACTTCGATACGCCTACATGCGGCGCTTATCCGAACTCGCGAACGGTCGCAAGGTGCAATGCACCCCGGGCAGGCGCGCCACGGTCTAAACGGTTCCGTGGGCGGCCCTACCGTTCGGCCGCACTGGGCCCGCTCAGCGGAATCCTCACTGGGGCCGCGCTCGAACGGCACGGGCACCTGCAGCGTGAGAGTCACGAAATCTTCAAGTGTCGATGGGACGCGCCCGCGGCAACTGCGCTTCTGAGCCGTTCGACGGTTCGCCGGAGGTGCTCACCGCGCCTTGGGGGTGCGGCGGCCTTCGGCTCATGGAAGCGAGGAGTCTGCCCATGAATCGATTCACGGTCGCAGTGGCAGGGGGTAGCGCGGCGCTGATCGGCGCCGCCGCACTGGTGTGGCACGAGGCAAACTCGGCTCCGTTGCTTGACGCATGCGCGTCGGCGAGCCGAGCGTCCGATGAGGGATGGAGTAGGCCTCCGCGGCGTGACCTCGACCTCTCCGTCGAACTTGCCCCCCCCATTCAAGTCGCGTGCCTGACCCATCGCCTGCGCCAGCCACGATCGAGAACGCCGAGCGTCGACTCGCCGAGATGCCGCACCTCTTCATCGCGAACGAAGGCCAGCGGAGCGATGAGATCCGGTTCGCGGCGCGCGACAGCGGCGCTTCGCTTGCACTGACCGATGATGGGCTGCGCCTCGCGACGCGACTGCGCGCCGAGAATGGTGTCGAAAACTGGTACGCGGTCAGCCTTTGTTTCAATTCGCTCACCCGAAGCGCGACGCCGCCGACTGGCGAGCAACAGACGATTGGTCGCCACAACGATCTGATCGGAAGCGACCCGGCGAAGTGGAGGACTGGCGTCGCCCTCTACGAAGTTGTCCGCTACTCGAACATCGCCGATGGGATCGACTTGGTGCTCGGCGATCGTGACGGCAAGGTCGCTTATGACCTCCACGTCCAGCCGGGTGCCGACCTCGCCTCCGTCGAGTTCCAATGCGATGGAGTCGAATCGCTCGCCATCGCTGACAACGGCGACCTCGAACTCCACACGCCTCACGGCACGCTCACCCAGTCCGCTCCGGACGCGTGGACCGTTGCGTCCGATGTAACTGATGAGTGGCCGCAGCTTCGCTTGTCCGTCAGGCCGGGAGGATTGATGTGAACGCCGGTCGCAGTTCTCGGCGAGGCCGTGAGCCAACGCGCCGAATTCGACTTCGATCACGACGGGTGGCTCGACGACGTTGTCTACACACGATCCGATCCATGGGGCGTCCGCAATCAGTCCACCGTGACGCTCTATTCGGGGCGATTCGGTCGATCACTCTTTGACTTCAGAACCCTCGACCTCTACGGAACGCTGGGCTTGATCGGCTGGTCGAGCAGTTCCGCGGGCGACCAGAATGGCGACGGCATTGACGACCTTGTCCTCGGCGATCCGTGCTGGAATGGCGCCGGCTACCCCGCGGGACGCGCCACTCTGCACCTCGGTCATGAGCTCTTCATCCAGGTGAACGACGAGTTCTACGACCCGAACGACACTGCGAACATTCGCGTGACCGGCGGTGAGCCCTACCACACCGCGCTCCTCGCGGCGGTTGAGTTCGGCGGCGCCCCGATCTTCGAAACCGTCGATCTCGCGCCCTTGAACAAGTACGGAGAGCTGATCTACAGCGACATCGTTCCGTCCGGATTCTCCGGGATGACACTGACGCTCCAGGCCTTTGCGCTGCGCCCAGGGGACGGGAAGCTGTTGGTGTCGTCGACCGACCAGATCACGTTGCGGTAGCGACCTCACCGCACCTTCCTCGGATCGTCAAGCCACGGCTCGTGCGGGACATCGGCGGTGAGCAGGCACTCGACGATCGCCTCGCGTTGGGAATGGGTCGTGCAGGAGATCGTGACGCCGGCCGCGTCGGCGTCGGCGGCTTGCGCAAAGCGGACGATCAGGTCGAACTCGCCGAACTCGCTGCTGCGTCGCCACGCGCGGGCGTTGCCCCACGGCTCGAAACGGCTGCGGCCGCTGGAGCGCAGTTCGAGCGCGCCCGTCCATACCGCGACCAGGCCGCGCAACTGTCGCCGCGCCGCCGACAGCGACACGAACGCAAGCGGCAACGGCAGCCAGCGGAACATCGGCTGCCCCGCACGTGCGAGCCACGCCGAGCCGCCGATCGCGCAAGCGACGATCAGCAGATGGACCGCTGCCCACCCATTCGACCCGCCGAGCGTGAAGAGCCGCACCCCGAGACGGCTCTTCCGCGGCGGCCCCGCTCGCCACGCGTCCGAGCCGTCGTCGCTCATCCGTCGTCGCTCATTCCGCGTCGCTCATTCCGCGTCGCTCAGTACCGATACCACTCACTCTTGAACGGCCCGTCCGTCGGCACGCCGAGATACTCCGCCTGCTCCTTGGTGAGCTTCGTCAGTTTCACGCCGAGCTTTTCCAAGTGCAGCCGCGCGACCTCTTCGTCGAGGCGCTTTGGCAGCTTGTGGACGCCGATCGCGAGTCTGGTCGCCTCCGGCGCATCCGCCGCCCACAGCGCCAACTGCGCCATCACCTGGTTGGTGAAGCTCGCCGACATGACGAAGCTCGGGTGGCCGGTGGCGCAGCCGAGGTTCATGAGGCGGCCGCGCGCGAGCAGCAGCAGGCTCTTGCCGTTCTTCAGGAAGAAGCGGTCGACCTGCGGCTTGATCTCGTCCTCGCGCAGGCAGTTTTTCTCCAGCCACTTGACGTCGATCTCGATGTCGAAGTGGCCGATGTTGCAGACGATCGCGTTGTCCTTCATCGCCAGCAGGTGCTCGCTGCGGATCACGCCGTGGCAGCCCGATGCGGTGACGAAGATGTCGCCTTGGCGCGCGGCGTCTTCCATCGTCGTGACCTCGAATCCCTCCATCGCCGCCTGCAGCGCACAGATCGGGTCGACCTCGGTGATCAGCACGCGCGCCCCGAAGCCGCGCATGGATTGCGCGCAACCCTTGCCGACGTCGCCGTAACCGGCCACCACGACCACCTTGCCGGCGACCATCACGCCGGTCGCGCGCTTCAGCCCGTCGGCGAGCGACTCGCGGCAGCCGTAGAGGTTGTCGAACTTGCTCTTCGTGACCGAGTCGTTGACGTTGATCGCCGGCAGCTTCAGCAGCCCCTTCTCGTGCGCCTGATAGAGCCGGTGCACGCCGGTCGTTGTCTCTTCGCTGACGCCGCGGATCTCCTTCAGCAGGTGCGGCATCTTTTGATGCACCATCCAGGTCAGATCGCCGCCATCGTCCAGCAGCAGGTTCGGTCCCTTGCCGCCTGGGAAATTGAGCGACTGCTCGATGCACCAGTCGTATTCGGCCTCGGTCTCGCCCTTCCAGGCGAAGACGGCGACGCCCGTGGCCGCGACCGCCGCCGCCGCGTGGTCCTCGGTCGAGTAGATGTTGCAGCTGCTCCAGCGCACTTCCGCGCCAAGCTCGACCAGCGTTTCGATCAGGATCGCAGTCTCGATCGTCATGTGGAGACAACCGGTGATGCGCGCTCCGGCCAACGGCTTGGACTTGCCGTGCTTCGCGCGCAACGCCATCAGGCCGGGCATCTCCGGCTCGGAGATCTCGATCTCCCTGCGGCCCGACGCAGCCAGCGCGAAGTCCTTCACCTTGTAGTCGGCAACCTTCGAATCGACGGTCTTGGGATCGACAACGACAGGATTCATCGAAGCACTCTCCTTCGGGAGCGTCAGCGACGCTCGGGGATGATCTCATTCGAGGCGGACGCCGGCCGGCCGCGCGCCGCATCGCTCGCGGCGTTCGTCGGGATGCGCCCGTGCAGCAGGAACAACGGCAGCTCGACACGCTTTCCGGCCGGACCCTTTACGACGTAGCGGTCGTCGATCGGCTCGACCGCGACGTCGACGAAGCCCGCCTTCTCCGCGCGGCTGCGCAATTCGGTCACGTCGAGGCCGAGCTTCAGGTCGGCCATCACCTCGCTCATCCACGCCTCCTTGTGCGGCAGGAGGTCGGTGATGACGAGGCGGCCGCCCGGCTTGAGCGCGCGTCGCATCTCGCGCAACGCGGCGAAGACGTCGGGGACGTGGTGCAGCACGAGGCTGGCGAAGATCGCGTCGACCTCGCCGTCGCGCAGCGGCAGGCGGTCGAGTTCGCCCTGGCGCAGTTCGACGCGGTCGGCGTGCGCGGCGAGATTCTCCTTCGCGCGCGCCAGCATCGCTACCGAATGATCGATGGCGATGACACGGTCGACGAAGCGCACCAGCGCGCGCGACAAGTAGCCGGTGCCGCAGCCGACGTCGGCCACCACCAGGCCCGGCTGAACCAAGCAGGCGAGCGCCCGCCAGCGCACCAACCCGTGCTCGAACGCGCTGCCGACTGAGTCCCATTCCGGTGCGACTCGATCGAAGAAGGCGCGGCTCTTCTTGCGCCGCTCTTCGAGGACCTGTTCGAGGCGGGCGAGGTCATCGGCGCGCCCTTCGATCACGGCGAGCCGACTCTCGATCGCGTTCCAGAGGTCGTCGGGAAGGGCGCCGTCGCGCGCCAACCGGACCAGCACGTGCGCGCCTTGCCGGCGTTCTTCGAGCAGACCCGACTCGCGCAGGAGTTTCAGGTGGTTGCTCACGCGCGACTGCGACATCGCGACTGCGCGCGCGAGTTCGCCGACCTGCAGCTCTTCGCGTGCGAGCAGGCCGAGCAGACGCAGTCGGGTCGCGTCGGCCAGGATCTTCAGGAGGGTTTCGAGTGGGCTTGGCAAGCGTGAGTCATCATGACTTCATGAGCCTATGATGCAAGTAATGGGCGAAGGATCTTTATCCGCTCGTTTTTACTCATTAGCGATCACCATCCCTTGGAAGTCGTCGGCGACGAGTGCTTTCCGAACCATTCCAGCGTTCGCTCGAGCGAGCGGGCGATCGCCGTCCGGTCGCGAAAGACGTGAGCCTGCGACGGCTCGGAAAGCAGTTCACAGACGCCGCCGGCCGCCAGAACGGCGCGCTGGAGCGATCGGCTCTGGGCCATCGGAACCCGCCGATCGCGTTCGCCGTGGATCAGCAGTAGCGGGGTCGTGATGGCCGCCGCATGGGTCAGCGGCGAGCGCTCGCGGTAGCGCGCTGCGTCCGTCGCGAAGGGCCCGAGTCCGATCGATGCCAGCGCCGGCAGATCGCTCTGGTCGACGAAGGCCGCCCAGTCACTGACGCCGGCACTCGCGACCGCGGCGACGTAGCGCGTCCCGCGCGTCAGCGCCAGCTCGACCAGGAAGCCGCCGTAGCTGTGGCCCGCCAGTCCGATGCGCGTCGGATCCGCGATCCCGCGCGCGATCAGCAGGTCGACAGCAGCGTCGAGATCGGCGAGCTCGGCGCCTCCGAAGTCGCCGTCGTTGCCGCGCTGGAACTCGAGCGAGTAGCCGGCCGATCCGCGCAGGTTGGGTGCGAAGACGGCGAACCCCGCGGCGACGAAAGCGTGGGCGTAGCCGTCGTTGAAGCGCGCCGTATGGCGGCCATCGCTGCCGCCGTGGAGCAGGACGATCGTCGGCCACGGCGCCGGCGCCGAGTCGGGCGTGAGCAGCAGTCCTTCCATCGCCAGCCCGCCGGCGCCGCGGAACGCGATCGCCTCGGCGCTCGCGGCAAGCAACGTCGCCAGCGCCTCGTTCGGCGCCAGCAGCGGCAAGGCCCGCCAGTCGTGCGCATCACCGACGATCACCCGCTCCGGCTCGGTCGGCGACGACTCGATCGCGACGAAACGGCCGCTCGCTCCCACGCGCAGGCGCTGCCAGGAGCAGAGCCCGTCGGTCGCGAAGCCGGCCGGCGTCGCACCCCGCCTCGCGCTGCCCGGATCGACCTGCAGCACGTGGTCGGCGAGGCCGTCCTGCGTGACCAGCGCGATCGTGCCGTCGCGGAGGAAGTGGATCGCCTCCTGGAAGCCGTTCACCCCATCTCCAAGCGAGAACGGCCGTTCGCGCATCAAGTTGCGCCGAAGTCCGGTCGCGAGGTCGAACTGCACCAGATCGCGCTTCGCCGCCCCCAGCAGCGTCGGTGCGTGGCGTTGCGCGCAGGCGACCACGTGGCCATCGGGGGAAAAGGTCGGCCGATCGACGATCGAGTCGCCGTCGGTGAGGCAGCGGGTCCGGCCGCTCTCGAGGTCGACGACGAACAGATCGAGCGGTTCCCCTTCCGGCGCGCGCGTCGGTCGCTCCGTCGCGACCACTGCAAGCGTGCGCCCGTCGGGCGACAGCGTCGCCTCGCGCACGGTCAGCACGCCGAAGCGCGCGATCTCGACGCCGACCTCGTGCGTCGCCAAGTCGACTCGGCGCAGCACCGCCTCGCGACTGCCGACGCCCGCTTCGCTGCGGAGAACCAGGAGTTCCTCACTCGCGCCGGCGCTGCGCCAGAAGCAGTCGAACACCTCGCCGGTCTGGTCGGGGAAGAGCGCCGGTCGAGCGGCCACCCCCGGCTCCGCGATCCAGACCTCGGCGATCGGCGGCGCACGCATGACGAACGCGGCGACGCCTTCACGCGACCACTCGACGCCACCGAGCGCGTCGTTCGGGAGCCGCGGCGATTCGATCGGCGCGCGAGGGATACCGACGCCGTGCGCCACCGTGCCGGCGTCGAGATCGAGGAGCTTCAATTCGTTCGACCGCGACCCGTCGACCAGGAAGGCGAGGACGCGCGTGCCATCGGGACTGATCGCGACATCGCGGAAGTAGGTGCGCGACAGCAGGTCGCCGACCGTCGGCGCGCCGCCGCTCGTCGCCAGCACGGCGACGCTCGCGATCCAGCCGACTGCGACCATCCCGGCGATCCCGACCATCCGCTTGCGCTCCGCGCGGGTCCGCCCCAACCTATCTCGTCCGCCGCGACCGCGTGACTCGCGGCGCGACTTCCTGGAGCGGCCGTGCACCCGACGATCGAGCTTGGCAACGGTGAGCACCTGGCCTGCGAGTGGGTGCTGCCGCGCGATGGGCAGCCGCTCGCGCTCTATCTGCACGGCCTCGGCTCGCACCGGAACGGGGAGAAGGCGGGCTATCTCGCGCGCGAGTTGACCGCGCGCGGATTCGGCTTCGCGAGGTTCGACTTCCGCGGCCATGGCGATTCGACCGGCCGTCTCGAAGAGCTCACGCTGTCGCGGCTCCTCGCCGATGTCGCTGCCGTCGTCGAGCACCTCGCGTCGGGCCGCGCGGGCCGCCCGCCGCGCTCGCTCCTGCTGATCGGCTCGTCGCTCGGCGGATTGGCCGCCGCGTGGCGATCGGTGCTGGCGCCGGAGCTGCCGCTTCCAATCGCCGGCCAAGTGCTGATCGCGCCGGCGTTTCGGATGGTCGAGCGGTATCTCGCGAAGATCGGCGCGGCGGGATGCGACCGTTGGGAGCACGAAGGGGCGTTCCGCTTCCGCGGTCCGTGGTTCGAGTTCGCGCTGTCGTGGGCGGCCGTGGTCGACGCCCGCGGGTATCCGCATGAGCAACTGCTGCGCAAGACGCGGGTGCCGACGCTGTTGCTGCACGGCGACGCCGACGACACCACGCCGCTGGCGGAGAGCGAGGCATTCGCGGCGGGCTGCTCGAATGCTCCTCGGCTGATTGTGCTGGCAGGCGGCGACCATCGGTTGACGTCGTTCAGGGAACAGCTGCGCGACGAGATCGTGCGGTTCGTCGAAAGGGACGCGCAATGCGCCTGACGATTCTGCCGCTACTGCTCGTGTTTGGAGATGTGCCGCCGCTCCGCGACGCGCCGCCGCTGCCGAAGGACACGCTCGACGACGCGCAGCTTTCCGGCGTGAGCGCGCTCGGGCTGCCCGATCAGGTGCCAGGAGTCGAGTCGACGCCCGAGGCGCGGGCGCGGCTCGAGTTGGGGCGCAAGCTCTTCTTCGATCCGATCCTGTCGAAGGATCGCACAGTCAGCTGCGCGTCGTGCCACGACCCCGACAAGGCGTTCGCGACCAACGACGCGCGGCCGCTCGGCGTCGGCGGCGAACGCTGCGATCGCAATTCGCCGCCCATCTTCAATCGCGCGTTCGGCGCGACGCAGTTCTGGGACGGCCGCGCCAGCACGTTGGAACAGCAAGTCCTGATGCCGATCGAGCATCCGCACGAAATGGCGTTGCCGCTGCCGGAGGCGCTCGCCCGATTCGCCGCCGACCCTGGCTACCGCGGGCTGTTCGCCGCGACCGGCGCGCCCGAGCCGACGAACGATGCGCTCGCGGCGGCGCTCGCCGAGTTCGTCCGGCGCCTCGTGGTTGGCGACTCCCCGATCGACCGCTTCCGCGCCGCCAAGGGCACGCTGACGCCGCAGGAACGGCGCGGGCTCTGGCTGTGGGAGAGCAAGGCCGGCTGCTGGAAATGCCACGCGGGTCCGAACTTCAGCGACGAGAAGTTCCACAACACCGGGATCGGTTCGAAGGACGGGGTGCCGGAGGCCGCGCGGTTCGCGGTCACCGGCGACGAGGCCGATCGCGGCGCGTGGAAGACGCCGACGCTGCGGATGGTCGCGAAGACGGCGCCCTACATGCACGATGGCAGCCTCGCGACGCTCGACGAGGTGGTGCGTTTCTACGCGCGCGGCGGCAACCCGAACGCGCAACTCGATGCGAAGGTGCAGCCGTTCGAAATCTCCGACGACGACGTGGCGGCGATGGTCGCGTTCATGGATGCACTGTCGCGCAGCGGGGATCCGCCACCACCCCCCGAAGAGACCGACGCGGAGGAGCAAGTCGTGCCGAACGCCGCACCCGCTGCGCCAGCGGTGAAGCGGAAGGCTCTGTGACTGATGAGTTGCCTTCCTGCACGATGCGCCCGATCGGCGTCGTCCGGTCGCCATTCCGCACCCACCTCGAAGCACCGCGCCAACCGCGCGTCGCGCCGATCGGCGAAGGGGTGATCGAACTGCGTCGTGGTCTGCAGAACCTGCTGCACGACCTGAAGGGCTTCAGCCACATCTGGGTGCTCTTCTG
The DNA here is from genome assembly GCA_009691715.1 of Planctomycetota bacterium. Lineage (GTDB taxonomy): Bacteria > Planctomycetota > B15-G4 > B15-G4 > SIAN01 > SIAN01. Next base: position 106,996 of record SIAN01000008.1, read on the forward strand.
GTGCAACTTCAGCCGCGGCTGGAATGCGCAGGTGGTGCCGCCGCGCGACTCGAAGAAGCGCGGCGTGCTGGCGACGCGTTCGCCGCATCGCCCGAATCCGATCGGATTGTCGGCGGTGGAATTGCTCGAAGTGCGTGGGACGCGGCTGCGCGTACGGGGACTCGACATGCTGGATGGCACGCCTGTTCTCGACCTCAAGCCGTACGTGCGTTACGCCGACGCGATCCCCGATGCCACCGATGGCTGGTTGGCGGAGCTTCCGGCCGAGTCGCGGCCGGACCATCGCGACTGGCGCTCGATCGCGCGGGTCGCGCTGCTCGCCTCGGCGATCGGGCTGTCCGGCTGTGATTCGGAAGCGCCAAGCGGCGCCCCTGAATCGGTGGGTGCGACCGAGCCCGATCCGTCCGGCTCGAGCGTGCTCGATGCGCCGCTCCTGCCGCCGAGCAAAGGCGACGGAGCGGCCGCGCTTCCGTGGTTCCAGCAGGCGATCGCGGCGCGTGGCGCGTGGCGCAGCCGTGACGCGTTCCGCGCGTTCGAGCGCGCGCTCGAGATCGATCCGGCCCATCCCGGCGCGTTGATCGAGTTCGGCTTCCTGCTGCTCGAACCAGGCGGCGAACAGAACTATGGACGCGCCCTGCTGCAGTTTCGGCGTGCCCTGCTGGTCGAACCCGACCAGCTCCACGCCATCGTCGGCGAAGGTGTCGCACGAGCGGCGCTGAATGACGCGGGGCGCGCCGAGCCGCTGCTGCGTCGCGCCATCGCCGAATTGCCCGAAGCTGCCGTCGGTCGTCGCGCCTGGAGCGCGCTCGCGCTGGCCGATCTCGCGGTCATCGCCGGCCGCAACGACGAGGCGCTCGCGCTCTATGCGCAGGCGGCGGACCCGAAAGTGGCCGTGCTGCAGCGCTGTGGTGCGCTGGTCCACTCGGCCGACCTGCTGCTGCAACTCGACCGACCGATGGAGGCGGAACCGCGACTGCGCCAGGCGCTCGCGATCGATCCGGAGAACGTGCGCGCGCACCACTTCCTGGCGCAACTGCTGGCGCGGCGCGACAGCAGCGAACGGCCGGACGCCACCGCGCGCGCCGAAGCGCAGAAGGAGGCGCGCATCCACGAACTGCTGCGCCAACTGCGCGACCATCTGTCGGCGCAGTACGTGCAGGATCGCGAGCGCCGCACGACGCTCTGGCGCGAGCTTTCGACCGTCTGGCCCGAGCATCGCCGGCTGCCCTACTCGCTGGCACGCGACCAACTCGACTGCGGCGACTGGAACGGCGCGAAGTCGACCACCACCGAATTGCTTGCGCGTGACGGCGCCACGGCGGAGGCGTCGTGGCTGGCGGCGCGAGCGGAAGCGGGATGCGGAGACATCGCCGCCGCGAAACGTCATGCCGATGCGATGTCGCGCGCCGATCCGAACGTGCCGACCGCGGTGCTGCGGACGGTGCTCGAGGAGTGGCGGCGCGGCAACCCCGACACCGTCGACGCGGCCACCTTCGATCGAACGGTCCGTGAATGGTTGCTCGGTCGGTGAAGCGGCTGCTGTTGGTGCTGCTCGCGATCCGCTGCGGAGACGAGTCGTCGTCGACGACGACTCCCACCGCGCCGCCGGCTCCGATTGCGGAGAGCGGTCGCTTCGCGTGGCGCGAGCAGGGCACTGGCGTCGACTTCATCCACCGGAGCTGCGGCGCCGGCAGGAAGCTCCTGGTCGAGATCAACGCCGCGGGCGTCAGCCTGCTCGACTACGACGGCGACGGCGACATGGACCTGTTCTGCTGCCAGGGCGCACCGCTGCCCGGGTTCGACGCCACGGGAATCGACCTGCGTGACCGCCTCTATCGCAACGACGGTGGCTGGC
>SIAN01000009.1 GCA_009691715.1 Planctomycetota bacterium
AAGTGGCGCGGCTTGCGTTCGGTGAGGCCGAACGGCACGAGGCCGTGCATCAGGTCGCGAAACGTGCGACGGATCACGGCAGCTTGATCACCCGCATGTCCTTCACGTCGAAGAAGCAGCGGCCGGAGGTGGCGTTCAGTTCGGCGATGAGCTCGACGAGGCGCGACGCTTCGGCGACCTCGAAGTCGAAGGTGATCGCCTGCCAGCCGCAACTGCCGAGCACACCACCGCGACTCTGCGCGCCCGCGATCCGCAATTGCGCGCCGCTGGTGGTGGAGCCCTCGATCGGCTTGACCTCGTCGCAATTCACGTCGGCCTCGAACCGCCACTTGCCTTGCGCGAGCATCACCTTTTTGCGCCACGACGCGGCGCACGGCTCGCTGCCGCACTCGACCTTGTAGGCGCGCTTCCCGGCGTGCGTGGTCGGCTCGACCGTTGGATTTCCGGCCTCGACGTTGGCCGTGAACCCAAGCAGCTTCGCCCGTCCCTTCGAGTCGAGCTCGAGCGTCTTCGGCTCCGGACGTTTCACTTGCTCGCGCAGGCTCTTCTCGCGCGCTTCGAGCCGGTTCTGCAGATCCTTCCAAGCGCCGTCGAGCGAACCAGCCACGTCACCATCGATCGACTTCGCCGCTGCCTCGACCCGCTTTTCGATCGACTTCAGCTTCGGCAGCAGTTTTTCCTTCACGTTGAAGATCGGCACCAGCTCAGTGAGCCGCTTGCGAAAGCGCGCCCTCCATGCCGGATTGCGCAGCACGGCGTCCGACACCAACGTGGTCGGGTATTCGAGCACCGACGCGTCGGTGTCCTGGAAGACCTGGTCCATGCCGTGCGGCAGGAAGTAGGCGCGGCCGGTCTTGCCGGCGAAGTAGACCCGGTAGTTGTTGGCGTTGTTCGAGTAGCCGTCCCAATGCGAGACCATGAGTTCCATGGCCACAAAGGTGAGGAACGCATCGATGTCAAGACGCTCCTCGATCCGCTGCCAGCGGGCGGCCGGATCGGGATCGCGGCAGGCGTCAGCCAGCGCACGCACGTCGGAGGCGTCGTCGGGCCCCTTGCCGTCGTCCTTCTCGAGCCCGGCGTCGATCTCATGGCAGAAGCCGCCGTCGTAGAGGTTGCCTTTGTCGTCGCGGAAGTGGCGTTTCACCAGTTTCTGGTCGAACGACTCCTTCAGCACGTAGAGGCCAAGGTCGCGCCCGTTCAGCCAGACGCGAGCGTGGCTGACCCGTGGCGCCGGTACGCCGGCCAATCCCATCAGCGTCGAGCAGACGAATTCGTGCAGGTAGGTCCCATCCTGCACCGAATTGTTCAGGTGGAACTTGTCGAGGCCGTGGAACGACTGCTTCTTGTCGAACTTTTCGACGTTGATGGTGAACGCCGGCTTCTCATCGAGTTCGCGGAAGCTGCCAGCCGCGCCCTTCAGCTTGATCGCGACGTCAGCGTAGACGACCTTGTCGTTCTCCTTGAGGCGCGCATGGACATAGTTGCGCGGGTCGGCGCGAAGCCGTTCGAGTTCGTCCTTGTCAACGTCGAACTTCAGGCGCGGGATGTCGCCGCGATCGAAGAAGGCGTCGCTGTCGTCGGGCTTGCGCTCCTTGACGAAGACGGCGTCTCCGGGGTCCTGTTGCGCGCGCGCGACTTCCGGCGGCGGCGCCATCGCGACCAGCCCGAGCAGTGCAAACGCTGCGGTCCGCCACATCGTCCACCTCACGAGCCCGGCTCCTCGATCTCGGCGTGCTGCACGCCCTCGATCGCGCAGAGCGACTGCACGAACTCGAGCAGCGCGTCGGGCGCGCGCAGACGCACGTCCCACTTCGCTTCGAGCGCCGCGCCCTGGCGCGCAGTGCCCGCCGCGACCAGCCGATTCGTGGCGGTGTAGTCCGCGAACCGCTCGGCTACCAGCGCCGCCGGATCACGCCCCGGCGCCACGCGCACCACCAAGCGCCGCAGCGGACCGGTGGAGCGTCCGTCGACGACCCGTGCCAGCAGCAGCGCCACCACGGCGACCAGCGTCACGCCGACCGCCGCCGCGGACCACTCGCCGGCACCGAGCGCCATGCCTGCCACTACCGCGAAGATCACGAACGCCGTGTCGCGCGTGTCCTCAACCACCGTCCTGAAACGCACGATCGAGAGCGCGCCGACCAGCCCGAAGGCGCGCGCCAGGTTGCTGCCGATCACGATCGTGGTGAGCGCGACCAGCATGGTGAGCAGCACCAGCGTGGTCGCGAACGATGCGGTCGAGCGCCCGCCGCCACCGCGCGCAAGCCGATGGACCGCGGCCACCACCGCGCCCGCCAGCGCCGCTCCTGAAAGCCGCGCCGCCACGCTCTCGGCCGCTGCCCGCGCCGCATCGCTGTTGAGACCATGGAAAAACTCAGTCAGGCCGTCGACTTGCATCGACGCCGCCGCCATCCATGCCGTCGCCATCCATGCCGCCGTCATTCACGCCGCTCCGTCAGCCGCCAATCCGTCCGCCAAGCGCGATCGCCAGGAACCGGCGGTACTTCGAGACGCCGGACGGGGCGAGACGATAGTCGGCCAGCAACGACTTGAAGCGCGCCGGCAGCGCGCCGACGAACTTCAGCTCGAGGATCACGTCGCGGCCAAGCAACGACTCCCCGGTCGCGACCGTCGCGACGCGCCAATCCGTCGCCAGTTCGCCGCGGATCGCGCGGTCGAGCGTGAGGCGATGCGCCCCCTCGGCGTTCGCGGCGAAGAAGGCCGTCCGCTCGTAGCTGAGGCGGCAGCTCGGGACGAGGCCGGCGACCGCGACCTGCGCGGCGAATTCGCCGGCGAAGCTGTGCTCGGCACCGCCCGCCGCGCCGCGCCGCGCGGCTAAGACCGTCGCTACCGCCGCCGCCAAGCCGCCGCTCGCAAGCGCCGCGACGCCGCTTTCCGCCGTGCAGCGCGCTTTGCTCACTTGCTCGCCGTGGCGCACCTTTCGCTCGAGGTGGAGCGCGTCGCCGTCGCCGTAGCGCCGCATCCGATGCTTCACTGCGCCAAAGCCGTTCTTGCGATGGAACAGGTCGAGCGCTTTGGTGTCGAGGTAGAGCGTCGTCGTCCGATAACGGCCGGGCGCGCCGCCGTCGCCGTGCGGGTCGGGCAGGAGCTCCTGCCGCGCCCACGCCTCGATCGGGGCGGCGACCTTCTCCGCCACCAGAAACTTCCACTCGAACGCGCCCTGCTGCGGCGTCACGCACAGCGACGGCGACAGCGACCTCGCGTCGTGCTCAGTCACGCTGGATGTGGCCAAAGACCGCGTCATGCAGCGCGGTGCCGTTGCTGGCAAAGACGTCGCCGCGCCGCAGCATTGCGTCGCCGCCCGCCAGATCGCAAACACGCCCGCCCGCCTCGCGCACCAGAAGCGTCCCCGCAGCGATGTCCCAGGAATTGAGCCACGGCTCCCAGTAGGCGTCGTAGTGGCCGGCGGCAACCAGCGCCAGATCAAGCGCCGCGCTGCCGAGCCGGCGCACGTCGCGGCAGCGCAACACCAGGTCGGAGAACTCGCGCACGTTGTTCTCGGCCACCTCGTTGCGCTGGTAGCAGAACCCGGTGGCGAGCAACGCCTCCTTCAGCTCCCCGCGCCGGCTCACCGCGAGGCGCTCGCCATTGCGAAAGGCCCCGCCGCCGCGCACGGCGTGGTAGGTCTCACGCAACGCCGCCGCGTGGACCACGCCGACCAGCGGCAGATCGCCGCGCCACGCCGCAATCGAGACTGAGAACAGCGGCAGCCCGTGGGCGAAGTTGACTGTGCCATCGAGCGGATCGACGTGCCAGGTGATCGCGTCATCGCCGGCGCGGCCGCCCTCCTCCTCGGCGACGATCCGATGGCCCGGAAAGCGGCGCGCGAGCTCGCCGACGATCTGCCGCTCCGCCGCGATGTCGGCCTCGGTCACCGGATTTCGCCGGCTCTTCAGCTTCACTTCGGCCGGGTCGAACTTGCGCCAGATCGAAAGGTGGATCGCGCCGGCGGCACGCGCCAGTTCGAGCGCGCAGTCGAGCAACGTCGAGTCGGAGGGGACGCTCATTGCGGTGGTACGGTACGCAGCCGCTACTTCGACCGGCCACCGATCAGCGCGCGGCAGAGGTCGTCCTGCACTTTTTTCATCTCCGCGTTGCCGCCCTTGAAGCCGTTGATCAGGATCGAGAAGGCGAACACCTCGGCGGCGGCGGCGCCACCAATAGCTTCGCCGGCGCCCGCCATCGCGAAGCCAGAGAGGGCCGAGACGCGCGCGATGTAACCGGTCTTGGCCCGCACGCGGTACTGCATGGCCGGCTCGTTCATCCGCCGATCGAGCGTGCCGTCGACGCCACTGATCGGCAGGCAGCGGACGTAATCGTCACGCCACGGCGCCGCGTAGGCGCGCGCCAGCACCGCCGCCAGCAACCGCGGTGTGACCAGGTCGTCGCGCGACAGGCCCGAGCCGTCGACAATTCGGATCTTTTCGGGCTCGACGTCGCACTGCCGCGCAAGCTCCTGCACCAGACGCGCGCCGTTCGCGGCGCTGCCGAGCCCAAATCGGACGAACGCGCAGCTCTTCAGCACCTGCTCGGCGATCTGGTTGTCGCTTTCCTTGCCGCAGAGCTGCAACGCCGGCAGCAGCGGACTCCGCCGCGTGTAGAGCGTCCGTGCCGGCTCCGACAGCTTTTCGTCGGCGAGCGGCGGACGGACACGACCTGCGATTGCGATACCGGCTTTCGCCAGCGCCGCCCGCAGCGCGCGACCGAAGTAGTCGGGCGGGTTCTCGACCGTGGTCTCGACGTGGGCGACACCGACGTCGGCGCCGACGCTCCCGCGCACGTGCACCGCGCCGCGCGCATCGGGCGAGAGCAGCGAAACCAGGAACCCGTCGCGATTGCCAGAGCGGGCGAGGTCCGGCGCGACGCTCCAGCCGTCGACCGCGGGACGTAGTTCGGCGCCGAAGCCGCCGTCGCCCCGCTCGAACACGCGCACTCGGAAGCGGTTGCCGTTCAGCGCCAGCGCCGCCACCGGCGCCGCGTATTTTTCGCTGAGCTGGTCCTTCGGCCACCCTTGCGGGATCCACTCGTTGTCGAAGGCGCGCGCATCGACGATCAGGTCGCCGGTGATCTGGCGCACGCCCTGCAGCGCGACCGCCTGCACGAACGGCTGCAGCGCCGCGCCGTCGTCCTCGCTCTCGAAGAAGCACGGCTGCAGCGTCGGGTCGCCGCTGCCGCGCACCCACAGGTTGCCGTCGACCCGTCCGCCCTCGACCACCGGCGCGTCGACCAGCAGCGGGGTCTCCCACTCGAACGCTGGCCCGAGCGTCGCGAACGCGAGGTAGAGGGTGATCAGCTTCAGGTTCGAAGCCGGCGTGAAGCTCTGATCGGCGGCGCGCGCAAAGAACGGCGCGTCGCGGGTGACTGAACGCACGTCGATGCCGACGCTCGCGCCATCGAGCTCCTTGCGCGCGAGCACCTTCGCGGCCGCTGCGGCGAAACGATTGGCGTGCTCGTCGCCGGCGGCCGGCGCAACCTGCGCGGGCTGCTCGGTCGCGGCGTCGATCGCTGCAGCGCCGCGCCCTGCCAACAGCAACGCGATCACGCCGAGCGCCGCGCCGCGCCACGCCCGAATTTCGATTGCCATTCCCGCCCTCCCTCGCCTCGCCGCGCGACCCCGCCCGCGCATGGCTCCGCCCTCCGCGGCAAACCCCGAGCTACGGCGGGATCCCCTCCTGCCGCGGCCGCTCTTCCGCCTCGCCGAGCAACCAAGCGAGCACCGAGACCACCTTCGCCGTCTCGGCGATCTTGCCGAACACGATCTTGTCCATGGTGTCCGTGACCTGGTGGTAGTCGGGATGCTCCTCGGGCTCCATGAAGAAGAGCACCGGGATCCCGAGCTTCCAGAACTCGAACTGGTCGCTGCGCTTGAAGTAGCTCATGCCGTTCTCGCCGACCTTCAGCTTGGCGCGCGACAGGCTCAACGCCTTGCGCATCAGCACCTGGAAGTCGACGGAGTTGCCGAGTCCGACGGCGTCGATGTCGTGCGGCCGACCGCGCCCGACCATGTCCATGTTGAGCATCGCGAGGGTCTTCACCGCCGGGTACAGCGGGTTCTTGCAGTACGCGGCCGCGCCGAGCAGCCCATGCTCTTCGCCGGAGAAGTGGATCACCAGCACCGAACGGCGGGTTTCGACGTCTTGCGCGCCGAGCGCCTGCGCGATCTCGAGCATGCAGCTCGTGCCTGAGCCGTTGTCGTCGGCGCCGTGGAAGATCCGGCCGAAGTCGTCGACGCCGATGTGGTCGTAGTGGGCGCCAAGCACGACCCATTCGTCCTTCAGCAGCGGGTCCGTGCCGATCTTGGCGGCGACCACGTCGTGCGTCTTCGCCTGCACGTTCTGCAGCTTCACTTCGAGGCGGACGCGGACTCCCACGATCGGCCTCGGCGCGCCGTTCAGCTTGCTGTCGAGCCCCTTCTGCCATTCGAGGAGCTTGCCGCTGCCGAACAACTTGTCGCCGATCGCGCCGGAGCAATGAACGACCGGGATCGGCGCGTCGTTCTTCGGATCGATCTGGCCGTAGCGCGGCAGCTCGGCCTTCAGCACCGACAGGTCCTTGTGGTTCACCGGATCGGTGAACAGCAGCACGGCAACGGCACCGCGTTCCTGCGCCGCGCGCCACTTGCGCGAGATGCGGCCGTGGTCGGTCCACTCCTCGCCCTTGAACGCGCGCCCCTTCTTCAGCTCGCGCGGCTCGTGCAGCAGCAGCGCGACGACCTTGCCCTTCACGTCGACGCCGCTGAAGTCGTCGTACTTCTCGGCGACGTCGATGACGCCGTAGCCACAGAAGACCACCTCCGCGTCGACCGTGCCGCTGCCCGACCGGCGCACCGGCACGAAGTCGACGCCCGGCAGGAACACGTCGAGCGCGTCGCCACCGGTGACCGGCTTGCCGATCACGCCAAGATGGTCGCTCTCGGTCCAGGTGATCGCCGGCACCTCGTACTCGAACAGGTAGCTGCCGTCGGAATTGCCGCTCGCCATGCCGAATTTCTGGTGCTGCTCGACCAGGTAATCGCGCGCCCTCTCGAGACCGGACTGCGGCGTGTCGCGACCGGCGCACTCGTCCGAGGTGAGGAAGGTTTCGTGGCGCTTCAGGTCGTCGACCGTGATCTTTTCGAGTTGCGCCTTGAGCGGGGCCGGCAGCGTGACTTCGCCCGTGGGCGCCGACACCAGCAGCGCCGTGAGCCAAGCTCCCTTCATCGAGCGATCCTCACGCGACGCCGCCCTCACAGCGGCAACCGGAGCCCGTCATATCCGAGCACCAGCGCGCCGAGGAAGTGCTCACGTGCCACTGCCCGGACGTCGCTGCGTTCGGTGTCGGGATAGAAGTGGGTCAACACCAGCTCCTTCACGCCCGCGGCGGTGGCGATGCGCGCAGCGGCGGAGGGCGTCAGATGACGCGCCGTGTCGGAGCCCTCGGTCAGCGCCGCTTCCAACACGTAGACATCGGCGCCGCGACCGAGTTCGATGGGCGCCTCGCCGATGCCGGTGTCGCCCGAGTAGGCGATGGTCCGCGCATGACCGCGGATCCGGTAGCCCAAGCTGTGGTCGAGGTGAGGCATTCGCAGCGCGACGCCCTCGAGCCGTTGGGATTCGAGTTCGATCGTGAACGGACCGGGCTCGAGTTCGATCACTTCGAGCCGCTTTGGATCGATCGTCGCCCATTTCCCGAACGCCGCGCGCCCCCGTTCGAGCAGCAGAGCAACCCCGCGTGGACCGACCACCGTGAGCTGGCAATGCGCGAGCGAAGGATGGCGCAGCCCGAACAAGAGCGCGAACAGGTCGAGGCAGTGGTCGGGATGGAAATGCGTCACGATCACCGCGCGCAACGACGCCAGCAGGACGCCCTGCTTCGCCGCGGCACGCACGCTGCCGGGTCCCGGATCGACCAGCACGCCGCGCCCATCGCCCATGCGCAGCAGATGACCCGGCGAGCCGCGCGTCGCGGTCGGCAGCGCCGTGCCCGACCCAAGCACGATCCACTCGACCGGTCGCGGCACGTTCGGATTCATCAGCAGGCGCGCGGCGCAGCGACGCCGCTCAACTCTGATAGCCCTGCGGATGGGCCTTCAACCAATTCCAGGCGTGGCGGACGGTCTCGACGATGTCGACGTGGCGGGGTGTCCAGCCGAGGAAGCGTTTGGCCTTGTCGCCGCCAGCGACCAGCGCCGGCGGATCGCCTTCGCGGCGCGGCAGCACCTGGTAGGGGATCGGCGCGCCGGTCACCGTGCGCGCGGCTGCGATCACTTCGAGCACGCTCTGGCCGCGACCGGTGCCGAGGTTGACCGGCTCGAACACGCCCGGCTTCATCGCGGTCAACGCCAGTCGATGCGCGCTGGCGAGATCAGCGACGTGGACGTAATCGCGGACGCAGGTGCCGTCGGGGGTCGGATAGTCGGTGCCGAAGACTTCGAGCGTCCGCGTGCCGCCCGACAGGACGGTGCGCAGGATGCTCGGGATCAGGTGCGTCTCGGGCTCGTGCCATTCGCCGAGCTGACCGTCGGGATCGGCGCCGGCCGCGTTGAAGTAGCGCGGCGCCACCACCGCGAAGCCGTAGGCGCGGCAGTACATCTCCAGCTGCTCTTCGCAGAAGCGCTTGGTGATGCCGTAGGGGCTGATCGGCTGGCGGATGAACTCCTCGGTGATCGGCACCTTCGCCGGCACGCCGTAGACGGCACAGGTCGAAGAAAAGACGATCCGCTTCACCTCGCACGCGCGCATCGCTTCGAGCAGTTCGTGCATCCCACGGGCGTTGTCGCGCACGTACTTGGCGGGCTGCGTGACCGACTCGCCGACATAGCAACGCGCCGCGAAGTGCATCACCGCGTCGACCTTGTGGCGCCGGATCGTGTCGATCAGCAGGTCGCGATCACAGAGGTCGCCTTGCACCAGCGGGGCGTCCTGCGCTGCCGCGCGGTGGCCTTCCTTGAGGTCGTCGAAAATGACAACCTGCTGGCCGCTCCGGCGCAGCTCGAGGACTGCGTGGCTGCCGATGTAGCCGGCGCCGCCGGTGACGAGGATCATCCCTGGCTCCCGAGGATCGTTCGAGCGAAGTGGCGCGGCATCCTACAATCCCGCCCCTTCGCTCCCGACGCTCGCACACCGTCGCAACATTCCGACGATCAGGAAACTCGCCGATGCCTGCCCCCACCCGTGCGCCGTTGCGCGAAGCGTCGATCCCCGGCCTCACCTTGAAGCACCGCGGCAAGGTGCGCGACCTGTTCGAGGTCGGCGACGCTTTGCTGCTGGTCGCGAGCGACCGCGTCTCCGCGTTCGACGTGATCCTCGAAGATCTGCTGCCGGACAAGGGCGAAGTGCTGACGCGCATCAGCGAGTTCTGGTTCCGGCGGCTCGAAGGCCAGTTCCGCCATCACTTGATCACGCTCGACGTGGCCAAGATGCCGCCGCCGCTGCCGAGCCATCCCGAACTCGCCGGCCGCTCGATGCTGGGCAAGCGGGTGAAGCCGCTGCTCGCCGAGCTGGTGGTGCGCGGGTACCTGGTCGGTTCTGGCTGGGCCGACTACCAGAAGACCGGCGCCGTATGCGGCATCAAGCTGCCAGCCGGTCTCAAGGAAGCGAGCAAGCTGCCGCAGCCGCTGTTCACGCCCTCGACCAAGGCGCCGATGGGCCAGCACGACGAGAACATCGACTACGGGCAGCTCTGCCGGATCATCGGTGCCGACCAGGCGAAGGCGGCGCGTGACTTGGTGATGACGATCTACGTCGACGCCGCCAAGTACGCAGAGAGCCGCGGGATCCTCCTCGCTGACACCAAGATTGAGCTCGGCGAGGACAAGGACGGGATCTTGGTGATCGACGAACTGCTGACGCCCGACAGCTCGCGTTTCTGGGCCAAAGAGACCTGGGAACCCGGTCGCTCGCCGCCGAGCTACGACAAACAGATCATTCGCGATGCGCTGCTCGCGATGGGCTTCAACAAGAAGCCGCCGGCGCCGCGCCTGCCGGCCGAGGTGCTGCAGAAGGCGACTCACGCCTACCACCAGATTTTCGAGCGGCTGACCGGGACGCCGTTCAAGCGACTGGCGGGCTAGGCCTCAGCGCGGAGCGGCGGCGCCTTCGACGACTCGTTCCAGCAGCGCGGCAACGTCGGCTGGGGTGCTGCGGCCGGCGAGCGTGAGCTCGATCAACCAGTCGGGCGGCGACACGGCGCGAGCGGCGAGCGCGTCGGCCCAGGCGACGATCTGAGCAACCGAGAGTTGACCGCCGCGAAGGCCTGCGGCGCAACGCAGCAGCTCGACCCGCAACTTTGGCGGGAGCGAGATCGCCGGCGATGTCGCGGTCGCGCTGGCGCTGCGATCCGGCGCCGATTCGTCGCCGACACTCGCCTCACCCGCAACGGATCGCGTGGTCGGCCGCGCAAACAGCCAGCGCAGCAGCAAGAGTCCGGCGACGATCGTTGCGGCGAGCAGCAGCGCATCGCGCCGCCAACCACGGTCGCAGGCCCAGCGCACTCTCCACTGCGAGATCGTGCCGCCGCGCTCGATGTCGGCGGCGGTGAGCAGTTCGTTCAACGCCGCTTCGGGCGCCAGGCGACGACCATCGACGACGGCGGCCATCAGTCCGGAGACACGGGCTGCGGAGAACGAGGTGCCGGTCTCAATGGAGTAGTGCAGCGTCTTTCCCGAAGGCGTCGATTCGCCGCCGGGGCGCAGCGCGGTGTTGAAGTAGCCGTCGAGGTAGCAGTCGACCCAGTCGCCGAAGTTGGACGAAGAGACGCGGCCGAGGCGACTCGAGTTTCCGACCGCGAGCACTTCGGGCAGAGCCGCGGGGAAAAACGGCGCGGAAGTGCCGTCGTTTCCGGCCGCGGCCACCAGGACGACGCCTTCGGCAGCGAGCTCGCGCGCGAGCTGCCGCTCCACTTCGGACGCGTGGCCGCCACCGAAGCTCATGTTCACCACGATCGGCAGCGTCCGCTCTTGCCGCGCGAACTCGAGCAGTCGCTGCAGCACTTGCTCGATCGACCGCTCGTCGATGGTGGCGCCGAGATCGACCCGCGCCACCGCCACGTCAGAAGGACAGGTGCCGAGCAGCGCCTGCGCCATCAAGTCGCCGTGCGCGCGCGGCCAACCCGACCAGGTGTCGACCAGGAAGACGACCGCGGACGCGTTTTCCGTATCGACGGAAGCGACGTTCATCGTCACGTCCTGCACCCGCTCATCGATCTCGGCGCGATCGGGAACGAAAAGCCGGGCGAACTCAACCACGACCACCAGCACGATCACGAGCGAGGCGAGCAACCTGAGCGGACCGGCGAGCGGATCGCGCCTCGGCCGCGGGGGCTCGAGCAGCGGTCCGGCCCTTGGTTCAGGCGTTGAATCAGGCAACGCGGCAGGCAAGCCGTTCTCCGTCTCTGCGCAGCGATGGACCGCGTACCGAGCCCGATCATGCGCAAGCTCCACGCCGCCGGAAAAGAACGACGCTGGTGCAGCACGGATAAGGTCGCGCGCTTCAGATGCACCCCCGTCCGGACGACAGCGGGTCGCGATTCGGGGGGTCGGGCCGCGTGTCGGTTCGAGAGCGACCAGGAAGGCATTCGATGCCAGTGGCGACGATTGAGTGGAAGGGCGAGCTGCCGGGGGCGGCGCGGCTGATCGATCAGACGCTGCTTCCGGGCGAGGTGCGCTACCTCGAGCTCGATCGCGTCGAGGCGATGTGGGAGGCGATCCAGGTGCTCCGCGTCCGCGGCGCGCCGGCGATCGGCATCGCGGCGGGCTACGGCGTCGTGCTCGGCGTGCAGCGTTTTCGCGGCGACGACCGCGCCGCGTTCGCGACCGAAGTGGCGCGCGTTGCGGCCTACCTGCGCACCTCACGCCCCACCGCGGTGAACCTGTTCTGGGCGCTCGACCGGATGGAGCGACGCGCCCACGCCGATGAAGGCCGCAGCGTCGCCGATCAACAGCGCGGGCTGCTCGCGGAAGCGCGTGCGATCGAAGCCGAGGATCGCGTGATGTGCCGCGCGATCGGACGCCACGGCCTAGCGCTGGTGCGCGACGGCTGCGTCGCACTGACCCACTGCAATGCGGGCGGCCTCGCCACCGCCGATTACGGCACCGCGCTCGCTCCGTTCTTCGCGGCGCATGCGGCCGGCCGCCGATTCAAAGTCTTCGCCGACGAGACGCGGCCGCTGCTTCAAGGCGCGCGACTGACCGCGTGGGAACTGCAGCAAGCCGGCATCGACGTCACGCTGATCTGCGACAACATGGCAGCGGCCGCGATGCGCGAAAAGAAGATCGACCTGGTGATCGTCGGCGCCGACCGGATCGCGGCGAACGGCGACACCGCCAACAAGATCGGCACCTACGGCGTCGCCGTGCTGGCGCGCCATCACAACGTGCCATTCTACGTGGCGGCGCCGACCTCGACCTTCGACCGGACGCTCCGCGATGGCACGCAGATCCCGATCGAGGAGCGCAAGAGCAGCGAGATCACCCACGGCTTCGGCCGTGCCACCGCGCCGGACGGCGTCGCGGTCTGGAACCCCGCCTTCGACGTGACGCCGCGCGAGCTGATCGCCGGGATCATCACCGAGCACGGGCTCCTCGAGCGGCCGGACACTCGCCGCATCGCCGACCACTTCGCCACGCACACCACACCACTCGACCGACACCAGGGAGCCACCGCATGAGTCCGCAGACTGACCCGCCGAAGGCGAATGAGACCGACGAAGAAGTCGACGCCGCGCTGGCGCAGCCGACGGGACGCAAGCGCCGCCGCCGCAACGAGCGCAACGCCGCCGCCTACGACGACGACGTCTGCGAACTGCTGCGCTCGATCGACCAGTGGCGGCAGAAAAGCGGCCGCTCGTTCCCAGCGTGGAGCGAAGTGCTGGGCCTGCTGAAGAACCTGGGCTGGCGCAAGATCAGCCCGGCCGTCGAGCCGATTGCGGCACCACCACCGGTCGAGCCGATGGTGAGCGCACCGAACCACTGAAGCACGACGCACGTCGCACGACGAGTGACGAGTGACGAGTGGGGTGTCGCCGGCTGCGCGGTAGTGTCGCCGCGATGACGGCGCGCCCCACCGAATCCTCGAACGCCACGTCTGACGCAACCGCCGGCGCGCTGGCTCTGGCGGTACTTGCAGGTGCGTTCGCGGGCGTCGCCGAGGCGAGCGGATTCGCGTTCGCCCAGAGCCAGTACCTCCGCAGCGGCGCCGAATCGCTGGCCGTGCTTGGCGCGCCGGTGGTTCTCGGCGCGGCCGGCGGTCTCTTCGGCGGTGCAGTTCTCATCCGGCTGTTGCGACCGGCGCCGCTCCGCGTCCTGGTGCCGCTCGTTCTCGCCGTCGCCGCCGTGCTGCGCTGGCGACGGATCGATTTCGCCAACAGCGGAGCGTGGATCGTTGCCGCCGCCGTTGCGTTCGTGGGCGCGAGTGTTCTCGTCGCGTGCCGCCGGATGACGCGACGTCCAGCTCGGCGAATCTTGCTGACGATGGCGATCGTGCTGGCGGTCTGGCCGATCGTGACGTTCGCCGCGCTCGTTAGCGATGGCGCCGGCGCAGGCGACGGCCCGGCGACCAACGGCGCGGCGGTTCGCCCCCCGATCCCCTACGACTCCTTCCCGACCAGGCCTGACGAGTTCATTCGGCACATCGTCCTGGTCACCTGGGACACCGTGCGAGCGGATGTCCTGCCGTTGTGGGGTGGCGGCGGCCTCGACACTCCGGTCCTCGACCAGATCGCGCGCGAAGGCATCGTCTACGAACGCGCGTTCGCAGTCGCGCCGATCACCGGGCCGGCCCATCTGTCGCTCCTGACCGGGCTCTATCCGCCGCAGCACGGTCTGCGCAGCAACGGCGATCCCGCGCCGCCGCCGACCGGTCCTCATCTCGCGGAAGAGCTGCGCTGGCGTGGCTATTCGACCGCCGGCTTCGTCAGCAACCTCGCACTGATGCGCCGAAGCGGCTTCGATCGCGGATTCGACCGCTTCGATGATCGGCCGTCCGCCCCGCCATCGGCGCGCTTCATCGCGCTGGCGCGGCTCGGCTCGATCTTCCTGCAGCGCCTGCTAGCGGCGGAGCTGGGCGCCCTTGCGCATCAGACACCCGGCGAAGTGACGCTGAAGCGAGCATGCGAATGGATCGCGCGCACGCCGGACCGAAGCTTCCTCTGGACCCACTTCTACGACGCCCATGCGCCCTATTCGCCGCACGAGCCGTACGCTTCAAGAACACGCGCGCGCGGCGGGGAAGGACTGCAGGCTCTGGACCCCAAGGCGCAGGCCGACGTCATCGCCCAGCGCGGCGAGATCGAACATCTCGACCATCTCCTCGGCGAGCTGCGCGCCGCTCTCGAAGCGCGCGACCCGGGCCTCGACTCGACCTTGCTGATCGTGGTCGGCGACCACGGTGAGTGCTTCGGCGAAGGTGGCCAGCGCGGCCACCACCAGAGCCTGTTCCACGCGACCCAGCACATCCCGCTGGTGGTGCGACCGCCAAGCCTTCCGTCGATGAACTACCCACGCGGGGGCACGCGAGTGGATGAGCCGGTCGTGCAGGTCGACGTGCTGCCGACCGTGCTCGGCGCGCTCACGGACCAGACGCCGAACGTGAGCTACGGGACCTCGCTCTTCGCACTGGCGAATTGGGGTGAGCCGGCGGCGCGCGGCTTCTACTTCGAGGCATTCCAACGCGCGCTCGGATCGCGCCGGCTGCAAGGCTGGCAGGAAGGCGCCTTCAAGTACGTCCGCGATCTCGCTGGCTACGAATGGCTCTACCGACTCGACGGAGAAGCGGGCGAACGCGAGGTCGACGACGGCGCACGCTCCAGCGCCATGCGCGAGCGGCTCGACGACTGGTTGGCGGCCCACGCGGCCGGCACCGCAGCCAGCACGTCCGCTCCGCTGTCGGAGAGCGATGCGGAGGCGCTGCGCGCCCTCGGCTATGGCGAGCGCTGATCGGCCCTCGTTTCGCGCTTGCGGCCCATCCCGGGGGCACGCCACCGCGGCGACCGCGGAATCGCGCCACCTCGCAGGGCGGAGTTTCCCATGGACATTCAACTTGGAATCGTCACGACGACGGCCGCAGCCGTGCTTGCCGCCGCTCTCGCCACCGGATTGCGGATGGCGCCGGCACTGCCGCTGCTCCAGGACGCTCCAAAGAGCGATGTCGCCGAACCCGCGAAGCTCAACTACTCCATGGCTCGCAAGCTCGCCCACTCGCAGGGGCTCTTCGGTGCGCTGGCGGTGAAGGATCTCGACGCCGCTTCACAGGAGGCGCAGAAGCTCGGCCGGCTCGGCCTCGACGAAGGGTGGAACGTGGTGCAATCGCCCGAGTATTCCGATCGCACCGACGACTTCCGCCGCACGATCGCGGCGCTCGATCGGGCCGCGCGCGAGTAAGGACTTGTTCGGAGCGCAGTTCGAATTCCTGCAGCTGGCAGGGCAGTGCTTCTCCTGCCACAAGCACGTCAGGGACGTGAAAGCGCCGGCCAAAAAGTGAGGGCGCCGGCCGACGGCGCGAAGGCCCCGTTCTGCTGATCGCGATCTTCGGCCGGCGGTCCGGATTGCATGTGGACAACTGTGCCAGATTGGCATTTTCGCCGTCCCGCCCCGGGGGAGACGAGTCACCGATCGCTACCGTCTCGCCCTGATCCATAGAGTCGCCGGCGATGTCAGCAGAGCGACCTTCCGACGACCATTCCGCCTCCGCCCCGCCCGCGCAAGTCGAGGCGTTGGCGTTCGAGGCGCAGCACGACGCCGATGTCCCGGCGGAGCTGTTGAGCAAGCGGATCTGCGACTTCGACCTGCACATCGAGGGGCGCCCGCTCGAGAAGGTGATCGAGCGCTTCCGTGACGAGATCGCCGCGCGTGGGATGAGTCACGTCCGACCGGTCTTCTACCTCTCCGACATCTGGGGCGTGACCGAAGGGACGGTCGCGATCGGCATCCCTTTCTATCTGGCGGACGACGCGCTTCGGCGCGTGCAGAAGCAGCGCGGCGGCGTGGTCGAGGGCGAGACCGAGGAGGAGATCCTCCGCTACCTCCGCCACGAGATGGGGCACGTCGTCAACTACGCGTACCGCCTCTACACGAGCGAGGAGTGGACGACCGTCTTCGGCCCGATGTCACGACCCTACGTCGAGGACTACAAGGTCGCGCCGTTCAGCACCGACTTCGTCCGCCATCTCCCCGGCGGCTACGCGCAGAAGCATCCGGACGAGGACTGGGCCGAGACGTTCGCCGTGTGGATGACCGACCAACTCGATTGGCGCGAACTCTACGTCGACTCCGCTGGCGCGCTGGCCAAGCTGGAGTACTGCGCCCGGACGATGAAGGAACTGCGGGATCGCGCGCCCGAGGTCATCAACTCGGTGATCGACTACGAGGCCAAGGACATCCACACGACGGTGCAGGAGTTCTACGCGAGCTTCGCGATCGGCGACGTGATCGTCCCGAAGAGCCTCGACGGCGACCTGCAGGTGATCTTCGCCCGCACGAAACCCGACATCGCCGACTCAGCCACCGCGCGCACGGGCGATGCCGCCCTGCTGATGCGCCGCCAACGGGACTTCCTCGCCAACTCGGTCTACCGCTGGACCGGCGTCGACACCTCGGTGATCCAGCCGGTGCTGACCCACCTGATCGCGCGCTCCACGGCGCTGAAGCTGACCTATCCGCTCAGCGTCCGCGACGAGGTCCTAGTCGAGATCTCGGGCTTCCTGACGACGCTGGCGATGAACTTCGTCTACAAAGGCAAGTTCATCGGGAGCTGATCGACGGCTCCCAGGGCGGTTTCTCGCTGGTCACGGACCACGGCGGGCGACGCACGAGACACTCCGCCTCCTGATCGCGCCACCGACGAGTCTCCCGCGCCAGATCCGCGTCGGCAGCGAGGGCGCGCGGCTGCGCCAGCAGGGCGCGCCACAGCAGCGGATGCACGCGGTGCCGATGCGCTTCCATCGGGTCGCCGGCGCGGCGGCGCGGGTCTCTCGAGGCTGCGTTGTGGACGCGCTCGAGGAATCCGAGGACCGCCTCGCGCGCGATTCCTGCCCGCTCGCCGTCCGACAGTGCGTGCCAGGCTGCCCAGAAGAGCGTCTCCGGCTCGATCCGGTCGCTCTTGATGCGCCGCCGCGAGTCGGCGAGGTTCGACGCCACCGCCTCCCGCTTGAGCCGCGACAGCGTCTTTTGGTCGACCCGCGCCACGGTCCGCTCCGCATCGCCGAGCAGTTGATCCTGCAGGAGCGAGCTGCGGACGCGGACGTGCGGGTGATCGAGCAGCCACTGCGCGTGGTGCGCGTCGAGCAACACGGCCTCGACCATGTCGTGCGCGGTGCCTTTCGACATCTGGGCGCGCTGCTCCCAGCACGCCTCCTCGTAGAGCATCGCGACGTCGAGGGGATCGTCGAGCCCAGCGATGTCCGCGGGATCGAGCACCTTGCCGCTCTTCACATGCCACTCGCCTGCGATCTGCAGCCGGTTCAGGTTGCCCTCGCTGTAGCGCATCACCTGATCGGGGCGGAACCCGTATTCGTCGGGGTGCGAGACCTGCCAGTACCCGGGATCGACGTTCTGCGCATTCCAGCGCACCTTGCGTCCGAAGGCGAAGTTGGTCTGGAAGACCTCACGCGCGGTGCCGCGGGGTCCGCGCCGCGCGTCCATCAGGCCCGGCGGTGGCTGCGCGGCCGGGCTGAAGCCGCGGTCGAGCAGGGCGTTCTCGACCGTCAGCACGCCGATGGCGCGCGGATGGAACGCGCCGGCCCAGTACTGCTCGAGGATCGTCTGGAACGCGCGAAAACGTCGCGTCGTCGCGCGGAACGAGCGGGCGTCAGCGTTCGGGTAGTCGAGGATCCAGCACGAGAGTTCGGGATGATCGAGCTTCGTCGCGATGTCGTCCGCGAGCAGGCTTCCTTTGAGGAAGGTCTTCGCCGAGAACGAGAACTGGCCGCCGCCGTGCGCCATCGACGCCGACAGGCCATGTTCCGCTGGCACGCCCCAGACGAAAAGCTCGAGGAATCGAACGAAGCAACCGTCGTAGAACCACGCCAGCGGGATCGGCTTCAAGTTGAACTCGAACGCCTCGGGATCGAGGCCGAAGCGCACCTCGAACACGCCCTTGCCGCGTGGTTGCCGACGCGGCTCAGACAGTTGCAGATTCGCGCGTTTGACGCCCCAAGGATCGCGATCGAACTTGAGCGAGCACTTGTTGAAAAGGCACGCCAGGTCGCCTTTGCGAGCGAACGCCCGGTAGCGCTTCTCTAGCCCGCGCGCGACGGTTCGGAGCTTGCGCAGCATGTAACCGCTGGCGAAGTAGTCGGCCTCACCACCGTCGCGGGAGGTCATTCGTGTCCACTTGCGGACCGCTTTTTCGTTCGAGAACGTCGGCTCGATGCTGACCCATGCATCCGCGAAGCCCTGCCGCTCGGAGCGCTTGCAGGTCGCGAGCTGCACGAATGTCGGATCGGAAGGCGGTCGGGTCTTGCGCCGGCGTTGACGGAGCTCAGTGGTCATCGCGCCGCATGCTAGCCGCACGTTCACGCAGTGTTGCGTGCGCGTGATGTCGTGGATCGCGAGATCGTCAGCCTGGCACCGCGGCGTCGAGGAACTCACGCACCACACTCGTGTCCTTCGGGTCCTCGCCAAGGCGAACGCCGACGTGGCCGCGCGGAACCGAATGGAACAGCAGCGGCGCCGATGTCGCAGCAGCTCGCCGACCCGCCTGAGCGGTCGCGAAGAGCGTCTCGGCGTGGTGATGGTCGACGATCGTGTCGTCGCGGCCGTGAACCAAGAGCCACGGCACCGTGACTGCAGCCGCCTTCGCGAGGTTGTCGTAGTGGATGCGCGCGAGCAGACGAACCGGAAGGAAGGGAAAACGCTCGGCGCCGAGGTCCGGCACCGAAGTGAACGTCGACTCGGTGAGCAGGGCGGCAATCGGTCGGCGGCGTGACAACTCGATGGCGACGGCGCCGCCGAGCGAGTGGCCCCAGAGCACGATGCGCGTCGGCGAATAGCCGGAAGCCCGAAGCGAGTCGTAGGCCGCCTCGGCGTCGCGGTACGTCCCTTCCTCGGACGGCTCGCCGCCGCTGTTGCCGAAGCCGCGGTAGTCGAACACCAGCAAGGTCCAGCCGAGTGCGCGCACTTCGCGGGCGATTCCGATCTGCGCGGCGATCGAACCGGAGTTGCCATGGCAGTAGAGGACGGCGCCGCGAGGCGACGGCGCATCGATCCGCCAAGCTTCGAGGGTGACACCGTCCGAGGTCGTGAGCGTCAGCGCCTCGTACGCGAGCCCCGCCGCGGCCGGCGTGCGACGCGGCGGTGGTGACGGATGCCAGACGAGCGCGCCCTGAAACACGAACAGCGCGACGACCGCCAGCAGATAGGTCAAAAGCAGGGTTCGCAGCACTCTCACCAGCGTCGAGACGGGACGTCTTTTGCGGACCGGCCGCATTGCAGTTGGTCGCGAGCCCGCGCGTTCCGGGCACGGTTCCATGGCGGAGGTCGGTGTCATGTCGATCCTGAGCAGGCGGTGCAAGGTCTTGGCAGCAATCGCTGCGATCGTCATCGCGGCGGGCAGCCTTGAGACGGTGGCCGTCGCCACAGCTTTCCCCATCGGCGAGCGCACCGAACTCCGCGTTGTCTCGCCGGAAGAGCGGCGCGCGTTCTATCGGACGGCCGGAAAGGAGGCGGTCGGCCGGCCGATCCACCTCCACGTCGAAGGCGAAGTGCTGCGACGCGCGCCCGAAGAGTTCGTCGATGTCGCAGGCAGTCGCTGGATTCGCTTCGAGCAACGCGACGTGCCGCTGGTGATCCCGGCGAAATCGCCGTATTGGCTGCAGGTGCGGCGCCACCTCGGCAGCGCCGGCGAGTTCTGCGTCCACGGTCGCGTGCGGCTGATCCCCGGAGACGAGCGGCAGCGCGCAGGCGTCGAGGTGACGAAGATCGTGCGTGCCCCCGGTTCGTGGCGCTGACCGCCCGGCGGCCGCGGCACGCTTTATGATCTGCTCCTTCCATGCCCCCGACGGCGACGCTTCCGCTTCCAGCGCTCGAGATCGGCTCGCAGCCCCGGGTTTCCGGTTGGGCTCGCGTCGAACGTCGCCTCGTCGGCGCCTTGCATCGCTTCGTCGCGCGCCACTACTTGCGCAAGCCCGAGCTTGCCGAACTGCTCGACATCAAGCTCCCGGATCTGGCCTCGGTCGGCTGGGCGGCACTCAACGAACTCGCCTTCCGGCTGCGGCTCGAACGGTCGGCGCGGGTGCTGTCGCTGAACGTGGAGACCACCAACTTCTGCAACCTGCGCTGCACCATCTGTCCGGTGAATCGCGGCATGGTGCGGGCGAAGAAGTGGCTCGATCCGGCGGTGTTCGAACGTCTGCTCGATCGTTCGCCGACGGTGAAGTTCGTGCTGCCGTTCCAGTGGGGCGAGCCGCTGCTCCACCCCGAGATCGACCGAATGGTCCGCTACGCGCGTGACCGTGGTGTTCGCTCGATGCTCACCACCAACGGCACGCTGCTCGACGACGCGATGGCGAACCGACTGTTCGCGAGCGGGCTCGACCGGCTCACGGTTTCGATCGACGGCGATGCGGCCACTCACGAGCAGATCCGCGGAGTCCCGCTCGCGGACGTGCGCGAGCGCACCTTGGCGCTGCGGCGACTGCGCGACCGGCGCGGCGCAGCGATGCGCATCGACGTGTCGATGGTGCTCGACGACTTGACGAAGCCGGCGCTCGACCATTACCGAGCGGCCTGGGCCGGCGTCGCCGATCGGGTGCAGGTGATCCCGCGCCTCGCCAGCGCGCCGCGGCGCAACGCCTGCCGCGAGGCGTGGCGGGGTGCGCTGGTGGTGCTCGTCGACGGCACCGTGACCGCGTGCTGCGCCGACAGCGAAGGGACGCTGAAGCTCGGCAATGGCCACGCGCAGGCGCCGGCAGCGATCCTGAACGGGGCGCCCTTCCGGGCGTTGCGCCGCGCCCATCGTTGCGGCGAGTTCCCCGCGATCTGCGCGGGATGCGGCGAATTCGACGGCGGCGATGTCGGCGTGAACGCGAGGTTCTCATGATCGCGCGCGCGACCTCGCCGTCCGCGCTCGAATGGAAGAAGCGCCTCGATTCCATCGTCGGCGTGCCGCTCGCGACACTTCGAGGCGCCTGCGCCTGGATCACGCGGCGGCGTCCGGCGCCAAGCGGCGACCTCCGCCACGTGGTCGTCGCCAAGCTCTGGGGCATCGGCAACCTGGCAATGGTGCTGCCGCTGCTGGGCGCGCTGCGCCAGCGCCATCCGCGCGCGCGGATCACGGTGCTGACGCTCGAGCGCAACCGGTCGCTGCTCGAACGGCAGCCCACCGTCGACGCGCTGGTCACGTTGCGCGACCACGGGCTCTTCGCGCCGATCGTCGACCTCTTCCGCGCGATCGCGATCCTGCGCCGCGAGCCCATCGACCTGTTCATCGACTGCGAGCAGTTCCTGCGCGCGGCCGGGCTGATCGCGTGGGGCGCCGGCGCCCGTCGCGTCGTCGGCTTCGACACTCCGCGCCAGTATCGCGCGCCGCTGTACGACGTGGCGGTGCCGCTCGCGGGCGATCGCCACATGGCGCATGGGTTCGCCGCGCTGTTCCGCGCCGCCGGCATCCCCACCGACGGTGTCGCCTCGCACGAGATCGCCGTCGAGCCGGACGCCGAGCGGACGGTCGAGGCGCTGCTCGCCGACGCGCCGGCGCGCCCCTATGTCGTGCTGCATCCGGGCAGCGGCGACAATTTTCCCGGCCGTCGCTGGCCACTTGACCGGTTCGCGGCGCTCGGCGCGCGCGTCCACGCCGAGTTCGGCGGCACTTTGTTCCTCACCGGCGCCGGCCTCGAACGGCCGCTCCTGGCGGAGCTCGAAGCGCGTCTCGCTTCCGAGCACGTCACCGCACGCCGACTCGATGACGCGCTTCGCCTTCCGGAGCTGGTGGCGTTCCTCGCGTGCGCCGACCTGGTCGTCTCGAACGACACCGGCCCCGTGCACCTCGCGGCCGCCGTGCGCACTCCGGTCGTCGCCTTCTACGGCCCAAACTCGCCACGCCTCTACGGTCCGCTCGGCGACGATCACCGCGCGCTCTACCGCCCGCTGCCGTGCAGCCCGTGCCTCACCAACCAGAACGGCAAGTCGAGCAGTTGCACAATGCCGCTGTGCATCCGCGGGATCGCGGTCGACGAGGCGTGGGGCGCCGTGCACGAACTGCTGTCGCGCCGATTCGAGCCGGCGGTCGTTGCGGGTGGCGCCGTTGCGCGTGACGCTGTCGCGCCGTGCGCTCCCCCGCCGCACGCATGAGCGGCACACTCACGGCCTGGCTCGCTCGCGCCCGCCTCGGCGCGGCACTGTTCGCGCCCGCGACTCGAGGACAGCCGCTGAAGATCACCGCGATCGTCACCGAACGTTGCCATCTGCGCTGCGCCTTTTGCCGGCTCTGGGAACAGCCGGTCGATGGCGCGAGCAGCCCGGAGTGGCGCGCGTTCTTCGCCGCGAATCCCTTCCTGCGCTGGGTCAACCTGTCGGGCGGCGAACTGTTCGCGAAGGAGAGCGGCGCGGCGTTGCGCGAGCTGCTGCTCGGCATCGTCGAGTCCTTGCCGCGCCTCGAACTGCTCGACTTCCCGACGGCGGGCCAGCGGCCGGACGAAGTCGTCGCCGCGGTCGACGCGCTGCTGTCGAGCCGGTTGCCGCAACTGGCGGTCACGGTCAGCCTCGACGGTGGCCCCACTCTGCATGACGAGCTGCGCGGCGTCGCCGGCGCGTTCGAGCGCGCCTTCGACTGTTTCGCGCAGCTTCGACGGAAGCGCAGCGCGCGTCTCGTCGTCGTCGCCGGCTGCACGCTCACCGACCGCGCCGAAGAACAGGCCGAGTCGCTCGCCGCCGAACTTGCGCGACGCCTGCCCGACTTCGATCGGCGCGAACTGCACTTCAATCTCGCCCACCACTCGTCGCACTACTACCGCAACGCGGGCTTTGCCGGCCTTCCAGGTCAGTCCGCCCTCGACGTCCTCGGGCGCTGGCCGAAACCGTCCGGTCCGCTCGGGTTCCTCGAGCGCCATTACGCGCGCCTGGCACCGCGAGCGCTGCGCGACGGCCATCCGCCGATCGGCTGCGAGGCGCTGCGCCGCACGGTCTTCGTCGGCCCCGACCTCGACGTGCACCCCTGCACCATCTGGGAGCAACCGCTCGGCAACGCGCGCGACTTCGGGCTCTCGCTCGAACGGTTGCTCACGGCCGTGCCGGCCCGCGTCGCGCGCGCCACCATCGCGAAACGGGCCTGCCCCGGTTGCTTCAGCCCATGCGAGGCGCTGCCGGCGTTGGCGGCGCGGCCGTTCGCCACCGCGTTCGCGCGCACATGAGCAGACTCGCCGTGCGCCGTTCCCATCGGGCCGTGGTCGCAGAGGCCCTCGCGCGCGGGGACTGGCGCTGGCTGGCGCGCGCTGGCTGGCGGACCCTTCGCTCAAGGCTTGGCCTGCCGGCGGGACCGCTGTTCGCCACGCTGGCGGTGACCTACCGCTGCAACTACCGCTGCAGCTTCTGCGATCTGCCCGATCGCGCACGTGGCGACCCGCCGCTCGAACAGCTGATCGCGCGCGTCGATCGGATCGCGACGGACGGAGCGCTTGCTGTCGGCATCACTGGCGGCGAGCCGCTGCTGCATCCGCAGCTCTTCGCCGTGATCGCCGCGGCGCGCGCGCGCGGCCTGCTGGTGCACCTGAACAGCAACGGCTCGCGCCTCACCACGGCGGCCGTCCTGCCGCTGCTTGCGGCCGGACTGCACTCGATCAACCTGAGCCTCGATGGCGCGACCGCGGCGACTCACGACGGCCTGCGTCGCGCTCCCGGCTCGTTCGCGCAGATCAGCGCGACGGTCGCGGCGTTGCGCGCGGCACGGAACGGGACCACTCCTCGCATCGGCCTGGTGATGGCGATCACGCCGACGAACTTCGGCGAGGTCGCGGCGTTCGCCCGCCTGGCGGTGGCGTGGGGCGTCGACGCCGCCGGTTTCCTGCCGCATCACGAGTTCGTCGAGACCCGCTCCCGGCTCGATGCCGCGTCGGCCGCGCTCCTTGCCGCTGAGCTCACCGCAGCAGCCGAGGCGGGCGACGTGCTCGACAACTCGCCGGCCTATCGCAACGCGATCGCGCCGTTCCTCGCCGGCCGGCCGATGCCGGTCGAGTGCAGCGCCGCTTCGACCCATGTGGCGATCGCGCCCGACGGGCGGCGCTACGCTTGCGTGCCGCTGATGACACTCGAGCGCGGTGGCGTGACGTTCGATCAGCCGGGCCCGCCGCCACCGCCGACGGCACGCGAACGCGAGGAGGTCTGCCGCCAGTGCTGGTGGAACTGCCACCGGGAGCTCGACCTGTCGTTGCAGACCGTCGTCGCGCCGCGCTGATCGCGTGGGCGGCGGCGCTGCTCGCGCTGCTGCCCCACCTGCGTGGACTCGCGAACGGCTTCGTCTACGACGACTTCCGCTTCGTGGCGGAAAACGCTGGGGTCCATTCCCTCGCCGAACCGACCGCGCTCTTCACCGACATCGGGCGGATGTCCTCGCCCCGTGACACCGATATCTGGCGTCCGCTGCGGACGGCCGGCTTCGCGCTGCAGCACGCGCTCGTCTGCCCCGCTGGCGACGTGCCGCATGCCTGTGCCGCGTCCACGGCGTGGCTCTACCACGCGGTCAGCTTGCTGCTGTTCCTGCTGCTGACGCGCGGACTGATCGGATTGGCGCAGAGCGGCGCCGGGTTCTCGCTCGGCGCCGCGTGCGCGGGAGCGCTGCTCTTCGGCGTCCATCCGTTGACGGTCGAGTCGGTCGCGTGGATCTCGTCACAGGGCGATCTCCTGGCAGCGACGGCGGCGGTGGGCGCGTTGGCGCTCGCTCCGCTCGGGACGGCGGTCGCGACCGCAGCAGCGGCGACGCTTGCCGCGCTCGCGCTGCTCGGCAAGGAGTCGGCGCTGCCACTGGTGGCACTGCTGGCGTGCGCGTGGTGGCGCGATCGTCGGAACAAAGCGGTGCCGCGAACCTGCGGCGCGCTGGTGATCGCCGTCGCGGGCCTGACCGTCGCCTACCTGCTCGCGCGCCAGCACGTGCTCGGCCGTTCGCTCGACCTTTCGCCCAACGGGTTCTCTCAGATCGAAGCGCCGTTCGCCGCGCGTGTCGCCGCGACGTTGCGCCACGCGCTGTTCGCCGTGCGCCTGATCGCGTGGCCGTGGCCGCCGTCGATTGACTACGACGCCGCGAGCATCGAGCCTGACGCACACTGGATCCCGGCGGGTCTCATGCTGGCAGGTTGCGCGTTGCTGGTGGCCGCGGGCTCGCGCGCGCGGGCGCGCTGGCTGGCGCCGGCCCTGTTCGCGGCCGCTTTCTTCGCCCCGAGTTGCGGGTTGCTGGTGGTGATGAAGAGCCCGACCGCCGACCGCTTCCTGCTGCTGCCGACGGCGGGCGTCGCCTTCGCGCTGGCCGGCGCGGCGGCCACCGTTTTCGCAGGCGCATCGGCGCGACAGCGGTGCGCGCGCATGCTGCTTGCCGCGGCCGCGCTTCCGCTCGCGGCCGCGACCTGCGCCCGGACCGGCGACTTCACCGCCGACGCAAAACTGTGGGGCGCCGAGCTTCGCCACCATTCGCGCTCGCTGCAGGCACTGCTCGGGATGCTGCACGACGCGGCCGAGCACGGCGACGACGACGCAAGCCTCCACTTCGCCGGTCGACTGGTCGCGGCTGCGCAAGACGACGATCCGCGTGGCTGGCTCGGCCGGCTCTACCTCGGGCAGTTCGCGGTCGACCGTGGCGACGACAAGGTCGCGGCCACCGAATTCGAGGCGGTGCGCCGCGCGCTTGCGACCCGCGGCCACGCCTACGGCACTCCTGCTGACGTGCACTTGGTGTTTGTCGGCCTCGCCAACCTCGCGCGAAAGCAGGGCGATCCCGCCCGAGCCAAACAGCTGGCGCGAGAAGGACTCCGCTGGTTCGGCCGCGAGCCACGCTTGCTCGAGGCGCTCGGCGTCGCGCTCGACCTAGAAGGGGACGCGACCGGCGCCGTGGCGACCCACCGTGAGGCGCTCGCCAGCGGCTGGGAAAGCGCTTCATTGCACTTTCACCTGGCGCTCGCCGAGCGACATCGCGGCGCGCTCGCTCTAGCGCGGGCCGCCGCGGAGCGCGCGTTGGCGCTCGATCCGCAGCACGCCGGCGCACTCGAACTGATCCGCGAACTGTCGCCGTAGCGCCCGAGCCCCCACCAGGTCGCGACCGCTCGCCAGAAGCGGCCAGAGCGCCGGGCGAACTCGGCGCAGCGGTTGCTCGTCCAAGCGGGTGTGGTTAGATCACCGACCTGCGCGCCGTCCGCCCCGATCTGCGTGCGCTCCGGAGCTCCCGATCCATGTTGGCACTTCCGCTCTGGTTCGCCGCCTTGTCGGCGCCGCTTGGTGTTTTGATTGATGAATCGGCGGGCGTGCAGCAGGCGGCAGGCGTTCAACCGGCTCGAGCGCCCGGCCCGGTCGCCAAGTTCTCGGTCGACCACTTCGACTTCGGCACCGTGCTGGCGGGGACGGCCGCGAGCGGCGAGCTGGTGATCGAGAACGTCGGCGACGCGCCGCTGGCGATCCGCCGGCTCGGCGTCGACTGCGGCTGCGCCAAGCTGCACCTGTCGACACCGACGCGGCTGAACGTGCCGATCAGCACCGACGACGTCGGCAGCGTCGAGCTGTCGCTCGATCCGGGCGACAAGGCGACGCTCAAGATCACCATCGACACCACCAAGCTGGCAGCCGGCTTGTTCGACAAGAAGAAGCTCCTGGTGATCTGCAGCGATCCGAAGAATGGCGCGCTGTCGGTGCCCTTCAAGGTCTTCATCGAGCGACCGACCGCGCCCGCCACCTCCGAGCAGGCAACTTCCGGGCATTCCGCCGCCGAGCAGGCGTCCGCCGAAGTCAATGCGCCGCAGGCGGACGACGCCAAGGCCAAAGCGACGCCGATCCTGCGCGGAGACGGCGGACGCGGCGCGGCGCCGGTCGACCCGGCCTTGGCGCCACATCTCGAGGTCGATTCCTACAAGCGGTCCTTCGGGACCGTCTACCGCGGCGAGAAGCTGAAGCACACGTTCACGCTGAAGAACACTGGCAAGTCCGACCTGACGCTCGACGAGATCCAGAACGGCTGCGCCTGCGCCGCCTCGCGCCTCACGATCGACGGCAAGACCATCGAGCAAGAGGACATCAAGGGGAAGAAGAAGCTCGGGGTGCTCTCGCCCGACGAGGAGGCGCAACTCGAAGTCGAGCTGAAGACCGCGGCCGCGTCGGTGCCGGGCAAGGACGCCGAGATCTCGAAGGCGCTGAAGATCTTCAGCAATGATCCGGCGCGCCAGGTCGTGGCGCTGTGGCTCGAAGCGACGATGATCTCGCCGTTCACGGTCGAGCCGGAGAAGTTCGACTTTGGCATGGTGGCCAAGGGAGCCGCTGCTCATCTCAGCGCGATCGTCTGGTCCGACCAACTCGGCGACTTCCCGATCCTTGGCGCGACCGTCCCGAATCCGGAGCTGATGACAGTCACCGTGACGAGGGTGAAGACTGAGCCAGGCATCCCGCCGACCTGGAGCGTCGAAGTCGACGTCTCCGCAGCGGCTCCGCTCGGCACGTTCTCGAGCCATGTCGAGCTGCAGGTCGGCCATGAGCGGGTGAAGGAGATCGTCCTGCCGGTCAATCTGACGATCGAGCCGAACGTCGCGTTCACCGACAACAAGCCCGACCGCGTCGATCTGCTCGACTTCGAGGTGATGACCCAGGGGACGGAGAAGACGATCGAACTCTCGATCGAGAACGGCGACCGGTCGGTGCCCTACCTTCTGAAGGACGCGGTGATCGGCACCTGCCGGCCGACGTCGGAGGGCTTCAAGGCGGAACTCGTCGAGCTCGAGAAGGGAATGAAGTACGCCGTCAAACTGACTGCGCCGCCGACGCTCGGCAAGGCGTCGTACTTCCAGGGTGACATCGTGCTGACCGCCGAGCACCCCGACCTCCCGCTGCGGAAGTTTCGTTTCCGCGGCTGGTACAGCTCGCCGAAGACCGGCACTGGCGGGAACGGCAAGTGAACCGCCGGACGATGGTCGCGCTCAGCGCGACGGTCGTGCTCGTCCTCGCCTGCACCGTCCGGCCCATGCCTAGCGATGGCGAAGAGGCCACAGCGGGTGCCGCGGTCGCTCCGCCGCGGGAGGAGGCGCCGGCGGCGCCGGTTCGTGCGCGCAAGCGGCCGCTCGAGGTCTACGTCACCGGCAGCGACGACGGCTACCTCGACGCGTGCGGCTGCGACACGGACGGCCTGCTTGGCGGGCTGCCGCGGCGGGCGAAGCTGATCAGCATCCTCTCCGGTGGAAACAAGAAAGCGCTGATCGTCTCGAACGGCGGGCTGGTCACGGGGACCACGCCGATCGACCAGAGGAAGTTCACTACGTTCGTCTTCGCGATGATGCAAATGGGCTACGCCGCGCTGGCGTTGACGGACCGCGAGCTCGCGCTCGGCCGCGAGAAGCTGACCGAAATGGGAATCTTCCTCGGCGACGGCGGGGCGCTGCTCGGCACCAATCTGGTTGACGTCGCGCCGACGCCGCTGCCGCTCCCGTCGGTGCCGCTCGTCGCGCAACTCATCGACGGCGAGTCGGTGGTCGTCGCGTCAGCCGTCGCGACGAGCCGCGCGGCGCGCTATCGCGCGGCCGATGGCGGCGTCGAACTCGCCGATCCGGCGCGCGCACTTCAGGCGGTGCTCGCGAGCCATCTCGACTCCGAGCACGTGATCGTGCTGGCGCAGATGAACGACGCCGAGGCGGTTGCGCTGGCGGAGGCGATTCCGGCGATCGACTGGATCGTGCTGCGCGGTGGCGAGCACGAGGAGTTCCCGCGCGAGGTGCCGGTCCAGGTCGGGACCACGCTGATCGTGACCACCGGCCACAAGGGCAAGTTCCTCGGCACGCTGCGATTCGGAACGGGCGGCGAGCTGAACGAGCATCGCAGCCATCCGATCGTCGACACGCTCGACAAGGACGAGGACGTCGTCCTCGTGATCGACAGCATGTACCGCGACTGGCTCTTCATCGACAAGCCGATCGAGGAGTACTACTCGCGGCAACCGGCGCCCGGTGGCGCGGCGTACGTCGGCGCCGAGGAGGGGGGCTGCGCGAGCTGCCACCCGAGGGCGTGGGCGACTTGGGCGGCCAGCAAGCACGCGCACGCATGGCAGACGCTGGTCGACCAGGATCTTCCGCCCCCTCCGGACGACAAGCGGGGCCACCAGCGGCACGCGATCTGGGATCCCGACTGCGTCCGCTGCCACGTGACCGGCTTCGGCGAGGTGAGCGGCTATGCCGGGATCGAGCGGGAGCGCAGCGAGGCGCCGTTGGTAAATGTGAGCTGCGAGGCGTGCCATGGGCCGGCCGGCGACCACGCCGAGCGCGCTGCCGGCGGCGATTCGCGCTGGCCGAACGGACCGGCGCCGAAGGTCGCGACCGGAGCCGCGGAAGCGCTCTGTGTGCGCTGCCACGATCCCGACAATTCGCCGCACTTCGAGCTCGCCGCGTACTGGGCCGGCGTGATCAAAGGCGTGCAGCAACCGGAATCGATCGCGCACGGGCGCGAAGGCGACTGAGGCGACTGAGGCGAGGCCGGACGCTGCGAGGCGAGCAGGCCCCGGCGGTGCAAGTGGCCGGTGGCGTTCAGCCCCCGGCGGGTGCCGTCTCGGTCGCGCCAGTGAGGACGCCAGGCGTCGTCAGCCACTCCTGCGCTGCGTCGAACTCGGTCGCGGCCTGCTCGTAGTCGACCGGCATCACCTTGAGTGCGGCGAGCCGGACGACCCACGGCGGCGCCTCGATGTCGGCGCGGACGGGGATCTGCGCGGACGGGCCGTGGGCGAGCTTGCGCTCGGTCTCACGCGACAGGACGTAGTCGATGAACTGGCGGCCGAAGTCGGGATGCGGCCCCCCCTTCACCAACGAGATGGTGTTCGGAATGACGAGGCAACCCGCCTCGCCCGCGCCTTGGTCGGGGTAGATGCACGCGACCGGATAGCCGTCGGTTTCGGCCACCCGGAAGTCGTCGGTATCGGTGAAGCCGTAAGCGAACTCGCCGGCCCGCACCGACTTCATCACGTGACCGTTGCCGGTGAGGAGCGCGCTCCCGTTGCGTCGCAGTCCTTGCCACCATTCTTTCGCGGCATCATCGCCGAGCGTGTGGAACAGGACCGCGAGGTGGCTCGCCGTCGTCCCCGCCGTCGGCTTGGCGATCGCCCACTGGCCCTTGCGCGCAGGATCGAGGTAGTCGCGGAATGACCTCGGCTCCTGACCGGCCGGGCAACGCTCCTTGTTCACGATGAAGACCCGCGCGCGCGCGGCGAATCCGGTCCAGTAGCCGGCCGGGTCCTTGAACTGCGGCGGAATGTCGGCGGCCGACGGGCTCGCGTAGGCCTCGAGACAGGAGAGGTTCTTCAACCGGATCGTGTTGACGATCTCGTTGTTCCAGAACACGTCGGCCTTCGGATGCTCCCGTTCGAGCTGGATCTTTCGGGTCAGGCCGACCGTTTTGAAGATCTCGTCATCGGCGTGGAGCCGCACCTCGATCCCGGTGGCGGCGGTGAAGTCGCGCAGGATCGCGTCGGCGTATTCGAGGTCGAGCGCACAGTAGACGACGACCTCGCGCGATCGCTCCTCGGCGCAGCCGGAGAAGGCGAGCGCCGCCAACGCGCTCGCCGACGCGAGAAACGCCGTACGGACGAAGCGAGGCCAGCGCATCAGCCGGCGCGCGACGCCATCACGTGAGTCGGGTTCTCTAGGTGACGATTTCGCAACGCGATCGGCCATGGCGGCGCTCCGTCAGAGGAGGAGTCGCGCAGGTTCGGCTCCGATCGCGACCGAAGCAAGTCCGGCGCCGGATCACCCATGAGGTGCAGGCAAAACTCGGGACCCGTCAGCGATTTCCGCCGTCGCCGCCATCACCGGTGCCCGTTGCCGGATCGACCGGCGCAGTGCCGTCGTCGACTGGCGCCACAGAATCGTCGGGTTTTGCCGGATCGTCAGGCTTTTCAGCGTCCGGCGGCTCCGAGCCCTCGACGGGCGCCGAAACATCGACGCTGCCGTCGACAGACGGCGCTGAGTCAGTCGGCGCTGAGTCAGTCGGCGCAGGTGCGGTTCCATCGGCCGGCGCGGCAGGTTCGGCGCCATCCGCTGGCACCACCGGGTCGTCGAGCTTCACCGGCGGCGCGTCGAGCAGGTCGTCGACACTCTTCGTGAGGTACTCGCCCTTCCAGTTGTCGATCCAGAAGAGCTGTTCCTGGCCGGGCAACCTGCAGGCGTACTTGCCGTCGTTGCCCTTGTTGCCGACCAACAAGATCTCCTTGCTGGCGCCTTCACCCTCGAACATCGCGCGAAGGGTGTATTGCGGTGGATCGAGACCGAGATCGGCCGCCTTCTCTCCGCCCGAAAGGAAC
The DNA here is from genome assembly GCA_009691715.1 of Planctomycetota bacterium. Classification (GTDB taxonomy): domain Bacteria; phylum Planctomycetota; class B15-G4; order B15-G4; family SIAN01; genus SIAN01. The sequence continues at coordinate 31,449 of SIAN01000009.1, forward strand.
GCGCTGCAGTCGAGCTTCGCGACATGGCCGGCGAGGCTGTCGCAGAGCCATTTTTTGGCGCGCCCTTCCTTCGGCGCAACCATGACCCAGTAGGTCTCCTTGACCTCGAGTTCGCCCGATGGGGCTGCCGGGGTCGCAGCCTCGGCGGGAGGCGTCTCGCCTTCGATGGCGGGAGCCTTCTCTCCCATCGTCTTTTCGCGCTTCAGCACGATTGCGCCGTTCGGGCCGTGGATCTCGACTTGCGCGACCTTGTCGGTCTTGCCGTGGCTGTACATCGACTTGTCGCGCCAGGTGTCGCCGGTGCTCGGGCCGAAATCGGAGGTCGCCGCCTCGAGCTTGCGGATCGACTTCTCGTTCGGGAGCTTCAGGAACGAGTTCTTGTATTCACCGTCGATCTTGCCGAGCGCGAACTCGGCGACCGGCGCGCCCGACTTGCCGCCGGCCCCCCACGCGATGACTTTGATCGCCTTCGCCCCCTCGACGCCGTAGCCGACGGCATCACCGGACGACGACTGCACGCGCCCCTGCTTCAGCTTCTCGATCGCGCCGACCACCTTGTCGACCAGCGCCTGATCGGCCTTGCCGCCGCTCTCGGTCGCGACGGTCCAGCCGTCGACCGCCTTCACCAATTCGACCGACTTGCCGTCGGGGCCGTCGATTCGCACGCACTCGACGGCGTCTTTCTTGTACTCGCTGAAGAGCGGCACGCTCGCGTTCACCGTCTCCGTGTCGCCGTAGCGCCCGCCGGCGAAGTGCTGCCACACTCCGAGTCCGACGAGGACGACCAGTGCGATGCCGAGTTTGGCGTTCGTGTTCAGCTTGCTCATTGCGGGCTGCTCTTGTCCGGTTGCTTCCTGAGGATTCGGCAGGATCGGTTACGTCGGGAGGGTCCGCGCCAGCGGCCGCTTCGCTCAGCGCTTCGCTAGCAGCGCCATGCGTCGCCGCGCCGCCGCCGGCCGGATCGTCCGGCGCCACATGTGGGTGAAGGCGCCGAAGGCCGCCAACAGGATCGGCATGGCAGCCCATCCGAGCAACTGCGCCATCGTCTTCGCGCCCGCAGACGGCTCCTCGAAGCTGGAGGAGGTGTTGCGTCGCGCGCGAAGGCTCGAAAGGTTGTCGGCGGCGATGTAGTCGATCGCGCTCTGCAGGAACAGGTCGTTGCGCATCTGTCCGCCGACCAAGCCCTGGCCCACAAACTCACTGGTGCCAATGACGACGATCTTGGTGGGTGCGGTCGACGACTTGAGGTAGTCGACTTCCTTCTTCGGTGCCGGCTGTTCCAGCGCGGCGCCCGCTTCGGGAGCTGTCGTCGAGCCGTCGCTCACTGGCGGCGCCGCGACTCCGCCAGCGTCGGGTGCCGCCGCATCTTGGCGCAGCTGCCCACCGCCTGGAATGTCGTCGCTGTCGCCGGACGGAGCCAACCGCGGACCGCCCTGGTCGTCTCCTGGCAACAGGTCGAACGGGCTCGCGCCGTCCTCATTGGCGTGGTCGTGACCCGCATGGTCGTCCGCCGGCTTGCCCTCGACGATCTCGGTCGGGAGCGCACGCGCCGTGAAGAACGACTGGAACTCGCCCTCGAGCAGGCCCGCCAAGGTGAATTGCTTGTCGTAGGCGGCCTGCAACTCCTCGGTCTTGACGTCTTCCATCAACTTGTCGAACGAGACGTCGATGAATCCTTCGAGTTGCTTGGCGTGCTTGCTGCTCTTCACCAGGTCGTACGACTTGACGCCAGGCTTGGGCGAGAACACGACCGACGACGGCCAGAGGAAGGCGATGTCGCTGAAGCGCGAAGAGAGCGGGTGCTCCTGGTCGATCGAGTCGCCGACGACCAAGGGGAACCCGGGGTAGTGCACCATCACCTGGAACGGCAGGCCGGGCTCGCGCCGAGGGATCTGCGCGCACTGCAGATCGATGATCGCGTCCTTGCTGATCTTGAAACCGTAGTGGTCGAAGAAATCGTCGGGGAGCTTCTGCGCCGCAGAGCGCATGAACGGCGATCCGCCGCCGCCCATCCCGCCGCCGAAGTTCATTGGCTCGCTGCCCTCGGCCATCACGACCAAGCCGCCACCGCGGAGAAGGAACTGGTCGAGGTGGAACTTCTGCACATCGTTCAACCCGGCGCCGGCATTGCAGAGGATGACGGCCTTGATGTCGTCAGCGACCTTCGACTTCAGGTCGACCGTCGTCGTCTCGTATTCCGACTTCAGCGCCGCATCCATCTCGCCGAGGTCGCCGGTCGGAGAGTGGCGGTCCTGACTCGGCGGCCGCTGCATCCCCGGCACCTGCATGCCACCGAACGGGTCGTTGACCTGCCAGGCGATCTTGAGGTCGCCCTTGCGCGTCATCTTCGAGATGCGACGAATCAGGTCGTACTCGAGCATGTCGGTGCCGCCGATGGCCGGGAGCTTGTCCGACTTCGTGCCGTATTCGATGACGAGCCCGAGGTATGCGAGCTTCACCTCGACCTTGTCCGTGTCGGCCGCGTTCATCTGCACCGGCTGGATGCCGGCGGCCTCAGCCGCCTTCTTCAGATCGTCACTCACGTCGGGATCGACAACTTCGACGCGCAGATTGCCCCGTGCGTGCGCCTCGAACTCGTGGACGAGGTCCTCGATGTCGCGGCGCGTGTTGGTGAAGTTGGCTGGGACATCGGACGACAGGTAGGCCGTGATCCGCAAGTCGTCCTCGAGCCGACCGAGGACGCGCTCGGTGGCGGCGGAGAGCGTGTAGCGACCGTCTTCGGTGAGGTCGAGGCGGGTTGCCACCGACGATCCAAGGTAGTTGACGACCAGCGCGATCCCGACGGTGAGCGCAACGGTGAGGCCCTTGCCCCGTTGGCGACGTACTGCCCAGACGTTCAAGGCGATGAAGCAACCGATGAACGTGACGTAGTAGAGCGCGTCACGGAAATCGATCACCCCGCGCGTGATCGCGTGGAAGTGCGTCGACAGCGAGAGTTGGTAGAGGAACCCGCCGATCGCATCCGGGAAGACGCCGACGACGGCGTCGAAACCACAGAGCAGGAAGAAGAACGAACCGACCACTCCGACGACCAGCGAGATGATCTGATTCTCGGTCAGAGAGGAGGCCGCGATGCCGATCGCGGCGTAGGCGCTGCCGAGCAGCAATGCGCCGATGAAGCCACCGACAATCGGTCCGAGGTCGGGATCGCCGAAGTAGCAGACGACGCCCGCGAACGGCGTCAGGCAGAGCAGCCACGTCGCGACAAGTCCGACCGCCGCGAGGTACTTGCCGACGGCGATCTCCCAATCCTTGAGCGGCAGCGTCAGCAGCGTCTCGATCGTGCCGGCCCGTCGTTCCTCGGCCCAAAGCCGCATGGTGATGGCCGGGGCGTAGAACAGGAACAGCCACGGCAGGAACTGGAACAGTCCCCGCATCGATGCCTGCTTCTGGATGAAGAACTCGCCGGCCGCGAAGAAGAACCAGCCAGCGATGCCGGTGAAGGCGAACAGGATCACCCAGCCGATGGGCGTCTGGAAGAACGTCTTGAACTCCTTCCAACCGACGATGAGCGCGTTGCGCATGGACTTCTGTCCCTTCCTCAGTTCGAGTTGCCGGTGGCACGAGTCAGCTGGGCGAAAACGTCCTCGAGCGACTCGCGGCGCGCGGTCAGCTCGGTCAGCACCAGCCCGTTCTTGACGGCGAACTCGAACAACTTGTCGCCTTGGACGGCGCCTTGATCAGCGCGCGTCGTCAAAAGGAGTCGCGCGCCGACCGCCTCGGCGCCGAGACGCTCGACCGTCGCGACGAACGGCGCGCCACGGAACGCGGCAGCGGCTGCGTCAAGTGGCCCGCGCACGCCGACGGTGAAGACCGTGCCGCCCTGCTTGCGTGCCGTGAGCCCCTGCGCGGTGTCGTTCGCTACCACCTTGCCGAACGCGATGATCAACACGCGGTCGCAGGTGCTCTCGACTTCGGGCAGGATGTGCGAGGAGAGCAGGATCGTCTTCTTTTCGGCGATCCGCTTGATGAGGTTGCGGATCTCGACGATCTGGTTGGGGTCGAGCCCCGACGTGGGCTCGTCGAGCACGACGAAGTCGGGGTCGTGCAGCAACGTCGCGGCGAGGCCCACTCGCTGGCGATAGCCCTTCGACAGTTGGCCGACCTCGCGATCGAGCACGTCGGTCAGGCCGCACTGGTCGACCATCTCGGCAATGCGGATTCGGCGGGCGGTGCGATCGACGCCGCGGATCTGCCCGATGTAGTCGAGGTAGGGCTCGATCGTCATCTCGGGATAAAGCGGCGCCGACTCTGGGAGGTAGCCGATCTTCCGCCGCACTTCGAGCGGGTGTTTCCGCACGCTTTCGCCGTCGATCGTCGCATCCCCCGAGTCGGGCGACAGGAACGTCGTCAGCATCCGCATCGTCGTCGTCTTGCCGGCACCGTTGGGGCCAAGGAAGCCGACGATCTCTCCGCGCTCGATCTCGAAGGAGACGTCCTGCACGACGCGGCGCTCGCCGAAATTCTTGCAGAGGTTCTGCACCTGGATCAAAGGCAGCGCTCCTGATTCCAACGAACTGCGGTGGGCCGAACCGTCTTGCCGAGGCGCTTCGCCGCGCGGTGATGCGCCGAACGCGGCAGGCACGATCCCCTCGTCCGACGCCGGCACGAACGGTTGGCGCAGTGCGAGCGGCGAGTGACAGGCGCCCGGAAAAGGGTGCCCTGCGATACGCCCCAGCCAAAAACGAGTTGGAGATACTAGCGGATCCCGCTCGCGATCTCGACCCGGTCGCCGCCCGCCTGCAGCGCCATTTTGAGCGCCGCCTCGGCCGACTTCTGCAGTGAGTCGAAGAACAAGGTCGCACGCGACTGCAGCGTTGCGATCCCGGCGGACGCCGTCAGCTTCAGCGACTCCTGCTCGAAGCGGAACGGTTCTTGGCAGATCGACAGGCGAAATCGTTCGGCTACCGCTCGGGCCCCATCGCTGTTGGCATGCGGCAACAGCAGCGCGAGCCGGTCACCAAACTGCGCGATCAGGTCGCTCGCTCGTATCTGCGCCTGCAGTCGAGCGACGCATCGTGCCAACACCTGATCTCTCGCATCGATTCCGTGAACGTCACGAACCTGGTCGAGTTGGTCCACGCCGATGAGCGCGCAGCTGAGCTGGAAGCCGTGGCGGCGCGCGCGTCCGAACTCGATCCGGAGCGCATTCTGGAATTGCACCGCGGTGAGCAGCGGCAACCCATTGCCGAACGGTTCCATGACCCACCCTTCGTCGAACTGCTCTTCGTCGAGCGGCTCTTCGTCGAGCTGCTCTTCGTCGCGCCGCCACCCGTCGCGCCAATCACGCCTGCCGGATGGCTCGAAAGCTCAGCTGGCAGGCGACGTCACAGCCGGCGCGCTGCCGAAAGCATCAGTCGGCACGGGCGAAAAAAAAGAGTTTCCCCCGCGGACGGGGGAAACTCTCTTGCATCTCGACTTCAACGCGATCGGAGATGGCGGTTGGGGAGGGGAAAGACTCCGACCGGCAGAAGGATGCGAGAAGCAATGTTTCGGTGAGGTGTTCGGGTCGCGCGGAGGACGGGTCGCTTCGGGCGAAACGCTGGTTGAGGATCGCTCCGACTCAGGTATCGCACCGCCGAGACTTCGCCATTCGTGCAGCCGAACTTTCGAGTCGCCCTCGCTACCACCACAACTCGCGGCACTCGTTTCCGCAGAACCGGTGCATGAGTTGTCGAGCAGCGGCGGACGAATCGAACGGCGGGGAAAGGTAGCTTCACTTCCTGTTCGCGCAAAGCCTCAGACTCCAAATAGTTCGGAATCCAAACGTGAAAAGTGGTGGTCTGTGACCCGGTTCCGCGCCAGCGCCTCCTCTGGTCGGCGCATCGCGCTCTTTCGCGCCCTCGCGACGCTGGTCGAGGGCGGCACGACGGTCGATTCCGCCTGCGCCCGGCTCGCACCGCTGTTCCCAGACGCGTTCTCCCCGGGCTCGGGACCGGCCGGCACCCGCCTGGCCGGCTGGCTCACTCGCGATCGCGACGGCGCTTCGGAGCTTGCCGCGGTCGAAGCGTCGGAGCACGTCGGAGACCTGGGGCGGACCCTGCGCCAACTCGCCGATGACCTCGAAGCACGGCTCGCTGCCCGCCGCGAAGCACAATTGCTCATGGCCTACCCGATCCTGGTCCTGCACCTCGTCGCGCCGGCGGCATCGATGGGCGACCTGCTCCGCGCACCCGGCCGATTCGCGGTCACCGTCATCGGCGCCACCGCGCTTCTGTGGGGCATTCTCGGCGGCATCGTCTGGCTACATCGCTGCCTCGCAAATTCGCCCGCGGGTGCGCGTTGGCTCGCCCGGATTCCGGTGGTCGGGACGCCATTTGTGCTGGCGGCGCGCGCGCGATGGCTCCGACTCTTCGCCACGCTGCACGGCGCGGGCGTGAAGGCGATCGAAGCGCTCGCGACTTGCGAGCGAACGCTCGGCAGCGCTCCGCCGAGCGGAGAGTACGCCGAAGCCACTGCGGCGGCGCGCCGCGGTGCGCCACTCGAAGACGCGATCGCGCAGCTCTCCGGCATGTCGACCGAGGAACGCGCACAACTGGTCGTCGCTGCCGGCGTCGGCGATCTCGAGCGTGCGGCTCGACGGGTGGCCGACGGTGTCGCCGAGCAATGGCGCGAAGCGAATCGGAGGCTCGCGCGCACGGCCGGTGCGACGACCTACGCTGTTGCGGTGATCGTGGTCACGATCACGCTCGTCAACTACTACGCCGGGTACTACGGCGCGCTGACTGGCGGGCGGCGGTGATCACAGGTCGGTGATCACGGGTCGTCAGCGGAGATCGACCAGTCGCGCCACGAAGTCGCGCTGATCCGACGGCGCCTCCTCGACCATCCGACGCCGCTCGGCCTGCGAAAGGTCGGAACGGGCGTTCTGCCAGACTTCCGCCTGCTTCGCCTGCGACAAGTCGAAGAAGCTCTCGCACCCTGCCGGCAGGAACTTGCGCAGCATCCGGTTCCACCCGATGCCCGAGTCGTCCGCGACCCCCTGCGCGGAGAGGTCGACGAGCCTGCGGAACTCCGGGTCGGCGCGCAGCGAGGTGAAGTCTCCGTCCTCCAGCAGCCACCGCGAATCGTCGAAGCCGCGTTGGATCGCTTTCCGCAGGTGGTCAAGCGCCTGCTCGCGCTGTCCCTGAATCGCGCTGATGCAGGCCAAGTTGTAGTGCGCGTTCTGGCACGCGCGGGACTCGGCAAAGCGCCCGAGCAGTTCGCGGTAGCAGCGCTCCGCGGAGGCGTAGTCGTCGAACTGCTGGTAGTAGTAACCGACTTCGAACAGCAGGGCGCGGAGGTATTCCGCGATCGCGTACCTGGGCCAGCCGCTTTCGCGATCGCCGCGGAAATCGATGGCGTGCTTCTGCCGCGGTTCGGCGAGGTACGCCTCCATCTCACCGATCATGCGAAGGATCGGCCGCGTCATTCCCGCCTTCGCCAGCGCGAAACGAACATAGCGAGACAACTCGAAGCGGCGATGGCGCTCGAGGTCCGCCTGTGTCGGATCCTGCTCGACCCATTGCTCGAGCAGGTCGGCGAGTTCGGACTCCTCGGCATGGATCAGCCCGGCGAGTTCCTGCTCGAGCGTCGGGCGCCGCGTCTCATGCAGCGCCATCACCGCGAGCTCGCGCAGCACGAGATGCAGTCCGTCGTCGAAGGCGATCGCGAGCAACTCCTCGGGCAGGCGCGGATCGAGCGGCCAGATTGCCGCCCACTGGCCGTCGTAGAAACCGGGCACACGGCCATCGCGCATCCGCGCCGAAAGTGCGTCGAGCACCACCGCCCGACGCAGCCGCGCCACGCGCTCGACCAGAAGCTCGTCGCCGCTCGAATCGGCCTTCGCCGACAGTGCAGCGAGCTCACCCGGTTGCAGCGCCAACGCGCGGAGCAACAGCTCGGCGACGCGCGCGTCGGGCTCGACCAGCAGGGCGCCTGACAACGCAGCACCGGTGCCGTCCATCGCATCGTCAGCCAGCAACGCGGCAGCCGAGCGCCGCGCTCGCAAGTCGGCTCCCTCGAGCCACGCCGAAAAAGTCGCCCGGTCGGGCCGGCCGCGCCGGGAGAGCTCTTTCAGTGCCGCGCCACGCTCTGCCAGGAAGGGGCTGTCGAGGCGCGCCGAAAGCTCGGCGAGCACGGCGCCACCGGCATCGCTAGGCGGCGCTTCGACACCAGGAGTGAAGGCGAGCGCCATGCACGCGGCAAGCCGCGCGGCACCCAAACGGCGCACGCGGGCCGCGACGTCAGGCTCCGCGCGCAACGCGTGCGAACCGCCGCTTTCCGGCCTGGACAAGCACTTCCCGGCCGAGATCGACTTCGAGCTTGTCGTCCACGACGACGGCCCCATCGAGCTTCACTCCGTGTCCCTGGATCAGCCGCCGCGCCTCGCCGCGCGACGCCGCGAACTTCAGTCGGCAAAGCAGGTCGACGATCCAGAGCCTACCGTCCGGTGTTTCCGCTGCCGGCAACAGGTGGCGCTCGACATCGTCGGGGACCTCCTTGTCGCGGAACAGCTTGTCGAACCGCGCGCGCGCGTCGCTGCCGGCCGGCGCGCCATGGAGCCAATCGGCCATCCGCGCCGCCAGCGCCGCCTTGGCCTCGCGCGGATCACGCGAGGCGAGCGGCTCCCACTCCTCCGCGGCGACATCGGTCAGCAGCGTGTACCACGTCCCCATCAACGCATCGGGGACCGACATGACCTTCCCGAACACCTCGTCGGGCGGAAAGGTGAGGCCGACGTAGTTGCGAAGGCTCTTGCTCATCTTCTGCACGCCGTCGAGACCGGGCAGCACCTTCATCGTCATGCAGATCTGCGGCGCCTGCGCGGCGTCGACCTGCAGATCGCGGCCGACCAGCAGGTTGAACAGTTGATCGGTGCCACCCAACTCGACATCGGCGCGCACCTCGACCGAGTCCTGCCCCTGCAGCAGCGGGTAGAGGAACTCATGGATCCCGATCGGAGCGCCTTCCTTCATCCGTTTGGTGAAGTTGTCGCGCTCGATCATCCGCGCCACCGTCATCTTCGACGCCAGCCGGATGAAGTCGGCGAAACCCTGCTTGAGGAACCAGTCGGCGTTGTTACGCACCTCTAGAGCGGCCGAACCACCGCCTTGTGACACCTCCTCGCGGCGCACGACCTTGAACGCCTGCTCAAGGTAGGTCGCGGCGTTGTGCTCGACCTGCTCGCGCGACAACGTCGGGCGCGTCTTGTCCTTCCCCGAGGGGTCGCCGAGCATCGCCGTCGCGCCGCCGACGATGAAGACCGCGTGATGGCCGAGGTCCTGGAACTGGCGCAACTTGCGCAGCACGACCGCGTGGCCGAGGTGCAGATCGGAAGAAGTCGGATCGAAGCCGAGCTTGACCCGCAGTGGCCGGCCGGCGCGGATCGCGCTGGCCAGTCGTCGCTTCAGCTCATCTGCCGACACGCAGTCGACCACGCCGCGCTGCAGCAGCGTGAACTGCCGCAAGACCTCCCGCGCCAGCGCTGGATCCTCCCCCCCCACCGGCTCTGTCACCGCGAATCCCCCGTGGCCGCGGTCGCGGCGCCCTCCGCTTCCCACCAACTCCGCCAGCGTTCGACGCTGTCGCCGAAACGGCGCTCGGTCAACCACTCGAGCGCCACGCAGCGCGCCCGTCGACCGCGCGCATCCGGCCCTGGCAGCGAGACGATCAGCTGATCGATCGTCTCCTGGCGCGCCGACTCACTCCGCCGCAGTGACGCCGCGATCACATGCGCCGGGATCTCCTCGAGCGCCCGTTCGAACGGCTTCGCATCCCCTGCCGCCGCCAGCGCCACTGCCGCCGGTCCGAAACGAAGTTCGAGCTCCGGGAAGCGAATCGTGATCACCCGCTCCGGCTCGTCGCCGAAACGTATCGCCAACGGATAGAGCACCGGTGCGAGTCGTGCCACCAAAGCCTCGGCACCCTTCGGAAGCGCCAGTCCGAGCGGCACGCACAGCTCACCGCTGGAGCCAGGCGCAACCTCGAGCTGGCCGAACTGGTCGATGCGCAGCGTCTCGAGCGACTGCTGAACGCCAAGACGCGCACTGGCCCAGGTCGACACGACTTCGGCGCGAACGCAGCCGAACTCCTCCGAATCGAACGGCCATACGCCCATCGATCGCTCGAGCTCGAGGGTGACCGACCGCTGCCCGGCGTTGTGCACGCGCAACAGCAGCGCCGCCTCACCATCGAGCGCGATCCAGGACGATTCGGCCACCGCCGAGAACGAGAGACCCCGCTGCGCGAAGTACGCGGCGACGATCTCCTCGCGAGTCGGTCCGCCGTCACGAAACGGGTTGTCGCCGAGCATCGTGCCCGACAGCAACGAATCGTCCCCGGTCCCTGCAGGAGGAACCGGGGACGAGCAATGAACCAACGAAAGCAACAGCCCGATCCCCGCGGCGAAGCGAACGAGCCCACGCACACATCGTGATGCGAGAGCCATGGCGTCCTCCGCAGGGACCGGGAGCAAGATCACGCCGACGGCGACGCAGCCTCGCCGGCCGGTGCGGCGCCATCCGCTGCCGGAGCGCCGCTGTCAGCCGCCGCGGCACCGCTGTCGGCCACCGCAGCGCCTGTGTCACCCTCCGCCACTGCCGGAGTTTCCGACGGCGGCGGGAGCGGAGCACGTTCTTCGACCTGGATCAGCGTGAGGCCGATCTTTCGCTCCTCGGGATCAACCTTGAGGATGCGGACCTGCACCTTGTCACCGACCCGCACAACCTCTTCCGGGCTGTGAACCTTCTTCGGACCGAGTTCGCTGATGTGGAGCAGGCCTTCGAGGCCGTCCTCGAGCTCGACGAACACGCCGAAGTTGGTGCTCTTGGTCACCGCGCCCGACAGGCAGTCGCCGACCGAGAAGCGCCGTGGAATCGCGTGCTTCCACGGATCTTCCTGGAGCTGCTTCAGGCCGAGCGCAACGCGCTTCTTGTCCGCGTCGACCGACAACACGACCGAACGGACCGTGTCGGCGATCTTCAGCATCTCGGACGGATGGTTGATCTTCTTGGTCCACGACATGTCGGAGACGTGCAACAGCCCGTCGATGCCTTCCTCCAGCTCGATGAAGGCGCCGTAGTTGGTCAGGTTGCGGACCTGGCCCTCGATGACCGTGCCGACCGGGTAGTTGCCCTCGACCATCGACCACGGATTGGCCTCGGTCTGCTTCATCCCGAGGCTGATCTCCTGCTTGTTGTGGTTGATGTCGAGCACCACGACATCGACCGCGTCGCCGATGTTCACCACCTCGGACGGGTGGTTGACGCGACGCGTCCACGACATCTCCGAGACGTGCACCAGCCCTTCGACACCGTCCTCGAGCTTGACGAAGGCGCCGTACGGCATGAGGTTGACCACCGCGCCCTTGTGGCGCGAAGCCACCGGGTAGCGGCCCTCGATGCCTTCCCACGGCGACGGGGTCAACTGCTTCAGCCCGAGCGCGATGCGATTGCGCTCGCGGTCGAATCGCAGCACCTTGACCTCGATCTCCATCTCGATCTTGAGCATCTCGCTGGGGTGCTGGATGCGGCCCCAGCTCATGTCGGTGATGTGGAGCAGGCCGTCGATGCCGCCCAAGTCGACGAACGCGCCGAAGTCGGCGAGGTTCTTCACCACGCCCTTGCGGGTCTGTCCGACTTCGAGCTGCGTCAGCAGGTCGGTGCGGGCGCGCTCACGCTGCTCTTCGATCAACTTGCGCCGCGACACGACGATGTTCATGCGCGCTTCGTCGATCTTGATGATCTTGCACTCGATCTCCTTGTCGATCAGTTCGCCGATGTCGCCGGTGCGGCGGATCGAGACCTGCGAGGCCGGCAGGAAGACCGGCACGCCGATGTCGACCAACAGGCCGCCCTTGATCTTGCGCGACACGCGACCCTTGACGACGTCGCCCTCCTTGTAGGTGGAGATGACGCGTTCCCAGCCGCGCTGGCGATCCGCCTTGCGCTTGCTCAGCAGCATCAGGCCGGTGTCGTCCTCGATCAACTCGAGGAGCACCTCGATCATCTGGCCGGGCTCGAGCTTGCTCGCGTCCTCGAACTCGTCGACCGGGATGACGCCTTCCGACTTGTAGCCGATGTCGACGACGACCTCGGTGCCGATCACGCGGAGAATGCGGCCCGAAATGATCGTGTCGGCCTGAAACGTCTTGACCGAGTCTTCGTAGCGCTTGGTGAGCGCTTCCGTCGACGTCGTGAGCAGGACGCGTTCAACTTCTGCGTTCACCTCGGCAGCATCCGCATCGAAGCGGCGGACCAGATCCTTCACCATTCGTTCACTCGCGCCACGCCGCCAGACGGCCGCGCAGCTCCTCTTCATCACCACCGCGCCCTGCGAACTGCCCTCGGCGCGGGCTGTGGGTCTCCGCATCGCTGCGCGCACCGGCCTTCCCGAACGGGAAGAGGGGCCGACGCGCGTCGCGGCGATGCGTCAGTCGCTCGCGGGTGCGCGCACTCGCGCACCCAGTTCGCGCAACGCCCGCTCGACGCGGGCGACGGTCTCTTTTCGATCCGAACCGACCACGGCGATCGGCGCCCCGACGCGGACCGTGATGCGTCCCGCGAGGTGCGGGCGCTTCTGTCCCCGCGGCCACGCCTCGAAGGCGCCGTCGATCACCACCGGCAGCACGGGCACTTCCGCCAACGCCGCCAACATCGCGAACCCCGCGGAGAGCGGCTTCAGGCAGCCGTCCTCGCTGCGGGTCTGCTCCGGGAAGAGCGCCACGGCATCGCCAGCGCGCAACCGCTCGACCAGCCGCCGGGTCGCCCCGATGTCGCGCCCGTCTCGCTCCACGTGCTCAAGGTCGAGCAGCGCGGTGAGCATTCGATAAATGCGGCTCTTCTTCAGCGTCGCGCGCGGCGTGTAGACCAGCGCGCGCGGCAGCGCCGAGCCGAGCAGCGGCGGGTCGAAGTGCGACACATGATTGGCGACGATGATCAACCCGCCACGCCGCGGACACTGATGCGCGCCCTCGACCCGCAGCCTGAAGCAGGTCTTGAAGAACGTCCACGTGGCGCACTTGAACAGGTTGTTGGCAGCGACACCCCACCATTTCATGGGGCCGCACTGCTCCCGGGCGGGCGTGGATCGAGCGGTCGGTCGGACGACTTGCCACCGCGAGCGGCCTCGACCACATCGCAGATCGCGGCGACCACCTGCTCGAGCGCGACGTGGGTTGTATCGAGCACCGTCGCTCCGTCGGGAATGCACAGCGGAGCGACCGTCCGCTCGCGATCGATCCGGTCGCGCTGCGCGAGACCCTCCATGGTCTCGGTCAGCTCGTGCGGGTCCGCACGCGTTCCGGCCTGCTGGTGCAGTCGCCGGTGCGCTCGTTCGAGCAGTGAAGCGTCGAGATAGAAACGCCAACGGGCGTGCGGAAAGATGTGCGAGCCGGCGTCCCGGCCCTCGACCACGACTCCGCCGAAACGAGTCGCCTGCTCGGCTCCAAGGGCGCGCTGCCACTCGACGAGCGCAGCGCGGACCGACGGCACAGCGGAGACGGGGCTGACCAGCGCGGTGACTGCCGCGCCGCGCACCTCGTTCGACACGTCCTCGTCGTCCAACCAAACCTTGCCTCCGCCCCCAACGCGCATCCGCCGTCCACTCGTTCCTCGCGCGCTCGACGGCGCTGTACCGATTGACTCCGTCGCGACCGGATCCGTCGCGACCGACTCCGTCGCGACCGGCTCCGTCCCGACCGGCTCCGTCCCGACCCAGTGCGCCAGCACCGGCGCGAGCCGTGCCTCGTCGGCGTGTGCCGCCGTCGCAACACCGGCACGCAGAGCGGCCAATGTCACGGCGCGGTACATCGCCCCGGTGTCGAGATGGAAGAAGCCGAGCCGCGTCGCCACGCGGCGAGCGACCGAACTCTTCCCCACGCCAGCGGGGCCGTCGACCGTCAGTACGTCCGAGTCCTCGTGTGCCATTCAGAATCGCGGGACGATACGGGTTCGCCGCCAGCGCGCAATCGACCGTTTGCCCTGGGCGGCCCCGGGAGGCGCCCGGTCGACCGCCGCTGTCAGTCCCGCAGGCCGCGACTCGCAGGGGGCAGGCGCGTCAATTCAGGCCCGGCTCCTCCACGCCAGAACTCCGGCTCGCCAAGCGCAGCGGTCACGACGACGAACGCGCCGTCGTCGCAAAACGGCGGCAGCACCAGGAGTTCGACACCGGGCGCGACGGTGCGCCGCTCATAGTGGTGGACGTGGCCGCAAATGACGTAGCGAACATCCGCTCCCACGCGCGCCTCGACGGCCGCCGGCACGATCCTGAGCTTCGATCGCGGCTTCAGCGGTACCGCCCGGTCGGAGTAGCGGCGGATCCGCCGTCCGATCGCGCGCGGCACTGCTTCCGGCAGGTGGCGCGCGAGCCAGCGCACCAGCCGGCTGCGGACGATGACCTTGAGCGTCTGGTAGCCGTGGTCGTCGCTCAGAAGTTGATCGCCATGCAGCAACCGCGCACGCCGGCCGGCCAGCACGACGTCGATCTCCTCGCCTGAGGCGACTTCGATCCCGAGCGGATCGCCATCAGCGGCGGTGAAGTTGTAGTCACGATTGCCGGGCAGAAAGACGAACGCCACGCCCGCATCGCGCGCGCGACGGAACGCCGCGAACAGGGGCGCGAACTCTGCGATGGCGCGCTCCGCACCGCTGAGCCACAAATCGAAGAGATCGCCGAGCAGGAAGCAGGTGCGCGCGTGCGTCGCAGCGCGGTCGAGCAGCGCGACCATACGCGCAAGGCCTTGCGCATCGCGCGGCGTCAGATGGAGGTCGGCGACCAGCAGCGCGAGCCAAGGCCGAGCGCCCGCGGGAGGGTCCGCGGTCACACGTCTTCCATGCCGTAGTCGCGCATTTTCTCCCACAGGTTCTTGCGGCTGATCCCAAGCGACTTCGCCGCCTGCGCACGGTGACCGCGCGTGAGCTTGAGCACGTTCTTGATGTGCTCCTTCTCGGCGTCCTCGACCACTTCCTTCAGCGTCGGCACTCGCGTGGTGAGGCGTGCACCCGAACGGAACTCGTCGGACGGCGGGATCAGGTGCTCGCGCTTCAGATAGCGCCCTTCGCCGGCGAGCGCGATCGAGCGCTCGATCGCGTGGCGCAGCTCGCGGACGTTGCCGGGCCACGGATACCGCATGAGCTCGTCCATCACCTCGGGCTTGACCTCGTACGGCCGGCCGCCGCCGTGCGCGCGCATGAAGTGCTCGACCAGCAGCGGGATGTCCTCGGCGCGGTCCGCGAGACGCGGCAACTTCACCGTGACCACGTTGAGGCGGAAGAAGAGGTCCTGGCGGAATTCGCCGGCCTCGACCATCTGCCGCAGCTCCTTCTTGGTGGCGCAGACCAGGCGGATGTCGACGTCGATCAGCCGCTCCGAGCCGACCCGCTCGATCTTCCGCGTCTCGATCGAGCGCAGGAGCTTCACCTGAACCTCGAGCTTCAGGTCGTCGATGTCATCGAGGAACAGCGTGCCGCCCTGCGCCAGCTCGAAGCGGCCGCGGCGCTGTTTCTTGGCGTCGGTGAAGGAGCCCGCCTCGTGGCCGAAAAGCTCGGCCTCGATCAGGCTCTCCGGCAACGACGCACACGACAGCGGGATGAACGGCCCGTTTGCGCGGCCGCTCGAGTCGTGGATCGCGCGCGCGATCACCTCCTTGCCCGTCCCGCTCTCGCCCTCCACCAGCACGCTCACGTCGGACTTGGCGACCGTGCGCACCGTCTTGATCACTTCCTGCATCACGCGCGAGCGGCCGATCACGCTGCCGAACCCCTCGCGCTCGGCCCTCTCGCGCAGGCGCGCGTTGTCGTCGGCGAGCGCCTGCATCTGCGCGATGCGCGCGACGTGGGCGACGATGTCGTCGTTCAGGAACGGCTTGACGACGTAGTGGTAGGCGCCGGCGCGAAGAGCCTCGACCGCCGACTCGATCGTGCCGAAGCCGGTCATCAGGATCACTTCGGTCGCAGCGCGCAGATGTTTCGCTCGTGCGAGGAGTTCGGTGCCGTCGGCGCCGGGCATCCGGATGTCGCTCACGATCACGTCGAAGACGCGCGTCTCGATCAGCTTCAGCGCCTCGCCGCCGTCGCCGATCGCGGTGACGCGATGGCCCGCGGTCACGAGGTCATCGCCGAGCGTGACCCGGATCGACTCCTCGTCGTCGACGAGCAGGATCTCGAGCGTCAGGGCGGTGTTCGCGCGAACGGCGGCCGACGGAGTGGCAGGACTCTTGGTCACGATCGTCCTCGCGCTGGCGCGACGTACGGCCCCCGCAGTCGTCGCCTGCCGCGCGGCATCATCAAGCGCGCGTGGATCACGATCAAGCGCGCGAGCGGTGACCTTTCACGGGACCAGCCGCATCAGCAGCGGGCCGACGACGCGCGCGAAGCTGGCCGGAAGTGCCTGGATCACGCGCCGCGGCAGATCGAATTTCTGGTTGCCGGGATTCACCTCCGGCGCCGATTGCCCCGCGCCGAGCACGAAACGGTAGGGCAGCGGAGTCGGCTCGAAGCCCATGTTCTTCTTGAACTGGAACGGCCCGGTGCCGGCCCGGCTGCGGCCGAAGTCGAAGCGGCCGAAGCCTTCGGCTGCCGCGCACTGCATCAACTGCCAGTAGGCGAAGTTGCTGGCGGCGAGGCGATCCGACTCGGGAAGCGACCCGGAGTAGTAGGGATTCCAGGTGCCGCCGTGCAGGAAAGAGATCACGGCGACGACCACCGTCGATTCCTTGGTCACGACGTGCAGCCGCACCTGCCGACGGCCGAGCGCCAGCAGGTCGGCGAACCACTCCTTCGCAAAGGTGGGAGAGCCGAGGCGCTGCTTGTTCAACGCGAACAGGCGATGGAATTCATCGATCGCCTTCGGTGCCTCGCGGAACTCGAGTCGATGGCGGTCGCGTGCCTGCCGCGTCGAAGCGCGCGATTTGCGCGGGATGATCGCGAGGCACTCCTCGGGGTCGCGCGGCAGCTCGCGCACGAATGCGCAGTAGAGAGCGCTGCCCGGCAGCTCGGCGAACCCGCCGGCGATCAGCGCCGGATCGAGCTCTGCGTTGCGCAGTTCTGCGAAGCGCAATCCGTCGTCCGCGATCATCGACCGCACCCGCGTCAGCAACGCTGCCGCCGTCGCGCCATCCTGCGCCAGAGGTCCGCCGTAGACGGCGTAGGGAATCGAGACCAGCGCCGGACCCGTCAAAGGCGAACGGGTCTCGAACAACGGGAGCACGCCGACGATGCGCTCGCCACGGCGCGCGACCAGCAAGCGCTCGCGGTGCGGGAAGTGGCGCACGACACGGGCGCGCCAGCCACTGGTGTGGAAGAAGGTGCCTCCGGCGTGGCGTTCGACGAACTCGTCGACGCCGTGGGGCGAGGCGCTCGAGGAGGACGCGGTGATCTCGACCGTGCCACTCGCCGGCACTGCGGAATCCGACTGCGCTGCGCTGACCGCCTCGGCCATCCCGCCCGACATTGCCTGTCCCTCGCCGCCCGGCGCCGTGCTCAGCTCCGGCCCTCGCCGGCGCGCGGGGCGCCACGCCGCTCTTTCGGCACGGGCCCGAGCAGCACTGAGCTTTCGTCCGGACGCCTGGTCGACAGCCGTGGCGAACGGGACGATGGCGGATCGTCGGCATCGACCGAGCCAGCGTCGCCTTCGCGCCGCGCGTCGTCGCCACGATTCGTCCCTGATTTGCCCTCCTGACCGGCGTCGCCGCCGCCGGAAACGCGTCCGATCTTGTAGTCCTTCAGGTGGCGCGCCTGCGTGAAGATCACGATCTCGGCGACCAGCCCGATGAAGAACGTCTGCACGCCGAGCACGATCATCAGCGCGCCGAAGATCAGCCAAGCGCGGTTCTTGAGTCGCGTGCCCGGATCGTCGCCGCCGCCGATGAACTCGATCAGGAGCACGAGGCAGGTCAGCATGCCGACGCCGAAGATGGCGCCGCCGGCCAACCCGAAAAATCTCAGCGGCTTGCGGGTGAACCGGGTGAGGAAGATCAGCGCGGCGATGTCGAGGATGCGGCGCAGGTAGACGCCACCACCGAACAGCGAGCCGAGCAGCTTGCCTCGCCCCTCCTCCTTCAGGTGCCGTACCTTCACTTCGGCGACGTCGTAGCCGGCGCGGAACGCCAGCACTGGCAGGAACCGATACATGTCACCCTGCACCGAAACGTCTTCGAACACCCGCCGCACCATCGCGCGGACCATGCAGTTCAGGTCGTGCACGCGAGTGCGGGTCAGCAGGCGCATCACCGAATTGAAGATCGACGACTGCACCCGATTCAGCCACGGATCGAGGCGCGGCAGACGCCAGCAGGTCACGACGTCGGCGCCGCTGTCGAGCGCGTCGAGGAGCTTGTTCACGTCCACCGGATCGATCTGGATGTATTGCGGCAGCGTCAGCACGGCGCGGCCGCGCGCGATCTTGAACCCGGCGGCGAGCGCGATCGACTCGCCGAACGGCTGGTTGAACTTGATCAACCGGACCGAGATGCCGTGTGGTCGCCGGGCCGCCAGATCCTCGAACAGCGAATCTGGCGTTCCATCGAGGACGAACACGAACTCGTACGTGAGCCCGCGCTTCGCGAACTCGCGGCCGAATTGCTCGATGATGGCTTCGAACTCGACCGCTTCGTCGTGTACCGGAACGACGACCGTGAGGTCGCGCATCGAGTCGCCGTTCCCGTCGCCGGTCGGCGCCATCGTCGCGAGGGCGTTCAAAGCGGTGGCTCCGGGACCAGCAACCGCGAATCGCCGCTCTCATGCTCGGTCCACAGTTGCTCCATGCCGGGATCGCCGACGCGGTTCAGCAGCTCGCAGAGGAATCCGAGCGTGAGGAGCGTGACGCCGAGGTAGGTGCCAAGCGCGGAGAGACCCGGGAAGATCACGGTCGAGAGCATCCCTTCGGTACCGTCGTCGCCGCCGCCGCCGCCCAGGTTGCGTTCGCCAAACAAGGCGCCGAACAGGATGCCCGCGACCAGCAGGAAGACCCACACCGACGTGCGGCCGAACCAGTGCAGCGGCCGGAAAGCGAAATGCACGAGAAGCTGAAGCACGAGGATGTCGAGCATCACGCGATAGATGCGGTTCATTCCATACTTCGACTCGCCGAACCGCCGCGAATGGTGGCGCACGACGATCTCGCTCACCTTCGCGCCAAGAGCGGCGGCGAACGCCGGGACGTAGCGATGCATGTCGGAGTAGAGCGGGACGCGGCGCAGGAATTCGGTGCGGTAGCCCTTCAACGTGCAGCCGAAGTCGTGCAGCGGCACGCCCGAGACCCGAGCGATCAAGGCGTTCGCGATCAGGGAGGGCAGGCGCCGGGACAGGAAGCGGTCCTTGCGATCACGCCGCCAGCCCGACACGACGTCGAAGCCGCGGTCGAGCTCGGCGACGAGACGCGGAATGTCCTCGGGATCGTTCTGCAGGTCGGCATCAAGCGCGATCACGTAGCGCCCTCGCACGTGATCGATCCCGGCGCACAGGGCCGCGGTCTGGCCGGCGTTCTCGGACAGCGTGATCACGCGCATCCGCGGGTCGATCGTGAGGATCTCCTCCAGCCGGTCGGCCGTCGCATCGCTCGAACCATCGTTGACGAAGATCACCTCGAAGCTGCGGCCAAGTTGCTTCAGGACGCGATGGAGCGCGTTCGCGAGGAGCGACACGGAGTCCTCCTCGTTGAAGCAGGGAATGACGACCGACAGTTCGGGCACCGTGTTGTGGGTCCAGGAGCGTGGGGGAAAGGACCTCGAGCCCGACGATTCGGCCTCCGGGCGGCCTATCGACTCGACCCATGGTTTTCCTGCATTACACCCATCCGTCGCGGGGTACTGCGAATCGGAATGGAACTCGCAATCAATAGCGCCCAAACGCGGTTGTACAACGTGTGTCGCCCCAACGACAGCGCCATTGTGGCTCCTTTCCAAGCGGGCTAGAACGACCGCGCACTCAAGAGTCGCAACCGGGTGGGATCGCCAGCGCTGGGATGCGCGATGCAGGGGTGCGTCGCGGCCGCCGGCACGCCTGCCGGGACGATTGCGGCATGTGTCGGAGTGCGTGGAAAGGGGCTCCGCGCGTCGCATGACTCGATCGCCTGCATGACTCCGTCAGTCGAATGACCCAGTCACTCGTCGTGACCCGTCGCGACCACCTTCTGCCAGCAGTGCTCCAGGCGCTGGCAGGCGGCGAGCTTTCCGTCGAAGCGACTCTCTCTGCAGACGACGCGCGACAACGACTGAAGCGCGCGCGCTTCGATCTCATCGTGATCGACTTCGCGACGTTGCCGTACGCCGAAGTGGCAGCCGTGCGAGCGCTCCCGACCGAGTCCGGCGGCGCCGCGATCGCGGCAATCGTCGCCGCTGCGGGCGGGCCGCGCGTGCTTCGCGCGGCGGTCGAGCTTCCCGCCGACGTGATCCTGCTCGACCCGCTCGACCTCGAATCCTCGGCCGCCGGTCTGCAACGCGTGCTCAAGCGCCGCACCGCACCGGCGCGCGATAGCGATCCCCTCGAGGGGCTGGCGATCTTCCTGCGCGGGCTCGCGCACGAGATCCTGAACCCGCTGATGCCGATCACCGCGTTCCTGCAGATCCTGAAGCGGGACCCCGCGCTGCCGCCCGAGCTCAAGGACCGCTACGACAAGATGGAGGACGGCACGAAGCGGATCGAGAAGACGGTGCGCGACCTCGAATGCTTCGCTCGTGTCCGCAAGCCGCAGCGCGCGCTGCTCGATCTGGCCGGATTCCTGCGCGAGCTCGAGTCGCGCTGGCGTCAAGGCGAGCCGCCGCTCGCCGCCATCATCGAGGCCCCCGCCAGCACGCCACGCATCCTCGGCGACCGCGAACAGCTCGCCCTCGCGTTCCAGCATCTCGTCGGCTTCGCCGCTGGTGGTGATCGCCAGGCCCCGATCGAGCTCACCCTCGAACCTTCGCGCTCCCGCCTCGACCTCGCGATCGTCGGCCACGCGCCGGTACGACTTCCGCCGCGCCCGGCAGACGCGCTGCTGCCGTACCACGACAACCAGGGCAGCGGTCGCCCCGGCACGCTCGAGCTCGCGGCCGCGTGGGGCATCCTGCGCAGTCATCGCGCCACGCTCGACGTCGAAGCGCAGTCCGCGGGCGGCGTCCGTTTCACCGTGTCGTTCCCGGCGGCGCCGCATGAACGCAGGGCGTTCGAGCCGGCGTGAGCCGAGTGCCGGAGCGCGGAAACGCTGGGCCGACCCATGGCGTCTGCAGTTGCGCCCCGGCGGCGGTCGATGGTGGCAGCGAGACTTGGCCGGCGAAACCCAGGCGTATAACGGCCAAAGACACCGGCAGGGCGGCACGGAGCGACGATGGCGCGGCGACGCAGGGGAAAGTTGGTCACGAGCGTGATCTGGATGGTGGTCGGCGCCGGCCTCCTCGCGAGCGCCGGCCTGCTCGCCTCGCGCCCGACTGACGTCGAATCGTCCGCCAGCCGCGCTGCGGAAGCGCTGACTGCGGGCGATCGATACGCCGCGCTCGACGAGCTCGATCAGGCGTTGAGCCAGCTGCCCCCCGAACGTGCCGACCTCCGTCGCCGCCGCTACGAACTGCTCGCGGCACGCGGCGACTGCAACCTTGCTCTCGCCCGCGGCAGCCACGCGCTCGACGACTATCGCGAAGCGCAACAACTCATTCCTGCCGACTGGATCGCGTGGGACCGCGTCGGCCGCGCGTGGCTCGCGCTCGAGCAATTCACCCAGGCGGCGCTGCAGTTCGAGGAAGCCGCCAGCACGTTCCCGGATCGCGCCCGCTGGTTCCAGCACGCGGCGGGATGCGCGCACTACCGCACCTCGCGGATCGCCCTGGAAGAAGCCGAACTCGAGCTCGAACCGTTCGCGCGACCCGACCAGCAACGCCAGTTGGTGCGCGCGATTGAGCGTTTCGTCGCCTCGGCGGAACAGGCTCCGACCCGCGCGTCGATCGAGCGTGACATGCTCGAGCCGTCCGCTGCCGGCGCGCCGTCCGACCGCGCCTTCAAGAAGCTGCTGGCCGCGCGCACCTCGTTCGAGCGCGCCGAGACGGCGCTCGCCGACTTCGACCTGGCGCCCGAGTTCGAGCTCGGCTTCGGCATCGTGCGCGCCGAGATGCACCTGCAGGCGGGTCGTTTCTACGAACTGCGTCGACTGGTGGAGATCCTGGTGCGCCTGCCGGACGCGCAGGACAGCGCCGAGATCACGCGTTTGCAAGCCACGGTCGCCAACGGGCTGTACGAGAGCGGCCTGGTCGCCGAAGCGCTGAAGGCGTTTCAGGCGCTGCACGGCAAGCAATGGCAACTTTCGCAGGCCACGACCGACAGCGACGAGCGCAAGCGCCTCACGGAGGCGACGTTCCGGACGTGGATCCTGATGCTGGAGACGCGCCTCAAGCGGCGTCAAGCCAAGGAGGCGCAGATCCTCCTCGCGAAAGTCGCACCTCCGGCGCCCGCGAACCTGTTGATGCACTTCTATCGCGGCTACGCCGACTGGCTGGCGGGCGATTCCGCCGCGGCGCTGCCGGTGATTGAACGCTGTGCCGAAATGCTGAAGAGCGCCCACGGAAGGCATTGGCAGCTGAAATCAGCCGACCAGGCGCTGTTCGTGATCGAGTCGATCGTCGAGGTGCTCGCTGCGAGCGGGCGTCCACAGCTCGCCGGCGAACTGGTCGGTTACGGGCTCGCGTTCGACCCCGATTCGACCCATCTGCTGAACCTCCGAGTCGAGCTGATGCGACCGCTCGGCGACCCGGCATCGACCGTGATCGACGACGGCTTCCGGTTGCTCGAACTCGGCCGCGGCGATGGTGGCTGGCTGGCCCGATGGGAGAACGACTGGAAGGAGCTGCGCCCGCCGCTGCCGCCGCTCGAGCGCGTCATCGCCGAGCAGACGGACCGTGTGCGCCGCGTCTTCAGCTCCGGGGACACGTTCGTCGACCCGGCGCTGCGCGAGCTCTTGAAAATGGCGCAGGGCGAACGCAAGGACCGGATCATCCCGGCCGGATCGCTGATCAACGCCGCCACCGCCCTGCTCGGCGATCTCGGGCGCGATCCGTGCCTCGCGTTGCAGGTCGTGCGCGCGCTGGGCGCCGCCGGCGATCGCGACCATGCCTTCTTGTTGCTCTTCGGTCTCGCGAACGACCACCCGCACGTGGCCGACTTCCGCCTGCTCCTGGCGCGCCAGGAGATTGGCGACGGTCGACTCGCCGAAGCGTCGCAGACCCTCGCGGCGCTGTCGGCTCGAATGCCCGCCGACTCCGAGATCGCGCTGCTGGCGGTGCACGTCGCGCTCGAACGATCGGACCTCACGGCGGCGCGGGCGATCGAGGCGCAGGCGCTCGAAGCGGGCCCCACGCCGCTCGCGCGCCTCCTCACCGCGACGATCGCGCTCGACCGCGGGCAGACCGACCTTGCGCGACGCGCCACCGCTACCGCCAGCGCCGAACTGGCGACGTCGGCAGGCCGGGCGTTGGCGGGGATCGCCGCCTGGATGGCAGCGCGGGAACGACGTGACGAACGCGCTCTCGAGCTGGCGGCGCCGGTGCTCGCGGCCGACCCGGTGCAACCGTACGCGCTGCAGGCGGTGTTCGAGGTCAGCGGCCGCCGCCACGACGAGAATGGTCGAAGCGGTCTCGACGGCGAATTGGAGCGCCGGGACGCGGATCTGGCTCGCGCCGACGAATCCACGTTGGTCGCGTTGGCGCGAATCGCCCAGTCGGCGGGCGTCTTCGCCACCGCCGAGTCGCTCGCGCGCCGTGCGTTGGAGCGCGCTCCGCAGCACGCCGGCGCCGAACTTGCTCTTGCCGACGCGCTGCTGTCGCAGTCGCGCTACGACGACGTGGAGCAGGTGCTCCGTGCAACACGCCCCGCCGCGGCCGAGCTGCCGCGGATCCAGCGCCTCGCCCTCGCGCGCGCCGGCCGCGATGGCGCACTTGCCGGTTGGATGCTGCTCCGCGAACGCGTGACACTCGGCCAGCCTGAAGCGCCACTTGCGCGCTGGCTCGCGCTGTGGGCCGCTGCGACCGGCAGGTTCGAGCCGGCGCTCGAAGTGCTGACGCGTCACGCGGTCACGCTGACGCCAGAAGAGCAACGCTTCCTCGCCTTCGCCGCGATCGTCCACGAGTCGACGCTGCTCGATCGCGCTGCGCTTCCGCAGGTCATGCAACGCCTCAACGAGCTGCGGGCGCGCGCCCCTGACGCCGATCGCGAGTTCAACCGCTGGGTGAGCCTCGACCTCGCTTCGTCCGGGCATCGTTTCGCCGAGGAGCTGTGCGGGCTGCTGCTCCTCGAAGACCTGCCGGATCTCGCCAGCCTGCAGGTGCTGCACGAAGATCGCCTCGCGAAACGCAACACGGCGCTCGGCTGGCTCGCGCGCGCGCGGGCCTCCGAACAGGCTGACGGCGGCGACGAGCGGAGTGCGGCCGCGCTGCTCGTGGCGCAGCTTCGGGACGATCCAAACGACCGTGATTCGCTGCGCGCGCTGTTGCAATGGCTCGCGCAACTCGACGACGCCGAGCTCGCGACGGTGATCGAGCTGCCGGCGAGCCAACGACTCACCAACGGTGAGCAGGCGCTGCTCGACGCGCAGGTCGCGAAGCGCGGCGGCACTGCGCGCCGCGAGGATGCCGAAGTGGCGCTGCTGCTGGCGGCGGAGGAGCCTGCGACGCGAGCGCTGGCGTTGCTCGAGCTGGCCCGCCTCGATCCTGCCACGGGCAGCACCCCGATCCCTGGCCGCGCGCCGTGGTGTGCCGCCGCCGACCGGATGCAGTCCGAGATCGCCGCGCGCGGCGGTCGTGAAGCGACGCTCGCGCGCGCCGTCGTGGCGATCGCGCACGACGAAAGCTGCAGCGCCGAACTCCGCGGCCGCCTGGCCCGGCAGCTCGACTCAGCGCGCGGGTCGATCCCGGTCGATCTGGCGCACGACCTCGCCCTGGCGCTGGTCGCGCAACCCGGCCCTTGGTTCGATGCCTACGCCTCGGTCGCGGCGGAGCTCGCGACCCTCCCGCCCGATCCCGTCGCCCTCGCGCGCGTCGGCGACTCGTTCGATCGCGCGCTGCCGCCGCCAACGGAGTCGATCGTCCCAGAGGCTGCGATCCGCGCGCTCGCGAACCTCGTCGTTGCGGCTCGGCGCGCCGGGGATGTCGCGCGCGCCGACGCATGGCGTCAGCGACTCGAGCAAGAATGCCCGGTCGATCCAGTGCTGCTCGTCGACGCCGGGCTCGCGGCCGCCGCCAGCGGAGACGCCGATCGAGCCGCTCGCCATCTCGAGTGCGCGCAAGCGTTCGGGAGCCTGGATCCAGAGGCGCTGGCGTGGCTCGCGGCGCGGCACCTCGAGGTCGACGGCGACCCGACGAGCGCGATCGCGATCGCGACCGCGGCGCTCACCGCGGCGACCGCGCCGGAAGCGGCGCCGCTGCGCGCGAAGCTGCAGGAGACGATCGCGCGGTCGCAGTTCCTGCTCGGCGCAACCGACAAGGCGCAATCGGCCTGGAACACCGCAGCGAAGGAGCGAGCCGAAGACCCGCGTACGTCGCTGCCGGCCGCGCTCGAGGCGTTCGCGCGAGGGCTCGGCAGCGCGAGGACGCGGTTGAAAGCCGTCGCTGCCGACGGGCAGTCAGCGCACGTGGCGCTGGCACAGCGGCTGATCGCAGCGCTCGACGCGACGCCGCCGCCGAAGTAGTCGCGACCCGCGGTTCGAGCGACCTTCAGTTCGCCGCGACGCGCCGTGCCGGTCGACCGAGGATTCCATCGGCGACGGCGCGACCGACGGCCGCGGCCGCGGTGAGTCCGTGGCCGCCGAGACCGCATGCGTAGTGCATCCCGCGAAGCTGCGAGTCGGGACCGAGCACGAAGCGCTGGTCGGCGCGACGGGTGCGATGGCCGGCCCAGAGCCGCGCGACGGCGGCGCCGGCGAAGGACGGCAGCGCCTCGGCGAGCTTGGTGAGGATCGCTCGCGCCTGTGCCGCGTCGGCCGGGCAGTCGCCCGCGACCGAACTCGTCTCGTCGCACGCGGACACCATCCAGCCGCCCGCCTCGGGGCGCGCATAGAAGCCGCGAACGTGATCCCACAACCACGGCCACGACCGGTCGATCCGCGGATCGGGCGCGGTGATCAGCAGATGACGGCGCATCGGCGCGAGGGCGTGATCGCTCCCGCCCGCGGTGCGCGCGAGTTCACCGGCCCAGGCACCGCACGCGTCGACGACGAATGCGCACGCGATGCGCCGGCCGCCGACCGTCACCCCGCGCACGATTCCATTTTTCACGTCGAGCGCACCGACCCGCACGCCGAGCACGACCTCGACGCCGCGCGCTCGAGCGCTCGCCAGAAAGCCGGCGACGACCGCCGCGGAATCGGCGACGCCGTCGTCGGCGCAACAGAGCCGCGCCGCGCCGGCCGGCTCGACGTAGGACGGCAGCGCTCGGGCGAGCTCGGCGCGGCTCGCGATCGCCGCGCCCTTCCGCTCGAACCGGCGCATCTCTTCGGGGCGCGCGACCAGCCACGAGCCGGTGCGCCGGAAGCCGGTGGTGCCGACGAAATCGGGCGGCGGCGCGGCGAGAAACGCCGCCCCTTCGTCGCACCAAGCGTCGAGCTCGGGATCGCCGGCGCTGCGGCGCACCAACCCGGCGTTGCGGCCGGAGCTGTGCCGCGCGACCGTCTCCTCCTGCTCGATCAGCATGATCGAGAGCGTCGAAGCTCGCGCAAGCGCGAACGCCGTCGCCGCGCCGGCCAGCCCGCCGCCGACGATCACGACATCGCGTGGTGCCTCGTTCATGCGCCCGGCTGCTGCAACGGCCGCGCCAACGGCAGCAGCGCCTCGCAAGTCGCGAACGGAAACTCCGCGAGCAGCTGCGCGAGCCGATCCGCCGTGCGCTCGAGGTTGCGGTAGTGGCGAAGGTGGCCGAGCCGACCGATGACCGAAGGCGCGGCGCGCGGCTGGCCGGGATCGAGTTCCCACGGATGGAGGTAGACGACTCCCGGCGCGCCTTCGCGGGCGATCGCGTGGAGCGCGTTGCGCGTGAACCAGAGCGGCAGCTGGCGCAGGTAGCCGCCGCCGGCAGCCGGGAGATTCATTCCCGCAACTCGCCAAGTGAGGAGCGGCAGCTCGATCAGCGTCCGCGCGCCCGCCGCCACCACCACCGGCACGCGCGCGAAGTCCGGCACGCCGTAGCGGTCATGGCGGACCGGGAAGATGCTCGAGTCGTAGACGAGCCCGAGCAGGGCGAGACGCTCGAGCGCCCACCAGGTCGACTTCATCACCGAGAAAGTCGACGCCCGGAAGCCGCGGATCGGACGCGGCGTGAATGGAGCCAGCAGATCGAGGCTCTTCTTCACGTCGGCCTCGAACGCGTCCGGGCCGAGCTCCTGTGCCATGCGATGGGAGTGGCCGTGCGAGGCGATCTCGTGGCCGGCCGAGACGATCGCGCGCACGACTTCGGGTTCGTGCTCGGCGATCCAGCCCAACACGAAGAAGGTCCCCTTGCAGCCGGCGCGATCGAGCAGCCGCAGCGCCGTCTCGACCCCGACCATGGCGCGGCGCGGCAACCGTTCCCACTCCGATTCGGGGAACGCCTGGCGCAGGTTGACGGCGTGGAAGTACTCCTCGACGTCGATCGAGATCGCGTGGGTTACGTGCGTGGCGTCCATCAGCGCGGCGGACTTTCACCGTCGGCGCAAGCCGGATCAAGGACCGAGCTTGGCGTCGGCCACAACGCGCGGTCGACCGCCGGCAGGAATCGACCGAGGAAGGCCGCGAGGCGCTGGCGCGCGATTCCAGGATCAACGTCGCGAATCTCGGTAGAGAAGCGCAGCAACGAAGCGGCATCGGGCCGGCGCGCGAGCCGAGCAGCGAGCGCCAGCCACTGCTCGCGCCACCACGACGCCGTCTCCTCGCTGCCGACTCGATACCACGACCAGACCAGCAGTCGCGCGCCGTCCTGCTCCACCACCAGCTCGTGGATCGGTCGTTCGCGGCCGGCAATTTCGAGCGACCACCACTGCTGCGACTCGATCGTGAAACCGAGGCCGCGGTAACAGATCTCCGGCGGGTGCGCCGCCTTCTGCTCCGGTCCGGCGACGGCGACACAGGCGAGGACGCGCTCCTGATCACGGGTGAAGGCGCGCAGCAGCACATCCCGCGTCTCGAGCATCTGGTACTGCCGCTCGGTCAGCGGCTGGTCGATGCCGCGCCAGTCGTCGATGCCGGCCGGCATCGCCCCGGTGCGGTCGGTCGCCGCGACCGCGACCGGTGCGCGCAGCCACGCCGTGCAGGCGAGCGCCAGCGCGGCCAGCAGCGTTGCGACGGAGGCGCGCGCCCGGCTCACGGCGGCGTCCCTTGCGCGATCCCCGTCGCCGATCGCGGCTCGAGCCAGCGGTCGAGGGCCACGAATGCGGCGATCGCGACCACGTAGACCAGCACGTTGGTCGCGTCGTGCCAGCCGCCGACGACGGCCGCGCCGCGCCAGACTCCGAGCAACGCCAACGCCACCACGCGGCAGAGGTTGGCCAGCAACGCGACCGGCAACGCCAGCGCGAACAGCACGATCCGGCGCGCCGGCGACAGCCGCTTCGACGACGAGGCCATGAAGGCGCCGAGCGCCAGAAGCGCGATCGCCGAGGAGAGGCCGGAGCACTCGTCGCCGACCAGCAGCCGTTCGCCACCGGGCAGCACCAGGAACGAGCCGTCCGGCACGACGCCGCTCCCGATCAGCTTGAGCAGCGAGCTGCTCATCGCCATCACCAGGAGCTTCAGCGCCTGCACCGCGTCGGCGAGGAGTTCCATCGGCCACGGCACCGCGAATCCGAGGAACAGCAACGGCAGCGCCAGCGCTCGCAGCAGCGCGACGCCGCAAAGCAGCCACGCCGTTCCGGCCGTGCAGAGCAGCAGCGCGAACGCGGCCGGCGAATCGACCCGCAGGAAGCAGCTCGCCGCCAGCAGCGCGAGCGACGGCAGGAGCGCCAGCAGCGCGCGCCAGTCGCCTTCCCCCAACTCGATCGCGCGGCCGATCTCCTTGCGTCGCCCCCACGCGAGCCATGCCGCCGCGAGCGGCACCAGCGGCCCGTGGGAGAAGAAGCCATCCGGCGCCTGCCAGCGCGCGAGGATCCATGGTGCAAGCGGCACCGACGCCGCCGCCAGCAGCGTCGCCGGCAGCAAGATCGGGAGGCGGCTGCTCATTGCCCGTGCGCCCCCCGCCGAGCCCGCGCCGTCTCGATTGCCGTGATCACCCGCTGCGCGTTCGCATCCCACGTCAGCCCCAACCTCACGATCGTCTGGCGCCCCTGCGTTCCGAGCCGCTGGCGCAGCTGCGGATCGGCGACCAGCAGGTCGATCTTCGCCGCGAACGAGGCGTCATCCGCGGGATCGAACAGCAGGCCGTTCACGCCGTCGTCGATCAGCTCGCGCAGATTCGGCCGGTCGGGGAGCAGCGCGGCGCGCGCTGCCGCGAAGTAATCGAGCAGCTTGAGCGGCGAGGCGTACGCGGTCACTTCGGGCAGCAGCGCAACGTCGAACGCCGCCACATGGTCGAGCACCTGCTCGCGCCGCAGCGTGCCGAGGAACTGCACCTGCGCCGGGATGCCAGCTGCCGCCGCGAGACCCTCGAGTCGCGCGCGGTCGGGCCCTTCGCCCACCACAGCGAGCAACGCGCCCGGATTGCGCACGAGCCACGGGAAGACGCGCTCGAGCCGGTTCCAGTCGCGGACGAAACCGACGAAACCGAGCACCACACGGTCGTCCCAATGGCGCTGCGCGCGCATCTTCTCCCGCTCGAGCGTCCGTGACAACGCCTCGGGTTCAAGGCCGTTGTGATGCACTTCGATCAAGGTATCCGCGACACCCTGCGCCGCCATCATCGCGGCCATCGCGCGCGTCACGACGATCACGCGATCGGCGCGATTGAGCACCGCGGTCTCGAGCTTCCGCGCGAACGCCGCGAATCGCAGCCCGCCGTGGGCCGAGCGCTCCTGCGCCAGCGGCGCGTTCACCTCGATCAGCAGCGGCAGGTCATGCGCACGCGCGACCGCAGCGGCGCACGTCGTGTAGAGCGCATGCCGCGAGTAGATCGCGTCGGGGCGGAAGCGCCGGACCGCTCGCTGCAGCTGCCAACGCTCGGGGACGTTGTAGGCGAGTTCCGCGAGTTCGCGGAGCGCGCTCGCCTTCGGCGGCCCGCCATCTCCCGGCTGCGCAGCGCCAGATGTCGCAACACCCAACTTCGCACCGCCGGCTGCCTCCGCCTGTTCTCGACGCGGCCGTGGCTCGACGATCTCGAGCTCGTGCCCGGCACGCCTCAACGCTCCCACCAGCCCCTCGATGTGGACGCGCTGTCCGTCGCGCGATCGCGTGCGGTGGTGGTAGAGGATCCTCATCGTGACGCACCGACGGCGTGGCGCGCGACCACCTGCTCGAACAACGACTGCATGCCGCGCACGGTCTCTTGCCAGGAGTGGCCTTCGGCATAGCGGCGCAGGTGCGCGCGATCGGGCGGCGAAGTGATCAACTCACCGAGCGTGGCAGCGACCGCGTCCGGCGCGGGCGCCTCGCCCTCCGGCGCGTCGACCAGCCGGCCGACCCGTTCGTCGCGGATCACTTCGGGCGTGCCGAAGACCTTGGTCGCGACCACCGGCGTGCCGCACGCCAGCGCTTCGAGCAGCACGTTCGGCCAGCCCTCACGCGAGGAGAGCAGCGCCAGCGCATCGGCGGCCGAGTAGGCGACGTGCAGCTCGTCGTGCGCGATCCGGCCGCAGAACTCGACCCGATCGGCGATGCCGAGCGAACGCGCCTGCGCCTCGAGCCGCGTCCGCCACTCGCCATCGCCAACCAGCTTCAGCAACGTCCCGGCCGGCAATCGCGGAAGCGCGGCGAGCAGATGGTGGTGCCCCTTGCGCTCGATCAGATGTCCGACCGACAGCACGATCGGACGGTCGCTCGGCCAACGCAGGCGTGCGCGCGCCACGCTCCGCTCGAGCGGCCGGAACTTCGCGAGATCGACGCCGTTGCGCAACGTGACGCAGGGGAAACCGGCCGGCGCCAGCGCCACCACCTCGTGGCGCAACGCGTCCGCGACCGCAATCGCGGCATCGGCGCGGCGCAGCAGGAATCGCAGCCACTGGCGCGGGATCGCGTGGCGCGGGATCAGGTTCACGTCGGTGCCGCGCGCGGTCACGACCAGCGGCAGTCCCAGCGAGCGCGCAACGAAGGACGCCGCGACGCCGTCGGGATAAAGGTAGTGGGCGTCGACCAGATCGAAGCGCTCACCCGCGGCGACCAAACGACGCGCGGCCGCCACGCCGGCTCGCCCGAGCGTCCATGGCGCGACGCTCATGCTCACCTTTGGCAGCAGCAGATAGCGCGGATGGAGGACGCGAATGCCGGCGCGCGATTCCTCGAAAGGCACTGCCGCGTATTCGGCGAACCGGCCCCGCGCCAGCGCGCGCGGCACGTAGGGCACCGGCGCAATCACGACGGCGCTGCCGCCCGTCGCCTCGATCCAATGCCGCAACCGTTCGAGCACGAAGATGCCGTGGTGCGGCGCCCCTGGGTGCGGGAAGAGCGTGGTGAAAACGAGGAGGCGCATCGTCTCGTTCACGCCTGCGCCGGATCGAGCCAGCGGCGCTCGAACGCGGAGAGCACGCGCAGCGCATAGAGCGGCTCGGAGAGGTCGCGCAGGCCCGAGCGATGGCGCGCAAGCGCCTGCGCCACCGCCACCGGATCAGCGCTGCGTGGCGACTGAAACGGCGCGCCCTTGGCGAGCTCGCGCTTGACCCACTCCTTGAGCGGCGGCGCGAAGCCCTGCTTGCCGCGTGCAATCGTGTGCGCCGGCAGATGGGCCGCGGCAGCGCGCTTGAACAGCCACTTACCGACTCCTTCGCGGAGCTTCATGTCGGACGGCAGCGCCGCCGCGAACTCGACGAGGCGCCAGTCGAGCAGCGGCTCGCGCGCCTCGAGACTCACCGCCATGGTCGCGCGGTCGGTCTTGGCCAGCACGTACTCGGGCAGCCAGGTGTGGAAGTCGGCGTAGAGCGCGCGACCCAGTGAATCGGCGGCCGGCGCGGCGTCGTACCAGCGACGGTGCTCCGCGCTCGGGTCATGGTCGGCGACCGCGGAACGCAGATCGGGGTGCAGCAGCGCGCGAGCTTCGGCGACATCCATCTGGCTCACCGAGCGGAAGTAGGCCGCGGCCGGTTCGCGCCCGAGGTTCTGCAGCGTCGTCTTCGCGCGCAGCCGTCGCGGCAGCCAATCGCCCTTCGGCCACACCGCGCCGCCGAGCTTGAACAGCGCCTGGAACAGCGGTCCCGGCAGGAGCGAGCGCACGCGATGCTCGGCCTGATCGAAGCGGTAGCGGCGGTAGCCGGCGAAGCACTCGTCGCCGCCATCCCCCGCCAGCGCCACGGTCACGCTCTTGCGCGCCTCACGCGCCAGCAGCCAGGTCGGGATCGCGGAGGGATCGGAGAACGGCTCGTCGAAGAACTCCGCGAGCGGGTCGACCAGGTCGATCGCCGCGGCATCGAGCTCGTGCACCGTGTGACGGATCTTGAGGGCCTGCGCGACGATGCGGGCGTGCTCGACCTCGCTCTGGTCCCAGCCCTTGAAGCCGATGGTGATCGCGTGGACGTTCTGCCCCTGCGATTGCGCCATCGCCGCGACGACTGCCGACGAGTCAAGCCCACCTGACAGGAACGCGCCGAGCGGCACGTCGGCGATCATGCGCCGCCGAACGGAATCGACCAGCAGTTCCCACAACTCCTCGGCCGCCGCCTCCGGCTTCACCGAGCGCGAACCCAGCTCCGGAAGGTCCCACCACTTCTCGATCGCGACGCGCAGGCCGCCACGCCCATCGCGTTTCGCCAGCAGGTAGTGCCCCGCCGGCAGCTTGCGGGCTCCCTTCCAGATCGTTCTCGGTGCCGGCACGTAGCGCACGCAGAGGAAGTCGAGCAGCGCCTGCGGATCGAGTTCGCGAGCGAGCGAGCCCTCGGCCAGCAGCGTCTTCAGTTGCGAACCGAAGACCAGGCCGCGCGCGGTCTCGGCGTAGTGCAGTGGCTTCACCCCCATCCGATCGCGCGCGATGAAGAGCCGATCGTCGCGGCGATCGTGGATCGCCAAGGCGAAGAAGCCATTCAGCCGGGCGAGCATCGCCGAGAGGTCGCCGTCGCGATGGCGCAACCAAAGATAGACCAGCACCTCGGTGTCGGACTGCGACTTGAAGCGCACGCCCTCGCGCTCGAGCTCGGCGCGCAGTTCCTTCCAGTTGAAAATCTCGCCGTTGAACACCAAGGCGACCGTGCCGTCGGGCGAGTACATCGGCTGGTTGCCATCGGGCGAAAGGTCGAGGATCGCGAGACGGCGGTTGTGCAGGCCCACACCGCGCAGCACGGTCGAGCCGTGCGCGTCGGGTCCGCGATGGCGCATGACCTCGCCCATCGCGATGAGCTCGGACTCGCGGCGCTCTGCGGCCGGATCGCGCGAGAAGAAGCCGGTGATGCCGCACATCGATTCAGCGCTCCGCTGCAGAAGCGGCAAGCGTCGCGGGCACGGCCCGCGCAGCAGCCGACCACGCCGCCTCGAACACTTCGATCAACTGGTCGCCGAGCCGGTCGTAGCGGAACTTCGAGGTGCTCGCTTGTGCAAGGTCGTTTCCGGGCAGCGAGCCGACCCGTGCCGCCACGCGCACCAACGCCGCGGCGATCGCCTCGGGATCGTCGGGCTCGGCGCGCTCGTACTCGACCCCAGCGAGGTCGAGGATCTCGGCGATCGCGCCGCCCGCTCGCGACAGGGTGAGGATCGGTCGCTCGGCGGCGAAGTACTCGTAGAGCTTGCCCGGCACCTGCACCTCGGGCTCGCGATTCTCCGGTCCGAGCAGCAGCAGCACGTCGGCCTGCCGCTGGCGGCGTAACGACTGCGCATGCGGCAGCGCGCCCGGAATCGACAACGCCGATTCGATTCCAAGCGCCACCGCCTGGGCGCGGAATCCCGCTTCGCCGTCGATCGAGCCGATGAACGTGAGGCGCAGCCGGGCAAACAGCGCGGCATCGAGCTTCTTCACGCGGGCGAGCGCCTGCAGCAGAAACTTGCCGCTGCGCAGTCCGTAGAGCTGGCCGAAGTGGGCGATCTCGACTCCGCCCGGGAAGGCGCCG
Source organism: Planctomycetota bacterium (assembly GCA_009691715.1). GTDB lineage: Bacteria > Planctomycetota > B15-G4 > B15-G4 > SIAN01 > SIAN01. Next base: position 65,547 of record SIAN01000009.1, read on the forward strand.
CCGGTCGGTGGCGGAAGGTTGGCGAAGGCGTCGGGATCGAAGCCGTTGCAGATCGTGCGCGCGCGGTCGAAGCCGGGGTAGCGCGCGCGGAACTGCCGTTCGAGCGCCGGCGTGTTGAGCACGACCTGCGTCGCGCCCGCGGCGACCCGCCGCTCGAGCGCGGCATCGATCTGGCGGAACCGCTCGCGCGCGTAGCGGCGGAACGGGTTGCCCATCCAGGGATCGCGGAAGTCGACGACATGCGGACAGTGGAACAGTCCCGCGAGCGCCTTCCCGACCAGATGCATCGTGTGCGGCGGGCTGGTGGAAAACACCAGCTCCGGTTCATCGCCACGCCAGGCGAGCGCGGCGCGCGCGACCGCGAGCGGCAACCACGGCAGGAAGCGGTCTGGCAGCGCGATCGCCTCGGTCACTAGGTCTTGCCAGCGCGGCCGTGCGGCGCCATTCGCTGACACGGCAGCAATCGCGGGAGCAATCGCGGGAGTCGCGCCAACTCCACCGCGCGCCTTCAGCCAGGCCCAGGCGCGGAACGGATCGATCAGCGGTGCGCGAACGACGCGCACCTCACGCGGCAACTGCGCCAGGAGTTCCGCATCTTGGCGCTCCGTGCGCGGCGGCACGCCGGTCAGCACGCTCACGCGAAAGCCGCGGCGCACGAGGTGCCGCGTGAACTGCAGCGGTCGATGGACGCCACCGCCGGCGAGTGGCGGGAACCACCAGGAGACCAGCAGGACGTGGCGCCTGCTCATGACGCCCTCCCCTTCGCCGCCGTCTCCTCGACCAGTCCGACGAAACGGTCGAGCAACGCCGGCCACGCATAGCGCGACTCGACGATGGCGCGACCGGCGATCGCCAGCGCGGCGCGACGCGAAGGATCTTTCAGCAGCAAGACGATGGCCTGTCCGAGCGCGTCGACGCCATCAGCGACGACCAAGTCCCGCGCAGGCACCGCTTCGAGTCCCTTCGCCGTCTCGCTCGTCGCCACCACGGGCAGCCCGGCGGCGAGCGCCTCGAGCGCCTTGTTCTGGATCCCGCGCGCGATGCGGAAGGGCAGTACTGCCAGCGTCGCTCGATGGAGGAACGGGACCACGGAATCGACGTCGGCGTGGAGCACGACGCCCGGCGCGCGGGCGAGCGCGAGCACCGCCGCCGTCGGCGCGCGTCCGACCAGCGTGACATGCGCAGCGGGCACCGAGGCGCGCACGCGCGGCAGCAGGTCGCGCACCAAGTGGGTCGCGGCATCGATGTTCGCCTGATAGTCGAGCGCGCCGACGAACAACAGTTCAGCCTCGGCGCGCCGCTCCGGTCCAGCGAAGGGATAGGCGTCGAAGTCGACTCCGTTGCGCACGACCTCGAGGCGACGCGGCGTGACAATGCCGCGCAGCACCGAGGCCTCGTCGTCGGTGCAGACGACCGTGACGTCGGCTTCAGCGGCCGCGCGCTGCTCGAGCCGCCGCAGACGACGCGCCTCGATTCCGCAGGCGACGCGTCGCACGCCGCGAACCGTGCCGCACTCGTAGTAGAGGCGGAACTTCTCCGAGTCCACGTCGACCAGATCGAGGACGCGCGGGCGCATGCCGGCGACCAGCGGATCGACCGCGCCGCTGTAGACCACGGCCGCGTCGAAGCGCAGCGCTCTCCGCGCTGCCGCCAGGCGCGCGACGAGCTCGGGCTCGGCGAAACAGGCGGCTGTCAACGGCCCGCCGGCCAGGAGCGCGCGGCCGGCCCGAAAACGCGAACGCCAGCTGCAAAGCGGCACCACCGTCGCACTCGCGACCTCGCGACTCCACGCCGGCATCGTGTCGTGATCCGGCTCGTCGGAGAGCGCAAACAGGTGAACCTCGTGGCGCGCTGCGAGCGCGCGCAACTGGTGGTAGGCGCGGATCTTGTCGCCCTTGGTGGGCCGGTCCGGCACCCGGTGCGCGAGATAGAGCAGCCGCATTTCGCGCGCTCTCAGGCGAGCGACGCGCGCAGGTCCATCGCCCACTCGACGAGGCCGCGCGGCAACTCGTTGGGGTGCTCGACGCAGATCCAGATCGCGGCGCCGAGCCCGCCGAGCAGCACCAACGACGCGGCGATCTGCATCGAGCGGACGTAGCGGGCGCGGCGCAGCTCCGGCGCGGTCTGGATCGGAGCGACTTCGCCTAGCACCGGGAGCTTCAACGTGCGGCGTGCCTGTTCGGCGTTGCGGAACGACGCGCGCAGCAACTCGCGGCCGACGACGGACAGCAGCGCCATCCCGACGCCAAGCAGCGTCGACACGGCGAGCGCGATCATCCCCAGGAATGCGGACGGTGATGTCGCGGCGACCGGCCGCTCGATCTCGGTCGCCGGCGACGGCCGGTTCGGCCCACCCTTTTCCATCTGGAACTTCTTGTCGCGAAGGGGCTGGAGCAGATTCTGCTGGTCGAAGACCCGCTGGCGCTCGAGAGCGACGTCGGCAAGGAGGTCGTTGTGCCGGTTCAGGACCTCGGGCAGCGTGGCGAGCACGCGCAGCTTGCCGGCGATGTCGGCGTCGAGCACGAGGCGCTGCGCCCTGCGGCCCTCGAGGTCGAGCGCGAGCTGATCGCGCTGGTCGTAGACGATCCGCCACTCCGGGCTCGCGACCTGCGGCGCGTCGTTTCCCGCCTCGGCGCTGCGGTTCGAGGCCGCGATCAGCTGCTGCTCGAGCGACTTCATGAGCTGGACGAGTGGACGGTACTTGTCGGTCGCACCGGCCGTCCGATGCTGATCGATGAGCTTCACCGTCGCCTCGATGGCGAGCAGCGCCTCGGCACGCTGCGAGTTCACCAACGGGCTCGACGAGGCCAGCGTGGGTGGGAGCAGGAACTGGCCGTCGGGACCGGTCGCCAGCAACTTGCGATCGAGCGCGTCGACCTGCGCCTCGAGGTTGGCGATGGTCGCGGCGAGGATGCCGCTCTCCTCGGCGAGTCGGTCAGCCTGCAACTGCAGGCCCTGGCGCTGATCGATCCCGCTGATCCCGTGACGAACCTGGAACCGCTCGAGCGCGAGGCTCGCGCGGTTGAGTTCGTCTTTCTTGGCGGCCAAGAGCCTTTCGCCGAGGGAGAGTTGGTCCGCGGTCTCGGACGAGTAGTTCTCGACACCCGAGTCGATCCAGAACTTGGTGAGCTTTTCACAGAACTCGCGGGCGCGCTCGCGATCGTGCCAGCCGAAGTTGACGAACACCAGGGTCTCGCCGAGTTCGCCCTTGATGACGCGAGTCTCGATCTTCTCCTTCACCTTGCGCAGGAAGTCGAGCCGCGTCTTCGCGCCGCCCGCCTTCGCGCGCGACCAATCGTCCCACTCGCAGCGGTCGAGCACCGGCTCGACGTAGGTGGTCGCCCGCAGCTGGTCCTCGAGGTTCTTGCGGCGGAGCGCGAACGGCAACGTGTCCATTTCACGCGCCTGTCCGAGCGAGTCGAACATCCAGTTCGCGTGGAGCTCGAGCTTCGCGCTCGAGATGTAGGTCTTCGGGATGAAGAAGTAGAGGGCGAGTCCGACCAGCAATCCGGCGCCGAGGCAGGTGAGGAGCGCGAGCCAGCCGCGCCGGATCACGCCGATGAACTGGCGGATCTGCTGCTGCGGGTCGATCTCGCGATCGAAATCGGCGGCGCCTGCGGCCATCAGTCGGCTCCGCCGACGCGGTTGCCGTCACCGCCGTCGCTGCCATCATCACCGGCGCTCGTGGCGACCAGCAGCGGCCGAGCGGCGCTCGGCGCGACATAGCCGTAGAAGCCGCCACGCCCGCGCTGGTTGAAGCGGCTGGTGTCGCCGAACGTCTCGACCGAATAGAGCAGCCGGTTGACGCCCAACATGCTGTTCACGATCAACGTGAGCGGCGAGAAGACCTGCTCGGTGAAATCGGTCAGGTAACCGAACACGTTCGGCGGCACGTAGATGATGTCGTTCTCGCGCACTTCGACGTTTCCGAGCGACCAGCCCGCCTGCAGCATGTCGTCGTAGTCGAACTCGACCGCGAGCGGGTGGTAGGGATCGGCCCGAATCAGGCGCACGGCGTCGGCGTCGGAGAGGAGCGTCGGGCCGGCGTCGAAGACCGCGCGGAAGAGTGTCGTCTCGCCCTCGAATGCCTTGCGACCGGGCAGTGCAACCTTGCCGTCGATGTAGAACCACTTGGAGGACGATGTCACCATTTCGGCGCTGATGTCGGCGGTCGTGTTGTACTCGCGGTAACGCTGCGTGAGCATCTCCTCGAGGTCGGGGATGGTGAGCCCGGCGACGAAGATCTCCTTGATCACGGGCGGGTCGATGACGCCGTCGGACCGCACCTTGAGCGTGGCGTTGAACTCGAAGTTCAACGCATCCGAGATCGCGAACACGTCGCCGACACCGAGGTAGTACTGCTCGTTGGTGTCGCCGACGTAGCGCGTCCCGAAACCGCGCTGGTTCAGCAACTGCTGGACGCGCCCATCATCTTCGGAGACGCACCCGGCACACGCGAAGAGCGGCGCGATCGTCAGCAGGGATGCCCGAACCGTCGAGCGAAAGGTCAGGGTCGGGCTCACGAACTCTCCAAGTCCTCGCGGTCGGGCCGTCATCGCAACGCAGTTCACTGCCGGCACACCTCCATTCGACCTAAGATGGCGCCGGGGTTGAAACGACCGGCCGCTCCCCCGGCGCCGCCTTGCCGGCGACATCGGGGTGGTGTCGCCTGCGGCGGCGTCACCCCGGAGGCGACCCTGGGGCGAGCCGCCCGCCGTACTGCAGCTGATAGTAGTCCCGGTAGGCACCCGAACGAATCCGCGCGACCCAATCGGCGTGCTCGCGATACCAGCGAACGGTCGCGCGCAAGCCCTCATCGAAGCGTCGCTGCGGCGCCCAACCAAGCTCCGCCTTCGCCTTGCTGCAGTCGATCGCGTAGCGGCGGTCGTGGCCTGGCCGGTCGGCCACGAAACGGAGCAGTTCCTCACCCTTGCCGAGGACCGACAGCAGCGTCTTCACCACGGTCAGGTTCGGCAGCTCGCACTCGCCGCCGAAGTTGTAGACCTCCCCTACCCGTCCGCGCTCGAGCGCAGCGAGCAGGCCCGTGCAGTGGTCGTCGACGTGGATCCAGTCGCGCACCTGCTGGCCATCGCCGTAGACCGGCAACGGCTTGCCGTCGAGCGCGTTGGCGATCATCAGGGGGATCAGCTTCTCGGGAAACTGACGCGGCCCGTAGTTGTTCGAGCAACGACTGGTGATCGCATGGAACCCGAAGGTGTGCACCGCGGCCCGCACCAGCAGGTCGGACGCCGCCTTGCTGGCCGAATAGGGCGAGTTTGGGGCGAGCGGCGTCTCCTCGGTGAACTTCCCTTCGGCGCCGAGCGTGCCGTAGACCTCGTCGGTCGACACGTGGAGGAATCGCTTCACGCCACGCTTGCGCGCCACATCGAGCAGGTTCTGGGTGCCGAGCACGTTGCTGCGGATGAACACCTCGGGCTCGAGGATCGAACGGTCGACGTGCGACTCGGCCGCAAGGTGGGCCACCCAGTCGATCGGATGGCGGTCGAACACCGTCTCGATCTGCGCGCGATCGGCGAGATCGGCCTTCTCGAAGGCGTGGCGCGGATCGCGGAGCACGTCGGCAAGCCAGGTCAGGTCGCCGGCGTACGTCAGCGCATCGAGGTTGACGATGTTCCAGTCGGGGCGGTCGGCCAAGACCCGACGCACCAGATTGGCGCCGATGAACCCTGCTCCGCCGGTGATCAGCAACGTCGTCATGGCTTGATCTCGCGCCCCTTCGCGAGCGCCGCAAGATAGCCCTTCAGACCTTCCTCCCACGGCGGAAGCTCGTGACCGAGCGCGGCACGGAGCTTCGATTTCGACAGCACTCCGAAGCCCGGTCGCGGCGCCGGCCGCGGGTACTCGGCGGTCGTGCATGGAGCGACTGCCGTCGCCCGGCCGGCCGCCGCGACGATCGCGCAGGCGAATTCGTGCCAGCTCGCCTCGCCTGCCGCCGAGACGTGCCAGATCCCGGGAGCGACGTTGGCGGCGAGCAACTCGTAGAGCGCGGCCGCGAGGTGGAAAGACCAGGTCGGGCAGCCGCGCTGATCGGCGACGACTTTCAGGCTCGGCCGCTCGCTCGCCGCCTTCAGGATCGTGTCGACGAAGTTTTTGCCGCCGGCTCCGAAGACCCACTGCGTGCGCACCACCAGGACGCGGCCGCCGCGAGCGAGCGCTTCCCGTTCGCCGGCGAGCTTGCTCCGTCCGTAGGCCGACAGCGGGCCGGTGGGCGCGAACTCGTCGTAGGGTCGCGTGCCGCGACCGTCGAATACGTAGTCGCTTGAAAGGTAGAGGCAGCCGCCGCCCGCGGCGATCGCGGCGTCGACGACGTTCGCAGTGCCAGCTCCGTTCACCGCAAGCGCCCGCTCGGGCTCCTGCTCGCAGTGGTCGACGTCGGTCATCGCTGCCGCGTGGATCACCCAGTCGGGGCGCGCGCCGACGATCGCAGAAAGGGTCGCCGCACGATCCGTCACGTCGAGATCGGCGCGGCGCAGCGACACGAGCTCGACCGCTCCCGGCCGGGCCCGCCGCAAGGCGGTGCCCAGGATTCCGCCACCGCCGGTCACGAGAACGCGCACGCCGTGCTCCGAGTGAATCTCGTGGAACCGCCGTTCGTCTCGACTAGGGCGAAGCCGTTCAATCGAGGTTTGCGCCGCCGTCGCGCACGAGCGTCGACGCCTTGTAGAGCGACTCGAACGTCCCGGCGTCGCTCCACCAGCCCTCCACCCGGTCCCACTGCAGTTGCCGCTTCGCGAGGTAGGCGTTGTTGACGTCGGTGATCTCGAGTTCGCCGCGACCGCTCGGCTGGAGCGTGCGGATGATGTCGAAGACCTGAGCGTCGTAGAAGTAAATGCCCGTGACCGCGAGATTGCTCTTCGGCTGCTTCGGTTTCTCGACGATGCCGACCACTTCGTCGCCCTTCACCTCGGCGACGCCGAATCGCTGCGGATCGGGAACCTCCTTCAGCAGGATCCGCGCGCCCGACGACTGCGCGAGGAAGCGATCGACCGACGGCTTGATGCTCCGTTGCAGGATGTTGTCGCCGAGGACCACTGCGACGCGATCGCCGGCGATGAACGCCTCCGCAAGACGCAGTGCGTCGGCGATGCCGCCTTCCCCCTGCTGATAGGCGTAGTAGATCCGCGCGCCGAAGTCGCTGCCCGAGCCGAGCAACCTGAGGAAGTGGCCGGCTGAGTCGCCGCCGGTCACGATCAGCACGTCCTTCACGCCGCCCTTCACCAGGCACTCAAGCGGGTAGTGGATCATCGGCTTCTGGAAGATCGGGAGCAGGTGCTTGTTGGTCACCTTGGTCAGCGGCATCAGCCGGCTGCCGAGCCCACCCGCGAGGATGACGCCTTTGATGATGTTTCCGCTGCCGCTCATGCCTTGCCTCCCGATCGTGGCGTCGCGCCGCGCTTGTCCACCGCCTGCGCGACAGCGGCCGCTCGCATCCGGTACCAGTCGAGCGTGCTCGCCAGAGCGTCGGTGAATCCGACTCGCGGTCGATAGCCGAGGTTGGTCTGGATCGCCGTGATGTCGGCCGCAGAGCGCACGATGTCGCCCGCGCGCGCCGGACCATGGCAAGGTGGCGGCGCGCCGCCAACCAGAGCGGCGAGCGCCGCGTGCAGTTCGAGCAGCGTGCGCGAGCGACCGGTCGCAACGTTCCAGACGCTGCCGTGCACGACGCCCGGCTCTTTGGCGGCCAATCGCAACGCCTGGACGACATCGGCGACGGCGACGAAGTCGCGCGTCTGGCGACCGTCGCCATGGATCGTGATCGCCTCACCGCGCAGCAGTCGCTCGCAGAAGATCGAGATGACGCCCGAGTAGGGCGACGAGGGGTCCTGGCGCGGACCGAAGACGTTGAAGAAACGCAGCGACACCGTCGTGAAGCCGTGCGCGGCGCCGTAGTCGTTCAGGTAGTGCTCGCCGAGGAGCTTCTGCGCCGCGTAGGGCGACTTCGGCTGTGGCGGGCGCGTTTCGGCGACAGCGACGTCGCCGGTGTTGCCGTAGATGGCGCAAGAACTCGCGAAGACGACCCGGCGCACCTTCGCGCGCGCCGCAGCCATCGCGACGTGCAGCGTGCCGGTCGCGTTGACGGCGTGGCAGAAGGCGGGCTCGTCGAAGCTCTTCGGAACCGACGGGCAGGCGGCGAGGTGGTAGATCGTCGTGACGCCGGCGCAGGCACGTTCAAGCGCGGCCGCATCGACGAGCGACGCCTCGACCAGCTCGACGCCACGCAGCCCCGCGAGGTTCTCGCGTTTGCCGCTCGAAAGATCGTCGAACACCCGCGCCGCCTGACCGCTGGCGACGAGGTCGGCGACGAGGTGCGAACCGATGAAGCCGGCGCCACCGGTGACGAGGATCACAGGCTCGCTCCCTCGGCGAAGAAGCGGACGATTCGCAGGACGATGCGTTCGGCGGCGCGGCCGTCCCAGTTCTCGGGCACACGGAACTCGGCCGGATCCCGCGCGAGCATCGTGCGCGCGGAAACGACGATCCGGTCACGGTCGTTGCCGGCGAGTGTGTTGCCGCCGCAGTCGACCGTGACCGGCCGTTCGGTGTTCTCGCGCAGCGTGACGACCGGGACCTTCAGCACCAGCGCCTCTTCCTGGACGCCCCCCGAGTCGGTGAGGATGAGGCTCGCGCGCGCCATCGCCGCCATGAACTCGACGTAGCCCTGCGGCGGGACCAGCCGGATGCGGCGGTGGTTCGCGACCGCGGCGTGCAGACCGAAATCGGAAAGCCGTTTCTCGGTGCGTGGATGGACCGCCCAGACCAACGGCAGATCGGAAGCGATCTCTTCGAGCGCCGCGAGGATGCGGCGCAGCGGCGCCTCCTCGTCGACATTGCTCGGCCGATGCAGCGTGACCAGCGCGTAGCGCTGCGGCCAGCCAGCCGGACGCGGTGTCGCCAACGCGACCGCGCGAAAACGCTGCAACGTGTCGATCATCGTGTTGCCGACCAGCGCGATCCGATCGTCGCGCGCGCCCTCACGCTTCAAGTTCACGACGCCCGCTGGCTCGGTGACGAACAGCAGCGAGGAGAGCGCGTCGGTGGCGAGGCGGTTCAGCTCCTCGGGCATCAGCCGATCGCCGCTGCGCAGTCCCGCCTCGACGTGGGCGACCGGGATCGCGAGCTTCACCGCGGCCAGCGTGGCCGCGACCGTCGAGTTGACGTCCCCCACCACCAGCACCATCTCTTGCGGGTGCGCGACCAGCCACTCCTCGAACTGCGCGAGCACCTGCGCTGTCTGCCGGCCATGACTGCCGGAGCCGACGCCGAGGTCGGCGTCGGGCTTCGGGAAGCCGAGATCGCGCAGGAACGAGCCGGCCATCTTTTCGTCGTAGTGCTGGCCCGTGTTGACCAGTTGCACGGAGAACCCTCCATGCGCCTGCAGCGCATGGAGGACCGGGCCCGCCTTCATGAAGTTCGGCCGGGCGCCGACGACGATCGCGATCCGGGGGCGCGCGGCCATCTCAGCCATCGCGCGCCGGCAACGGCTTGGCTGGCGTGGGCGCGATCTCGCTCGCGATTTCGGCGCGCAGCCAGCCGACGAAGCGGCGAACGCCTTCCTTGAGCGGCACCTTCGGGTCGTAGCCGAGCACGCGCCGCGCCTCGGTGATGTCGGCGCAGGTCGCCGGCACGTCGCCCGGTTGGTCGGGCTGCCGATCGACGATTGCCGCGACTCCCAGTTCCGCCGCGAGTAGCGCGAGGAGATCGGTCAGCGAATGCGTCTCCGACTCGCCGAGGTTGTAGACGCCAAAGCCCTCGTCGTGATCAACCGACTTCACCACGCCATCGAGGATGTCGTCGACGTAGGTGTAGTCGCGCACCGACGAGCCGTCGCCGAAACGCGGGATCGGCTGGCCTGCGAGCATCAGCCGGGCGAACTTGTGGATCGCCATCTCGGGGCGCTGGCGGGGACCGTAGACGGTGAAGAAGCGCAAGACCGTCACGCGCAGGCCGTGGATCGCGTGCCACGTGTGGGTGAGCAGCTCCGCGGCGCGCTTGGTCGCCGCGTAAGGCGAGATCGGCCGATCCGCGGGGTCGGTTTCGCGGAACGGCGGCTTGCCCGAGGCGCCGTAGACCGACGAAGTGCCGCCGTAGACCAGCCGCCTGCAACCGACCGCGACCATCGCGTCGAGAAGGTGGAGCGTGCCGGTGACGTTGACGTCGACGTACTGCTGCGGCCGCTGCAGCGAAGGGCGCACGCCGGCCTGCGCCGCGAGGTGCACGACCTTTTCAGGGCGCGCCGCCGCGAGCGCAGCGCTCACCGCCGCCTTGTCGCGCAGGTCGCCTTCGATCAGCCGGAATCGCGGATTCGACAGTGCGCCCGCGAGGTTGCGACGCTTGATCGCCGGGTCATAGAACAGGTCGAAATTGTCGAACGCGATTACCTCGTCGCCGCGCGCGAGCAGGCGATCGGCAAGGTGCGATCCGATGAAGCCGGCGGCGCCGGTGACGAGGATGCGTGCCATCGAGTTTCGGTCAGCTCAGAGCTTGAGGATCCGCGCCTTGGCCGGCTTGCCCTTGGTCGCATTGCGCGAATCGACCACCAGCGGGCAGTGCTCGAGCACGGTCGCGAGATCCATAGCAGTGTGGTCGGTCACAATCACCGCGCAGTCGGCCTTCCGGCAGGCGTCAGCCGTCAGCGCCACCGACTTCAGCTTGCCCCAGTCGAGGGTGACCTCGGCCGCGTGCGGGTCGTGGTAGCTCACCTCGGCGCCGCGCTCGTGCAGCTTGGTCGCGATGTCGAACGCGGGGGACTCGCGCACGTCCGAGACGTCGCGCTTGTAGGCGAATCCGAGGATCAGCACCTTGCTGCCGCGGACCGCCTTCTTCTCGTCATTCAGGCCGCGCGCGACCTTCTCGACGATGAACTCTGGCATCGCCGAGTTGACTTCGCCGGCAAGCTCGATGAAGCGCGCCTTGGTGTGGAGCGTCCGCATCTTCCACGACAGGTAGAATGGGTCGATCGGGATGCAGTGGCCGCCGAGTCCGGGACCGGGATAGAAGGGCAGGAAGCCGAACGGCTTGGTCGCCGCCGCGTCGATGACCTCCCAGACGTCGATGCCGAGCCGCTCGCACAGGATCGCGATCTCGTTCACCAAACCGATGTTCACCATCCGGAAGGTGTTCTCGAGTATTTTCACCATCTCGGCCGCAGTCGCGCTCGAGACCGGGACGACCTTCTCGAGCGCGGCGGCGTAGAGCGCGCTGGTCGCCTCGCCGCACTTGTCGGTGACTCCGCCGACGACCTTCGGCGTGTTGCGCACGGTGAACTTCTTGCTGCCCGGATCGATGCGCTCAGGCGAGAACGACAGGAAGAAGTCCTTCCCGACCTTCCAGCTCTTCCCCTGCGCTTCGGCGAGGCGCGGCAACACCACTTCGACCGTGGTGCCGGGATAGGTCGTGCTCTCCAGGATGATCAGCTGTCCGGGTTGGAGCCGCTTCTCCACTTCGAGGGTCGCGTTCACGATGTAGCTGATGTCCGGGTCGCCGCTCTTGTTGAGAGGCGTCGGCACGCAGACGATGACCGCGTGCGCCTTGCGGAGCTCGTCGAAGTCGGTCGTCGGCTTGAACTTCCCGCGTTCGAGCTGCGCCTTCAGCTGGTCGGCGGTGATGTCGTCGACGTAGCTCTTGCCCTTCTGCAGCGCTTCGACCCGGCGCGCATCGATGTCGAGACCGATGACGTCGAAGCCTTGCTCGGCGAACGCCAGACACAGCGGCAATCCCACGTAACCGAGCCCGAGCACCGCCACCGTGGCGTTGCGCGTCGCGATCCGGTCGAGCAGTTCCTTATGTGTCATGACGAGTGCCCTGCGATCAACTGCCCTGCGATCAACTGCCTCGTGATCAACCCAGCACCATGGGGCCGGCAGCCTTCAATCGCAACTCGAAGTCGGGCAGCGTGAGCTTCAACCCCTCCTCGAGCGAGATCTTCGGCTCCCAGCCGAGGATGCCGCGCGCCCGCGTGATGTCGGGCTGGCGGATCTTCGGATCATCGACCGGCAGCGGCTTCTGGACGATTCGGCTGTTCGACTTCGTCAGCTCCTTCACCTTCTCGGCGAAGGTCATGATCGAGAGTTCGCGCGGGTTGCCGATGTTGACCGGGTCGGACTCCTTCGACCGGGCGAGTCGGTAGATGCCATCGATCAAGTCGGTCACGAAGGTGAAGCTGCGCGTCTGCGAACCGTCGCCGTAGACCGTGATGTCCTGCCCTTGCAACGCCTGCGTCATGAAGGTCGGCAGCGCTCGGCCGTCGTTCAGCCGCATGCGCGGCCCGTAGGTGTTGAAGATGCGGACGATGCGCGTCTGCACGCCGTGGTAGCGGTGGTACGCCATCGTCATCGCCTCGGCGAAGCGCTTGGCCTCGTCGTAGACGCCGCGCGGGCCGACCGGGTTGACGTTGCCCCAGTACGACTCCTTCTGCGGATGCACGAGCGGATCGCCGTAGACCTCGGACGTCGACGCGATCAGCAGCACCGCGCCTTTCGCCTTCGCCAGCCCGAGCGCCTTGTGCGTGCCGAGCGACCCGACCTTCAACGTCTGGATCGGGTAGTCGAGGTAGTCCTTCGGGCTCGCGGGCGAGGCGAAGTGGAAGATGAAGTCGATCTTGCCTTCGACGTGGATGAAGTTGGTCACGTCGTAGTGGATGAAGCTGAACGCGCGATTCTTGAAGAGATGCTCGATGTTCGACAGGTTGCCCGTGAGCAAGTTGTCGAGCACGATGACATCGTGACCTTCCGCGAGGAGGCGCTCCGCGAGGTGGCTGCCGAGGAATCCGGCACCGCCGGTGATGATCGAACGAGGCGTCATTCGTCCTGCTCCTGTCGCCGCGGGAAGCCGATCGGAGCGCGCGTCAATCGCAACGTCTCCCCCGGCTTCACCATGACCCGCGCCCCACAGGCGCGCGCGATTCCTGGAATCAGCCCGCTGCCGGAGACTTCGAGCTCCAGCTCGCGTGCCGTGAGAGTCAGTTGTTCGGGCGCCTGCACGCGCAGCCTTCCGCGGGAGTCGTCGAAGAGCACGGCCTCACGCACGAGGTGCGGGATGATTGCCGACGGCTCGGTGAGGACCGGCAGGAAGATGCGCTGGCCTGGCGCAACGGTCGTCAGGCGATCGCCGAGGTAGGGCGAGCGCACGACGACCGGCTCGGGACCGGTCACGCGCACCTCGATCGCGCGGCGATCGTGGTCATGGAGCGTGATCCGCGTGGCGGTGCCGGCGATCTCGTTGCCACCCGGCAGCGCGATCACCATGTCGACGCCCTCGACGAGCCACAGCTCGCAGAAGCGCGCCAGCTGCAACACCTCAAGCTCCCGCGGTTTTGCGATCGCATCCGCCGTCATGCGCCAGATCGCCTCGCCGTCGAAGCGACCGTGCGTTCCATCGCCGTAGTCGAGCAGCGCGCAGCTGCGACCACCGTGTTGCCGCACCTCGTCGCCAATCGCGAGCTCGATCGTCTGGTCCCAATAGGCGAGGTCGCGGCGCGCCCCGTCGGCGCGAACGACCTGAACGGCGTCGGCCGCTCGCCGCATCGTCGCGGTCCGTCGGGTCGGCGCGGACGAAGCGGGCACTTCGGGCGTGGCGGAAGTCGGATCGACCAACGATGGCTCGGACTTCACCGCGAGCAGCCGCTCGAGCAGCGCGTTGAGCGCCTCCGAGCCAGCGGCATTTGCCGGCAATTCGCCTTCCTGCGCCGCCGGGGCGGACGGGGCCGGCGCCGCCGGCGGAGGGTCTTCCTGTGCGATCGCGACCACGCCGAGCGTCTTCGAGATCAAGAGCACCGCTGCGAGTTGCATGAACGCTCTCACGTCGACTCCCTTGCAGCGGAGATGCCGAAACCTCGCCGCCTGCCAGTGCCCGGCCCGACGCAGCGAAGCCTATCGGCCAACCGGCCACGACATCTGCAGAACCCGCCCCACGCTCAGGGCAGGAGATGGGTCTCGACGTACTTCGTGTCCATCTGCGCTTTCCGGAACGCCTCGCTGCGCAGGATTTCCTTGTGGAGCGGGATCGTCGTCTTCACCCCTTCCACAACGAACTCGTCTAGCGCGCGCAGCAGGATCGCGATCGCCTCCTCGCGCGTCTCACCGCGGACGATCAGCTTGCCGATCATCGAATCGTAGTGGGACGGGATGCGGTAGCCGGCGTGCGCATGGGTATCGAGACGGACGTTGCGTCCACCCGGTGCGATCCAGGTGGTGATGACGCCCGGAGACGGCTTGAACCCCTGCGCCGGATCCTCGGCGTTGATGCGGCATTCGATGGCGTGACCGCGCAACTGGATCTCTTCCTGCTTCCACGGCAGCCGTTCGCCGGCGGCGACGCGCAACTGCGCCTCGATCAGGTCGATGCCGGTGACCTCCTCGGTCACGGGGTGCTCGACCTGGATGCGCGCGTTCACTTCCATGAAGTAGAAGCGATTGTCGGCATCGAGCAGGAATTCGATCGTGCCGGCGTTGTAGTAGCCGGCCTGCTTGCACAGCGCGCGAGCCGCATCGCCCATCTGCTGGCGGAGTTCCGGCGTGACGACGGGTGACGGCGCCTCCTCGATCAGCTTCTGGTGGCGCCGCTGCGTGGTGCAGTCGCGCTCGCCGAGGCTGAAGACGTTGCCGTGCTGGTCGGCGATGAACTGCACCTCGATGTGGCGCGCCTTCTGGATCATCTTCTCGAGGTAGACGCTCGAGTCGCCGAAGGCCGCCTCGGCCTCGCTTCGCGCCGCGTGGTAGCCGCTCACGAGCGAGACATCGTTGTGCGCGACGCGCATGCCGCGACCGCCACCACCGGAGACCGCCTTGATCATGATTGGGTAGCCGAGCTGCTTGGCGATCGCGAGCGCCTCTTGCTCGCTGCCCACCGGACCGTCGCTTCCCGGAATCGTCGGGACACCGGCTTTCCTCGCCGTGTCTTTCGCCTTCGACTTGTCGCCCATCAGGTTGATCGCCTCGGGCGGCGGACCGATGAAGGTGATGCCGCAACTGCGGCAGACCTCGGCGAAGTGCGCCTTCTCGGAAAGGAAGCCGTAACCCGGGTGGATCGCGTCGACGTCGGCGATTTCGGCTGCGCTCACGATCCGCGAGATGTCGAGGTAGCTCTGCGCCGAGCGCGCTGGCCCGATGCAGATCGTGTCGTGCGCCATGCTGAGGTAGCGCGCGCCTTTGTCGGCCTCCGAGCAGACCGCGACCGCCTCGATCCCCATCTGGTGGCACGCGCGCATGATCCGCAGCGCGATCTCGCCGCGGTTGGCGATCAGGATGCGTCTGAACACCGGCGCGTCAGCTCGACTGGATCACGAAGAGCGGCTGGCCGTACTCGACGGCTTCCCCGTTCTCGACCAGGATCTGCACGACCTTGCCGCCCTGCTCCGCCTTGATCTCGTTCAGGACCTTCATCGCCTCGATGATGCAGAGAACGGTGTCGGCTTTGACCGTGTCGCCTTCCATCACGAACGGCTTCGACTCGGGGGACGCGGCCCGATAGAAAGTCCCCACCATCGGCGACAGGAACTTTTCGCCAGCCGGTGCGGCCGGCTTCGCCGGCGCCGCCTCGGTGGACAGCGGGGCAGCGGCGGGTGGAGTCGGGGCACCGGTCGCGCCGCCGGCGTAGACCATCGGCGCCGCCATCGACAGCCCCATCGGCGCCGTCGAAGTCTTGCTCAAGCGAACCGAGTGGCCGTCGGGTCCGATCTCGAGCTCGACGAGCGCGTGCTCCTGCATGAGGCCGAGCAACGCACGCACGCGCGCGATCTCGGGATCATGCGCTGCCGGCGCGGGCGCACGAGCGGCCTTCACCGCCTCCGCCACGCGCTTCACCGCCTTCTTCTTGCGTCCCATCCCCTCGACTCCTCTGTGTCCTGTGGATCCAGCTCTTGCCGCGCGCCGGACCACCCGCACTGGTCCGGACCGGAACGGGCCGGCCCACAATGTCAGCAGCGGTCGACGTAGCGCCGATCGCGCGTGTCGACCTTGATCCGGGTGCCGACGATGACGAAGCCCGGAACCATGACCTTCGCCCCGGTGTCGAGCTTCGCCGGCTTGTTTCCGCCCGCCGCCTGCTGCCCCTTGAGGTGCGGCTCGGTCTCGACGACGTCGAACTCCATGAAGTCAGGCAGCGCGATCGAGATCAACTCGCCCTCGTAGACCTTCGCGCTGCACTTCGTGTTTTCCTTCAGGAAATCGAGCAGCGGCTCGACCTTCTTCTTGTCGATGTGGTGCTGGTCGAAGCTCTCCGTGTCCATGAACACGTAGTGCTCACCGTCGCGATAGAGATACTCCCACTCGACCTTGTCGAGGATCGCCTGCTCGACCGCCTGCTTGGCGTCGAAGTTGGGCTCGAGCACCTGCCCCGTCTTCAGGCTCTTCAGCTTGGTGCGGATGAACGGCGTCCCTTTGCCGGGCTTGACGAACTGGAACTCGATGATGTCCCAGAGCTGTCCCTCGTAGCGGATCGTGATGCCGTTCTTGAATTCGTTGCTGGAGATAGTCGGCATGAATGGGTCGTGGGAAGGGGTGGCGAAAGGAGCGACCGCGGCGCGCGTGCCGCCCCGCCAAGGGGGCGCCATTTAGGGGGCGGTTCGCATCGAAGTCAAGGAACGCGCCCGGAGCAGGGCATCTCAGCCCGTGCCGAACTGCAGTTCCGCGAGCTGCACCGCGGTCAGCGCTGCGCCTTTGCGCAACTGGTCGCCCGCGAGGAAGAAGGTGAAGCAGCCCGGACGGTCGGCTGGCCGGATGCGGCCGACCTGGACCAGATCGCCGCCTGCGGCAAGTCGCGGCATCGGCAGGACGCCCCGCGCGAGGTCATCGCGCAGCTCGATTCCGGCAGCGTCGCGCAACGCGGCGATCACGTCGTCGAGGCGCGCTTCGCGATCACGAAGCTCGACCAGCACCGATTCGCTGTGCGCGCGCAGCACCGGCACCCGCACGCAGGTCGCGACGATCGACAGGTCGGGCCGTTCCAGGATTCGACGCACCTCGTCGCCGACCTTTTTCTCTTCGCCGGTCGTGCGCGCCGCGACGTCATCGCCGGGATCGATCTCGCCGATCGAGGGGATGCAGTTGAACGCGAACGGCGGTGACGCGCCGGCGGGCAGTACTTCGCCCGCGAGCTCGCGCCGAAGCTCGTCCTTCAGCCGTTCGAGCGCACGACGGCCGCCTCCCGAAACCGCCTGGTAGGTCGAGACGACCACCCGGTCGAGCCCGAATGCGCGCTCGAGCGGCGCGAGGGCGAGAACCAGCAGGATCGCAGTGCAGTTGGCGACCGCAGCGTGGCGGATCGCGGGCGTCAGGCGATGTCCGTTCACTTCTGGCACCACCAGCGCGACTTTCGGATCGAGGCGGAACGCGCTGGTGTTGTCGTAGAGGCGCGGGCGGCCGGCCAGCAGCTTCGGTGCGAGCGCGCGCGAGATCGAGGCGCCGGCCGACAGGAAGACCAGATCGCACTCATCGAGCCGCGCACCCTCGAGCGGGAGCACCGGCCACTCCCTGCCAGCGAACCGCACCGCGCGACCGACACTGCGCTCGCTCGCGGTCGGCACCAATTCGCCGACCGGGAATCCACGCTGCTCCATCACGGCGAGCAGTTCCTCGCCGACCGCTCCTGTCGCTCCGACGATTCCGACGCGCAATCTCATCGACTCTGATCCTTTGGCGCGCGCACACCCACTTCGGCCTGGCAGTCGCGAACCGCATCCGCCAGCAGACGAACGGCATGCGTCAGCACCGGCCGCACGACTTCGAGGCACTCGACCGCGCCACGCGGCGAACCCGGCAGATTGATGATGAGCGCGCCGCGAAGCGTTCCGGCGGTCGCGCGCGACAGCATCGCCATCGGGGTGACCAGCAAGCTCCTCGCGCGCATCGCCTCGCCGATGCCTGGCAGCTCGCGCTCGATCACCGCCCGCGTCGCCTCGACCGTGACGTCGCGCGCGGCGATGCCGGTCCCGCCGGAAGTCAGCACGACGGCGTGGGCCGCTGCAAGCTCACGCAGCGCCGCCTCGATCAAGGCCCGATCGTCGGCGACCACCCGCGTGGTCGCCAGCCGATGGCCCGCGGCGGCGAGCACCGGCGCCAGCAACTCTGCGGTCGCATCGTCGCGGACTCCGGCCGCCGCCCGATCGGAGCAGAGGAGCAGCGCGACGGCCACTCCGCTGGCCGCCGCAGACGGCTCGTTCATGCGCGCTTCGCTCCGCGTGCCTCGCGCCGCAGGTAGTCGCCCGACTTGCCGCCCGACTTTGTGAGCAGCACGACCTGCTCGATCACGGCCGAACGATCGACGGCCTTCACCATGTCGTAAAGCGCCAGAGCACCGACGCTCGCGGCCGTCATCGCCTCCATCTCCACGCCGGTGCGATCGACTGCGACCACCTCCGCATCGATCACCCACTCCCCGCGCGCGATCCGCGACAGGTCGGCGTCGATCTTGGTGAGGCGCAGCGGGTGGCAGAGCGGGATCAGGTTCGCGGTCTGCTTTGCCGCCCCGATCGCGGCGAGCCGAACCACGTCGCGCGCGCCGCCCTTCTTCAGCGTGCCCGCCAGCAGCGCGCGATCGGCCGCGACCGACAGTCGGACCCGCGCCCGCGCCGTCGCTCGCCGAAGGGTCAATTCCTTGGCGCCGACATCGACCATGCGCGGCGCGCCAGCGGCATCGAGGTGGGTGATGGGACGGGTCGCAGCCATGAGGCGGGCGATCATAGGCGCGTCCGCAGCGCACCCGTGTTGCGGGACTCTCCTGCCCGCCTAATGTCGTCCGGCCCCACAACAACCGCGGGCCGCGGTCGTACGGGTGTCGCTCGTCCGCTTGAGCGGATGGCGGAGGCCGGACGAAGCACGCTAGTGACGGAACCAACCGCAGCACGCGCTGCGGGCGCATGGCGCCCACTTGGAGACCTCGGTGATTCGCAACTGGATGGCGGTGCTCGCGTTCTGTGCGCTCGGGTTCCCTGCTCCCATGGGTCTGGCTCCAGGTCTCGATGAACGGGTCGATGCGATCCTCGGCCGCGCCGAAAAAGGCAGCCTGGCCGCCATCTGCGACGCCGCCCGCGAGCTCACCGAACTGGGCGTTTCGGCCAAGGCCGAGCTGAAGGCGAAGGTGACGCAAGACGCGGCACGAGCAGCCAGCCCGGCGGTGCGGCTCGCGATTGGCCGCGCGCTGATCGAACTCGATGAGAAAGACCTCGCGCGCGACACGCTGCTCGCCGTCGCGCAGGAGTCCGCGGCGCCCGCGGCGACGCGGCTGCTTGCGGTGCAGATGCTTGGCGTCGGCGATTTCTCGATGGACGAGGCGGTGGTGAAGTTGATGAAGGCGCGCCTCGACGCCGAGCTCGATCCGATCGCGAAGATCGCGACCGCCAAGGCGCTCTACAAGGTGAGCACGGGCGATCGGCCGCGCGCGGTTAAGGAGATGGAGCGGGCGCTCGAATCGGAGCGGTCCGACGTGCGCGCGCAGGCAGCGTTGGCGCTGGCTGAGGCCGGCTCGATCGAGAAGGCGCTCGCGGTGCTGAAAAAGCTGCAGCACGATCCGACGCCCGAGGGTCGCATCGCGCTCGCCTACATCGAGAAGGACAAGGCGGCGCGCACGATCGAGGCGAAACTGCGCAAAGGAAACGCGCACAACGTCGGCCGCGGCGGCGCTGGCGACGACTACGCGCCGTCGGGCGATCTCGACCTGCTGGAGGAAGTGCTCGACAAGCTGACCGAGCGCCACGTCGCGGGCAATGACTACCGCACGGCAGAGCTGCGCGAGGAGCTCATCGAGGCTGCTGCCGACGGGATGATGCGGCGGATGGATCCGCACTCGAACTTCTTCACCCAAAAGGAGCACGAGCGCTGGAATCTCGACCTGCAGCGCGACTACGGCGGCATCGGCGCCTACGTCGACCAGATCGGCGAGGAGCGGGTCTTCACCATCACCCGGCCGATCTACAGCGGCCCGGCGTACGAGGCGGGTCTGCGCAGCCGCGACCAGATCTGGAAGGTCGACGGCTGGGAGACGACCGGCATCAAGGACATCAACGAGATCATCGCCCGCCTGAAGGGCCCGGCCGGCACGCCGGTCACGATCACCGTGTTCCGCCGCGGCTGGACCGAGCCGCAGGAGATGCAACTCCACCGCGAGCGCATCGTCATCCCGTCGGTCTCCTACGACATGCTGCCCGGCGAAATCGGCTACATCGAGCTGGCCACGTTCGCGCGCGAATCGCCAAAGGAGATGGTGGAAGCGCTCCGCGCGCTGGAGAAGCGCGGAATGAAGGGACTCATCCTCGACCTGCGCAACGACACGGGCGGCTTCCTCGAGGTGGCGCAGGTCCTCGTCGGCGTGTTCTGCGGCGAAGGCAAACTGGTGGTCCGCACCGAAGGCCCGATGCCGCAGGACAGCCAGCCGTACGAGACGCCGACGATCGGGATCAACAGCTTCTCCGATCCGAAGAAGCTGCCGATGGCGGCGATGATCAACGACGTGTCGGCCAGCGCTTCCGAGATCCTGGCGGGCTGCCTGAAGCACTACGGACGCGCGACGCTGGTTGGCACGCACACCTACGGCAAGGGCTCGGTGCAGACGCCGATGTCGCCGTCGACCCGCTTCGAGCGCTTCACCGATCAGAACGGCAACGGCGAGTGGGACACCGGCGAGCCGTTCGTGGACCGCAACAACAACGGCAAGTGGGACATCGGTCCGTACATGAAGATCACGACGGGCCGGTATTTCCTCCCCGACGGCACCACGCCTGATCGCCAGTACGACACCAACGGCATCGTGCTGACGCAGGAGATCGACGGCAAGCGTTACATCAAGGGCGGCATCCATCCCGACGCGTTGGTCGATCTGCACGAGCCCGATCTCTGGAAGGAGCAGGAGCTGGCGAAGTTGTTGTCGAAGAGCACCGATCGTCGGCGCGCGACGATCTTCCACGGCTACCTCGACGACCACTACGAGGCGAATCGCGACCTCTTCCTCAAGCTCGCGATCGGCGATCGCCACGACTGGAGCCAGTACCCCGGCTTCAACGCGTTCTATGACGGCCTCGACACCCGCCTCGCCAAGGAAGACGTCCGCGTCTACCTGCGCCACTACCTTCGCGAGCGCGTCTGCGACGATCGCAAGCAGATCTTCCCGGGTCAGGGCTACTTCATCCTGGGCGACTACCAGGAGGACAATCAGCTGCAGGCCGCGATCAAGTCGGTCCTCGAGCAACTCGGTCGCAAGCCGGTCGACATCGCCGACTACGCCGCGTTCGACACCAAACTGGTCGATGCGGCGGCGGGTGACAAAGCGGGTGCGACGACCGACGGCGGGAAGTGATCGAACCTCGACGACACGGTGCGCCGCTACGGTTCGACGCGAAGCAGGGTGCGGTAGCCGGCTTCGAACACCTCGTGGAAGTCGAACGCGCCGGCGAAGTCTTCCTTGCGGTCGTGCGCGCCTTGATGCAGTAGGTTCTGATCGATCAAGCGAAAGACGATCTCACCGAGGTCGTCGGTCGAGTAGACGCCCCAACTCTCGAACACGCAACGCGCCAGCGGCCCGTAATGCTCGAGCCCGAACCGGCGCATTCCTTCGAGCAGGTCGGACACGGTGACGTGCCGCCCCATCGGCGTCTTCCGGCAACCCGGATGCGCCAAAACGTAATCGAGCGCCTCGAACACGAACTGGTAGGCCTCGACCAAGTAGCGCCGGTCGCTACGAGCGATCTCTTCGAGCTTCGCTTCCAGAGTCAACGCTGACATCGGACTTCTCCCGGTCCCACCGCCGGCGCCAAGACGGGCGTCTTGGCGTGCGGTGACACCAGGGGTTCCTATCGGCGGATCGATGGCGACCGGGGAGCTGAAAAAGGGTTGGCTTGCCCGGGGGCAACCGCTCGTGGTCCGAGCCTCGTGACCCCACTACTAATCGTGGTCCTGTCGCCGGACGAAGAGCTAGCCCTCGAGATCGGACGGGCCGGCGGCGTCATCGTCGTCGCCAGGTGCGGCCGGCGGAATCGGCGGCGGACCGCCCTGCGCTGCCGGTGACGTCGGTGACGTCGGTGACGCCGGCTCGACCCGTGCCGGACCGACCCGACGAATCGGCGGAGCCACCGCGCCACCCGGCTCCACCGCAGCCGTTGGCCGCGGTGGCTTGACCCCGGTCTCGAGCAGCTGCGACACGTGCACGACGTGACGGTCGCCGTTCTCCATCTCGACCACCAGCTTCTGCAGCAGCAGATCGCAGTTCCTCACCCGCGCAAGGCCGTGCTCGATGCGGACGTAGGCGCCGCGCTTCGGCAGCGTCTTCTGCAGCTCGATGTAGACCGAGTCCTCGTAGCGCAGGCAGCACTTCAGCTTGCCGCACTGGCCCGCAATCTTGGTCGGGTCGAGCGTCTTCATCTGCTGCTTCGCCGTCCGCATCGAAACCGGCTGCAGGTCGTGCAGGAAGCTCTTGCAGCAGAGTTCGCGGCCACAGGAGGCGACATCGCCGACGAGGCGCGCCTCGTCGCGGGCGCCGATCGGCTTCAACTCGATGCGGGTCTTGAAGCGCGTGCCGAGCTCGCGGACGAACTGGTGGAATTCGGCGCGGCCGTTCGAGGAGAAGTGGACGATCAGCTTCTCTTTCTCGAACAGGTACTCGGCGCCGACGATCTTCATGCCGAGCCGCTGTTCCTTCGACTTCTCGCGCGCGTAACGGATCTCCTCCATCACGCCCCGCTTCTTCTGCGCCAGCGCGTTCTGCAGCTCGTCGGGGGTTGCCCGCCGCAACACCGTCCCTTGCGAAGTCGCGCACGAGCCGCAGGCCGACTCACCGCAGCCGGCTTCGCCCTGCGAGTCTTCGATCGGCTTGGCCAAGACGACGCCGAGCTCCGTGCCGCGGGCCGAGCGCACCACGCAGGTATCGCCGCCCTTCAGCTCTTCGCCGGTCTCGACCGTGAACAGGCCGCGCAGGTTTTGGTGGCCGTAGCGGACGGTGGTCAGTCGGCGCATCGGGATCTCATCGGAGATTTCTCACACAAGCGCCATCGCCCAAGATCGGTCACGCCTCACCTACGCGCGCCGCCTCATCGGCTGCCGGTTGCAGCGCGCAGAGGAGCGCGCTGGCCGCGTCGACGTTGCCCTCGATCCGATCATGCGCGCGCGCCAGGCGTCCGAGTGCGTCGCTTGCATCGATCCACTCGGGACGATGCGAGATCGCGTGCAACTGCTCGGTCTGGTCAAGGTTGCGGATGGTAGCCGTGCCGCCAGACGCCCTCAACACGACCGCGTCGCGCACCAGCGAACTGGTGAGGCGCAGCAGCAGCCGCGCGCGCGCCCGCACCTGCGCCGGCTCGACCTCGTCGGGCTGCTCTTCGTACAGCAGCGCGATCCACTTGGCGAGGTCCTCGCGGCCGCGTTCCTCCGCCAGCAACTTGGCCACGCCGCGACGCAGCCGATCGACCAACGGCGCGCCCCATTCGACCAGCACGCCCGGGCAACCGGCGGCGACTTCGAGCGGAATCGCCGGAGCGAGACCGAGCCGATGCGCCACCGTCGCCATCTCCTCGTTTGTCAGTGGCAGCAGCGCAAATCGCTGGCAGCGCGAGCGGATCGTCGGCAGCACGGCATCGCCGCGCGACGCGGTCAACACCAGCACGTTGCCCGGCCGCGGCTCCTCGAGCGTCTTCAACAACGCGTCCTGTGCCGCCAGCGTCATCCGGTCGGCGCCGAGCAGGAGCGTGACCCGGCCGCGTTCGTCGGCCGCCGACAGGCTCAATTCGCGCGAAAGCAGCTGCACCTGCTCGATCGAGATCGCGCTCTTGCCTTCGAGCGGCGCGACCGTGACGACGCCCGGGTGGTTGCCGCGGAGCAGCGCCCCGCAGTCGGCGCATTCGCCGCAACCACCGCCGTTCCGGCAGAAATGGTCTGCCGCCAGCGCCTGCGCGAGAGTCCGTTTGCCCACGCCTTTCGGCCCGAGGAACAGCAGCGCGTGCGGCAACCTGCCGGCTCGCCTTCGCTCGCCGAGGAAGCCGCGCAGCGCCGAGTGACCCGCGACCGCATCGAGGCCGATCAGGGGCGTCGGTGGCGGACCGAATCGGATCGGCGCGGTGGCGGTCGGTGCGGACTTGTCGCTGCTCGGCGGC
This sequence comes from Planctomycetota bacterium, assembly GCA_009691715.1. Lineage (GTDB taxonomy): Bacteria > Planctomycetota > B15-G4 > B15-G4 > SIAN01 > SIAN01. Next base: position 89,638 of record SIAN01000009.1, read on the forward strand.
ATCGGCGGAAGCCTAACGCTTATGCTCCCGCACCTTCGTTTCATCCCCCGTCGATCGAGCGAGAAGAAGCAGAGTCCATGAGCTCCTCCCCCGCTGCTCCCGCCACCTCCCATTGGCGTCCGCGCGTCGACCCGACCGCGGAGCAACTCGCCGCGTGGGCGCCGCGCTTCGAGGTCATCGGCGACGTCATCGACCAGATGATCGACCTGATGCTGAACCACCGGCAGAGCGGCCACCCTGGCGGCAGCCGCTCGAAGATCCCGGTGCTGGTCACGACGCTGCTCTCCGGGGTGATGCGCTTTGACCTGCGCCATCCGGAAAAACGGTTCGGCGACAAGTTCGTGCTGGTGGCGGGCCACTGCAATCCGGGCGTCTACGCCACGCTCGCGGTCTTCAACGAAGCGCTGCGCTTCATGCACCAGAAAACCGGCGACGCGCGCTACGCCCACCCGCTCGGCGACAAGTTCACGCTGCTGGCGAAGGACCTGCTCGACCTACGCCGCAACGGCGGGCTCCCGGGCCACGCCGAGATGGAGGGCAAGACCCTCTTCTTCAAGTTCAACACCGGTCCGTCGGGCCACGGCTCGCCGGCCGCGGCGGGCGAGGCGCTCGCGCTCAAGCACGCCGGCTGCGACGACGTGCGCGTCTTCGCGGTCGAGGGCGAGGGCGGGATGACCGCCGGCGCGATCCACGAGACCAAGAACACGGCCTACGGCCTCGGGCTCGGCACGCTCTTCTACGTCGTCGACTGGAACGACCACGGCATCGACCCGCACCAGGTATCGAGCGTGGTCAAGGGCACGCCGAAGGAGTGGTTCGAGGGCTACGGCTTCAACGTCGACGGCACGCTCGCGGGCCACGACTACACGGCGATCGGCGAGGCGTGGCATCGCGTGCTCGCGCGCGCCAACAAGTCGACGCCGAACATGCTCTGGGTGAAGACGCGCAAGGGCCGTGGCTACGGCGTCTACGACGCCAAGTCGCACGGCACCCCGCACACCAAGAACCACCCGCTGTTCTGGACCACGAAGAAGGAGTTCGCCGCGCGCCACGGTGTCGAGTTCGTCGGCGTCGATCAGCCGGCGCCCGAGGACTCGAAGGCCTTCCGCGAGCAGACTTTCGCCAACATGAACGTCGCGCTCGATGCGCTGCGCGTGAAACACCCGGAGGTGCTCGAGTTCCTCGCCCAGCGCATCGTCGAAGTCGGCGAGAGCGTTCCGCTCGACCATCCCCACTGCACAGTGCGCGCCGACGTCGATCCGGGCCATGACCCGCGCATCCTCGACGTGGCGAAGCTGCCCGATGATCTGTTCGCCGCACCCGGCGCCAAGCAGCCCAACCGCGCCGGCTTCAGCAAGTTCGGCGGCTACGTGAACGCGATCGCGCAGGAAGTGGCCGGCCGGCCGCTCGTCATCGCCTGCAGCGCCGACCTCGCCGAATCAACGAACATCTCCGGCTTCGCCCACGGCTACCGCGACTTCAAGGGCCACGGCTGGTACCAGCGCGAAACCAACGTGGGCGGCGCGCTGCTGCCGCAGGAAATCACCGAGTTCACCAACGCGGGCGTCGTCGCCGGCATCGCCGTGACCAACCTGTCGCCGCGCCCGTTCGAGGAGTTCCGCGGCTACTGGGGCGCGTGCTCAACCTACGGCTCGTTCAGCTACTTGAAGTACGGCCTGATGCGCCTGTTCTCGCACGTCGCGCAGGACTCGCAGATCAAGGTCGGTCGCGTGCTCTGGGTCGCCGGCCACTCCGGACCCGAGACGGCCGAAGACTCGCGCACCCACTTCGGCATCTTCGAGACCGGCGTCACGCAGATGTTCCCGAGCGGCCACGTGATCAACCTCCATCCGTGGGAGCACAACGACGTCGCGCCCTGCCTCGCCGCCGCGTTCGCCACCGACGTGCCGGTGATCGCGCTCCATCTCACGCGCCCCGCCGTCACGATCCCCGACCGCGCGAAGCTCGGCATGGATGACTTCCGCGTCGCCGCGAAGGGCCTTTACGTCGCGAAAGACTGGACGCCGGGCCAGCCGAAGCAGGGCACGATCTTGGTGCAGGGCACCAGCGTCGTCGACTCGATGGTGAAGCTGCTGCCGGAGCTGAAGGAGAAGGGGCCGAACGTCCGCGTGCTGGTCATCTCGAGCCACGAGCTCTTCCGCCGCCAGAGCAAGGAGTACCAGGAGAAGCTCTTGGCCTGGAGCGACTGGCAGGATTCGACCGTCTTCAGTTCAAGCAGCCGCAAGAACGTCGGCGAATGGCTGCCGAACAAGATCGCCGAGGAGTACGCGCTCACCCCCGACTGGGACAACCGCTGGCGCACCGGCGGCACCGTCGACGAAATCATCGCGGAGTCGCACCTCGACAAGGCGTCGCTGGCCGCCGGCATCGCGAAGTTCGTCGCCGACCGCGAACAGCGGCTGGCACGGATCCGGTCGGTCTGAGGGCGGCCGGAACCTACTTCGCCGCGCGGTCGAGGTATTCGACCGTGAACGGCGGAGCCACAAGCTGTCCGTTCCAGCGCCGCGCCGGATCGCGCGCCACCTCCGCCGCGGCTACGCCGGCCGGCAAGACCCTTCCGTCGCGCAGCGACAGCGAGTAGCGCAGCTCGTAGCGGCCCGGCCCGACTGCATCACCGCCGGCGTTGCCGACGATGAACTTGCTTGCCGACAGCTGCATGGGCGCGGCGTCGATCCAGACACGACCGCCGGGCGGCAACGTCCAACGCGCCGTCGCTTCCCATCCGGTGGACATCGTCATCGAGCGCACCAAGTTGCCAGATTCAGCATGGACGACCGCGACGTCGTCCTCCTGCGACGATCCGATCGCACGCAGGAACTGGATCGGCGCCTCGGTGACATTCTCGACCAGAAAACGCGGTCGCACCGATTCGCCGAAGAAGAGCCGCCGTTGCGGCGGATCGACAACGACACCGGCACACAGGCCATCCTGCGGCTCGCTCCAGGCGAGCGGCTCGGGCGCACCGGTGATCCGGAAGCGCAGCTCCTGCGACTTCGCCGCGCCGCGCCATGTCGACGCCGCGATCGACCGGTCGGCAGCTCCCGTGTAGGTGACTCGCATCCGGTAGATCCCGGGATCGAGCACCAACCCGCCGACGTTCGTCAGCTGCGCCAACGGCACGCGACGGAACGCATGCCCGGCGTGACCGAGCCGCTCGGTCGGGGCGGGCCAAAGAAGATCGTCCGCCGCGTCGTCGGGAGAGAAGTTGTTGCCGAGGCTGCACCCCGGGCGAGCGACCGCTCTTCCATCGTCGTGCGTCAGCTCAACATCGAGCACGAGCGCGAGTCCCATGAAGCGATGCACTGCGCCGTCGAGCAGCACGTGGAGATCGGCGCCGCCGGTGTTCTCGAGACGCAGGTCGAGAGTCGCGTCTGCGAGCGTCGCGAACGACCCGCAGCGCACTTCACGGTCGCGTGCGTGCATGTCGATCCACAGCGCGAGGCCGCCATCGGGTTTTGCAGGCGCCGACGTCACGGCGTAGTCGAACGCTTCCGTGCCTGGCGCAACCTGGGCGGATGCAGCCTCCGGCGCCGCGGCGAAGCAGAAGACGACGATCGCAACGGCGATCACGGAACGCACTCGGAACGAAGTGGCAATTGCTCGAACGGCATCGGCGACTCCGTTGACGAAGGGGTGTGTTGACGAGACGCGTCCCGCTACGACCCTCACCGCCTCGCCGCGATCAACCACGCCAGCAGCTGGTTCGTCTCTTCCTCGGTCAGGAGCTCGACGAAGTTGCCCGGCATGAGCGAGAGGCGGCTCGGGCGCTCCTTCGCGATCTCGGAGAGCGGGAGCTGCTGCTCGACGCCGCGCTCGTCCGCGTAGACCAGCACGTTCGCTTCGCGGCGGCGCACCAGCACCGACTTGATGTCGCCGTTCGTGAGGAACAGGTTGGTGCGGGCGAACTGCGGGTCGACGTTGCGGTCGGGATCGAAGAGGTCCTCGAGGACGCGCTCGAAGCCGCGCGCGCCGATGCCGTCGAGCTGCGGGCCGATGGTGGCGCCGACGCCGCCGACCGAGTGGCAGCCGGCGCAGTGCTTGGCGAAGAGCGGCGCGCCCTGCGCGGCATCGCCGCCGTGGCGGGCGAAGTGCCGGCGGCGCGCGGCGACCAGCTTCGCGCACGCCTCGTCGTCGCTCGGCAGCCCCTTGGTCAGCGTCTCGACCAACGCACCACCATCCGCCGGCAGCGCAGCAACGATCGCGTCGCGCAACGCCGGCTTCTGCAGCAGCGCCGCCGCCGCCTTGCCCTGCCGCACCTGTTCCATCACGAGCCGCGCTCCCTCCGCCGTCCGCGCCCACGCGGTCGCGACCGCGAGCTGCTGGCGGCTCGGGCAGATCTCGATCGCCCGCGCCGCGAGACGATCGAGCGTCGGAGCGTCGATCGTCGCCACCGCGTCGGGCGATGCCGCGCGAGTCGCGAGCACCAGCGCGATCGGCTCGAGCAACTCAGCCGGCACGTCGGGGTCGTCGAGCAGGCCGGCGAGGGCCATCGCAATCGGCGGCGCGTCGCGAGAGTGGAGCGCCGCGGCTGCCGCCGCCCGTACCGCCGGGTCGACGCCCGACGATCGCAGCAGGTCGGCAAGCGGCGTCGCGAACCGCTCGCCACCGAAGCGCTTCGCGATGGTGCAGGCGGTCCCCTGCTCCTCGCTCGCCTCGGCCGGCGAACGGGCCGGCAGCGCCACGACCGGCGGCTCGAACCGCCCGACCGCGAGCCACGCGTAGGCGTCGTACGGATTGCCGTCGACGAGTTCGATCACCACCGCGCGGCCCGCGGCGCCGGGGGCAGCGCCGGCGGAGGAGAGATCAAACTCGATCCGCTGCGCCACGTCGTTGCGCGGCGGCAACGCCTCGGCGAGGAGCGCGCCGCTCGCGGCATCGCGCACGCGCACCTTGTTGAACGGGATCGCCGCGCGATCGGTCTCGCCGTTGTGGCCGGCGCTCCAGCAGACGAGCCGCGCTGGCGCGGCGAACGGCGGCGAGCGAAGCGTCCCGGTGCGCGTCTCGCCACGCGGCAGGCTCGACAGGAAGGGCGCCTCGACACCGTCGGCGCAGCGTCGCGTCTCGATCGACCACGGATTCGCGCTCTTGCCGACGCCCTCGACCGGTGCGTTGCGCCACGTCGGCGCGGTACCGTTCGACGCAGCGCCGATCGAATCAACGCCGATCGAATCAGCGCCCGCCTCGCCGAGCACTTCGCCCACCAGCGCTTCGGCCCAGTTCGTGACCGCAGGATCGGGCGGCACGCCGCGCCGATCACACCCCGAAAGGACCGCCTGCAGCAGCGCCGTCTGCGTCGAGCGTTGGTCGGCGAAACGTTCGCGCACGGTCGTCATGAGACGCGGCAGATCTCGTGGCGACGCCTCGCGGGCGGCGTGCTCGAACAGCGACTCCAGCCGTTCCGGCGGTGCGTGCGCCGGCGCCTGCTCGATCATGAATCGGCCGACCGCTTCGCCGTGGAGCGCGAGGCAGAGATCGACGAGCAGCGCGAGCGTGGCACGATCGGGGGCGAGGTCGGCGACGCGGTCGAGCGCGCCCGGCAGCTGCAACTGGCTTCGCAGCGCGAGCTTGATCGAGTGGCGCAGCATCGCGTCCTCGGCCGGCGCCCGCGCGAGCATGTCGATCAGCGGTGCAAGCGCGGAGAACTCCGGCTCGCGCTCGAGCAGCCGCACCGCCGCGCGAACGATGAAAGGGTCGGAATCGCGCAGCGCGCTGCGAACGCGCGACATCGCGCGCGACCACGACGTGTCGTCTTCGTGCGGCTCTCCGCGGGCGGACGTCGGGTCGAGTCGCTCCAGTACGGACACCTCGCCGAGCCCCTGCAACATCGCTCGCTGCGGCAACAGCGGCAGTTGTTCGGCGACGCTGGTGAAAGCGCGCGGCGCGACGCGCAGCAACGCGTACAGCTGCATCGCCGCGTGGCGATCGCTGCGCGAGATCGTCGCTTCCTGCGCGCCCTCGACCGCACTCCGCCGCCGCTCGTGCCAGCTGCGCAGTGCGTCGACGATCTCGCCCGCCGCGAACTCTCGCCCTCGATCGGTCAGCTCGTCGAGCGCCCGCATGCGCACGCCGAGGTTCGAATCGTCAAGGTGCTGCCGCAGCAACTCGTCGACGTCGGCCCGTCGCAGGTCGAGCCGGAGCCGCGTCGCGTCGGCTCCCGGCGGCGCCACCCGCCAGATGCGCCCGCTCGTCCGGTCGCGTCCAGGATGGTCGAGCGGCACCTCGTAGTGGCCGATGATGCGGTTGTAGAAGTCGGCGACGTAGAGCGCGCCGTCGGGGCCGATCTGCAGGTCGACCGGCCGGAACCACGGGTCCTCGCTCACGACCAGATCGGGCTGCTCGATCGCGACCGGCGTCGAGCCGTGCCATTCGAGGTGGTCGCGGTGGACGCGGCCGCTCATCACGTTGCCGACGAACAGGTTGCCGGCGTACTCGGGCGGGAACGCGCCGCCGGTCTCAATCGCGAGGCCGCAGAGCGCGGTCGAGCCGTGCAGGTGGTTCATGATCTGCGGCGCGAAGCCGAGCCCGTCATGCGGCGTCCCGAACTGCTCGTAGCAGGCGCCTTGCAGCAGCATCGTGATCGGCTGCGTGTGGCAGTCGGCGGTGAAGAGGTCGCCGCGCTCGTCGAAGGCGCTGCCGAATGGGTTCACCTGGCCCGAGGTGAACTTCTCGATGCGCGAGCCGTCGACCCGGAAGCGGTAGCTGTTGCCCGAGACCATCTGCACTTCATGGCCGTCGCGCCCCTTCACGGTCGAGACGTTGTTGTAGCCGTGGCACGCATAGACCCAGCCGTCGGCGCCGCGGCGGAAACTGTTGTTCAGTCCGTGGGAATCGCGCTCCCAACCGAACGGGCCGTAGAGCACGGTGCGCTGATCGGCGCGGCCGTCGCCATCCAGATCGTCGAGCCGCCAGATATTGGGCACCGAGAAGACGATGCAGCCATCGTGGCCCTCCGCGTCGACCACGGGCAGCAAGCCGATCGGCAGGTTCAAGTCGTCGGCGAAGACGATCGTCGTCTCGGCGACGCCATCACCGTCGCGGTCCTCGTGGATCGAAAGCTTGTCGCGACCGACGAACTTCCGATCAGCGCCGACTGGCCGCGGATACTCGGTCGAGCTCGTGCACCAGAGCCGGCCGCGCGCATCGAAAGCGAGGTTCAGCGGCTTCCAGATCTGCGGCTCCTGCACGAAGCAGGTCAGCGTGAAGCCGTCGGGCACGTGGAGCTTCGCGCGCTCTTCCTCCGCGGTGAGCCACGGCGTCGTGCGCACGTCGGCGGCGAACGGATCCTGCGCGTGGACCGGCGCCGCCAGCAGGCTGGCGACACCGCACGCGCGGACGCCGACGGCGAAGTGGCACGACGCGGTTCGCGATTTCACGATCCGGGGCAACGGAGCCCTCGCGGGTTCAGCCGAACAGGAACCGCTGGCCGCGGCCGATCTCCTCGGCGACTTCGCGCAGGAAGCCATCGAGGCGGCGGTCGTTGACGCGAAGCGCGTCGATCTTGGCTTTGGCGTAGGGTTGCACCGACGGCGACACGTTGCCGAGCCACCGTCGCACCGTGGCGCGCTTCAGGCCGAAGACCTCGAACGCGAGGTAGATCGCGAGGTGGCGACCGAGCGCCGCCGAACGCGTGCGTGTCCCGGCGACGAGCGCGTCGCGCGAAACGCCGACGAACTGGGCGCAACGGTCGAGGAGCCGATCGAACGGCTCGGCCACGCCCGCGCGCGGCGCGAACGCGGACACGACGTCGTCGAGCTCCGCACGCGCCGGCATCCGGCCGAGGGCAGCGGCGAGCTTCGTCGCCGCATCGAGCGCTGCGAGCGCCCGCGCCACCGGCACGTCGGTCGCCTCGGCGAGCTCGAGCGCGAGCGCCGGTAGCGTGCCGCGGAGGCCGGCGACCCGCGCCGCGAGGATCTCGCTTCGGGAGGCCGCCGAAAGCTGCGGGATCGCGAGTCGCAGCCCCTGCCGCAGGAACGAACGCAACGCCGGCAGATACTCACGCGGCCCACCGTCGAGCGGCCGCCCCGCCACCACCACCGGTCGACCGCGAGCGCGCAGGTAGACGAAGATGTCGACCAGCTGCTCCTGGCACACGAGCTTGCCGGCGAGTTCGTGAACGTCATCGAAGACCAGCGCGTCGCACGCCACGACGTTGCCGCGAAACGCCGCGCGCTGCCCGTCGAGGCAGGCCGAAGCGAACGAACGGAAGTAGTTTTCGCCGCGCTCGCGGCGCCAGCGCTCGTGCGGATGGCGGCGGCGACGCTGCCAGAGCAGGGTCTCGAGGAGATGCGACTTGCCCACGCCTTCGGGGCCTTCGAGGTGGAGCTGGTCGAACTCCGCCTTCGGGTCGCGCGCCAGCCGCTGCAGCGCCTCGACCGCGAGCCGGTTCTCCGGACGGACCACCAGCGGCACCGGCATCCGCGGCAGCGGCGCGACCGCCAGTCCGAGCGCGCGCAGCGCCCCGCCGAGGCTCTGATCGACATCGATCCGCACCGCGATCGAGGTGCCCGTGACGACCCGCAGCTCGGCCTCGATCGCTCGCGCCACGGTCTGCCGCAACAACAACTGCGTCTTCGGGCTGCGGGTGACCAGTTCGAGGACGCCTTCGCGCAGGCCGCGAGGTTCGAGCCGCGCCAGCCACGGCGCGAGCGCGGCGGCACGCGGGCCGCTTGCGATCCGGCCGCACACCTGCTGCCAGAGGTCGCTGACGACATCGGAGTCAGGATCGTGTCCGACCCTGGCGACCGCCGCGACCGGCGCCGCTGCGCCGATCGCTGCCCCCCGCGTCGAACCCGCCGCCCCGGTCACTGCCACGCGCCCCCCGCTCTGCCGCTACCGGCCGCCGTTCGCTGAATGGTCGGGCTCAACTGCTGATTTGCGCTCGCTGCGCGCTACTGCCCCAACCGCTGGTCCAACTCCGCCACTCGCGGCTCGTCTGGAGCCAGCCCACGCGCCTCTTCGAGCGCGCTCCGCGCCGCCTCCTTTTCGCCGACTTGCAGCCGCAACTCGACGAGGTCGAGGAGAAGCGCCGCCCGAGTCATCGCCTCCGCTGGATCCTCGGTGCCGGCAAGTGCGGCGGGATCGTAGTCCGGCTCCGTGGAGGGGTCAATCTGGAGCGCGACTTTGAGCAGTTCGATCGCTCGCGCGGGTTCCTTGCGCTCGCGCTCACAGCGCGCCAGGTCGCGCCAGGTCGAGCGCTTGAACGGATCGATCATTCGCAGATCTTGGAGCCAGCCACGAGCTGCGGTCCAGTCCTCGTCGTTCAGCGCGCGCTCCGCCAGCAACTCGCGCGCATGCACGTCCGACTCATCGATGGCGCAGAACGCCTCGAGTTCGGTGAATGCTTCGTCTTCGCGGCCGAGCTCGCGCAGCAGCCGCGCCCGCATCAGGTAGGGATTGTTCTCGCCGACGAACCGCGGAAAACACGATTTCGTCTTGGCGAAGAGTTCGAGCGCCTGCTCGCGCGCGGCACGTTCGGCCGCGGAGAGCGCCGGCAGCTCGGCGTTCACTTCTTCGTCCGCCGCACCACCGTCGGCAGGCGCGTCGTTGCCATGCGGCGACGCGGAAGCCGGTCGCTTGCGAGCGATCGCGCCCGACTTGCCGGCGACCAGCTGCGCGTGACGCAACCGGGCGAAGAACTCGTCGCCACCGGCGGCGAAACCGGCCTCGAACGCGTCGATCGCCTCGTCGGTCTTGCGCGCCTCGATCGATCGCTCGGCGAGCAGGAAGAGCGCGGTCGGCAAGCGCGGATCGCAGACCAGTGCCTGGTTCAGGAAATCATCGCGATCGACCGGTCGGTGCGCGGCGTGATAGGCCCAGGCGACCTGCGCGAGCAGCTCCGCTTCAGGCGTCTCCTCCGAGCGCACGCGATCGAGCAGCCGCCGGCGACCTTCTGGCGTGTAGCGCGGCTGCACTCGCATCGCTGCGATCTTCGTGCGCTCGAGCCAGGCGAGGAACTCACGATCGAGCTCCTCGCAACTCATGCCGAGCACGGTCTGCACGACCCCGGGAGTCTCCTCGTCCCTGGAAAAGTGCTGCAGCATCTCGACCAGCACGGCCTCGCCGTTGCGCTCGACCAGGAAGTCGCAAAGCAGGCCGCCCTGGTAGTAACCGAACAGGATCTTCGGCCCGCCGAAGATGCGGTTCAGCTCGCGCACCGGCACGATCTCGCCGCTCTTGAAGTAGTTGAAAAGGTCGAGGTCCATCTCGCGATCGCTGTTGGCCGCGTAGACGTGCTCTTCGTGGACCGAGATGCCTTCGGTCAGCCAACGCGGCACCTTGTTCTTCGACAGCCCGAGCGTGACGACGTGCGCCAGCTCGTGGACCGCGGTCTTGTCAAAGACGAACTGCCCACGCATCTCGGACCGCGGCGAAAGCAGCGTGAAAACGCTGCCGAAGCAGACTCCGAGCGCGCCGAACCCGGTGAATCCGACCGTGCGCGCGGAGAAGGCGTCTCGCTTGGGGAAGCACTCGATGCGCACCGCGGTCTCGCGGTCGAACGCGAATCGGCGACAGAGGTCGGGCCAGGCCCGCCCGAAGGCTTCCTCGAGCAGCGGCACCAGCACCGGCGCCTCGAGCGGATGCATCACGTAGGTGAAGTTGCCACGCCTCACTTCGACGAAGCTGGCCAGCTTCTGCAACGCCAGGGCGACGTTGTCGGCCAGCGCATAGGGCACGCGATCGACCCGGCGGAAGTCGTTCATCGCCGCGAGCGCGCCCTTCAGATCGCTGGTGTTCACCAGGCAGCGAGCGAGTCCGACGTGGGCGTAGCCCCATGCCGGGTCGCACTGCAGCGCGCGGCGGTAGATCGGGATCGCCTCGCGAAAGCGGTAGAGGTACGCCAGCACATCGGCGAAGCGACTGATGTGCTCGCCGTCATCGGGCGAAAGCTCGACCATCTGGGCCAAGACCTTCTGCGCTTCCGGCTTGCGGCCGAGCACCCACAGCGCCGCCGCCTTCACCGACAGCGCCGGAAGATGGTGCGGATTCTCGTGCAGCGCCCGCTTGGCCGCGTCGAGCCCTTCGGCCGCGCGCTGGTCGTAGAGCAGGATCTCGCCGCGCACCGCCCACGCGTCGGGATGCCGATCGTGCACCGCCATGGCTTCGCCGATCGCCGCCTCGGCCTCGCCGTTCTCGAAACGGAAGATGCGCGAGCGCGCCAGTTCGACCAACGCCGGGATGTGGTTGCGATCGAGCTTCTGCGCGTCTTTCAGCGCAGCGATCGCCGGGAGGTCATCGCCGCCCGAGTGGGCGACGCGGTAGGTGCGCCCGAGCAGGTAGAGGCACTCCGCGTGCGCCGGGTCACCCTTGTCGCGGAGGAACTTCTCGAGCGGAACCAGGACCTCCGCCGTCCGCTCGTGCAACCGCAATGCGGCGAGCGCGCGACCGTACTCGAGCACGTACGCAGGGTCCTCCTCAGGCTTCAAGTCGTCTTTCATCGCGTCGCCGAAGTGCTTCGCGGCCGCCGCGCGTCGTCCAGTCGCCGCGAGCAGCGCGATCCAGCGACTCGCGAGCGGCGCCACCGCGCGCGCGCTCGGCGCCGACTCGCCCGCGGCCGGCTCCTCGCCGGTCACGATCGCCCGCTCGGCCGCCGCAATATCGCCGCGCTCGACCGCCAGCTCGTAGCCGGCGATCGCGAGCGCGATTCGGGTCTCGCGGTCGCGCGATGGGAACGAGCGGGCCTGCACCAGATCCTCGGCCGCCTCCTCGTAGCGCCCGCGCCGACGGCGCAGCGTCGAGCGGATCGTGTAGGCGCGCGTCGACTCCGGGAACTCCTCGATGTAGTCGTCGAGATCCTGCGCCGTCTCGCGCCCGAGCTGCCCGCGCCGCACCGCGGCTTCATAGGCACGCAGATCGGCGAGATCGAGCTGCTCCTGCGCCGTTCGCGCGTCCGCTCGCGGCGCGAACAGCAGCACCGCGAGCGCCAGGATCCGGTTGCGATTCAGCATGCGAGCGCTTCCTCGGTGGTGCTTCACGGGATTCGCGGCTTGAACGAGCCGGGATCGCCGACCCACGCCGTGCCGTCGCGGAACTGTTCCTGCTTCCAGATCGGCGCGCGCGCCTTGATCTCATCGATCACGTAGCGGCACGCGGCGAACGCCTCGACTCGGTGCGGCGCTGCGGCCACTACCGCGACGGACGCCTCGCCGAGCGGGCAGTCGCCGAGCCGATGCAGCGTCGCGATGCGTGCGCCGCTGAACTTCCGCTCGGCCTCAGCGACGATCGCCCCGATCTCCTGATCGGCCATCTCGGGGTACGCCTCGTAGCGCAGGAGGTTCACCTCCCGACCTTCGGAGTTGCGCCGCGCCGTCCCGACGAAGGTGCAGATCGCGCCGTCGTCGACGGTCGCCACCTGCGCCACGAGTCGCGCCAGCTCGATCGCGCTGCGCGTCAGGTGCGAGCGATTCGAGTGCGTGGTCCCCATCAGCGGCGTCCTCAACCGCCTGACACTGGTGGCAGCAGCGCGAGTTCGTCGCCGGCCGCGACCGGCTCGTCGCCGCGCGCCATCGCCTGGTTGCGCGCCATCGCCACCGGCACCTCGCGCAGCCACGGGTGGAGCGACTCGAGCGCCGCACGCAGCGTCGTGACGGTCGCTCCGGACGGCAGTTCGATCGTCCATTCACGCACGCCAGCACGCTGCGCGAGTCCGGCGAAGAGCAGCACGCGGACGTTCATCGCGTCGCTCCTGCGGAGAGTCTCGGCGGATGCGCGCAGCGCTCAGAACGGCAGGTCATCTTCCTGGGCCTGCTGTGGCGGGGCGTCCTGCGGAGCGCTCGCCGGGCTGCCCGGAGCGGTATCGCCACCGTCGTAGGCGTTGCCCTGGCCCCCCTCGCTCGAGTCGACCTGGCGACCACCGGCACTGCTGCCGAGAAACTGGAAGTTGTCGCCGTTGATGCGGAAGTCGCGCCGCTTCTGCCCCTGCTTGTCGGTCCAATCGTTCATCTGCAGGCGGCCTTCGACCAGGAGTTCCTTCCCCTTCGTCGTGTACTTCTTCAGCGTCTCGGCTTGCTTGCCCCAGAAATTCGCGTCGATGTAGAGGACCTCCTGCTTCTTGCCTTCATCCTTCGTGAAGTAGGAGTGGTTGACCGCCATCCGCAGGGTGATGACGGCCATGCCGGCCGTCGTGTAGCGCATCTCCGGGTCCTTGGTCAGGCGTCCGATCAGCAGGATCTTGTTCAGTTCGGCCATGGCAGCGCTCCTTCACGAAGGGAGGGGGATCTTACGGGGCGACCGCGAAACTCCTCCAGCCGGCGGCACCGGCAAGTCGAAGGTCGCAGCGAGGCGCCTATGCGATCAACGCCCACGCGAGGACGGCGCCCGCGCGAGCGGGTGACAACCGGTGAATCTGCGGCGCACTACTGCGGCCTATGGTCGGGTGGTGTGCGCTGCACCACGACCGTGCCGCTACCGGAGTTCGGCCGGTTCGCCGTCACGCTCGTGGCACCGCCTGCAACGGACGCTCGCGGAGAGGTCGTGACCGAGGGCACTCCGGTCGTGGTCACCGGGGTCGTGGTCGCGTGCGTGGCGGTCGGGTGCGCTCCACTCCGGGCCGGCCACCACCGAGCGCTCGAGTACGAAGTCGCGCTGCAGATGATCGACCTGCCGCCGCGAGGCATCGCCCAACTCGCAAGATTGCTCGAGCCGGCAGCCGACTCGCCCCACCCCAGCGGCGGCTCGGCGCTCACTCGCCGCCAGCACGAAGTCGCTACGCGCCGCGGCGTCCGTGCACGACCCTGCCGATCGATGCCAGATCGTTCACGATCGTGACCGCGCGGAAGCCGGCGGCGCGAAACTGGTCGCGCGCGACGCCCGCCTGTCCGGCCCCGACCTCGAGTCCGAGCCAGCCAGCGGGCTTGAGGCGCGCACGCGACTGCTCGATCAGCCGACCGCGGAAAGCCGCGGCGCTCTCGTTCCCGGGAGTGAGCGCGAACCACGGCTCGAACTTCATCACGTTGGCCGGCAGCCCGGCCCAATCCAGAGGCTCGACGTACGGCGGGTTCGAGACGATCGCGTCGAACCGCGCCCCGGGCGCGATCGCGCCGAAGAGATCGCTCTGGACCAGCGTGACACGATCGATCACGCCGTGCGCCATGGCGTTCTCCCGCGCGATCGCGAGTGCGCGGATGGAGATATCGAGCGCGACCACGCGGCGCAGCGCGATCTGCTCGGCGGCCAGAGTGACGGCGAGCGCACCGCTGCCGGTACCGAGGTCGGCGAGCGTCCCGTCGATCCCCGCGCCAAGCGCAGCTTCGACCAAGTGCTCGGTCTCGGGCCGCGGCACCAGCACGCCGGGGCGCACCACGAACCGGCGTCCGTAGAACTCGCGCGCACCGGTGACCAACGCCAGCGGCATCCCGGCGAGGCGGCGCACGGCGAACGAGCAGGCGCGCGCCACCGCCTCGGGATCCGCCGCGCGTGACCCGTCGACCAGCAATCGCTCGCGCGGGAGCATCGCCGCCGCCGCCACCAGCAGCTCGGCCTCCAACGCCGGCGCGTCGACCTGGCCGCGCAACTGCTCGCGCAGCCGCGCCACGAGATCGGTGAGCGTCATCGGGCGCAGCCGCGAGTCAGCGCCCATCGCCGCGCCACTCGAGGCTGGCGAGTCGTCGCTCCATCTCGTGGCGCTTGCACGCCGCGATCACGGGCTCGAAGTCGCCGTCGAGCAGCGCCGGCATGTTGTGGAAGCTCTCCTTGATCCGGTGGTCGGTCACCCGATCCTGCGGAAAGTTGTAGGTGCGGATCTTCTCGCTGCGATCGCCGGTCCCGACCTGGTCGCGCCGGTCGCTCGCCCGCTCGCTCGACTTCTTCTGCTGCTGCAGTTCGAACAGCCGCGATCGCAGCGTGCGCAACGCCTTTGCGCGATTGCGGTGCTGGCTGCGTTCGTCTTGGCAGATCACCACCAGCCCGCTCGGCAGGTGCGTGATGCGGATCGCGGAGGAGGTCTTGTTGACCGCTTGGCCGCCCGGCCCACCCGCGCGAAACGTGTCGATCTTCAAGTCGCAGTCGTTCAATGCGACCTCGACCTCTTCCGGTTCGGGCAGCACCGCGACGGTCGCGGTCGAAGTGTGGATCCGCCCCTGGGCTTCGGTCGCTGGAACGCGCTGAACGCGATGCACGCCGCTCTCGAACCGGAGCGCGTCGTAGACCGAGTCGCCCTCGACTGACGCGATGAACTCCTTCAGTCCACCGACGTCGCTTGGCGAGCTCGAGATCTCCTCCATCCGCCAGCCGCGCCGTTCGGCGTAGCGCCGGTACATCCGCGCCAATTCGGCGGCGAACAGCGACGCCTCATCGCCACCGGTGCCGGCCCGCACCTCGAGAATGATGTTGCGATCGGAGAGTTCGTCGTGCGCGAGCAGTTCGGCCTGGATCTCGCTCGCCAGTGCATCCGCCGCGACCGACGACTCCGCGGCTTCGGCTCGTGCCAGCGCCTGCAATTCGCCGTCCGATTCGGAGGCGATCATCGCTCGCGCTTCGTCCGTCGCGCGCCCGAGCCGCTTCCACTCCTCGAACCGGCGCCGGCGACGATCGAGCCGACCGAGCTCCATCAGCAGCGCCTTCAGGCGCGCCGGCTCGCGAGCGACGTCAGGTGCCGCGAGGAGTTCCTGGAGCTCAGCGTGCCGTTGCCCCTCGCTCTCGAGGAGCGACAGGATCGACGGGTGCAGCGACATCGCGGCCGGTCAGTTCGGCTTGGCGCCGGCCTTGGCAGCTTCTTCCTTGGCCGCCTCGGCCTTCCCCGCGTCGGACTGGCTGTAGCGCCGGCGGAACTTCTCGATGCGTCCGGCGTTGTCGACGAACTTCTGCTTGCCCGTATAGAACGGGTGGCACGCCGAGCAGATCTCGACATTGACCTTCGGCTTGGTCGCGCGCGTGCGGAACTTGTTCCCGCAGCCGCAGCTGACTTCGCACTCGACGTACTTGGGATGGATGTCGGACTTCATCGGATCTCTGACCTTTTGGACGCGGGCGGTCGGCTTGACTTGCCTGGCGTATCCGCGCGAATGGGACTTGGTTGAAACAGCGTTAAGTCGTAATTCCGTCGTCAGTTCTGGTCTTCGCCCGGCACCAGCTCGTTCAGCCACGCCGGCAGTTCGATGGGATCGCCAGCCTTGACGCCGGCCTGCGCGAACCAGCCCTTCGACATTTCGAGCGCGAGGCGGACCGGGCGATGCGAGACGTGGGACGGCGACTCGGCGAAAGGCGGCATCTCTTCGATGTTGCAGATGAGCCCCTTGCCGTCGCCGAGTTCCTCGATGAATGCGATGGAGAGCGGGATCGGCGTGTTGCGCATCCAAAAGCCGAGCGGGCGCGGCGACGGATAGACGAACAGCATCCCGTGGTCGGGTGGAAGCTGCTTGCGGCCCATCAGCCCCTGACGCCGCGACTCCATCTTGTCGGCGATCTCGACCGTGATGTGCTTGCCGCCGATCGTCATCGACCGCCCACCGTCGCGCGCCTCGAGCGGCTTGTAGGTGTGCTCACAGCCAAGAGCGAGGAAGGAGACCGCCGTGACGAGCGCAAGAGCGAGCGAACGAGAAAGCTGCATGGTCACACGATCCATCGGGCCTCGAAAAGGGCGCGGACGATACGGCGACGGCTGAAGTTTGACAACGGACGCTCCGGGCGACCCCGGGGGCACCGGGCGCCTCCGCGAGGGTCGAGGCGGCCTCGATCCGGCCCGATCAGCCGGCGCGCAGGCGCGAGGCGAGCGTTGCCGCGAGCAACCGCACCAGCCCCAGCGGCAGTCCGACGACGTTGTCGAGGTCACCGTCGAGGCGGGTCATGAAGCGCGCCGCGCCGCCCTGGATCGCGTAGGAGCCGGACTTTCCGAACGGCTCGCCGGTCGCGACATAGGCGGCGATCTCGGCCGCTGCCAGCGCACGGAAATGGACGGTCGAGGTCGCCACGCCATCGACACCGAGCGTTCGCGACGCGCTGGTGTGGAGCAGTGCGACGCCGGTATGCACCGCATGCGCGCGACCGGACAGGCGCACCAGCATGCGCGTCGCATCGGCGCCGTCGCTCGGCTTGCCGAGGAGCTCCCCGTCGAGGTCGATCACGGTGTCGGCCGCGAGCAGCGTCCCGACGACTCCGCGCGCCGCGACCGCGACGGCCTTGCGCCGCGCGATCGTGCGGACGGCATCGCGCAACGGACCTGCCGGCGGCGTCTCGTCGACATCGGCGGCGACGACCTCGAACGGCTCACCCAGTTCCGCGAGCAGCGCCCGTCGTTGCGGGGAGCTCGACGCGAGGATCCACGGGGCGAGCGAGCTGGCGGAGGATCCGGTCACCTTGCGCTTCCAAAAGACGCGCCGCCTTCAGCTCCGCCGACTGGCGGTCGGGATCGAGCGCGAGGGCGCGACGATAACCGTCGAGCGCCTCGGCCTCTCGACCGAGGCACGCGAGGAAATCGGCGTGCGCCTCGTGCACGAACGCGTGGGCCGGCCGCGAGGCGACCGCGCGCGCGAAGATCGCAGCGCCGCGCGCCGCATCGCCGGCCCAGAGCAGCAGCGGATGGAGCAGCTCATACGCCTCGAGCGGCGCGCCACCACGCGCCTCGAGCGCCAGAAGACGGCTCATCGCCGGCTCGAGCTGATGGTCTCGCAACTCGTTCCGAGCGCACAGGACGTTCGCCGTGGCATCGAGTGGCGCGACGGCCAGCGCCTGCGCGAGCGCTGCGGTCGAACCAAGCTCGTCGCCAAGCGCGCGCCGCGCTCGCGCCAACGCGATCAGCGCCGGCGCGCAATCGGGAGCGAGCTTCACCGTCTGCTCGAGCAGATCGAGCGCGCGCTCACGTTCACCGAGCCCGGAGGCGATGCGCGCACGCAGGTAGAGCGAAAGCGTCGCGCTGTCGTCGACCGGCGGCGGCGGCAGCAGCGCCACCGTCGAAGTCGCGCAGCCCGCCAACAGCAGGAACAGTGGCGTGAGCAGCAGGGCCCCGCGACGCGCATGACCGGACCGACTCTTGAGCCGCGACATGCGGGACGGCGTAACACTTCCGTTCCCGACTGGCCGGGGCGGCACCCCAGAAACGACGCGATCGCGAACGGCTTTCCCGATCGCCCGTCGCGCGCGCCCTCAAGTGGCTCTGACCTTCCCCTGGTCTTTGGTCCAGCCGCTACGAGAGTTCGACCCGTGTTCGCTTGTCTTGCCGGTGGTCCCGGAGGCGAAGCGTAGCGCAGCCGGAGGGACCACCGGCGGCCGCGAATTCGGCTGGGGTCATGTAGTTCAGGCTGCTGTGTGGTCGCTCCCGGTTGTAGTCCTGCCGCCA
>SIAN01000063.1 GCA_009691715.1 Planctomycetota bacterium
CAGGGCTTCCGCCTCGCTGAGCGCCCGATCGGTCGAGTAGTCGCCTTTCACGCCGATCGAGATCACCGTGATCGGCTCATCGTCGACCACCGCGACCTCGCCATCCTCGCCGAGATTGCCCATCGTCGTCTCGCGATAGAGAAACGCCATCTTCCAGCCGTCGAGCGTGGTGCTGTCGTCCTTGGCCGTATCGAGCCGCATCTCGACCGGCGCAGTCATCGCGATTTCACGATTCTGGATGTGCTTGAAGAGCTTCCAGAACGCGAGGTTTCGCCCGATCTCCGGCCCGAGTGCAGCGGTCGCCTCGGCCTTCCGGACGGCCGGATAGGACTTGAGCTCGATCGCACCCGGCACCGTCGGCGCGGGGTAGCCGACCGGCAGCGGCGTGGTGATACGACACGTCCCGGCCCGCCACTCGCCGTCGACCTGTTCGCGCTTGTCTAGAGCGACACCACCGAGCTCGATTGACTCGCCTGCCGCCGGCGAACCGCCCTCCTCAGCGAGCAGGAGGAGTGCGGAGGAGATCAAGTGATGGAACATCGTTCGTGCTTCCCGATTCGTTGGAACGGCCGCAACCGGCGGAGGCTGATCTTCAGCCGCCGACAATGGATCGCCGCTCGAGCGATCTTGGATGCAGCCGTGTGCGCGGGCTCAGGGCGGCTTTTCGCTCGCCGGCGTTTCCGCGCGCCGGCGGATGCCGTCGAGCATCCCGCGGAAGACGATCGCGTGGAACGGCAGCACGGCGTACCAATAGAGCAGGCCGAGGAGGCCGCGCGGACGGAAGCGTGCAGTCTGGATCACCTTGGTCCGGTCGGCCGCCGCCGGCTCGATCTCGAACGCCAGCGTCGCGTCGCCCGGCAGCTTCATCTCCGCCCGCAGCACTAGGCGACGATCGAGATCGCGTGCCGTCACGCGCCAGAAGTCGAGCGCTTCGCCGAAATGCACGTCTTCGGAATCTTTGCGGCCGCGACTCAGGCCGGGCCCGCCGAACAGGCGATCGATCCAGCCGCGCAGCCGCCACAGCACGCCGGCCGCGTAGTAACCGTGGTCTCCGCCGATCCAGCAGATGGCGCGGAACACCTGGTGCGGACTGGCAGAGACGACGATCTCGCGCCGATCGACGAAGACCCGCCCACCGGCCCAGACCGGATCGCCCGGCATCGCTCCCGCGTCGCTCCAACTGGACTCAAGCGCGCCGGTCCGCTCGCGCGCGAGCGCCTCGCGGATCGCCTGCCGGACCGTGAGAAGAGGCTGCGGCATCAGCGCCACCGCGCGGTCGTCGCGGCAGACGACGCGATTGCGCAGACCCTCCGCCAGCGGGCGCGCGATCCGATGGCTGATCGGCGTGACCAGATGGATCCACAGCGACGACAGTCGCGGCGTCAGGACCGGGACGGGGATCACCAGGCGCCGCGCAACTCCGAGTTCCTGCTGCGTCAACCGCATCAGCTCGCGATAGCTCAGCACGTCGGGACCGCCGATATCGAGCGTGGCGCCGATGGTCTGCGGCGCGTCGAGGCACTCGACCAGGTAGTGGAGTACGTTCGCCACTGCAATCGGCTGGCACTCAGTCTTCACCCAGCGCGGCGTGATCATCACCGGCAGTCGTTCGACGAGGTAGCGCAGGATCTCGAACGACGCCGAGCCTCCGCCGATGATGACGGCAGCGCGCAGCACGGTGACCGGCACATCGGTCGCTGCCAGCGAAAGCTCGACCTCGCGGCGCGAAGCGAGATGTTCGGAGAGGCCGGCACCGAGTTCGCCGAGTCCTCCGAGGTAGACGATTCGCGAGATGCCAGCGCGCTTTGCCGCTCGTGCGAAGCCGTTCGCGAGCAGTTGATCGAGGCCGCGGAACTCGTCCCCGGCGACGAGCATCGAGTGGATCAGGTAGTAGGCGGAATCGCAGCCGGCCATGGCGGACGCGAGCCCGGCGACGTCGTTGACATCGCACTCGCGGATGACCACGCGGGGATCACGGCTCCACGCCCGGTCCTCGAGCTTGCGGCGCTCGCGTGCGATGCAGACCACGCGGTGCCCGGCCTCGAGCAGTCGCGGCACGAGGCGTCCCCCGATGTAGCCCGAGGCGCCCGTGACGAAGACGGCCTGCTTTGCGAGCGCCGGTCGGTTCAATCTTTCACCGCAAGAAGCGCCCGCGCGAGCCCGTCGAGTTCGAGCATCTTGCCCGCGGAGAAGCCGCGATCGTGGAGCCAGACCACGGTTCCCTGCTGGTCGAGCAGCAGCGCGCGGATGTTCCGGCCGCCTTCGGTTCCGGTGAAGGCGGCGATCGCGCGCGCGTCCGCACCGTAGAGCGTCACGACGGTCTGCCACTCCTCGATCGGGATTCCAGAGCGCATGCCGCCGTCGATCATTCCGGACGCGAGCCGCGGGAAGATCCCGGGAATGGTCGGTAGCTCGAGCAGGTTGACTGGCGTGCCCGACTGCAGCATGCCGAACAGCCAGCGGTCGGCGTCGAACTGCGCCCGCTGCTCGTAGCCGATGAGGACGACGGCAGGCTTGCCGACGAGATCAGCGGGGAGGTTTCGGATCGTTCCGTCGAGTGCCTCGCCGGTCACGCTCGGAAACGTCTCGCCGGTGCAGTCTCGGTTCTCATGGTGGGTCGCGCAGGTCGGCAGCAGCAGCGCGAGCAGCGCGGTCGGAAACGCGACGGTCCTGCGATCGGACAGGTTTCGATTGGACATTGGAATCCGTGGCTCCGCAACGAAGAGACCCCGACCGCCCGATGGCGGCCGGGGTCGGGGGGACATCGGCCAACTCAGATCACATCTTGGGGAGGATGACCGAGTCGACGACATGGATGACACCGTTGCAAGTCTCGATGTCCGCCTTCACCAAACAGGCGTTGCCGATGCGGGCGACGCCCTTCTCGACGGTGATCGCGAGCTTCATTCCAGACAGAGTCGGAACCTCGCCGGCCGCGACCTGATCCGAGTAGACGCGTCCCGGCAGCACATGGAACTTGAGGAGGGCGACAAGATTGGCCTTGTTCTCCGGCTTCAGCAGCTTCTCCAGCGTGCCTTGCGGCAGCTTGGCGAACGCTTCGTCGGTCGGCGCGAAGACCGTGAACGGGCCCGGTCCGGAGAGCGCGTCGACCAGGTCGGCGGCCTTCAGAGCTGCTGCCAGCGTCTTGAACGAGCCGGCTTCGACCGCGGTCGTCACGAGGTTCTTCGTCACCGGCATCATCACCGAGTCGACGATGTGGATGACGCCGTTCGAGCAAGCGACGTCGGTCGTCGCGACCTTGGCTCCGGCGACGCTCACGCCGCCACCATCGGCCGTGATCGCAATCCGCTGTCCGTTCAGCGCCGACGCGAACTTCATCTTCACGACACTCGCTGCGCGCACATCGCCAGCGACCACGTGATAGGTCAGGATCGTCTTCAGCTGCTCGATGTTCTCGGGCTTGAGCAGCGTTTCGACCGTGCCCTTCGGCAGCTTCGCGAACGCCGCGTCGGTGGGCGCGAAGACGGTGAAGGGGCCGACGCCGGAGAGGGTGTCGACCAAACCCGCGGCACCGAG
Source organism: Planctomycetota bacterium (assembly GCA_009691715.1). Lineage (GTDB taxonomy): Bacteria > Planctomycetota > B15-G4 > B15-G4 > SIAN01 > SIAN01. The sequence goes on from SIAN01000063.1 coordinate 3,538, forward strand.
CGCCGCAGCGAGCGTTCCGAAGGAGCCGGCCGCGACGGCGGTCTCGACGATGTTCTTGCCGGCGACTGCCTGGTTCGGGCAGTTCTCGTTGGTCGAGGCGGGCGACGCGATCGAAGCGGAGCCGGTCAGCGCGATGGCCGCGAGACTCAGTGCAAACATGGACACAACCTCCTTGACAGTGAATGAGTGGATCTGCTGCCCTATTCGCGCGACGTGGCGCTTTGGATGCAGCGCTACTGCCGTCGAGCTCAAATCGCGTCCCGCCCGGCGGCGACTGCGGTTTCAGCGCGCGATCAGACGCGCGCAGACGGCGGGCGCCTCTTCGGCGCTCGTGGCGCAAGCATCGGCGCCGACCGCGCGCCACAGTCCGGGCACGCGGTTGAAGATTTGCCCGCCGACGACGACTGGCAGGCGCCGTTGTGGGAGCGCGTGCGCGCGTTTGATCAGCCGCGCGGTCGCGCGCACATGGACCCCCATCCCGACCGAGATCGCACAGAGGTCGGCGTGGTGGTCGACCGCGGCTTGGAGCAGGTCGTTGCCCGGAACGTTGGCGCCGAGGAAGAAAGTGGTCCAGCCCGCCAGCTCGAGGACGTCGGCGACGATCCGGCCGCCGAGCTCGTGGAGGTTGCCCTCGACGGAGGCGACCAGCACGCGACCAGCGTGCACCGGCGCGCGCGGCAGGTTCCTTCGCAGCAGAGCGAGCGCGTCGGCGACGATCGCGGTGGCGATCCGCTCCTCGCCGATGTGGACGTCCCCGGCCTGCCACATGCGGCCGATCTCCGCCAGCGAAGCGACGAGCACGTAACGGTGGATCTGCAGGACATCCGTCCCGTCGTGCTGCGCCGTCTCGACCAGCCGCAACGCGTCGTCGTGATGCGCCTCGAGCAGCGCCAGCAGGAAGCGGCGCGCCAGATCCGCGTGCGGTCGCGTCCTGTCGGCACGGTCGTCGAGCAGGCACTCACTCGCTTGGAGCGGGCGGCAGAGCGCCTCGCGCCCGGCGTCGAGGTGCGGGCGCGTCGCGATCCACGCGTCACGCGGAAGCTCGCGCTCGAGTACCTCGGCCAGGCACGCGACCATCGTCGGCAGGCAGGTCGTCGGGAGACCGCGCGCCGCATAGCTCGCGCTCAGCCATTCGACGTGCGCTGCGAAGAGCTCGGGGATCCCTGCTGCTGCCGACTCAGCGAGTTGGCGCAGGCGCAGCTCCGTGTCGGCGACGGCCTCCTCCGAAGCAATCAACGCACGCGCCTCGTTCCCGCTTTCGCGCTCCCGCGCCAGGCTGACGACCAGCGCGGCGAGCCCTCGCACCGATCCGTCGAGCACTTCGGCAGCGAACTCGCCTTTCTCATCCATGACGATCACTCTTCGAAGAGATTGGACCGGTGCCGGAAAGCGTCGCGATGAAGCGATTGGCGGCGAGCTCCAGCCGGCGCCGTGTGGAGCGCGGCAGCGGCCGTGAAGTCGGTAGCAGCAGCGCCACGTGGAGCGACGAATCGGCGAACTCGCGGCGTTCGCGCGCTCCTGCTGAAGGAGGCGTGTGTCGTGCCGCGCTCATCGTCGAGCCCCGTCGGCGCCTTGGCCAGCGGCGTTCACGGCGGCGCGGGTCCGTTCGAGGCCGCGGCGGACGTGGCTCTTGACCGTGCCGAGCGGCAGCTTTGTCGTCGTCGCAATCTCGTCTTGGGTGAAGCCGTCGACGATCGCCATGCGCAGGACCTCGCGCGCCACCGGCTTCAGCAGCGCAACGGCGTCGAGTGCGGCGCGCACGTCCTCCGCCTGCTCCACCGGGTCGGCTTCCGCGATTCCGGCGAAGTCAGCGTCCGCGAGTTCGACCTCGGGCCGCCGCGAGCGCCGCCTTACGCAGTCAACCATGCGGTGGCGGACGATCGTCGCGACGAACGCGGTTTCCGAGGAGCGGCGGCCGTCGAATCGCGCGGCCGACTTCCACAGCGAGATGAACGACTCCTGCACGACATCCTCGGCGGTGGCGGCGTCGAAGCGCCGCCGCACCATCTTCCAGACCAGCCCGCCGTAGCGATCGAGGAGCAGGCGCACGGCCGCTGGATCGCCGGTCGCGACGCGTTCGAGCAAGGTGGGTGTCTTCTCAGGCTCTAGCACCGGACTTCGGTCGCCTCCTTCGCGACGCTGCATCATGCCAACGCGACCCGAGCGCTCGACCGCGGGTGCGGCGGCGTTGGCGTCTTGCGGAGCGGCGACTGCCGGCTATGCGCTCCGCACTCGACCCGGTGGCGACCGCCAAGGTCGAGGACCTGATGCTCGAACTGAAGAAGGACTACACCCTAGTCATCGTGACCCACAACATGCAGCAGGCGTCGCGCGTGAGCGACCGGACCGCGTTCCTCTACATGGGCACCCTGATCGAGTACGGCCGCACCGACGAACTCTTCGTCAAGCCGTGCGAGAAGCAGACCGAGGACTACATCACCGGTCGCTTCGGCTGAGCGCGGCAGGCCAGCACGCAAACCCGCCCCTCGGCCGTCGCGCCGGTACTGGCGGGACGCGCGGTCGCTCGGCAATCTCGCGGGCGACTCGTTGAAACCAAGAGGACGCTCCGATGCTGCTGCCGCTCTTCGCTGCGATCGCGTTGACCGCGCTCAGCGACTGCCCTGACTGCAAGTCCGAGAACCTCTGCGCCCCCCATCAGGAGGCCGAGCAGAAGGGCCTCGAGGCGGCGCGCGGCAAGATCCGCTCGAAGGACGTCGGCGAGCGCCTTGCCGCCATCGAGGCGGCAGCTGCGCTGACCAATTTGCACGAGAACGCGCCGAGCCGAGCGGTCGCCGACACGCTCGCGGTCGCGCTCGACGACAAGGACTACCAGGTCCGCACCACGGCGGTCGAGAAGCTGATGGCTGGACAGCACGCCGACGAGACCGTGCGGGCGCTGGTCAAGGCGCTCGGCGACCTGCGCGCCGCCTTCGCCAAAGTCGGCCAGAACCGCGACGGCAGCGATGACGACGTCGCCTCGATCATGAGCCGCGACGGCAAGCGCTACACGGACGCCTTGATCTCCTCGCTCGGCAAGCTGAAGGACGATCGCAGCGTGAACGCGCTCGCCGACATCCTGAAGCAGCTCGGCGCCGACGCACCGAGCGAGTTTGCGGAGCCGGTCGCGGCTGCGCTGCTCGAGCTCGGCTCACGCTCCGCGATCGACGCCGTGATCGAACGCATGGTTTCCGCGGAAGGCACCAGCAACGGTGCCAAGGGCGGCGGTGGCGGTGGCGGTGGCGGTGGCGGTGGCGGCAAGGGCGGCGGCAAGGGCGGCGGCAAGGGTGGCGGCCGCGGCAATGGGCCTGGCAACCAGCCCGCCGACGAAGGCCAGCGCCGCGCCCTCCACGAAGGGCTCGCCAAGATCGCGGCCGACAAGCACCTCGGTGAAGCGCCGGCCTTCGACGATCAGGTCGCGCAGCACTGGCGCGACTGGTTCAAGAAGTACGACGGCAAGCTCCCGGCGAAGCTCGGCAAGCTCGATGGCGCTCCCATCAAGGTCGCGGCGCAGTAGCAGCGCCCGAGCGTTGCTTCGGGCAGCAGGTACTGCCACGGAGGGCGCGACAGATCGGAACCGCCAGCAAGGCGCCCGTGCACGGCGCGACCACGTAGATCCAAACGTGATCGGTGGCGCCACTCACCAGCGCGGGCGCCAAGTAGCGCGCCGGGTTCATCGCTGCTCCGCTGAATGGTCCGGCCACCAGGGCGCAAAGCGCGACGCAGCCGCCGACCACCCATGCCGGCGTCCATCGCCCGCCGCCTTCGCCGTGACTGACCGACAGGATCGCGATCATCAATGACGCGGTGAGAAGCACCTCGATCAGCACGCTCGCGGCTACGTCTCACATTCCATTCCGACGGCGCGAGATTCTGCTCCTTCGCCGCGCGCTCGATCGCGTAGAGCCGACGAATCGTCGCCATCGCCTCGGTGGCGAATTCTTTCTCCGAATCAAGCGCCGACTTGAAGTACCGCCGTGCGTGCGCCCAGCAGCCCACCTCCGTCCGCTTCGATCCGGGACCGAAAAGAATGTCGTGGCCGGAGTAGGCGTCGGCTTGCGTGAAAGCCTCGGTGTCGATCCCCAGGATCTTGAACG